>NZ_JAVWDJ010000019.1:0-69820 GCF_036642255.1 Clostridium sp. | reverse complement strand
GAGCAGCTGACTTGTAATCAGCAGGTTGTAGGTTCGATTCCTATTGCCAGCTCCAAAAACCTTGAACAATAGTTCAAGGTTTTTTTTATTTTAATCCAAGCTATAAATAAAAATTCCATTATTTAAGGAGTTAATTATTCATAAGTAAATGTTATAAAAATAATAAATTAATATAAATAAAAAAGTTAGGAAATTTATCCTAACTTTTTTTTATGCCATTCTTTTTTGTAATCTAATATCTTTTCCATAGAACTTGCAGATATCGAAGTTTCCCATTAGTCTTGAAGTTATTCTTTCTGAATAAATATTTAAAAGACCATCAAGAGAATAATTTGTAGAAACCAACATCTTTTTGCTCTTAAGAAGCTTACTGTTTAATAAGTTAAAAAGTTCTGTTTTGGAGAAATCTGAGGACATTTCTGTACCTAGGTCATCAATGATAAGTAAATCACAATTTATTAAATAATCTTCTAATTCTAAGTTACCATTAAACTTAATATCTTTTAAGCATTTAATTAAATCCTCAGAGGTTTTATATACTACAAAATGCCCTTTATCTAAAAGTTCTTTAGCAATGCAATGTGATAAAAAAGTTTTTCCAGTACCTGAATTCCCATAAAATAATAAATTTTCATCACTTTCATTGAAATTCTTTATAAAATTCCAAGCCTTGCTTACTATAATTTCAATATTTTCTTTTGGACTATATCTTTCAGGGCCACTATTTATGTTGGCATAATAATCAAAAGTAAAGTTATCAAAGTTATTTTTAGATAGTAATTTTGATAGATCTGTATTTGCATAGTATATTTGTACTAGCTTTTTTTTGTAGCAAATACACTTTTCCCTTCCAATAAAACCAGTATCTTTGCATTTGGGGCAATTGTATTTTAGTTCCAGGTAATCCATAGAGTAGCCATGTTCTACAAGAAGCTCAGACTTTTTCATTCTAAGAGTAGTTATTTTTTCTTTAACTTCGGCTAAGTACTCTTCTCTATTATCTAAATTTCTCAGAGCATTTAGTGACATTTGAATACAAAGTTTACCGATACTTTTTTCTAATTGAATAACTTCAGGAAGATGAATTTCAATTTCTTCTTTTCTTTTTTTGAGAGATTCTTCTTCTTTTAACCTAATAGTTTCATAAATATTCATTATTTCTAAGTGATGACCACTAATCATTATTATCCCATCCTAATAATTTTCTTTCTAATTCATCAAAATCATAAGTCCGTTGATCATAGTTATTAAAATTACCTTTAGTATTGTTATTACTATTAGTATTACTATTAATAATAGGTTTATGACTGATTTTTTTTCTGTCCTTTTTCTCAATATCCTCTAAGCTCTTAATATTATCCTTAAACCAACTGTTTAGGATTCCATCAATGTACTTAAAGTCTGCTCGGTTTAATCTCTCAAAGCATATGTCACAGGCTTTATAAATGATTTCTGTAGGAAACTTATAAACATTTAGCCATTTAGCAAGAATATCTTCTTGAGGCTTCATTACATCACCGCTTTTAATTCCAAGGTATGTAAGTATCTTTCTAATGTTAGTCCATTTGTCTTCATGTCTTTTTATAAAGCTTTGAGCTCCTTCAATATCCTTTATGTTAGAGTCGTGCCAAGCCATTGCTATTTTTTCTATATATCTATAGTCAACTTTTCCCTTTGAGACACAATATTGAATTAATAAAAGAATAAGTTCTGGAGAAAAATTAAAATCCTTTTGCCAACCCAAATAAAGAGTCATTTCCTTAGGGGAAAGAGGACGACCAATAAGTTTTTCAATGTCTTGTAGCATACCTTTAACAGAAGAATTATCTAATTCTTTGATAAGGTCTAAGTTTTTCATACCTTCTTCTGGGGTATTACTTAAATCTAAGAATTCAATACGAAAGTTTCCCATATTATCGATGGCAGACATTTTTATTACCCCTTCATCATTCCAATAATTCCAGGCATTTAATATATCTGTCTCTAAAAGACATAGGGTTGATGCAATAAGGCTTGAATTTGCACCAAGCTCACCGCTTACACAGTACTTAAGACCAAGGAGATAAACTTTTACATATTCTCCTCTGGCTTTTGACATGTATTTATCTATGAACACATTACTTACAGGTGTATAATCTAAAGTTTTGTTTTTAAACATGAAAGTGCTCATGGAATCCCTACCTTTCTAAATATGATATAGGCTTATATGCTTAAGTTTAATTTAAATACATTTTTAAGCCTAAAGAAAAACAGCTAGTGTAATATATAAGTGAAGTATTAAAATTACTTTCCTATAAATTAACACTAAACTATTATAATGTTAAACATTATTAATATCAACTGGGAGTATTTTATAATTTTTTGTTACAGATTAAGACTTAAACTCACTGTTTTTAGTGTTTTCAATAGGGATACATTACAGTAACTTAATAAAACTTAAATTTTAGTAAGAATTAAATCTTACTAATAGAAGTAATGGAAGCAAGTCTACTTAGTAGTTATGAAATTTCTAATTTATAAGTTTCATAGTTAGAAAGAATTGAAATGCTTTAAGTATAGTATATCACATACTTTAATTTAAGAGTAAGAATTAAGAATATATGAATTGTGTTTAATAGTACCTTGTTAGGGTAATATTAACAATATAGATATGGAGGTATGACATGATAAAATTCAAAACATTAGATAAAATGATTTTTATGGTTTTAATTACTATTATTTCAATTCTAATTATGATGCTAGCAGGTAACAACAAATCATATAGCGCCGCACCAATTAGTAATAAGGTTAGTGCTTTTATTATGAAATCCGATGGTATAGATGTTGGAATTATAAATCACAAACAGCAGGGGGAAGAAGTGATAAGTATTGTTAAAAAAAGATATTTATCCAAGATAGATGAAAAAGATATGAAAGTTGTAGTTGTAGATAATACTATTACCTATGAAGAAGTACTCTGTGATGAAAAGGATATATACAGCGTAGAAGCTTTAAGCAATAAAATTGTAGATTATAATAATACTCATGAAAAAAATATTCTGAGCTTTACTATTGTTAAAGAAAATGAAATAACCCCAGTTTTTAAAAAGTTAAATAACAACTTAATTGCATTACATAGTTCATTACATACTCCAACAAAGGGATGGTTAAGTTCGCCATTTGGAGTAAGAGATGGCATTATGCATAAGGGAATTGATTTTGCTGCAGACTTAGGAACTCCTATAGAAGCAGCTATTGATGGAAAAGTGATTTTTTCTGGAGTGGCTAATGGATACGGAAAAGTTATAAAAATAAGTCATAATAATAATATTGAAACGGTCTATGCTCATTGTAGCAAAATTTATGTTAATAATGGTGATATTGTAAGAAAAGGACAATATATTGCTGATGTGGGGAGCACAGGTAATAGTACAGGTCCTCATCTCCACTTTGAATTAAAATTAAATGGAAATCCCATAGATCCCCTTAACTATGATAATAAAAAGCAGTATTAAAATATACTATACTTATGTAACAAATGTTACGGATATTTTTTTAATTTTAGTTTATCATATAACTATAGAAAGACTTAGCTCTTTAAAAAGAAAACAAACAATAACCTTTAAAGATAGTCTATGGTTGTTACTAAGCATGAAGAATTAATCAGCTTCATGATAATTGAAAAAATAAAGAAGAGGAAGAAAAGGAGAATAGTTATATGAGCGCATTTTTAGCACCAATCCATAGTTGGTTATTTAATAAAGTACTTATGTTCCAAGACATAGAGTTAGATTTAAGAAATAAATACCTTGAGGTTTATGGCGAAGAAGCAAGAGAAGTGATTGAAGAAACAAAAGCTTATGGTGAACTTATAGATAGAACAAAATCTATAGAAGAGTTAATTGATTTAAGCAATATCCATGGCTGGCTTCAAAATAGGATTCAAAATGGTGAAAGTAGAGTGGCGTTAATTTTAAGTAAAGTTATAGAAAAACATGGTGATGAGGCAGTAAAGATTGCTGAAGATATTTTCTATAACAATGGAGTTAAGAATGGGAACATGGCAAAAAATAAAGAAAATCCACAAAGCGCTAAGGATATGTTCTCTACTATAAACAACTATATCTTAGAAGGAATGCCTTGTGATAGAGTTCAAAAACTACTTGTGGCTGATGAGAATTTGGTAAGATGGATAAATACTGATTGTGTGCATAGAGGCAATTTCCAAAGAGTTGGTGGAGATATTAATTTATTCTACAAATTAAGATTCTTATACTTGAAGGGCTTTGTTAAGGCAGCAAATGAAGGATATAAATTCTATGAAACAAATAATGAGGATGATTACGTATATAATATAGAAAAAGAATAACAATTAATTCCTTAACCCCTACCTATAGACTATTAGATAAATCTAATAGTCTATTTTTATTTTACAGATAAACTATTAAAAGCGTTTTGAATTAATAGTAAGAAGAGTTTAAGATAGCGTTTAATTTTTAGAAGAGAGTTATCTGTTTCACTTATTCAAAAAAAATTAACATATTAAATTCAATAAGATTTGATTATGAAATATTATTTGAATAGCAAAGAGTAAATGTCTGCATTTAAACCATTTCATAAGATAATTAACAATGTGTAAAATTATACCAGAATTTTACTGTAATAACAAAATCCATATTGACATATAGTTTTATTGGAGATATACTTTGATTATCAAAATATTTGATTGTCAAAGCAAAGGAGAAGATTTAAAATGACATCGACTTCTTCAAATAAAAAAATATTAAATGAGTTATTGGTAGAGACCTTTAATGATATACTTCAAATTGAGCAAAAGGCTCTTAAAGAAGGGGTATTAAAAGATCTATCTATTACAGAAATACATACTATTGAAGCAATTGGTATGTACGGATCAAGAACCATGAGCGAAGCCGCTCAAGACTTAAATATTACAGTAGGAACTTTAACTACTGCTATAAATAAACTCGTGAAGAAAGAATATGTAGAGAGGCAAAGAGGGCAAGAAGATAGAAGATCAGTTATGATTGCTCTTAGCAGAAAAGGGAAGCTTGCCTATAGAATTCATCAAAGGTTTCATCAGGAGATGGTAGAAGCTACTATTAATGGATTAACAAGTGAAGAAGAGGATATATTAATAAAGTCCTTAGAAAAATTAAATTCATTTTTTAAATATAAGTATAGCTTACATGGAGATCAAGGAGGGCAATAATGAAAAATATAGAAATTATAGGAACAGGTTCCTATGCTCCAAATCATGTAGTTACTAATGAAATGTTAGAAAAGTTAGTTGACACATCCAATGAATGGATTGTATCTAGAACAGGAATAGAAAGCAGACATATATCAAAGGGTGAGGAAGCATCGGATTTAGCCACAAAGGCTGCATTAGAGGCATTAAAAGATAGCAATGTAAGTACAGTGGAAATTGACCTTATTATTGTAGCAACTTGCAGCCCGGACTCGCTAGTACCTTCTGTAGCATGCAAGGTACAGAAAAATATTGGAGCTGTTAATGCTATGGCTTTTGATATTAATGCTGCATGTAGCGGATTTATCTTTGGTGTGGATATTGCAAAGAGTTTTATGAACTCAGGTAGATTTAGTACTGCATTAGTAATTGGTACAGAAACCTTATCTAAGATTGTAAATTGGAAAGATAGAAACACTTGTGTGTTATTTGGAGACGGGGCAGGAGCCGCAGTATTAAAAGTAAGTGATTTTAATGGAGTATCTTATATTAATTCTAAAAGTGAAGGCGAAAAATGGGAAGCTCTAACATGTGGAATACCTTTAGAGAATCCATTTATGACTAGTGAATCCTTAGCAAATAACAAGATAGCTATGGAAGGTAAGGAAATTTATAAATTTGCTGTAAGAATAATGGAAAGCGAATTTAATAGAATCTTAAATGAAGCACAATTAGCTAAAGAGGATATTGATTTTATAGTTCCACATCAGGCTAATATTAGAATGATAGAAGCTTTTAGCAAAAAGATAAATGTTTCCTTAGATAAATTTATAATTAACTTGAATAAGTATGGAAATACCTCTGGTGCAAGTATACCAATTGCACTGGATGAAGCAAATAAGAATAATTCCTTTAAAAAAGGAAATAAAATTGTAATTATAGGTTTTGGTGGTGGACTTACCTATGGAAGTGCACTAATAACATGGAATAAATTTTAGGAGGAATATAAAATGATATTAGAAAAAGTTAAAAAGGTAGTAGCAGATCAGTTATCAATGGAGGTAGATGAGATTAAGTTAGATTCAAATTTCTCAGATGATTTAGGAGTAGATTCCTTAGAAATATTTGAAATAGTTATGAGTTTAGAAGAGGAATTTGAAATAGAAATTCCAAATGAGGATATTGAAAACATCAAAACTATACAAGAAATAGTTAATTACGTTAAGTCTAAGATTGAAGAGTAAAGTTTAAGGTCAGATGGAAGAACTATCTGACCTTAACTATAGGAGGTAAACATGATTAAATCAGATATATGCTCAATACTTGGAATTAAATATCCCATTATTCAGGGAGGAATGGCATGGATAGCAGATAGTAGCTTAGCCAGTGCAGTGTCCAATGCAGGAGGTCTAGGAATTATTGCAGCAGGTAATAATACCCCTGAAAATATAAGAAAAGAAATTAAAAAGACCAAGGAACTTACAGATAAACCTTTTGGTGTAAATATCATGTTGTTAAGTGAACATGCGGATAAAATAGCAGAGATAGTTTGTGAGGAAGGGGTTAAAGTTGTAACTACTGGAGCTGGAAACCCTGGAAAATATATGGATATGTGGAAAAGTCATAATATTAAGGTAATTCCAGTTGTTGCCTCAGTGGCTTTAGCAAAGAGAATGGAAAGAAGTGGAGCAGACATAGTTATTGCTGAAGGAATGGAAGCTGGTGGACATATTGGAGAACTTACCACTATGTCATTAGTACCTCAAGTAGTAGATAGCGTAAGCATTCCAGTGGTAGCAGCTGGTGGTGTTGGAGATGGAAGAGGAATGGCAGCAGCGCTAATGCTTGGAGCTAAAGGAGTTCAAGTTGGTACAAGATTTTTAGTGGCCAAAGAATGCACAGTTCACGAAAATTACAAGAAAAAAGTTATTAGTGCTAAGGATATAGACTCTGTGGTAACGGCAAGAAGCACTGGTCATCCTGTAAGAGTACTTAGAAATAAACTATCAAGAGAGTTTGTTAATTTAGAAAAGCAAGCTGCTTCTTTTGAGGAAATTGAAAGATTAGGATCAGGAGCACTTAGAAAGGCTGTTGTTGAGGGAGATATAGATAACGGTTCAGTAATGGCAGGACAAATAGCTGGTCTTATCAGTAAGGAAGAAAGTTGTGAAGAAATCATAAAAGATTTAGTTAATGGAGCTAAAGAGGTTTTAGAAAAAGTGACTTCACTTAATTTTGGAGGATAACATGAAAAAAGTTGGATTTATATTTCCAGGTCAAGGAGCTCAATATGTAGGCATGGGTAAGGAACTATATGATAGTTTTAATGAGGCAAAAGAGGTATTTGATAAAGCTGAAAAAGTTTTAAATAGAAACATATCTGACCTTTGCTTTCAAGGTCCTGCAGAGGAGTTGGCAAGCACTGATAACACTCAAGTATCAATTTTAACTACTTCTATAGCAGCTCTTGAGGTTCTAAAGAAATTTGATATAATTCCACAGGCGGTAGCTGGACTAAGTCTTGGAGAATATTCGGCACTAGTTGCGAGTGGGGCACTTTCTCTTGAAGATGGCTTAAAGGTAGTAGAAAAAAGAGGAAGATTCATGAAGGAAGACAGTGATAAAAGCAAAGGTGAAATGGCAGCAGTATTAGGTCTTTCTGCGGATGTCTTGAAGAAAATCTGTGATGAATGTGAAGACTTAGGGGTCATATCAATTGCTAATTATAACTGCCCTGGGCAAATTGTAATTGCCGGGGAAATTAAACCTTTAAATAAAGCTGTAGAGCTTTGTAATGAAAAAGGAGCAAAAAAAGTTATTAAACTTCCTGTAAGTGGTGCATTCCATACAGATCTTTTATTAAATGCTTCAAATAGATTAAGAGAAGAATTAAATGATATAAACTTTAATGATTTTAAGGTGGCTTTTATACCAAATATCACTGGTGAAATTTTAGAAAGTACAGAAAATCTTAAAGATATATTAAAGAACCAAGTAAGAAGTTCAGTTCAATGGGAAAAATCTATAACTACTATGATTAGTGAGGGTATTGACACATTTATTGAGGTAGGTCCAGGAAAGGCACTAAGTGGCTTTGTAAAGAAAATAGATAGAAGCTTAAAGGTTTATAACGTAGAGGATTTAGCCTCACTTAATAAAGTTTTAGAAGCCTTACAATAAAAGTACCAACAACTTTTAAGGTATTGACGAAAGATAAGTCTCTCATCATATTTAATGATTAAATCAGTAAAAGGTGGGAGCCAAATCTTCGCAAATAATTGGTTGAACAAAACAAAAATAGTTATTATTTAATCTAAGTTAATTTGTTAATTATTTAATAATTGAACAATAGGAGAGTAAATTATGTTAAAAGGAAAAAATGCAATTATAACAGGTGCAAGCAGAGGCATTGGTAGAGCAATAGCATTAGCTTTTGCAAAGAATGGCGCTAATGTAGTTATTAATTATAGAAGCAATGATGAACTTGCAGATAGTTTAATTAGTGAAATTGAAGAATATGGTGTTAAAGCTATAAAAGTAAAAGGCGACATCAGCAAACTTGAAGATGCAGAAACTCTTATTAATACTGCTATAAACGAATTTAAAACTATAGATATTCTAGTTAATAATGCAGGGATAACCAAAGATGGTTTATTTATGAGAATGAAGGAAGAAGATTTCGATTCTGTTATAAATACAAATCTTAAGGGTACTTTCAACACATCAAAAGCTGTTATTTCAAAAATGATAAAGGCTAAAGGTGGAAGAATTATAAATATTTCTTCTGTGGTAGGAGTAATAGGAAATGGTGGTCAGGCAAATTATGCAGCCTCTAAAGCTGGAGTGATTGGACTTACAAAATCTATTGCAAAAGAAGTAGGGTCAAGAGGTATTACTGTAAATGCTATAGCACCTGGATTTATTGAAAGTGATATGACAGAGGTTTTAAGTGATAAAGTTAAGGAAACAATGTTAAATAGTATACCACTTAAAGCTTTTGGAAAAGGTGAAGATGTAGCAAATCTTGCTCTATTTTTAGCATCTGATATGGCAAGTTATATCACAGGTCAAGTTGTACATGTTGATGGCGGAATGGTAATGTAGGATTAGGAGGAATTTAAATGGCAAAAAGAGTTGTAATCACAGGAATGGGAGCTGTAACTCCTATAGGTAATGATGTAAACACGTTCTGGAACGGAGTTAAACAAGGGGTTTGTGGTATTGATTTTATTAAAACTATAAACACTGAAAACTTTAAAGTGAAGTTAGCTGCAGAAGTAAAGGACTTTAACCCAGAAGTTGCAATAGATAAAAAAGAAATTAAGAGAATGGATAAATATACTCAATATGCTATGGTAGCAAGTGAAGAGGCAATAAAGGCTTCAGGGTTAGATTTAGAAGCTGTTGATTCAGAAAGATTTGGTATAGTAGTAGGGTCAGGAATTGGTGGATTATATACCTTAGAAAGCGAGCATAATAAGCTTTTAAATAAAGGGCCAAAATGGGTATCTCCTTTTATGGTACCAATGATGATTGCAAATATTGCCAGTGGACATATTGGAATAAAATACAATGCAAAAGGACCTTGCCTTTCAGTGGTTACTGCTTGTGCTACAGGAACTAATAGCATTGGAGAAGCTTTTGAAATGATAAAAGCTGACAGAGCTGATATTATGATAGCTGGTGGTTGTGAAGCTCCAATTACTGAAACAGCAGTAGCAGGATTTACTTCTCTAACAGCATTAAGCAGAAGCGAGGATCCTAAGAGAGCATCCATACCTTTCGATAAAGAGAGAAATGGCTTTGTAATGGGAGAGGGAGCAGGGATATTAATTCTTGAAAGCTTAGAGCACGCTCAAAAGAGAAATGCAAAAATATACGGTGAAATTGTTGGTTATGGAACTACTTGTGATGCTTATCATATCACTCAACCAGCTAATGATGGTGAAGGTGCTAGAAAAGCTATGGAACTAGCTGTAAAAGAAGCAAAGATAGGACTAGAGGAAGTTTCATACATTAATGCCCATGGAACAAGTACTCCATTTAATGATAAGTTTGAAACCATAGCTATCAAAAATCTTTTTAAAGAGAAGGCTTATAAAGTACCAGTAAGTTCAACAAAGTCAATGATTGGGCACCTTTTAGGGGCAGCAGGAGCAGTAGAAGCCATAGTATGTGTAAAGGCTTTACAAGAAGGCTTCATTCCTCCAACTATTGGATTTAAAGAAAAGGATGAAGATTGCGATCTTGATTATGTTCCAAATGTAGGAAGAGAAGCTGAACTTAACTATGCTATGTCTAACTCCTTAGGGTTTGGTGGACATAATGCTACATTGCTATTTAAGAAGTGGGAGGAATAGTCATGGATTATAAAGCAGTAGAACAGCTAATAAAAGCGTTAAGTGATTCCACAGTTAACGAGCTAGAGCTTGAAACTAGTGATATGAAAATTAGAATGAGTAAGTCTGCTACTAAGGTAGTTCTAAGTGAAGCTACAGTAGATAGATCAAACTATATAGAAGCAAGAGAAAATCCTTTAGTCATAGATAGTAGTAGCAATGAAGTTAATAAGCCACAAGTTAAACAAGAAATTATTAACGAGGAAATTGCAAATGAAGATTTATTTATAGTAAAGTCACCAATGGTAGGAACATTCTACACTTCACCAAGTGAAAATTCTGATGCCTTTGTAAAGGTGGGAGATAAAGTAGAAAAAGGAACTGTACTTTGCATTGTGGAGGCTATGAAGCTTATGAATGAAATCGAAGGTGAAGTAGAAGGAACAATAGTAGAAATTTTGGCTAAGAATGGCCAAATGATTGAGTATGGTGAGCCACTATTTAAAATAAAGCTTTAGGAGATTAATTATGAAAAATGTTGCTTTGAATATAAAGGAAATACAAGAAATAATTCCTCATAGATATCCTTTCCTATTTATAGATTATATTGAGTCACTAGAAAGTGGCAAAAGTGCAATAGGATACAAGAATGTAACTATGAATGAATACTTCTTTCAAGGACACTTTCCAGAAGAACCAGTGTTACCTGGAGTAATAATAGTAGAAGCCTTAGCTCAAGTTGGAGCAGTAGCTTTACTTCATAGTGAGAAGTTTAGAGGAAAGATAGCTTATTTTGGCGGAATAAAAGAAGCTAGATTTAGAAGAAAAGTAGTTCCAGGAGATACTCTAAAGTTACAGGTTGAAATTATAAAAATGAAGGGACCTGTAGGAATAGGAAAAGCATTAGCTACAGTAGATGGAGAAGTTGCTTGTGAATGTGAACTTACCTTTGCTGTGGGTATGTAATCTTAAGTTAGGAAGGTAATAATATGTTCAAAAAAATATTAATTGCTAACAGAGGAGAAATTGCCGTTAGAATAATTAGAGCTTGCAGAGAAATGGGAATACAAACAGTAGCAATTTACTCAGAAGCGGATAGAGATGCATTACATACTCAATTAGCTGATGAGGCTGTTTGTGTAGGACCAGCACCTTCAAGGGAGAGTTATTTAAATGAAAAGAATATATTAAGTGCCACGATTTTAAAAGGTGCTGAAGCTATACATCCTGGCTTTGGATTCCTATCAGAAAATCCAAAGTTTGCAAAGATGTGTGAAGAATGCAATATTAACTTTATTGGACCATCTTCAGATAATATCGAGAATATGGGAAATAAATCTAGGGCTAAGGAAATAATGATAGAAGCTAAGGTACCAGTGGTACCAGGATCTAAAGGTATTGTAAAGGACGAAAAAGAAGCAGTAAAAGTAGCAAATTCTATAGGATTTCCTATTATGATAAAAGCTTCTGCCGGTGGTGGTGGAAAAGGAATTAGAATAGTAAGGGACCCTAAGGATGTAATAAAAGAATTCAACACTGCAAAAAGTGAAGCAAAAGTTTCCTTTAATGATGATTCTATGTATATAGAAAAGTTTGTAGAAAAACCAAGGCACATAGAGATACAATTATTAGGTGATAGCCATGGTAATGTAGTATATCTAGGAGAAAGAGAATGCTCTGTACAAAGAAGAAATCAAAAGGTTTTAGAAGAGGCACCATCTGTAGTATTAACTGAAAAATTAAGAAAAGAAATGGGAGAAACTGCAGTGCGTGCTGCTAAGGCTATAGGGTACAAAAATGCAGGAACTATCGAATTTTTAGTTGATAAAGATTTAAACTTCTATTTTATGGAGATGAATACAAGAATACAGGTAGAGCATCCAGTAACAGAAATGATAACAGGTATAGACTTAATTAAGGAGCAAATTAGAGTAGCTTATGGTGAAGCACTTAGCTTTAAACAAGAAGATATAGTTCTAAGAGGCCATGCTATAGAATGTAGAATTAATGCAGAAAATCCTTATAAGAACTTTATGCCTTCTCCAGGGGAAATAAAGAGTTTATTAATTCCAGGTGGAAATGGTGTAAGACTAGATTCAGGAGTATATCAAGGATATAAGATTCCATCAGTGTATGATTCTATGGTGGGAAAACTTATTGTCCATGGCAAAGATAGGGATGAAGCTATAAATAAGATGAAAAGAGCCTTAAGTGAGTTTATTATAGAAGGAATTCACACTAATATTGATTTACATCTTGAAATACTATCAAATGAAAAATTTATTAGTGGAGACTTTGATACAAGTTTTATAAGTAGTGAGTTAAAATTATAGTGATGAGCATCATTGGCGAGTTATTTTATTTCGGATGCTTTATACGTAACCTAAGAGAGGTAATTGTATGTTAGAACTTAAAAGGTTATTTAAAAAAAATGTATATATTGAAGTTAAAAATAATCCACAAAAGGAAGAAAATAAACCCACAATCCCTGATGGATTGTGGGTAAAATGTGAAGGCTGTGGAAAAATTTTATATAAGAATGATCTACAGGATAATAAAAAGGTGTGCATATATTGTAGCCATCATTTTAGGTTAACTGCAAGAGAAAGAATTGAGCAAATAATTGATGATGGAACTTTTGTAGAGCTACACAAAAATCTTCATAGCTGTAACCCACTAGAGTTTAATGGATATGAAGAAAAACTAGAAAAGCTAAAAAAATCAACAGAACTTAAAGAGGCTGTAGTAACAGGATATGGGAAGATAAATAATAATCTCACAGTTATAGCAGTAATGGATAGTAGATTTTTGATGGGAAGTATGGGTAGTGTTGTTGGTGAAAAAATAACCAGAGCTGTTGAATTTGCTACTGAAAGATCTCTTCCTATTATAATTTTTACTTGTTCTGGTGGTGCCAGAATGCAGGAGGGAATATTCTCTTTAATGCAAATGGCCAAAACTTCAAGTGCTATTTCTGCTCATAATCAAAAGGGGCTTCTTTACATTACAGTACTTACTGACCCAACAACTGGGGGAGTTACAGCTAGTTTTGCCATGCTTGGAGATATAATTTTATCAGAGCCAAATGCACTAATTGGATTTGCAGGTAGAAGAGTAATAGAGCAGACTATTAAAGAAAATCTTCCAGATGATTTTCAAAAGGCGGAATTCCTTCAGAAAAAAGGTTTCGTAGATAGAATAGTAAAAAGAAGTGAGCTTAAAGAGACTTTGGGTACAATGCTAAGGTTTCATAGGGTTTAAATAAGTGCCTGGCTATAGGAGTGGTAGATATGGAAAGTAACATTAAAATGAAGATTACAGCCTGGGATAAAGTCAATATGGCAAGAGCTATTTCTAGGCCAACTTCTTTAGATTATATAGGAAATATATTTGATAATTTTATAGAACTTAAAGGTGATAGAAACTACGCTGATGATTCAGCTATTGTAGGGGGAATATGCGAGTTTAAAGGAATGCCTGTAACAGTTATTGGTATTCAAAAGGGAAATAATACAAAAGAAAATATCGCTAGGAACTTTGGAATGCCTAAGGCTGAAGGGTATAGAAAAGCCTTAAGATTAATGAAGCAAGCAGAAAAATTCAGAAGACCAGTGATCACCTTTATTGATACTCCAGGAGCCTTTTGTGGTATTGAGGCTGAAGAAAGAGGAGTAGGAGAAGCTATTGCAAGAAATTTAATGGAAATGAGCTCTTTAAAATGTCCAATAATCTCTATTATCATTGGAGAAGGTGGAAGTGGGGGAGCTTTAGCACTTGCTGTAGGTGACGAAGTTTGGATGTTAGAGCATTCAATTTATTCAATTCTTTCTCCCGAAGGTTTTGCTAGTATTCTTTATAAAGATGCTACAAAAGCAAAAGAAGCAGCAGAAAAAATGAAAATAACTTCAAAGGATTTATTGGACTTTGAGATAATAGATAGAATGATTAAAGAGCCATCAGGTGGTGCTCAGGCAGATTTAGAAAAGACTGCAAAGGCTATTTCTAAAAATCTTGAGGAAGCGCTAGAAAGATTAAAGAGTGAAACAATGGACTCTTTACTTACGAAACGCTATTATAAATTTAGAAAAATTGGAAAGTTTTTAGAAGAAACTGTATAATTAAAATTCCAAAAAGAGACTAACTTTTAGGGTTAGTCTCTTTTTTATAAAAATATATCTTAATATATAAGCTTATTTTTAGACTTTAACGGCATTTTTCAAGGAGGATTCCACCATACTATTTAGATGGCAGTTTTAGTCAGAAAATTAAACTTTGGAGTGGGACCTAAATCTCCTTCCAAAATTCTTTAACAAAATGAACTTGTTCATTATTTAATTGTAGAAAATTAGTTTTTAAGATAAAGTATGTTAAAATAATAATGCTTATGGATAAAGTTTACTCTTATAAACTTATAAATAACTTTCAAATTTACTTAATATGGAATTTGTGATAAGATAATATAAATACATAAATATTTGTGAAAGTTTTGATTATTTGAAAAAAGTAAATACATTAGACATAAAATAAAAGGTAATGATTATAAACGTGAGAGGGTGAAGTGAAATGGATAAAAATATAATTTTAGTGGTTGATTCGGCCTCTGCTCTACCACTTGAATTTATTCAACAAGAAAATGTTGTTTGGGCACCAATAGTTTGTCACTTTAAAGGTAAAGATATAGAAGATGATTTTGGAAAAACTTTAAACATAAAGGAATTTTATGAAGGATTAAGAAGTGGTGAGATGCCAACAACATCTCAAATTAACGTATTTAGATTTGAAGAGCTTTTTAGGCCACTAGTGGAAGAAAACAAATCCATTATATATATTGGATTATCTTCTGGACTTACAGGAACAATAGATAATGCTAGAAGAGCAGTGCTTAACCTTAAAGAGGAATATGAAAGCTGTGACATTACAATAATTGACTCATTATGTGCAAGTTTAGGCCTTGGGCTTCTTTGTTACTTAACTTACGAGAAGATAAGGGAAGGAAAATCTAAGGATGAAGTTATAGCCTTTGCAGAAGAAACAAAGCTAAAAGTTAATCTTTATTTCACTGTAGATGATTTAAATCATCTAAAAAGAGGGGGAAGAGTATCAGCTACGGCTGCTGCTGTAGGAACTTTATTAAGTGTTAAGCCAATACTTCATATGAATAATGAAGGAAAGCTTATTCCACTAACTAAAGTAAGAGGACGTAAGAAGGCTATTGCTGCGCTTGCAGAAAAATTTATAGAAAGGTCAGACAAAAATGAAATGCAAACTATTACTATAGTTCATGGAGATTGTTTGGAAGATGCTCTAGCACTTGAGAAGCTTTGCAGGGAAAACGGGAATGTGAAAGAATGCATAATTAATTTTGAAGGACCTACTGTTGCAAGTCACACAGGTGCAGGTCTAGTAGGACTATACTTTGTTGGTAAAGAAAGAGAGTAAAATATATTTTTAGGGATAGGTCTTTCATCTTAATAAGGTGGAGGCCTATTATTTTCGAAAAGTATTTGAATGAATTTTATTTATAAAAACAATGTCAATCGTAGAAAAGATGCATATACAGTTATTAACCCTTTTATTTATAATTCACTAGGAGGTAGTTATGAATACTAGAGAAATATTAATAAATGCTAAAAAAGCTACGATTGAATCATTATTTGACCATGAGATAAGCGATAGGCAAGTCATTGTATATAATAGAAATGCCGCTAAAGCATATGCAGAAGCATATGCACTGTCACCAAATACAAAACAGTATCCACTTTTTAAGGATGATGATTGCACCAACTTTATATCACAGGTTCTTAGAGCTGGTGGAATGATGATGATAGGGAATGATTACACAAAGTTTCAGAATTGGTTTTGTTATACAAACAACCCAAGGAACTTAGCACAGATATCCTTGACATGGAGAAGTGCAAGATATTTTAGAAGGCATTGGGGAAATGAAAATGGTATAGGAAGTAATGCAGCAAGGGAATATAAGGAAATGAAATTGTTAGATGCTATTGCAAATTTCCAAGGGTTATATAATATTTTAGAAATTGGTGATGTAATTCAGTACGGTGACCCTAAGAAAGGTAATTTGCCCTATCACACTCAAGTAATACATGCAAAGGGATATAATACAGTTAAAGGCAGAAACGATCTATTTATGGCGCAGCATACTGCAAATAGAAAGAATGTTTCTTTATATGAATACTTTTCTTTGTTAAAAGATAAAGATAGAAGACGTATTTATATTTATCGTTTCTAAGGTGGGGTAGAGCAATGTTCTACCTCTTCTTTTTGTTTATTTTTCTTTCACTTATACTATAATATAGATATTGCACTAAATATTATTTATGTAATATATAAATTTTGAGGACATTTTAATTATGCATGGTTATCAATTATGCTTTGTTAAAGAGTTAAAATTGAAGTCTATATGTAGGTTGAATTTTGTGTGAAGATATAAAACTATAAATTTTGGAGGAATTAATATGGATAAAATAAATAGAAATGATTTATGTTGGTGTGGTAGTGGAAAGAAGTATAAGAAATGCCATATGGAAGAAGATGCAAAGATATCAAAGTTAGAAGTTGAATTAGGATATGTAATACCACGAGAAAGTATAAAAAATGAAAAAGATATAGAAGGAATAAGAAAGAGTTGTAAGCTAACTAGTGAAATTTTAGATATGGTAGGAGAGAAAATTAAGGTAGGCATAACCACAGAAGAAATTAATAGGTGGGTCCATGACTATACTGTAGAACATGGCGCATATCCAGCACCACTTGGATATAATGGATTTCCAAAGAGTACATGTGTGTCAATAAATGAAGTAGTTTGCCATGGAATTCCTGATGATAATAAGATAATTAATGATGGAGATATTGTAAATGTAGATGTTACTTGTATTCTAGATGGATATTATGGGGATTCAAATAGGACTTATGTAATTGGGAATGCAACAGAGGAGGCGAAAAAACTAGTAAGAGTAGCAAAGGAATGTTTAAATTTAGGAATAGAACAAGTTAAGCCTTATAACACTCTTGGCGATATAGGTCATGCAATTCAAAGTCATGCAGAAGCTCATGGATATTCTGTAGTATATGAGTATGGTGGTCATGGTATTGGTAATGAATTTCATGAAGAGCCATTCGTTCCGCATATAGGGAAAAAGGGTGAAGGAATGATATTACTTCCTAATATGATATTTACCATAGAGCCTATGATAAATATTGGGAGACCAGAAACAGTTGTGCTCGAAGATGAATGGACTGCTATTACCGCTGATGGATCGTTATCGGCTCAATGGGAACATACTATTAGAGTAACAGAAGATGGATGTGAAGTATTAACATAATATAAAGAATAGGTTTCTTAAAAATCATAATTATTAAAAAGGGAAATATAATAAAGATAAGTAATGCTAAATCATGTGGAAGTTAATTCATTTTTATGGTAAATTATGTTATAATATTTGTGGGGTAGTATATGTGTGGGGGGAGAGTTAAGAATGGATATTGTTAACAATAGATATAGAATTGTAAATAGATTAAAGCAAAGTAGATTATATTCTATCTATGAAGCCCTAGATATTCAAAAGGGTTTTATAACTGTAAAACTATACATTCTTAATTCAAAGTATGTATCAAAAGATTTTATTGATTATTGTACTCTTAAATTTGAAAACTTAGGAAGTCTAAATAATAATCATATGATAGAAGCAATTGAATTTGGTACTGTAAAGCAAATAGATAATAAAAAGTCATATCAAAAAACCTATTACTATACTACTGAATATGTGAATGATAAAGAAAAAGTACTAAATATAAATTACGAATTATCGGAAAAACATTTAGTGAAATGTTTTGTAAATATATGCAAGGCGGTAAAGTATTTTGATAATTCTGGAGGCCCATACAGTGAATTAAATATTGATAATATTTATATTAAAGATAAGGACTTCATTATAAAGTTAAAGGATACTATTACTACGGAGCTAGAAAAAAATGAATTTAATTCAGAACTAGAATTTGTCAATTTATTTAAGTCACCAGAGAGTATCAGCAATGGTATCATAAGTATTTCTTCACAAATATATTCTTTAGGAATTATTCTTTTAATTTTAAGTTTAAAGAGTAATGGCCTATATGAGAGTAAAAGGCAAGTAGCTGAGGTTGTTAATGATATTCAAAACTGTGGATGTAATGCAGAGGGTGAAATTTTAAGTAGCAAAATATATGCAATTATATTAAAGATGATAAGTTTGAATTCTGAGAATAGATATAGCACTATAGATATGATAATTGAGGATATTAATAATAGATATGGTACAAGTTATAGAGCTCATAGCAAAAGTGAAATGGAAAAACTAAACTTTGATATAAGAATTATTGGTAGAGAAGAGGAAATTTCCTCAATATTATCAGTAAAAGAATCTGTATTTAAGTATAATTTAACAAAAAATGTTGTAGCAGTTCATGGAGAGATGGGCATCGGAAAAACCAGGCTGCTAAGACATATCAATTATATCTCGGCTTTAGGAGATGATTACGCAATTTTTTCCTTTAATAACGGAAAAGTAAATGATGATTATTCCAACAAATCCTTAGTTGATATACTAAGGCAAATAATTCCCATGGCCAATAGTGAGTTGAAAAATAAATATGCTTTTGAAATAGGAAAGTTTGTACCAGAGTTATCAGAAAGGAAAAACCTTTTAGCTAATAATCCTTTAAAAGGTAATAAGGAAAAATATAGGTTAATAAGTAGGCTTGCTTCATTCCTAGAAGAGTTTTTTTCAGATAAACAAGGAGTAATCATAATAGATGATTTAGATAAGGCAGATGAATTTACATTAGATTTCTTTTTTTACCTAATGAGTAAATATAATAAAGGCACAAAAATAATGATTTTATTTTCCTACTGTGATGGTGAGTGTTTAGAGAACAAAAAATTTATGGAGTTCTTATCTAACGTGAGAGATAGCGTGAGACTTGAATTATTATTAAAACCACTAACCACTGATCAGGCAGGATTTATGATAAAAGAGATACTAAACATAGCAGTTCCTTTTGTTAAATTTACAGAAAACATATATAGGCATACTAGAGGGAATCCCTTATTTATAGAAGAGACAATGAAAGATATATTTCTAAGGAAAATGATATATGTAGAGGAGAATAGTGGCAAGTGGTACAAGTTAGACGATGATAAATTTTTCCTTCCACAAAATATGTATGAAGCTTATAGGAATCAAATGGGAAAGATAGACAAGATTTCTTTAGAGGTTTTATCTATTATTTCCATATTTGAAAGTGCTATATCTATGGAGGTTATAAGAGAATTTATAAATGAGCATGATACGGATATTTCAATTAAGATAGATGACCTAATCAGTAAAGGGTTACTATGTAGAAAAATTGAAGATAGAGGTTTTGTTTACGACTTTTATAATAGGTTTTTAAAAGCTTTTATTTATGAAAGTATTGATAAAGAAGAAAAGAGAGAAAAACATAGATTAGCTTCTGGAATACTAAGTAAATACTATGAGGAAAATGATAATAACTTAATAAATGAAATGATTTACCATCTAGAAAAGTCAGATCAGTATAATAAACTTCTATATTATTACTTAGAAAATGCAGAGATAATGATAACTTTAAAAAATAGAGCAGAAGGTATAAAAAATCTTTCTAAAGCAATACAATTAGTAGAAGAACGATTTTTAGACCAAGAAGGCTCAACTCTAAATAATAAACTAAATTTATTAATAAAAATTGGAGATCTTTACTCTGAAGAAGGTGGAAGAGCAGAAGCACTTTGCTATTATACTGAAGCAGAGGAAATAGCTGAAAAAAGTGAACTTATCAAGGAACAGATAGATATAATATTTAAAATAATCGATATAATTTTTCTTACTGGTGAAGAAATCCTAGTAGATGAGTATTTAGTAAAGGTTAAAAGGCTTTTAAGTGCAATTGAATATACTGAAGGTAAATTAAACTATTTAAAAATTATCTGTCAAAAAGCATTTAATGAACAAAGATATGAGGAATCTTATAATACTTGTACTGAAGGGATTAAGCTTTGTGGGGATAAATATATAAAGCATAAGGTTATATTTAACACCTATTATTCTAATGTGCTTATAGTTAGAAGTAAGATCCAGGAAGCTTTGAAAAATCTAAATCAATGTCTTAAGCAGTGTTATGAAACTAATTATCATACTGGAATAGTTAAGATTATGAATAGTTTAGGGGTAATTTATAGTGATTATTTACAAGACAATGAAGAAGCACTAAAATGTTTTGAAAAGGTCTATAAACTTAGTAAAGAACACAATGATATATATGATGAAATAATTGCCCTAAGTAACATTGGATTTACTAACTTTACACTTCAGAATTACGATTATGCTTACGAGTACTTTATTAAAGCTGTTAACAAGGCAAAGAAATACGACTATAATAGTATGATTTTTTATGGATATACTTACCTAGGGAATATTTCCTTCAAATTTGGAAATTATGGTGAAGCACATAGATACTACTCACTTTGTGAGGATCAGCTACGAAATGGTCAAAATCAAGGACAAGAAGTAGGACCTTTCTATCTTTTGGCATTCAGATTGAACTTCATATTTGGAAATAAGGAAAAAGCTAGTGAGTATATTGAAAAGGCGGCCAAGATTTATGAAAGTTCAGATTCAATACTAAAATGGGAACTTGAAGTTTTACGCTTGTTTGCAAATTTAATGATAAATAAAAGTTTTACAGGAAATATCATTAAAGAATTGCTAGAAATAAGTGAAAAGATTACTGGCATGGATAGTAAATTAGCTATTTTGTACGAATGTATAATTATACTAAGAGACTTAGGATTTATTATTGAGGCAAAGAAAATCTATGAGTTTATGGAAAATAATAATATGGAAAGTAAGAATAATAGACTAATTTGCAATAAGCTATATCTGCAAAATATTTTAAGTAGTAACATTAATATTGAAGAGCTGATGAAGGCTACAGATATTTGTAATAAACACGAACAAACACATATTCTTTGGAGGATATATTCAGAAATAGGTAATTATTATTTTAGAAAAAAGGAATACTCATATGCTGTTACGTACTACTTTGAAGCTTGTGGAATTATTGCTGATTTAGTACTTCAGGTACCTAAAGAATATAGAGTGACCTTTATAAATAGTAACAATATGATTAAGCCTTTCATGAGATTTATTGATATAGAAAATTATTTTGAAAATAATAAACTATTTTCAAAAGCTGTTAATTCTAGAATATATGTAAATAATGAAAGCGATATTGAGATACTATTTAATTACTTAAATGATAATAAAATATTAAAAAATAAAAAATTCATGAGAACATTGAAAAAGATATGGGCTTTATCCATTGGAGAAGATATTCAGGAATTTGGAGAGCTCATCGATAAGTTAAGTCTCAATAGTATTAAGAATATGGAATTAATCATACAATATATGAGCTATACTACCTTAGCAACAAAGGCAAGTGTAATTATAGAAGTTGA
Organism: Clostridium sp.; assembly: GCF_036642255.1. Classification (GTDB taxonomy): domain Bacteria; phylum Bacillota; class Clostridia; order Clostridiales; family Clostridiaceae; genus Clostridium_J. The sequence continues at coordinate 47,757 of NZ_JAVWDJ010000019.1, read as the reverse complement.
TAAGAAGTTTCAAGTGCTTGCAAGCAGTGGTAAAGATAATGAACTGCCAAAGGACCTAAGTATTGTTGAAAGATGTAGGGATTCTTTAAAGCCAATACTTAGTAAGGATAACTTTTTGGAAGGTTTAAATTTGAACTCCTGCAAGATATCCAGTAATAATGTGAGAGCTGCTATGTGTATACCCATAGTAATGGATTCAAAATTAGATCTAATAGACAAGTATAAAAGGGATTCAGATATATATTATTATAATGATAATGTACTTGGTTATGTTTATATTGAATCAGAAAGAATTCTTAATAATATTAATGATAATACAATTGATGAGTGTACAGTACTTAGTAAGATATTAGGTGTTGTTATAGATAAACATAATACCACAATTAGCTCAAGTATCGATAAGCTTACGGGTACCTTTACAAGAAAACAACTTGAAAGATTGATTCAAAATCAAATTGATAGAGCATGTGAATTAAATACTCAATTTTCACTTTTAATGTTTGATTTAGATAAGTTTAAAGATATCAATGATAATTTTGGTCATAGAGCAGGAGATAAAGTTCTACAAAAGCTATGTGAAATTGTTATGAATAATATTAGACAAAGAGATTTGGTTGGGAGATATGGTGGAGAAGAATTTATAGTTATACTTCCGGATACAGACGTTGAGGGAGCTAAGCAAGTAGCAGAAAAGATTAGGGGTAAGATTGAACAAGGTAAAATACTAGGAGATAAGAGAGATGTTACTATAAGTCTTGGCATATCAAATTACCCACATCATTCAGTTAATTACGAAGAATTAGTTGAGAAAGCAGATCAGGCACTTTACGCAGCCAAAAATAATGGAAGAAACATCTATAAGGTGTGGAATGAAACCTATTCACTTAAAGGAAATACTACAAACAGGTTAAGTGGAATTCTTACAGGAAGCACTAACCAAGATTTTAGAAATGTATCAACCTTAGTTGAAATTGTTGATTTAATAAATGAGAATAAAACAATTGAAAATAAGATTTATAGTATCTTGGGAAAAATTATCGAAGTTACTGAATCTGAAAATGCAGGGTTATTCTTACTAGAAGATAATAATATAGTGAATACCTTTGTAAGAAAGAAATTTTTACCAGAATGGGGTACTTTAGAATCATTCAATGAAAATATTATTTATAATTCAATAGCTTCTGGAGAAAATGTGTGCTCTATAGATTGGGACAACATAAGTGAGTACGACTCTTTAAATATTATTCCAGATTGGAAATCCATTATGGTAATACCAATTAAAAAGGCAGAGTGTGTATTAGCAGTGCTATATTTGTCAGTTTCTCATGAAGTTAAAGAGTTTAATGGGGATGAATTAAATTTTGTCAGTACACTAGGTAAAATCATTACTACTATTTTATAAATAGAAGTTTTAATAGGGCTGAAATGCCCTATTTTTATAGATTAAATAATCATTAAGTATATTGGTTATTTAATCTATGAGGAGAATTATCATGCGAAAAGGTAATGATAATTTATTTTTGATAGAAACTTTAGAGAGGCATTTATTATTCTAACTGATTTAAAAAGTTAATTAATAAAAAACTCTAAAATAACTTTGTATAGGTTTAAACCTACTTAGGGAATATATAGATATAAAACTAATTAAATAAGATATTATTTTTTAAAAGAAGTAAATACGATAAAAAAGGTTGAAATTTAAATATATTAAAGTCAATCGGGAGGATTATTATGGAATATAAAATAGGTGGATTATATCATGGATTTAAGCTAAACAATACAGAATATGTAGAAGAAATTAATTCAAATGCTAAGGTGTTTTATCATGAAAAAAGTGGTGCTAGGCTTTTGTATTTAGAAAATGACGATGATAACAAGGTGTTTTCCATAGGATTTAGGACACCACCACAGGATAGCACTGGTGTTGCTCACATACTTGAGCATAGTGTTCTTTGTGGCTCAAGAAAATTTCCTACAAAGGAACCTTTTGTTGAACTTATTAAGGGATCACTAAACACCTTTTTAAATGCTATGACTTATGGAGATAAAACTATTTATCCTTTAGCAAGTAAAAATGAAAAAGACTTTTTCAATTTAATGGATGTGTATCTAGATGCAGTGTTTTATCCTAATATTTATAGTCAGCCAGAAATCTTAATGCAAGAAGGATGGCACTATGAACTTGAAAATAAGGAAGATGATTTAAAGTATAAAGGAGTTGTTTATAACGAGATGAAGGGTGCCTTCTCATCTCCTGAAGGAGTGCTAATGAGAAAGGTGCAAGAAACTCTCTTTCCTGATAATACTTATGGATATGAATCTGGTGGAGATCCAGAATTTATTCCAGATTTAAGTCATGAAGAATTCTTAGGTTTCCACACAAAATACTATCATCCATCTAATAGCTATATTTTCTTGTATGGAAATTTAGATTTATATAAATCCCTAGCTTTTATCAATGATAATTATTTAAGAAACTTTGATGTAAAAGAAATTGATTCTTCAATAAATCTCCAAAAACCATTTGATGAAATGAAGGAGATAATTGAAGAATACTCTATATCCAATGAAGATAGTGATAAGGAAAAAACTTTTTTAGCTTTAAATCTTGCTACAGGTAGAGGTACAGATCCTGAAATACATCTTGCAATGGAAACTATTGAATATTTGCTTCTTGAAACTCAGGGAGCACCACTTAAAAAGGCACTTCTTGATGCAGGAATTGGTAAAGACGTATTTGGCAGCTTAGATAGTGGTATACTTCAACCAATATTTAGTATTATAGCTAAAAATACAGAGGAAAATAAGAAGGAAGATTTTAAGAAGGTAATCTTTGATACACTGAAGGACTTAGTTAACAATGGGATAGATAAAAAGCTTATAGAAGCTTGTATTAATATTACAGAATTTAAGTTAAGAGAAGCAGATTTACAAGGATTTCCTAAAGGGTTATTTTACTATATAACTGCTATGGATAGTTGGCTTTACGATAAGTGTCCATTAATTCATTTAAAATATAATGCTATGCTAGAGCAGATGAAAACTGCACTTAATTCTAATTATTTTGAGGAGTTAATTGAAAAATATATTTTGAATAACACTCACTCATCTTTATTAATTTTAAAGCCTAAAAAGGGATTAGCAGATGAAAAGGAAAAGGCCTTAGCAGAAAAGCTTAGAAAATATAAGGAAGGCTTAAGTGAAGAAGGCATAGAAAATATAATTAAAGAGACAAAGTCCTTGATGGAAAGACAAAACACTCCAGATTCTAAGGAAGCCTTAGAAACTATACCAGTATTATCCTTAGAGGATATTGATAAGAAAGTTGAAGTTCTTGATATTGAAGAACATAAGGAAAATGAAATTAAGATACTTCATCATAAAACTTTTACAAGTAAAATTGCTTATATAAGCTTTATGTTTAATACTAACTGCGTTAAAGAAGAAGATATACCTTACATTAGTTTATTATCAAATTTACTAGGAAAAGTAGAAACTAAAAATCACAGTTATATAGATTTATCTAATGAAGTTCTAATTAATACTGGCGGTATATACTTTAAGTCAGAGGTTTATGGAGATGATAAAGAGTTACTTAATTATCATCCATTCTTAGAAGCACATTGTAAGGCGGTAGTAGATAAAGTCCCAAAAGCATTAGAACTTGTGGGGGAAATAATTAAAAATACCGTATTCAGTGATAAAAAGAGAATAAAAGAAATAATTCAAATGTTAAAATCAAGGATAGAAGGTAGACTTATTGAAAGAGGTCATCAGGTAGCCACAGTAAGACTAGCCTCTTATTTTACACCAGCATCCTTGTACCTTGAGCATACAAGTGGATATGAGTACTATAAGTTCTTAAAGAATATTGAAGAAAACTTTGATGAAAATATTGATAAAGTAGTGTGTAAGCTCTATGATGTGATGAAAGTTATATTTAATAAAGATAATATTATTGCTACGGTTACAGGAGAAGAAGAAGAATACAATATACTTAAAGATAATCTTCAGCTCATTTTGGATTCTGTAGAAAATAATGTAGTTCATAAACAAAGCTACAGCTTTAGTGAAAGCCAGAAAAATGAAGGATTATTAACTCCTTCTAATGTCCAATACGTTGCTAAAGGTTATAACTTTAGAAAGCTTGGATATGAATATACTGGTAAGTTATTAGTTTTAAAAACCATAATAAGTTTAGACTATTTGTGGAATAAAGTTCGTGTTCAAGGAGGCGCATATGGAGGTTTTGCTACTCTTGTGAGAAGTGGAAATTTAGTATTTGTATCCTATAGGGATCCAAATCTAGTAGAGACTTTAGAAGCTTATAATAAAGCCGTTGACTATGTGGCAATCTTTGAAGCAGATGAACGAGAAATGATAAAATATATTATAGGAACTATTAGTGAACTTGATTCTCCTCTAACACCTTCCATGAAGGGTGAAAAGGCCGTTAGTATGTATATAAGAGGAATCTCTAAGGAAGATAGACAAAGGGAAAGAGAGCAGGTTCTGGCAACCACAGTAAATGACATTAAATCTTTCGAAGATTTATTAAAACACGTTATGGATAAAAATTTCTTTGCAGTGTTAGGAAATGATGCTAAGATTAAAGATAATAAGGAATTGTTTAATAATTTAGAAAGTGTATTTAAATAAAATTATAAGCTCTAATCCTTATGGATTGGAGCTTACCTTGTTTATAGGTAACTTATTAAGTCTATTTATAGAAGGGCAGAAAGAATTAGTATATGAATTATTAGAATAGGAGGCAACAGCATGAAACGTGAAATATTAGGTAACTATGTATACAAAGAAGAGGATACTTTATTAGAGGATGTTTTAGGTGAGTTCTTGGTTAAAAATAGCTTAACAATTTCTACTGCAGAGTCATGCACAGGAGGAATGGTAGCAGCAAAATTAATTAATTATCCAGGAATTTCATCTTCATTTCTTGAAGGAGTAGTATCTTATAGTAATGAGGCTAAAATTTCAAGACTCGGGGTAAAAGAGGAAACTTTAAAAAAATATGGTGCAGTAAGTCATGAAGTAGCAGAAGAAATGGCTATAGGCATAGCTAAGACATCAGGCTCACATATAGGACTATCTACTACAGGGATAGCAGGACCAGGTGGAGGAACGGAGAAAAAGCCAGTGGGGCTTGTCTATGTTGGGATTTGTTATAAAGGAGAGGTAATTACAACAGAGTTAAGATTTCATGGAGATAGACAAAAAATAAGAGAAGGGGCCACTAATACTTTACTTAATATGTTAAGGCATGAATTATTGTGTAAAAGAGATTAACATTTGGAAATTTACTTCATATACTAATACTAGTGTAACAATGTAATAGGAGGCTTTCATGTTGTTTTTCACTAGAAAACTTGATCCTACTCTAAAACATGCAATTTCATCTAATTTATATAATAGCTATAGAGTGATTATTCAATATAAATCTCTTCGAGAAGATATAGAGAAAAAAATTAAATCCAATAGAGGAAAGGTTCTTTTTCATATTGAATCAATAAAGTGTATCACTGCGATAGTAAATGGAAAGTTCATGAAAAAATTAATAGAACTCCCAGAAGTTGTTTATATTTCACTAGATGATCTTGCACAACTATGCGGAAGAACTGTTTTGTCCGCCAATGGAATATCTCTACAAAGTAGTTCTACTATATTGAAAGGAGACTATAATTTAAGTGGTAAGGGAATAGGAGTAGGTATAATTGATAGTGGGGTTTACCCTCATCCAGATTTATTAAATCCTAAAAATAAAATAAAAAAATTTATAGACTTAATTAATAACTATACTTATCCATATGATGATAATGGCCATGGGACCTTTATTGCTGGTGAAATTTGCGGTAGTGGATATAGTTCTAAGGATAAAAATAGGGGGATTGCAATGAATTCCCATATATTAATGGTTAAGGCTTTTGATAGACTTGGTAGAGGATATATATCAACTACTCTTCTTGCTCTTGAAGTTCTTTATAGTAATATCGAGGAATTTAACATAAAAGTTTTATGTCTGCCCTTTGAAACTTTTAATATGACTAATTTTATGGTTTCGCTGTACAATAGACTATTTGAAAGATTTAAAGATAAAAATGTAGTAGTTGTGGTTCCATCAGGACATAATGGAAATGAGGAAGATTCCATGAAAGGCATAGCAACATGCTCAAGTGCTATAACAGTAGGAGGCATGAATACTACCTCTGAATATTCAGTAGCTTCTTATTCTTCTTGTGGTTCTGTAAAATCACTATTAAAACCTGACTTTATAGCAGCTAGTGAAAATATAATTTCACTAGCATGCGACACATCTTATATTTCAGAGCGTAATGGAATAAAGATTTATCCACCTCATCTTAAAAACTTATATACGGAATATAGCGGGACATCTGCTGCCTGTGGCTTTGTTGCAGGAGTATGTGCATTGCTTTATGAGCATAACATGGAGTATAAGTTTGAAGACATCTATGGATTATTAAAGCATAGTTCTACTCTTATAAATGATATGAAGTATAAACAAGGAAATGGTTTTTTGAATTTAGCTAAAATACTTCCTAGAAATTTAAAAAAGTAAAAGCAAAAAATTACTATGGGTATAACCTATAGTAATTTTTATTTTTTAAGGGCCTAATTTAAATTATACAGTTGCTTACACATGTTAAAAAATGCGGTAGCAATAGGAGTTAAGGTTCTTCTTGAACTTATAATTAAATAGATATTACGATTTAAAGAAATGTCTTCAATAGTTGTAGGTTTTAAAATCTCGTTTTTAAAGTATTCCTCACAAAGAGCTCTACTCATGATTGAAATACCCATACCAAGCTTAACAAACTTTAGCTGAGCATCTAAGTTATTAACTTCGCAAAGAACTTTAAGCTTGTTTAAATCTATGTTAGAGTTAGCTAAGGTTGTTTCTAGAGTATATCTTGTAGCAGATTCCTTTTCTCTAATTATAAAATTATATTTAAATAAGTCATCTATACTAATTTTATCTGGTAAGTTTAATTCAGGACTAGATACTATAACTAGTTCATCCTCCATAATTTTATAACTTTTTATTTTTGTATTATCAATGCTTGTCCCAACTAATCCTATTTCACAGTTTAAATCAATAATGTCCTTAATTATACCCACAGATCCCTGTTCTTTAATAGTAAATCTTACATTAGAATAAGATTCATTAAATTGATTAATAAGACCAGGTAAAATAGAATTACAGGGAGTAGTACTTGCAGAAATATTAAGTCTTCCTGATATATTGTTATTAAAATTTGAAAGCTCAGTAATTGCATGATTTCTTGTATTTAAAATATCATTAGCATATTGCAGAAAAGATTGCCCTGCAGGGGTAAGATTGACTTCTTTAGAAGTTCTATCGAAAAGTTGAATATTTAAATCTTTTTCTAAACTAGAGATGTGTGAACTAATAGTTGGTTGAGATAAATAAATAGCATTTGCCGCTTTAGAAAAACTTCTAAGCTTTGCAACACTTATAAACGCCTCTAATTGTTTAAAGTCCATATGGTCACTCCTAACGTGTTATTTAAATTATGATATAATTATCTCCATAAGTATTATAAATTTCAATAGCAATTATTGAAATTTATAATAAAAAGTTAAAACAAATACATACAATGAAAATTATATATTTTTATGTACTGTGATTATTCAGAAATTACTATATGTGTAGTTTATTGAATGAAGTTTTATATAGGGTAGAATAAAAAAGGAAAAGCAACATTAGCTTTTCCATTTAAAAATTATAATTCCGAGTATCATCACTGCAACACCGATGAATTGCTTCACCCCACATCTTACACAAGTTGCGTCAAACAATCCAAAATGATCAATGGCAGCTGCAGCAGTGAGTTGAGAAACTAAAATTATAGCCACTGCTAGAGTAGTACCTAGGGCACCCATACCCTTCATAACAGTAAAAGTTATAGCAGCACCTAAAACCCCTCCAAGCAGGTAGAATTTATTGGCATCTTTTAAAGCTCTAAAGTTACCATCACCAATGGTAAAAGCAGCAATTAATGTAACTACTAGAGCAATACCTTGCACCAATGCGCTAGTTTCCCAAAGTCCAATTTTCTCTCCCAATCTTGTATTGAGAACTCCTTGAAGACTCATAGCGGCTCCAGCTACAATAGAGAAAATTATTCCCAACATAAAATCACCATCCTTATGGATAGTTTAACCTATAATTTTAGGAAATATTTATGAGCTAATGTTAATGTTGCTTCCAATGAGAAGCTCTATCAGCCTCAGCAACTTGCAGCACTTTATTATAAAACAAACTTTCGTAGAAAAAATTAATTTATTAAATTCATTAAACAAGTTAAGGATTGTAGTAGTTAATAACCTTGATCCTGTCTCTCGTGGTTAATTTCATTTTTAGATATATAAGCAGCCTCAATGTCAGTTGGTGTAAATCCTAATAATTTTCCTAGGAACAAGAAGTTGCTAAATATATTAACATAATTTTCTTTGCTCTGATTGTTTATGAAATTTGATATAGAAAGATTTAAAATTAAGAAAAGATCTGTAAGGTTAGAATCAGTATAATTTAAAGAGTTTAATTCTATGTCTAAGTATTCATTATAAAGTCCTATACTTAAAATAAAGTGAAGACAATCTACGTATTCTTCAAGGATTACTTCCTTAGATGATGGAGATTTTTTACTCCAGAATTTAAAACATCTTGTTTCATTAGCCAATTCACCAAGTTCAACAATAAGGGCAAGGATTTTTTTGTTAATTAATGATACGTTGTGAAGATTATGTTGTTTTTCTATTCTATCATCAAGTATTTCTTGCATGGAAAATAATTTATTTAAGTTCATTTGCTATCAGCCTTTCTCATCAGTTTTAAGGGTACTTTAGAAAATCAGTTTTGTAAAACTTAATATGTAGGAATTTTTATAAAAAACTCACCTTAGTTATGATTAAGTTTTTACCTAAAGCCCTGGAAAAGGTAACTTATTAATTGTTTAAAAAGTAAGTATATACTACCATATCTTTTTTATCATTTATAGGTTTCCAAAGTTGAAGCTCATTTATATTAATTGTTAAGTTACAACAACTTTTTTGTGCAAAAACACAAGCATCTTCATATTCCATATTAGTCCATTGTTTATTAGAAAAGTAAGAGTTTGCTAAGGAAATATGATGTTTGTATTGAAATATATCATCTCTCACTTTAAAACCTTTTTCTTTAAGATAAGTATTGAAATTAAGGGATAGTTTTTCTAATACTCCGCCTTTTAAAATGTTTAAATTCACGGATTTATGTGGAGGGTCAAAGCAAATAATTCCATCACAAGTAGCTTCAAAAAAACTATAATTTTTTAAAACTTCTTTAATACATTCATCTAGTGCCTCTAAATTTGGCTCATCAATGGTCTCTAAGGTAATGTGAAGGGTAGGGAGACTATCCTCAGGGGTGAATAGATTATATTTTGTGCATATATCCCTTTGAATAAGTTCAACTTTTTTATAAGACTTAGAGTCTAAAAGGGCTACTAAATAATATATCATAAAAGAACACCGCCTATTAAATCCACATAGGAATAAGAATATAAAGTTTTCACACAAAAATTGTTATAGGTGATTATTGAAGTTTACTAATAGTCCTTTAAAATATAGCTTTTAACTAAAGAATCTTTCTTATTACTTAATGACTTCCAAATTTCAAGTCTATTAATTTTTACAAACTTAAAAAAATCTTCTTTATCTTTAGAGCTATCAATAATCAAGCTATTATTAGAAGAAGCTTTTCTTACACTATGGTTTGCAGTTGATAAAGGAATATTAAAGGTATTAGAGTTAAAGTCTTTAACAGTAATGCCATGTAAGCTTAAAGTGTCTAAAAGATTTCTTGAAATCCTATTTATATATCCCTTATCTTCTATTCGTAAGTTTATAGTGTTTAAATCTTCACTGAGACTAAGAGTATTATCTATTCCAATTTTAAACTTTTTATAAGGACTAATTATTTTTGTAACTAATTCATCAAGCTTATCAAAATCCATGTTAGAAACAGAACCTAGAGGAATATATAAGCTAGATATGTTCTTGTAAAGTTTATATTTTTTACTTATATTTTTTTGAATGCCAGCAATATCTGTTGATGAATCTTCATCTAATAATGCAACTATATAATATTTCATATTTTTCCTCCAAAGATTACATACTATTAATATGTAATGAAATTATAGAAAATATATATTAATTTTCTAATTATAAGATATTATAACATATTTAAATTTTGTTGTAATAGGATAAAATGATAGAAAACTGTATATATTGTATTTTAATCTTTCCCAATATTTCAATATGTGATAACAATAGTTACGAAATATGCAAAATATACTTTAATGTTGAAATAATTTATACAATATAATGTAAATGCATACAAATAACAGGAATAACATTCCAAAATGTATCCTAAGTATCTTATTTACTAAAAAAAACCTGTTTGATATTAGAAATTTAATGTTAAAATATTAAGAGTATGTGATATAATAAAAAATGTATAATTAATAACTGTAAAAATTACGAAAATTAATATAGATAATAAATAGTGAGGATGATACCTAAATGGAAAAATTGGTGATAAACGGTGGTAAATCTATATTCGGAAGAGTTAATATAAATGGAGCAAAAAATGCAGCAGTGGCAATATTACCTGCAGCAATTATAGCAAGTAAGGGAATTTCAACTATTGATAATATACCAAACATTGAAGATATAAATTGTATAGAAAAGATTTTAAAATATTTAGGATGTAAAGTTAGTAAAACTCCAAATTCTATTACTATTGATAGTACAGAAATTAAAGTTACTAATGCAGATATTGAAGAAGTTAGAAAAATGAGAGCCTCTTATTATTTCCTTGGAGCACTTCTTGCAAGATTTAAAGAAGCTAGAGTAGAGCTACCAGGGGGATGCCCAATAGGAGTAAGACCCATTGATCAACACATAAAGGGATTTGAAGCTTTAGGAACTAAAGTTACTATTGAGCATGGAGCTGTTAAGGCTAAAGCAGATAAGCTAGTGGGCACTAGCATTTATTTTGATGTAGTAAGTGTAGGGGCAACAATTAATGTAATGCTTGCAGCTACATTAGCTGAAGGTGTAACAGTTTTAGAAAACTCTGCAAAAGAACCTCATGTGGTAGATGTAGCTAACTTTTTAAATAGCATGGGGGCAAGTATTAAGGGTGCTGGTACAGACACTATAAAAATTACAGGGGTAGAGGAGCTTACTGGTTGCAATTACTCTGTAATTCCAGATCAGATTGAAGCAGGTACGTTTATGATTGCAGCAGCAGCTTGTGGTGGAGAAGTAGAGATAAATAATGTGATTCCTAAGCATCTTGAATCCATTTCTGCTAAGTTAATCGAAATGGGTGCAGAGGTGATTGAACATGATGATTCAATTACAGTAAAGTCTAACGGAAGACTAAAAGGAGCAAATATTAAGACTCTACCGTATCCAGGGTTCCCTACAGATGTTCAACAGCCAATGAATGCTCTTTTAACTATTGCGGAAGGAAGAAGCATAATAAACGAAAGCATTTGGGAAAGTAGATTTAAACATGTAGATGAGCTAAAGAAAATGGGAGCAAATATTAAAGTAGAGGGTAGAATTGCAATAATTGATGGTGTGGAAACCTTAACTGGAGCTAATGTAAGAGCTACAGATTTAAGAGCGGGTGCAGCTATGGTAATAGCAGGACTCATGGCAAAAGGCACCACCACTGTTGAGGGAATTGAACATATCGATAGAGGATACCCAAACATAGAAGATAAGTTTAAAGTTTTAGGGGCAGATATAATAAGAATTACAGAATAAATATCCTCCCAAAATTCTGTTAAAGGAGTAAATTATGAAATTTTGTCCATTGTTTAGTGGTAGTAGTGGCAATAGTATATTTGTAGCCAGTGACAATGCAAGAGTATTAATAGATGTGGGAATGCCTGGCAAAGCAATAGAAAATGAAATTTTAAATATTAATGAAAACCCAAAAGAAATCGATGGGATTTTTGTAACACATGAACATTCAGACCATATCAAGGGAATAGGAGTTTTATCAAGAAGATATGATATTCCTATATATGCTAATGAATTGACGTGGAAAGCTATGTTCGATAAGGTTGGAAAAATTAAAGAACATAATATTAAAATCATAGATAGTGCTTTTACCGAGATAAAGGATATCACAGTTGAAAGCTTTGAAATAGCCCATGATGCAGCTAAACCCTCTGGATATAAAATTCATTCAAACAAGGGAATAGCTTGTATTGCTACAGACTTAGGCCATTTTTCAAACAGTGTAAAAGAAGCTCTGAAAGATGCTGATATAATACTGCTTGAAAGTAATCATGATATTGAAATGTTAAAGTTTGGTCCTTATCCCTACCCACTAAAGAGAAGAATATTAAGTGATATAGGACATCTTTCTAATGAGGCTTGTGGGAGGGCAATTTTAGATATTCTAGGAGATAAACATAAATTTATTTATTTAGGACATTTAAGCAAAACTAACAATTATCCTGAACTTGCCTATGAAACAGTAGTTAGTGTATTGAGAGAAAACTCGGTACAATTAGGAAAAGATGTGACTCTAAATATGGCAGATAGAGATAAGCATAGTTTAGTTGTAGAGCTATGATTTTAGATGTAGCACTGTAACGTCAGTCAGAGCAATATAAGTTTTTGTCATATAAGGTATCTAGAAAGATAACTAGTCAGTATGCTAGTGAAATTATCGGCAAATTATGTCGTCAGCATACTGGGTCACCGAAACTATTGATAGCACAACTCTCAATAGAACAGGGTTCCTTGCATGACATAAAATATCAGTAGAATCTTTGACTTAGTACTTTATTTCAAATGCCTAAGTTCCTAAACTAACTAATAGATAAAATAATATGGTTAGGAGGAAGTTATGAATAAAAAAATTATAGCAATAGTATGTTCACTGTTAGTGATAATTACAGTAGGTGTAATATTTAAAATTGTTACTAATGAGAAAAAGGACAAAGTTAGTATTTCAACTAAAGAAAAACTCGAAAATACTAAGTTTCCTTCTGAAAAAGATGGATTTATCCAAATCGATCTTTACTTTGATGAGGGAAAAGAACCTGAATCAAATATTGTAAAAGAAGAAAGGCTTGTGAATAAAGAAGAACTTGTTGGCGAAATTATAATACAAGAGCTTATTAAGGGGCCAGCAGTAGTAAGTAGTTCTAAACCAGTACTTCCCAAGGAAACACGACTCTTAAGCTTTTCTATTAATGAAGGAACTGCATATATAAATTTAAATAGCAATGCTCAATTTGATATGACTGCAGATAAGGAAAGGGTATTGTTATCCTCAATTTCAAGTTCACTTACTCAGTTACCTTCAGTTCAAAAGATAATGATAACTGTAGAGAATAAGAATATAGAAACATTAGGTGGAAACTATAATATTTCAAAGCCTTTTGGAAAAGAAGAAATTGATAGCTTAAAAATTCAAAAGTAGATTGAAAAGTATATCTAATGCCTAAAATATAAAGGCTATTTATATAATTATTGAAAGTACTAAGAATTTTTATTATAATAAATAAACGAGGGTTAATAGCATCTTCGAATTTTTATTTTATTTGAGATGCCTAATACAATTAACTAATAAAGGAGATAAGAACATGGGTTTATATACGAATTGGACAGATTATGTTGTAGATTTTGTTAAAGAAAATGGTGAGCCTGCTTTTTGGAAAGAATATGCTCAGGTTGAAACAAACATATATAGCAAAGTATTAGCTAACCATAGTGGAGAGCTAAAAGGAATATTAAGTGAACTAGCAGCAAAGCATGGAGTAACAGAAGTACAGTTCATGGGATTCTTAGATGGAATAAATGAAAGCTTAGAAAAAAATCTTGATCTTGAAAACATAGAAGGAGATTCTGAAGTAGAACTTAAAATAAACTTTGAAAAGTTATATTTTAATATGCTAGATTCTAAAGCTGATTACCTTTATTCATTACCACAATGGGAAGGAATCTTCTCTGTAGAAAAGAGAAGAGAAATTCAAAAGCAATGGAGAGATTCAAAAACTGTTGTTAATGAAAATAAAGTTGGAAGAAATGAGCCATGTCCTTGTGGAAGTGGAAAGAAATTTAAAAAATGTTGTGGCTAAATTAAACTTAGTGCACATCATGTAGAATTATTGCACCTTTATGAGTTATATTATAATATAACTCATAAAGGTGTTTTTACATTTATGACATTGAAGCTTAAATATATATAGTTTTATAATATATTTAAGCTTCAATAGGATTTTAGACTTGCATTAAGAAGGGAGAATTTATGAATATTACATTGATTTCCGTAGGAAAATTAAAAGAAAAATATTTAAAAGAAGCTATAGATGAATATGTAAAGAGACTTCAAAGATATTGTAAAGTATCAATAATTGAATTACAGGATGAAAAAACTCCTGATAATGCATCAGAAAAGGAAGAGTTGCAAATCAAAGATAAAGAAGGAGAAGCTATACTAAAGGTTATAAAGGATACTAGTTATGTGATAGTACTAGATTTAAAGGGAAAAATGATTACCTCTGAGGAGTTTAGTTCCTATATTCAAGAATTAGGGGTAAGTGGAAAGAGTGATTTAATTTTTGTTATTGGAGGGTCCTTAGGTTTAGCACAATCAGTTATTAATAGAGCAAATTATAAGTTATGTTTTTCCAAGATGACTTTTCCACATCAATTATTTAGGGTAATGCTACTAGAACAGATATATAGAGCATTTAGAATAATGAAAAATGAACCATATCATAAATAACTATAGATTTATTTAATATCTTGATTTGTGATGTATTTAAATTTTAGAGAGAAGAATAAAACCTTAAATTTTGTATTTAGATGCAAAAGCGAACAGATTGGAAAGTAGGTAGGATTTATAAAGTTTTTAGAAATTTCAAACAAATGTTGAAATTTTCTAAATTATGAAATATAATATAAATGTAAAAGGTTATAAAAATACTTCAAACCTTACTACTTTGTTTATTTAGGTGCCCAAAGCATTATAGCGTAAACAAAGCCCAGTAGATGATAATATTCATTTATTGGGCTTTTTATTTTTTAAAAAATTAGGTTCATTAGTAAATTAGTATTCTAAATCTAATTGTAGAAATGGAGTGATATTATGTTAGATGAAAAAATAGTTACTATGAGGGAAGAAATTATTAAAAGTGTTCAAGAGTCCATAAGGATAAAAAGTGTAGAAACTGAGGCAAAAGATAATATGCCATTTGGCGCGGGAGTGCATAGAGCTTTAGAGCATTGTTTAGGAGTTTCAGAATCTTTAGGTTTTATAACAGTAAATGTAGATAATATGATTGGATATGCCGAATATGGACAAGGAGAAGAAATGATAGCAGTGCTAGGACACTTAGACGTGGTACCAGAAGGTGATGGGTGGAATTACCCACCATATGACGCAGAAATTCATGATGGTAGGATATATGGAAGAGGTGCCACAGATGACAAAGGACCAACCATAGGAGCACTTTATGCACTAAAGGCGATAAAAGATTTAAGCCTGCCATTAAAAAGAAGGGTTAGAATAATATTTGGTTTAAATGAGGAATCAGGAAGTAAATGTGTGAAATATTACCTAGAAAGTGGAGAAGAAATACCAGTGTGTGGATTTACTCCTGATGCAGAATATCCAATAATAAATGGAGAAAAGGGGATAGTGACCTGTAAATATAAAAGGAAGCTATCATCTCAAGGCGAAATAATACTAAAATCCATAAGGGGAGGAATTGCTGCAAATGTAGTGCCAGATTATGCAGAGGCAGTAATCTGTATAGACAAAAACAAGGCTGTAAACATTGTTAAATTAGCGGAGAGCTTAGAGGAAATAAAAATAGAAGAAAGAGAAGATTCACTATTAATAAAGTCATATGGCATTTCTGCTCACGGAAGCACTCCAGAGAAGGGAAGAAATGCTATTTCTCATCTTTTATTATTTTTAGGTAAACTAGATTTAAAAGGAGAAACTAAGGAATTTATAAGTTTTATGAACAAATACATTGGTTTAAATTTGCATGGAGAAAAACTAGATATTTATTTAGAAGATAAAATATCAGGAAAGTTTATATTTAATTTAGGAACTATTGTAGGTAATGAGGAAGAAGTAAGCATAGAAATAAATATGAGATACCCCGTTATGAAAACTTATGAAGATTTTATATATACTTTTAGGAAGAAAATGGACTTAGGAAAAATGGAGGAGATGTATGTAAGACACAAAAAGAGCTTGTATGTATCTCCAGACACTGAATTTATTAAAAAGCTACAAAAGGTTTACGAAGAAAAAGTAGGAGAAAAAGCTGAACTAGTATCTATAGGGGGTGGAACCTATGCAAAGGCAATGGATAATATAGTTGCCTTTGGACCAATATTTAAGGGTGAGCCTATGGTAGAGCATAAACCTGATGAATATATAGAGATTGAATCTTTAATAAAGAATGTTCAAATAATGGCAGCTGCTATTTATGAGCTAGCTAAATAACTAAAGCTAAAATTTTAGGTAGAGGAGAAATATTACTATTTTAAAATACTTTGAGGTGATATGAATGTACAAAGATAACACAATATATATAGTTGGAAATTCTAAGACTAATATGGATAATGCAATTACAAGCAACTTTAATTCTTTTTTCATCGGATTTGTGGTAGATATAGATACAGATGTAATAGTAGACGCAAGTTGTTCTGCCACAATAAGAACTACTAATGATTTTGTGATGAGTTTATTTATAGGGAAAAAAATCTTAGAATTTGATTTTAAATTTGAAGAGGAGATTAAGAGGCGATATCATGGATCCTCTCAACGGGCAATAATAGTAGCCTATAAAGATGCGGTAAAACAATACAATGAAATTAAAGCAAAGCATTTTTAATTTTACCATTTTATCAAGAGAGGTATAAAGTCAAAAATCTTATATCAGTAAATAAAAGATAGTAAAGAAATGCAAGATATCTTACTACTTATTCATTTAAATAATAATCTATAAACTTAATTTTGGGAGGTAATAAGGATGAAGATTACAAATATTAGAATAGGTGAAATTTCTGTTCCACTTAAAACTCCATTTAAAACTGCACTGAGAACTGTTAATAGTGTGGAGGATATAATTGTGGAGATTCACACAGACACAGGAAATATAGGTTATGGGGAAGCACCACCTACAGGTGTTATAACAGGAGATACTAAGGGAGCTATAATAGGAGCAATTAATGATCATATAAAGAAAGCAATTATTGGTATGGATATAGAAAACTTTGAAGAAATAATGATAAAGTTAGATAAATCTATAATAAAAAATACTAGTGCGAAAGCAGCAATAGATATAGCTTTATATGATTTATATGGACAATTATATAAGGCACCTCTTTACAAATTATTGGGAGCTTATAGAAAAGAAATAATCACAGATGTAACTATAAGTGTAAATGATCCAGAGGAAATGGCAAAAGATAGCTTAGATGCTATTAGACGAGGATTTAAAACCTTAAAAATAAAAGTTGGAAAAGATTCTTCAATTGATATTGAAAGAATGAAAGCTATAAGAAAGACAGTAGGCTATGATGTAAAACTTAGGATAGATGCTAACCAGGGATGGAAACCGAAGGAAGCAGTAAAAGTCTTAAGTAAAATGGAAGATGAAGGACTGGATATTGAATTTGTAGAGCAGCCTGTAATAGCTCATGATATAGAAGGATTAAAATTTGTTACAGACAATGTTTCTATACCAGTTTTAGCAGATGAAAGTGTATTTTCGCCAGAGGATGCATTAAACATACTTCAAAAAAGGGCAGCAGATTTGATAAATATCAAACTTATGAAAACCGGTGGGTTATACAACGCACTAAAAATTTGCTCTGCTGCAGAAATATATGGTGTAGAGTGTATGATAGGATGTATGTTAGAAGCAAAAGTAAGTGTTAATGCAGCTGTGCATTTAGCTGCGGGTAAGAGCATTATCACAAAGATAGATTTAGATGGACCCGTGCTTTGTAGTGAAGATCCAGTGGAAGGTGGGGCTATCTTCGAGGATTATAAAATTACTTTAAATGATGAACCTGGTCTTGGTATTAAAAATATTAATGGAATAAGATATTTAAATTAAAATCTATTTTATAAGTTAATTTATTTTGGGGGGGCACTAAAATGGAATTGGAATTGGGAAAATGGGCATTGATAACTGCACCATCGTTATGGGCACTGATACCTTTATTGGTTTATCTTGTTATTGTTTTTAGAAACAAATCTAATCTAGCTGGTTTAATAATTGCTACGGTTGTAGCTGCAATTTTAACTGGGCAAAACCTTAAGGCTCTTGCATCAATATTTACTACTTCCCTAGGTTCGTTCTTAGGAATAATAGGGCTCATAATTATGTTTGGAAGTGGGCTTGGATATCTGATGAACAAGGCTAAGGTAAGTCATACACTTGTATACTGGATTGTAAAGAAAATTGGTGTTAACAATGAAAAGAAAGGAATGCTGGCAGTAATTGTTACTTCCATATTAATGTGTGGTTTGCTAGGTACATTAGCTGGTGGCAATGCTGTAATTGCTCCAGTTATTATTCCTGTTGTTGCTGCGGTAGGATTAACTCCAACTACAGTTGCTTCATTATTTAGAGTTTCAGGGGAAGTTGGCTTAATAATGGGACCACTTACTGGTGTAACTCTTGCCACAATGGGGGTTACAGGTCTCTCATATGGCAAGCTTATGTTGTGGGCAGTTATTCCATTTAGCATAGTTTGGATTGTAGCTACATTATTTGCAGTATCTAGAATTCAAAAGAAAACTAAAGGCAGTGAAGTATATGAAATTACAGATGATATGATTGATATTAATAGTATTATCATAACAAAAGAGGAAAAACGAACCACTATTTTATTTATGATTGCTTTTGCACTATTGGTTGGCTTTGGTGTTATCACAAAGCAAGGAACTAATTATGCAATTGTAGTTATGTTAATTTTGGCAATAGTCATTTCTATTAGCAGTAAGATAGAAATAGATTCAGCCATTGATACCTTTGTAGAAGGTGCTTCTAAAATGACTAACATGTTTTTAGTTTTCATACTATTTGAAGTTATGTTTACTATGATTAATCTTGGTGGTGGATTCACAGCTTTAGGTGATTTATTATCAGGGTTAGTTTCTGGGGGAGGAAAAGCAATTGTTATGATAGTTGCATCACTAGTTGGTGGATTCGGTATTGAAGCAGCTGCTGTAGCCGAAATAAATATTGTCCACAAAATGTTTGTAGATTTAGTTACACAAGTAAATTTGCCTATGGAAATCTGGGCAACAGCTATTTTAGCAGCTACTAGGATTACAGGATCAGTATATCCAACAGCAAATTTAGCTGGTCAAATGGGTATAGCTAGATGCAGCAATATGAAAGCGGTTTTAAAAGTATGCTGGATTGGCGCTGTTGCACTTTGGGGTTGGGTTATCCTGTGGTCTTTCGTTGGACCAATGTTAATAGGGTAATTAAAATAACAAAATAAAACAATGTAAAAGAACGGGGCTATTTCAGATTGAATGAAAAATCATTTTGAAATAGCCCTTATATTTATAAGTTTGCTATTTTATCGGTAGCTTAGGTATCTAAGATTTTGAGAAGAAAATTATTTAATTTGACAATAGATCAATTTCCTTATACTCTATTGATAAGATTTATGGCAATATGGGAGTTATTAGAATGAAAAAAATATCTGTAACTTGTATATTGTGAAGTAAATTAAAAAGCTATTATACAAGATATATTTTAATATTGTAATTTGATTAAATAAATTACATACGGGTTATAACTTACATAGATACTACTTTATCTATATAAGTATAAAGGCTTTATTAGGATATTAGTAGGCATTATAACTTTTAATTATTATTTTCAAACTTTAAATATCACAATAACTATGTAGAGAAGAAAATAAAAAGGTTATTAGTCATCTGCAATTTTCTTGAAAGTAGTTTTTAAAAAATATACAAATATGATTTATTTCAAAGAGAAGTAAACTTGGTTGAGAGCTTAATTTCATTACAAGAAAATTGGAGAGAATAAGTATACTCATTATTTAATTAAATAGTTGGAGGTTAAAATAAATGATAGAAAATATAATAGCTGTGAATGAGTTTGATAAGGAAGTTGGGTCCATAGAAAAAATGGAAGCTCATTATAAAGGAATATTGCATAGAGCTTTTTCGATACTCATATTTAATTCTAAAAATGAACTGCTACTTCAAAAAAGAAATGTAAATAAATATCATTCTCCAGGACTT
Organism: Clostridium sp.; assembly: GCF_036642255.1. Lineage (GTDB taxonomy): Bacteria > Bacillota > Clostridia > Clostridiales > Clostridiaceae > Clostridium_J. Next base: position 27,365 of record NZ_JAVWDJ010000019.1, on the reverse strand, counting down.
TGGACTAATACTTGTTGCAGTCATCCTAGATACGGTGAAAGCTTACAAGAGGCAATTTACAGAAGGCTGAAGGAAGAAATGGGATTTATATGTGATCTAAAGGAGATATTTAATTTTGTATACAAAGCAGAACTTGAAAATAACCTTTTTGAACATGAATTTGATCATGTGTTTTTCGGGTTTTATGATGGAGAAGTTAACATAAATAAAGACGAGGCTGATGACTTTAAGTGGGTAAGTATTAATGAAATTAAGTCTGATATAAAGGATAATCCCGAGGCATACACTTATTGGTTTAAAGTTCTGTTTGATAGAGCTGAGAGTGAGTTTTATAAATTTATAAACGAAAAAAAATCATAAATTGAGGAAGATTAGTGCTTTAGAGTTTATAATTGGAATTATATTACATAGCAATTGATACAATTTGATGCTTGATGCTATTAATTTTCTAAAGGGAATAATATGATTTTAATAGAGAAAACTATAGGTTAGAATACATATAGAAAGGATGAATAATATGTCTTCAAACCATAGCATTTCTGTTTATAGTGAAATAGGAAATTTAAAATCTGTGCTTCTTCACTGTCCAGGGGAGGAAGTAGAAAATATAGTTCCAGATTATTTAAGAAGGCTTTTGTTCGATGAAATAGTATATTTAGAGCAGGCCCGTAGAGAACACGATCAATTTGCAGATATTCTAAGAAACCAAGGAGTAGAAGTTATTTATCTTACTGATTTAATGGCAGATATTTTACAAGAGCCAAAGGTCAGAAATGAATTTTTAAAGGAATTCATGGAAGAGGGCAAAGTTGTTACACAAGGGCTCCAAGAAGGCATAATGGAGCTTTTTAGCAATTGTTCTCCAAAGGAGCTTATAAGAAAATGCATTGCAGGAGTGAGAAAAGAAGAACTTAAACATATTAAACCCAGGGCCTTAGGTGATATGGTTAAGAATCCATATCCTTTCTACCTTGATCCAATTCCGAATATGTATTTTCAAAGAGATCCTTTTGCGTCTATAGGAAGAGGAATTTCTTTAAATGTAATGGCAAATGAAACACGAAATAGGGAAACTATATTTGCAAAATATATTTTTAATCATCATCCTAGATTTGAAAATGTACCTAGATGGTATAATAGGGATAAAACCCATCCAATTGAAGGTGGAGATATTTTAGTTCTTTCTGATAAGGTTTTAGCTATAGGAATTAGTGATAGGACTGATCCTATGGCTATCGAAAGGATAGCATATAATCTTTTAAGCTCAGATCAGTGTTTTGAAACTGTTTTGGCCTTTGATCTTCCAAAAACAAGAGCTTATATGCATTTAGACACTGTATTTACCATGGTTGATTATGACCAGTTTACTATATTTCCAGGGATTGAAGATCCATTAGATGTTTATAGCATTACCAAAGGCAAAAATGGTACTCTTAACATTAAATATGAGCATGAAGACTTATCTACGGTATTAAAAGAACACTTGAAATTATCATCTATAAATTTAATTAGATGTGGAGATGGAGATGTGATTGCAGCTAGTAGAGAGCAATGGTGTGATGGTAGTAATACTTTAGCTATATCGCCTGGAAAAGTTGTGTGTTATAACCGTAACTATATAACAAATGAAGCCTTAAGAAAAAATAAGATAGAGGTGCTGGAATTTGAATCTTATGAGCTATCTAGAGGACGTGGAGGCCCAAGATGCATGAGCATGCCGTTAATTAGAGAATTTTTATAAGAAATGATAAGATTAAAAGAATGGTTAAAACCATTCTTTTATTTTTTATTATTAATAAATTTAATGCTACATATAAAAATTTATCATGAATCAAAAATATAACTGCATCTTTTAATATTTATATATATTTATTATAAGTAGATTTACAAGTTAGTCTTAGGATAAAACTAGTGGCTGAAGGAGTTTGAGGAAATCTATATTGGAGAGTTAAGAAAACTACTTTATAGTAAAATAGCAATAATTTTAAACTAAAGCTCATGGAAAACTTCAAATAAACTACTCATGATTTAAACCTAATTTGAAAGGTAAAGAAATCCCTAATATGGGCGATAAGTAAGTAAAGAACATTATTGGGGGGAAAAGGGATGAAGAGAGGTAAGGGAATTTGGGTGGTTGCTATGCTAGTAGCATTCACAGTATTATTTTTGTATAATTCTACAAAGCATGTATTTGCTGCAACTAGTATAGAAAGGGAAATGAGAGCTGTTTGGATGTCAACTGTTTTCAATATAGATTGGCCATCTAGTAAAGATTATAATAATGTAGAAAAACAAAAGGCCACTTTAGCTGAAGATATGAAGTTTATTAAGAATCAAAATATGAACACAGTATTTTTTCAGGTAAGAACTATGGGGGATGCATTATATCCTTCGAGCTATGCACCATGGTCGAGGTTTTTAACAGGAACCTTAGGGAAAAACCCAGGATATAATCCTCTGAAGAGTGCAATAGAAGAAGCTCATATTAATGGACTAGAATTTCATGCTTGGTTTAATCCTTTTAGAATTGATGGAGGAAGTAGTACTTTCAACAAGCAAGAGTACATAAATAGCTTACCAGCAAATACAGGTTTAAAAAATAATCCAGATTGGATAGTTAGTTATGGTAAGTATCATTGGCTTGATGTAGGTGTGCCTGAAGTAAGGGAATATGTAATGAATACCATCTTAGAAGTTGTTAAAAGTTATGATGTAGATGGTGTACATTTAGACGATTATTTTTATCCTTATCCTGTTAGTGGAGTTGATTTTCCTGATAGCAAATCCTTTGAATTATATGGCAAAGGATATTCTTCAGTAGCGGATTGGAGAAGGGATAATGTTAATAAGTTTGTTAAAGAATTAAATGAGAAGATCAAGGCAACTAAACCTTATGTGAAGTTTGGAGTAAGTCCTTTTGGAATATGGAAAAATGGCGCTTCTGATGGCGGATCAGAAACTAATGGACTTAGTAGTTATAATGCTATTTATGTAGACTCACGAAAATGGGTTCAAGAAGAATGGATTGACTACATAGTGCCTCAAATATATTGGGAATTTGGACATAACACTGCAGATTATAAAACTCTTGTTGATTGGTGGTCAAAACAGATGGAAGGAAAGAAAGTACATCTTTATATTGGTCACGCTGCTTACAAGGTAGGAGATTCCTATGGAAGCTCATGGCTGAAAAGTGATGAGATAGCTAATCAAATTAATTATGGCAGGCTTAATAAGAATGTAAAAGGCGGAGGGTTCTTTAGTTTAAGGGATATAAAAGCCAATAGATTAGGATTTTTTGACAAGGTAAAATCATTATACTCAACTAGAGTAGCAGTGCCAGAAATGGATTGGTGCAAATCTGTAAGAAAAGGTTGGACAATGATACGTAATTCATGGTACTTCCTTGGAGATGACGGTATTGTTAAGACGGGTTGGATTGAGGATAATGGTAAAAGGTATTTTCTTAAAAGTGATGGAGCAATGTATACTGGCTGGACAAAGCAAGATAATTGGTACTATCTCGGAGGAGATGGTGCAATGAAAACGGGATGGTTTTTTTCTACTGGCAAGTGGTACTATATGGGAACAGATGGAACTATGAAAACAGGGTGGATTCAAGTGCAAAACAAATGGTATTATTTATACAGTGATGGACACATGGCGGCAAACACTACTATTAGTGGATACAAAATAGGTAAAAATGGAGTTTGGATTCAATAGAAATGTGGGTTAAAGAAGCTTAAATTTAATTTTAAAAATAAAACTATAAGAATAAACAGATGGAATTAATAAAGTTCCATCTGTTTATTTTTTTATTCTTGATAATTAGAAAGTGTGCTATTTACAGATTGTAATGCATTTTCTACTGAATTAAGAGTAGTTTGGATTTTTTGTCTATTTTCTGGTTTTTCAACTGAATTTAATGCTTGATTTAAACAGTTTGTAGCATCTTGAAGTTTACTTTGTACGTCTTGAACATGTTGTTTTGCGTTTTTTCCTTGATTATTTTGCATGGCAATCGACCTCCTAAAATTTGCAACTAAGAAATGGATTTAATTAAATACTTATGACCATTCTTAATAAGATTTTATCGTCCAAAGCCATATAACTTATAAAATATAATATAAAGTTTATATAGCTAAGACAACAATCTTATTATGTGTTTCAAATAAAAAAACATACTTGGAAATTTTAAATTATTTAGGAAGTTTAATGAAATATATAATATTTTGTCGAAAACATTCGTTTAAAACAGAGTCATATGTTTAAAATTAAATTATTGATTTTAGGATCCGTATAAATAAGTTTTTCAGTACGCTAATTAAAAATCAAGTTTAATAGCTAATTAAAAAGCAAATATCATTATAATTATATCCGTATAAAATTTAATAAAAAACTTATATAAGGCGGTTTCAGTAGTTATATATGCTTTTAAAAATGAATATAAATAAGAATAAATATTAAAGATAAAAAATTGCATGAAAAAGCAATGAATTAAACTATATTGCTAAGAAAAGAAGGATCCACTTAAGTTATAAATATAACTTACCAATAGATAATATCTGGCAAGCATGAAGTTAATTTAAGTTTACAAATTACTTTAAATACATAAACAAGCTAGTTAACAAATAATTAACGAACGATATATATTGATTTTATTTTAATGTTCGTGTATAATCAGTTATGTAGTTCGGAATATTAATAATTAGTATTGTTAAATTTTATAAAGGTAGGTGTTTTGGGTGGATAAGTTTTTTAAACTGAAAGAAAATGGCACAGATGTTAAGACAGAAGCCTTAGCGGGATTAACTACATTTCTTACAATGGCATACATTATCTTCGTTAATCCGATTATTTTATCTCAAGCAGGAATGGACAAAGGTGCAGTATTTGTAGCAACAATTCTTGCAGCAGTAATAGGAACTTTTATTATGGGATTTGTAGCGAATGTTCCTTTTGCATTAGCACCTGGTATGGGACTTAACGCGTTCTTTACTTTTACAGTAGTTTTTGGATTAGGGTTTACATGGCAACAAGCATTAGCAATGGTATTTATTTGCGGTATTATCAATATCATAATTACAGTTACTAAAATAAGAAAAATGATAATAGTAGCTATACCAGAATCACTTCAATATGCAATAAGTGGTGGTATAGGACTATTCATAGCATACATTGGAGTTAAACAAGCTCACTTCCTTCAATTTACTGGAGAAGCAGTTAACAAGGTTGCAGCTCTAGGAGAAGGCGGAGTATTCCAAGATGTAATTCCAGCTATGGTTAACTTTAAAGATCCAGTAGCACAGCTTGCACTAATAGGACTTGTAATCACTATAGTTTTAATGATATTAGAAGTAAAAAGTGCTATTCTTTTTGGTATACTAGCAACAACATTTATTGGAGTATTCTTCGGAGTTACTCAAGTTCCTGAGTTAGGAAGCATGAATTTCAAAGTTCCAAGTCTTGAACCAACTTTATTTAAATTAGATTTTGCAGGATTGTTTTCAGATCCAGGAAAGATATTCTTAGCATTAACAACAATATTCGCTTTCTCATTAACCGATACTTTTGATACAATCGGTACCTTCCTTGGCGCAGGAAAGAAATCAGGAATATTTGATAGTAATGAAGATTATTCATTGAATAAGAATGGAAAAGGTTTCTCATCAAAGCTTGAAAGAGCATTATTTGCAGACGCAACAGCAACTTCTATCGGAGCATTGCTTGGTACAAGTAATACTACTACTTATGTAGAGAGTACTGCAGGTATAAGCCAAGGTGGAAGAACTGGTCTTACTTCAGTATTTACAGGAATCTTTTTCTTACTTTGTTTATTCATAGCTCCTATAGCAGGAATGGTTCCAGGAGCAGCTACAGCACCAGCATTAATAGTTGTTGGTATTTTAATGGCTGAATCTCTTCAAAAAATAGAATGGTCAGATTTAGGAATTGCAATTCCAGCTTTCTTTACAGTAGCATTTATGCCATTCACATACAGTATCACAAATGGTGTAGCAGCAGGATTCATATTCTATTGTATAGCTAAATTATTAAAGAAAAAAGGCAAAGAAATACACCCAATTTTATATATTGTAACTGGATTATTTATTCTAAGTTATCTAATTTCAGCAATGATATAATAAATACTAATAATAGAACTTCCATCTTTTTAGGTGGGAGTTTTTTTTATAGCAATTTATTTCAGCTAAGAAGTTGGATTTACTGTTAGATACAATGGACTCACAAATTAAGAAAATCATCATAAAATATTTAAGAGTAGTAATTAGTGAGGAGTTTTAGTTATGACGAGTTTAATGTATTTATGTAATTTTATAGAAGAGTTTATCCCTGCGGGTGGTGAAGTACTAATACTAGATGAACCCTGTAAAGGTCCAGCCATTATAATGGGTGACTTGGATGGAGATGGAAGAAAAGAAGTAATTGCTGCATATAGATATCAAGATGAAATTTTTTTAATATTATTAAAGAATTATTGTGGGATTTGGAAAGAGGAAGAAACCGTTAGGGGAAAGGGTTACAATATAACATACTTAGGTATTGCACCAATAATAAAAAACAATAGTAGAGAATTAATTGTTGGGTGGCAAATAGGTACAATATGGTCTGCACTTAGTATTTTCCAATGGACAGATAAAGGACTTAAAGATTTAATGAAAGAAAATTTATATTTTAGTAAAATCGAAGTGGGATATTTAGGTGGGAAAAAAAGCAAGAGTCACAAAGCGAAAGTAGCACTATGGTCTCATTTTACTGGAGAAGCTTATGAAATTCAGGTTTACAGCTGGAAGGACGGGGAGTTAGTGATTGATCCAGGTACTTACGAGCATTACTTCCAAAGGGTAGCATTATACTATAAGGAAAAGCTTAAAGAAAACCCTGAATTATTATTCTATTGGTATTTTTTAGCTGATGCTCAAATTAAAATAAAAAACTATGATGAGGCATTAGTTTCAATCAACAAGGCATTACAATCACCATATCCATTCCCTTCTAAGAAAAAGTTGATTAAAATAAAAACAGAATTACAAGAAAGAATATCCCGTAGAAGTGAAGAATTGTATCCTGCATCGTTAAAAACAATAGAAAATTTAAGATGGGGGTATATAAACTCACAAGGGGATCTCCGTATTAAACCTAACTTTGACTATGCAATGGATTTTCAAAAAAATGGTGTTGCAGTAGTAGGAGCTAACAACCTTCAGGGGATAATTGATGCCAATGGTGAATACGTTGTGAAGCCCATATATGGTAGTATAGGAAATTTTGCGGAGGAAAGAGCAGCTGTAATTGATGATGAAGGTTTTAAGGTAATAGATGAAACAGGAAGGATATTGACCACGAAAGCCTATAGTTTCATAGGAACCTATGAAGACGGGCGTGCATTATTTGCAAATAATAGGGAGGATGGAAAATACCTTTACGGATATTTAGATAGAGAAGGGAACGAGGTAATTCCCCTTCAATTTGAGTCAGGAACTGATTTCAAAAATGGCAGGGCTATTGTGAAGGTAAAAGATAATGTTTATGAAATGATTGATGTTCAAGGGAATATCATAACTACTTATAATTATGCTTTTGTGGGCAATATGAATGAAGAACTATTGGTATTTCAGCCTATTGGAAATGACAAATATGGATATATTGATTACCAGGGAAATATAATCATAAGTCCAGAGTTCATGTGGGCCAGTGCCTTTGAGGAAGGAAGAGCTGTAGTTAATGCATCTGATAGCTTTTCAAACAAAATTGGACTTATCGATAATAAGGGCAATTTTATAATTAGCCCTATATATAATGACATAAACTTATTAGGGCAAGGAAGGGTGGCCATAGGTAAAGCTATTGATGAGGAGAAGCCTTACATGGGTTCTGTTTATGCAATTGGAGATATTGAAGGAAACTTACTTACAGAGTTCAGTTACTTTGATGTTTCAAATTTCAATAATGGATTAGCATCTGTTTCTAACGGAGAAAAAACCTTCTTCATAGATACCAATGGAAAAGTTCAAGAGGATTTACCAATAGTGAATGGTGAGGGTACTTTAACCTTAGATGGAAATATAATTAAAGGATATATAGATCTTAGAACTTTTTATTTAAGTAAGGATGGGGATGTAATTTGGAGTCAAAATACAATTATTCCACTTAACAATCAATATGAAGTAGTAGAAGTAAAATATAAACCTAATAAGGATTATTTAGTATATTATCCTCAAATAGAAGGAATGGAAAGCAAAGCAGCAGAGGATAATGTAAATGAAAACTTGAAGGAATTGTCTGCTATTAAACCTATTGAAAGTGATACTCAACTTGAATATAGTTATTCCGGAGATTTTTCAGTAGAGTTTTTCAAGGAGAATCTTTTAGTTTTAAATCTTAATGGATATGAATATTACTTTGGGGCAGCTCATGGCATGCCTAGTGATGTGTATGCTCATATAAATCTATTAACAGGGGATATATATGAATTAAAGGATTTATTTAAGGAAGAAAGCAACTATGTAAAGGTTCTTAGTGATATAGTGGGGCAACAAATAAAAAATATGGGTGAAAACTCATATATTTTTACTGATACTTATAAGGGAATAAGAACAGATCAGCCATTCTATGTAGATGAAGATGAACTAAATATCTATTTTCAACCCTATGAAATTGCTGCTTTTGCCGCTGGATTTCCTACTTTCAAAATACCATTTTCAGAAATTGTCGATATTATTAATATTGAAGGTGATTTTTGGAAGTCATTTCATTCTTAAAGTAATTTAGGCGCAGAAAATTTCTTTGTAAACTAAATGAAATGAACCTCCCATAACCCAATAAGATTAAAATAGTACTGAAGCATTTAAATTAATCATTTCAGGATACTATATGAATGTATAAAAAATAAGAAAGTTCCAATTTATTAAGTTTAGCAAAATATAACCCCCTATGTAAAATTACATAGGGGGTTGGTTCTTCATTAAAAGTATATTCATAACGTGATGTAAATCTAAACCTGAGTATATTCATATAGAGATACTATTGTATACACATTGTTATTAAGATGTTTTATACCATCCTCGTGATTGCATTTCTTTGAATAAGGTTTCAGCATGACCTTGTTCTTCTTGTTGTATATGTTGAAGCTTTTGTCTAATATTTGAGTCTACAGATTCTAAAACTGCAGTATTATATGAGCTAGAAACATGCTTTTCAGTACTAAGAGCATCATTTAAGAGTTGAGCGTCTGTAATTCCTAAGCTATTTTGAATGTTAGATAAATCACCTTGAGGTTTAGTATAGCTGCTAAATAAGTTATCAGTACTTGAACCATTTTGAGTTAACATATTTTCTAAGGTAGTAGCATGTTGTTGTTCTTTATTTGCAAGGTCAGTAAAGACTTGCTTCAACTGTGAGTCTGATGCCATAGCAGCATATTGCTCATATTTTCTTATGCATAAGTATTCAGCATTTAAGTTGTCTTCAATTAAAGTTTTTTCTTTGTTTGTAAGCATTAATAAAAACTCCCTTCAAAATAATAATTGGTTATTTGTAGTATTCCATAAAAGAAAGGAATTATTTATAAAAAATCATATTACTTTGTTAATATACGGATCTTATAATAATGTATGGAAAATAGTGATAATGAACAAAGTGATAGTAGATTTTGCTGTATATCAAATTTTGTTAGCTTCTTTTATAGAAATCAGAAGAAACTCTATATAAAAATTTAGAATCTTGAATTATAATTATAAGTAGAAGGATTTTATTCTAATAAGATCAACTTTAGGTGTTAATGATTTTAAAGGTCTTATAGTTTTGTATTAGTTTATAAATTATTGATATAAGAAAGGAAAGAAAATATGAAAAGTTTAATGATGCGTATCGTAAGATTATTTTTTGGGCTTTTCCTTTATGCTACGGGAATAGTGCTGACTATTAATGCAAACATAGGACTATCACCATGGGATGTTTTCCATGAAGGTTTTTCAAATTCTGTAGGAATAACCATGGGGCAAGCCAGTATGTTAGCAGGGTTTACTATTGTGGTATTGAATGCTGTTTTTGGAGAAAGAGTTGGTTGGGGGACTATAGCAAATATGATGTTCATAGGAATATTCATGGACATTTTAATGTTAAATGATATGATTCCTATCTTTGAAAACATAATATTAAAGATAATTATGATGGTGCTAGGGTTATTGGTTATTGGAGCAGCATCATACTTTTATATTAGTGCAGGATTGGGGGCAGGGCCTAGAGATGGGCTCATGATTGCTCTTACTAAAAAGACAAGTAAATCAGTGAGGTTTATAAGAAGTTGCATTGAAATAACTGTAGTGGTTGTTGGATATATATTAGGCGGAACTTTGGGCATAGGGACTTTAATCATGACTTTTATGATGGGACCATCTGTACAATTCATGTTTAAAATATTTAATTTTAATGTAGGGATTGTAAAGCATAGATATATAGATGAGGATTTTAAATACATTAAGGAAAAACTTGTTAAAAAAGCAGAGAAGGCAGAAAAAGCTGATTGTGAAGGATTATAGCTTAAGTTAATTTATGAATATATTCATTTTCTATCAATGAAATTAGCACTATGAACGTTATTGAAGACAAATAATGTTCATAGTGCATTTGTTATAATTAGTTCATTTTGGTATCATTATTCTAAAATTGTGTTAAACACATAGGCTTGTCATCAGTGGAAAATATCTGATTTATTGTGTTGATATAATCCTTATTTGAAATTCGGGCCTTTCCATATTTATATAAACTTTTAAAGGAAACGGAACAAGTTATTAAGGAAGAAAAGTCCGCTATATCAAGAGTTACTTCAACATCATAATCATTTTTATTACTCAAAGAAGCTATACCATTCTCAAAGTATATAACAATACTTCCATCATTTTCGCTAACAAAGGTATCTTTGATAGTTAACTTCAATCTGCAAGTTACATCATTAAAATTATGTTGTTTAAGGTCTTTAAATAAGGCTTTTGTATTTATAACTCTATACATGATTCCAGTGCCTTGAATGTTAGTTTCATGGTATACAGGAGTAAACATATTATTACTACCGTTTCTTGGATCATCCAAAAGAAATCTAAAACTTTCATCTTGTACATTAACAATTATATGTCTTATTTGATCTTGTTGACTATTTAAGAAAGTTAATAGTTCATCTAAGGCATGGTTGTTTTCAAAGATAAATTCATTTATAACCATATCATTTAATAAAAAGTTTCCTTCTTCACTCGGCTTAAACTCAAAGAAAATATAACCTTGAACCATATTATATTTTTTGTAAGCCACTACCTTAAATTTAGGATTTTTAATCTTAGAAATAAACTCTTGCTCATATTTTTCTATTAATCCATTGGTAGACTCAAAGGTTCTATTATAGCAATTTAATAGTAAATATGCTTCTTCTTCCTTTATAAATACTATATTACTTTTTGAAGGGCCTTTTGGAAGGTTAGCTGGGTTAATCTTATACTGACTCATGCTAGCACCGAACCCAAAACCCATTTTTTTATAAAAATCTGGTCGGAAGGGATAGAGTAAAACCATGGAGGCACCTAAATTTTTGTAGTGATCTATAAAGTAAGAAACAATTTCTTTAGCAACTTTTTCTTTCTTGTGTAATAGATCCACAGCTACTGAACCAAGGCCGCCGGCAGAGATTTTATGAGATAATAGGTTCATTTTAAAATCATGAAATCTCATACCCCCAACCATAGTATCACCATTAAAAGCACCATAAAACTTAACATAAGGATTTTCTTTATGAATCCTTGTAATATTTTCAATAAATTTATTCTTTTCCTCTATAGAATTAATTTTTAATCCAGGATAAGAATTAAGATCAATTTCCCCAAAGTCTCTAAAATCCATATCACTCCATAGTTTTCTAATTAAATACACGATCTCACCCCATTAATTACAATTAAAAATTTAATGTTCATATATTATTATGCGAAGCATCACTTAATATACGATAATAAATTTTTTTAGTTATAGGGTAAGATACATTTCATATTGAGAGATAGCATCTCTTTTAAAACCAATACGTTTTAGAAACCCTTCTAAAAGGCTATTATTTGGAACAGTTATAGAAAGTTTTGGCTCAGTAATTTTATTACAGAAGTGACCTAAAAGTGCTGACCCAACTCCTTTCAATCTATAATCTTTAGAAGTCCAAAGGAAATTTACTTTTCCCATGGTGTTTCCACATAGATATCCTACTAAGTTTTCACCCTCATAAGCAGCGTAGTAAAGAGAGGTTTCCACTTTTTCAACATAATCAATATCACTTTGCCAATTTATATGATAATCCTTATGAATATCTATCATGTTCTTTAAGTCCACAAAGTTAACTTCTTTAATGTTGATATGTGGATTAAAATAGTTTTTTAATGTGGATAAGTCAGTTAGAGAGAAATAAGCTAAATCATGGATTTTTTCATATTGAAGTTTTTTATAAAAATTGATAGCTCTGTCATTACCAACAATAACTTCAAGGAACAGTTGCTTACAATTATTTTCTACTGCAACTTCCCTATGTAGTTCCATAAGTTTTTGGCTTACTCCTTTTCCTCTATATTCGGGATGAACTGCTAAGGTTCCACATCTCATAGTTTTAATTCCCTCATAATCTTTAATTCCCCCAAGCACAACCCCGACAGCTTTATCACCATGTAGAGCTATATGAGAGTGTTCTAAGGAATTTCCCTCAGGTCCAAAGAATCTATTTACAAAAACATCCTTAGGCATATTAAGTTTTATAATATAATCAGAAAATCCTATGGTAAAGGCCTGAAAAATCAAGTCCATATTTGTCTCAGAGCATTTCATGTAATTTATCATTTATTCCACCCCACATATATTATTTAAAATCATATCTAATAAGTTGTTGATTATATTTGTATTTGCTTTAAGTCCCATTATTCCTGTATAAAATCCTATGGCATCGGTAGAAGACAAGATTATATAGCAATTAGACTCTATATCTAGGTCTCTTTTAAACTCACCTCTTTGGACACCTTCCTCTAATAACTTATATAAGTCTTTAGATATTTGAGTATATCTTTCGGTAGCCAAGTTTTTTATGGCTTCATTCCGTGAGGTCACTGACCAAAATTCAAAGGTGAATTTAAGTTGAAGCATGTTTTTCTCATCAATAACCCAGTCTAATATCCAATGAATATATTCAGTTATTTTTTCCTTGCTGGTCATGCTAGCATTAAAGGTTTCTATTAACTGCTTTCTATTATTAAGTCGCTCCTCTGCTATTGCTAAAAAAATTTCTTCTTTACTTTTAAAATAGGTATATATGCCACCTTTACTTACTCCAGAGGATAATACGATATCATCAACAGTAGTTTGGGAATAGCCTTTCTCGGAAAAAATTTTAAAAGCGTGTTTTGTTATTAAGGATTTTCTTTCTTGTTTTGTTTCTTCATTAATTTTAGGCATGTAAATTTATCACCTCCTATAAATAAAAAAGACTGGTCGGTTTTTATTATTATATCATTAGTATTTTTACAATTCAATAAGGAGTAGTAGTATATGTAAGAATAATAAGAGTTTTTATTTGATACTATTTTATGGTGACTTATAAGGAAATATATAATATTAGGGTTCTGCGAATATGTTTTATAGTTTAACTCAAAAGTGTGCTATTAATAATTGTTTTATCTCAACATTGCACTTTATAAATTGTATTAAATTAAATATAAAATAAGGATTTAAAATAAATAGTTAACAATATCTTAAATCTTTAATAAGATATAGCATAAGTATGTAAACTAGAGGATTTAAAGATGGACTTAAAATGTTTTTCAACAAACCAAATAATAGCGCTATCAGTACTAATAGCTATAATTGTGGCAAGAAAATTAAATGCTAAGGAACAAGTTGTTGTAGCAGGCATGCTTTATATAATTGCAGATGTGATATCTTTAATTAATCAACAAATGCAAAGTGAAGAGAGTAATGAAGAGGATAATTGTGATAGCAATGCAAACCAGGATTCATTTAAAGAAATTAATAATCTACAAGAACAAATAAATGAGTTAAAGTGTTATATATCCCACTTAGAAAGTAGGATATGAAAGTGCCCCATACTAATAAAATAGTACGGGGCGTTTTAAAGATTAATAGTTTTCACAAAATACTTCAAAGTATGACTTTGGATGAACACAAGCAGGGCATAATTCAGGAGCCGCTGTTCCTTCAAATATGAATCCGCAGTTTCCGCACTTCCAAATTACAGCCTCATCTTTTTTAAATACTGTATTGTTTTCAATGTTAGAAAGTAATTTTCTATATCTTTCTTCATGGAATTTTTCTACCTTGGAAATCATTTCAAAAGCTGTGGCAACTTCTGGGAAGCCCTCTTCTCTTGCAACTTTTGCAAATTCTGGGTAAAGTTCAGTCCACTCCTCGTTTTCTCCATTTGCTGCATAACCTAAGTTTGTTTTAGTATCACTACTTAATCCTACCGGAAAAGTAGCAGTAATTTCGATTCCTTCTCCATTCATTTGCTCTTTTAAAAATTTATAGAATCTTTTAGCATGTTCTTTTTCTTGCTCTGCAGTTTCCATGAAAAGAGCAGAAATTTGGTTATAACCTTCTTTTTTAGCTACACTTGAATAATAGGTGTATCTATTTCTTGCTTGAGATTCGCCTGCGAAAGCTTTAAGTAAGTTTTCTGATGTTTTTGTACCTTTTAAGTTTTTCATTACTTCATCCCCCTAAAATCTAAATAATAATTATTATTAATATTATACAATATAGAATGATAAAATTTCTATACAAATGGTATTTATAAGTCATTAATAATCTGTAAACTGGTGAATAAGTTATATTATAACCCCTTAGGTTGTTGCATTTTAAAAAAAGAAAGGGAAAAAGTGATTTATTGACGAATATTGGTGGAACTTTAATAATATAGATAATATTGGGAATATTTAATAAGTATATATTATTTTATAACTCCAAAAACCCTTTATAAGTAATGATTGGGAGGACTTGCTTTATGAATGACTTTTTAGGAATTGATAGCGGAACCAAGGAAAGAGATCTCACATTAAAAATCGATAAGAACTTTTTTATAAAATCCATTTGTGTAGTTTTATTTTTTTCTAGTATGAGCTATTTGAGTTTTGAAAATTATTTGTTATTTCACGGTATAATTGAAATATTGTGTGTATTAGTAGCACTTATGATATTCACTATTGTTGCTAATACTAATGGGTTTTATAAAAATGCATCGATATCAATAGTAGGAGTATCCTTTGGGGTAGTGGCCATGATTGATGGGCTCCATACTTTAGCGTATAAAGGCATGGGGGTATTTGTAGGTTATGGACCTGACTTGCCAACCCAAATGTGGATTATATCAAGATATATAAACAGCATTTCAATTTTTTTAGCTCTAATGCTATTTACAAAAAAAATAAAATATAAAAATGTACTTATTGGATATGGACTTGTTTGTATTTTTCTATTTATAACTATATTTAAGTTTGATATATTTCCAAGTTGTTTTGTTGAAGGGATTGGCTTGACACCCTTTAAGATCTATAGTGAGTATGTTATTTGCGCTATTTATTTGCTTAATATGTTTATTTTATATAAAAATAAATCTCAAACCAATGCAACGACTCTTAAGTATTTACAAGCCTATCTAATTTTCAGTATTATAGCTGAATTATGTTTTACGCTTTATATAGATGTATATGGACTTTCTAATGTGATTGGCCATCACTTCAAGCTTTTAGCTTTTTATTGTATTTATAAATCATTAGTTGAGGTTAACATAAAAGCTCCATACACAGCATTGCAACAAAGTGAATATAGATATAGAATGTTTTTTGAAACTTCTCCTAATGGTATACTTCTTTATTGTAAAGATAAAATATTATTAACAAATCCATGTTTTTTAAAAATGTTTAACTATTCTATTGATAGTGAAGTTATTGGAAAATCAATATTAAAGTTTATTCATCCTGATGAAATAGGGAGACTTAAGGTCCTTAATGAAGCTTTAAGATCGCAAGAAGTTGTAGAGGGTTATGAAATAAAGTTTCTAAAGGCTGATGGTACTGAGATTTATGTAGAGCTTAGCATAATGCCTTATAACTATGAGATGGATGAATGTGCATTTATTATGATTAAAGATATAACTGCGCAAAAATTATCAGAAAGGCTTAAAGAAGAAGTTGAGCAAAAGATACAATTTAATAACTTGCAGAGGGATTTCTTTACTAACTTATCCCATGAGTTAAAAACACCAATAAACTTAATATTTAGTACAGTACAGTTAATGGAAAGTAAAATAAAAAATGATATTATAAACATAAAGGAAATGGGGTTTAATAAACATAGTCATGTTCTTAAACAAAATTGTTATAGAATGTTAAAATTAATTAGCAATTTAATAGACATTACGAAAATAGATACTGGATTTTTAAAGTTAAATCTAGAAAATGCTGATATTATATCAATAGTGGAGGATATAACCTTATCCACTGCAGAGTACATTGAAAGTAAAGGTATTTCCTTAGTATTTGATACAGATATAGAAGAGAGAGTTATGGCAACAGATGCCAATATGATTGAAAGAATTATTTTAAATTTATTGTCTAATGCTATAAAGTTCACAGATAATGGTGGAGAAATCACTGTAGGAATAATGGATAAGGAAACCAGTATAATTATTTCAGTTAAAGATACTGGGGTGGGAATACCTAAAGAAAAGTTAGATGCGATTTTTGGTAGGTTTAATCAGGTGGAACAAACCTTATCTAGAAATGCAAGTGGCAGTGGAATAGGTTTAGCATTAGTACACTCTCTTGTAAAAATGCATGGTGGGATCATATTTGCAGTAAGTGAACCAGGAAAAGGTAGCGAATTTATAATAGAACTCCCGGTAAGGTTAGTGGCACAAGAAGATGGAGAAACATTCATTGATATTCAAGGAAAAGAAAGATATGTGGATATGATGAACATTGAGTTTTCTGATATTTACCCATAGGGTGATTTTGTATAAAAAACCAAGTTGTGTAAAATTACTTACATAACTTGGTTTTTTATTTAATGAATTTTAAGTTTATTTGCTAATAATAGTGAATTTATGATTTAAAGCAAGTTAAATAATAATTTTAATTTTATTAAAGTTATTATTTAACTTTAAAATATTAATAATAATTCATTAAATGTTAACTAAACATAGGAGAAAAATGTTGATTGAGTGAAAAATCATAAAATCATAAAGTGTATACTGAAAAAAATGATGTAAAAGTTCGATAAACTATAATAGCTTTACATTGAATAACTGTAATATAATGTTAACAAGATGTTCATAAAAGCATCAAGGCGAGCTATAAAAATAAAATCACAAAGGGGAGTGAATATTATGTTATCAAAAAAATTACTTGCAACCATGTTGTCTTTATCAATCCTTACGAGTTCTTCAACTACTGCATCGATGTCTTTATTTAAAAATGAAAACATAATTCCAAATCAATCAATAGGACAAGCTATTGATGACATCTCAAGTTTTAAGAATGGTGGCCCTGTGGATTTATCCATTGCTAATGAAGAGAAAATTATTGAGATGCTGAAGAAGGAAGGGAAAATTGATAAGGATGTTTCATATGAAGAAGCACGAAAAATATTTATAAAGTATATGCAAGATAGTGCTAAGGCAAATGAAAATCAACAACCAACTAAAATGGACAGAGAACTTAAAGCGAAACAAAATCAAAAGGTTCAAAAGTACAAATTTGACCCAAGTCAACCAGATACTAATCCAAAAGAAGTTAATGTATTAACACTACTTGTTGACTTCCAGGATTATAAGCACAATAGCATTCAACCTGATGAAAGTGACATGTACTATGGGGACTATAGTCATAAGCACTTTGAAGATATGATATTTGGAGAAGATGGATATGAGGGTCCAAATGGAGAAAAGTTTGTTTCAATGAAACAGTTCTATGAGGAGCAATCAGGAGGAAGTTTAAAAATAAATGGTAAAGTAGCTGGATGGTACACACTACCTCAAGCTGCAGCTTACTATGGTGCAGAATCAGGAAGCTCTAATGATATAAGACCAAGAAATGCTGTTGCTCATGCATTACAGCTTTTAGCAAAAGATCCCAATATAAATCTTGCTGATTTTGATAAAACTGATAGATATGACTTAGATGGAGATGGAAACCTCAATGAATCAGATGGAATCATCGACCATTTAATGGTGATTCATGCTGGTGTTGGACAAGAAGCTGGGGGTGGAAGTTTAGGTTCTGATGCTATTTGGTCGCATAGATGGAATTTAGGAGGACTATATACAATACCAGGAACCAATTATAAGGCATATGATTATACAATAGAGCCTGAAGATGGAGCAGCGGGTGTGTTTGCTCACGAATTTGGTCATGATTTAGGATTGCCAGATGAGTATGATACAAACTATACATCATCTTCTGGAGAACCAATTTCTATGTGGTCAATTATGTCTTCAGGGAGCTGGGCAGGAAAGATTGGAGGAACAGAACCAACAGGTTTTAGCCCATATGCAAAACAATATTTCCAAGCAAACTATGGTGGAAACTGGCAAAAACAAATTACTCTTGATTATGATAAAATTTCTAGAGCCGGCACAAGAGTAAATTTAAAGCAAGCTAGTGAAGAAGGACAAGCTGTAAGAATAAATCTTCCGGAAAAACAGCATGTAATTACTAAACCAGCAAGTGGTCAATATGCTTACTGGGGAGGAAAAGGACATGATGGAGCGCCATTGAAAACCAATATGATTTCAAAAGTAGATTTGACTAAGACTACAAACCCAGTGCTTAACTTTAAGACTTGGTATGATATTGAAGAAGGATGGGATTTTGCAACTGTGCAAGTTAAGGAAGTGGGCGCTAGTGAATGGTCATATGTTCAAGGAAATATAACCACAGATAAACATGACCCTCAAGCAGATGTAGTAGTTCCTCATGGGATTACAGGAGCATCTAATGGATGGGTAGATGGGATTTTTGATTTAAGTGGTTTTGCAGGTAAGAATATAGAAGTTAAATTTGAGTATGAGACTGACTCTTATTCCTTTGGAGCAGGTTTCTATGTAGATGATATTAAATTGGTAGAAGGGACTAATGAAATTCTATCAGATAATGCTGAAGGAACTCCAGCATTTATATTCCAAGGGTTTGAGAAAAATACAGGCTCTGTATTTGCTCCACACTATTACTTAGTTGAATGGAGAAATCATCATGGTGTAGATAAGGGTCTTTCAAACATTGGATTATTAGGAAAAACGCTATCATATGATCCAGGAATGGTGGTTTGGTATGTAGATGAATATCATACTGATAACTGGAGAGGTGTTCATCCGGGAGAAGGCTTCTTAGGAGTAGTAGATGCTGATCAAAAGAGCGTACTTTGGAGATTTGCTGATGGAAAAACACCTTCTAGCTTAGCAAGCGGAAGATATCAAATGCATGATGCAGCTTTCAGCAAATACAAAGAAGCTGCTATCACAGTTAACACAGATGAAGTTTTAGGAAGATCACCTGTAGATGAATATATTTTCACAGAGCCAAACTTTGATGATAGTAAAAATTATTCAAATACAGAAATACCTACACTAGGAAGTAAACTTACTAACTATGGATTAAAGATTCAAATTGCTGAGCAAGCTGAAGATAACTCTTGGTCTACATTAGTAATCAAAAGATAAAGATAGTTGAAAGATTTCAATTTATAGTATCTAAGATTGCAGATATCATAGAAAATAAAAATTAATTCTAAAAAGTATTATTAAAAGAAATAGGATAGAAAATTTAATTTTCTATCCTATTTTTTATGTTATATAAAAGTTTTTATAAAGTTTTTCAATTTGATTTCAATCACAGATTTAAAGTTTGAATCCTCCTATAATAAAGTCATGAAGTGAAACACAAAATCAAAACACAAAAGAATATTTAAGAATTTGGAGCTAGATATTAAGTTTCAAGAATTTTTAAGTTAATATAAGAGAATTGAAAAATAAAATTTGAGATTTAGAAATAAAATTAAGCAATTAAAGGGAGGAAATAAAAATGAAAAAAGATATATTAGTTGTAAAAAATGCTTATTGGGTAGGATATGTAGATGATAGAAAGGTGCCATTTCATAGATTAGTACTAGAAAAGGGAACAACTTATAACAGTTATTTATTAAAAACTGAGAAACCAACAATCATTGATACAGTGGATATAAGTTTTGGAAGAGAGTATGTTGAGAATTTAAAAGAATATATTAACTTAGAAGAAATTAAGTATATAGTAATTAACCACGTAGAACCAGATCACTCAGGAGCACTTCCTGTGCTTGCAAACAAAGCAAAAAATGCGGTGATAGTTGCCACTGAATTAGGTGTAAAAGAACTAAAAGAAATGTATAAACTTCATAACAGAGAGTTCTTAATAGTAAAAGATGGAGATACTCTTGATATTGGTGGAAAAACTCTACAGTTTTTAGAAACACCATATCTTCATACAGAGGAAACTATGGTAACTTACGCTATAGAGGATAAAACACTATATCCATGCGATATATTTAGTACGCATGTAGCAACTTATGATTTATTTAATGACCTGGCAACTGAAGACATTACAACAGACTTTGATGTTTATTATAGTCTTATTATGAATCCACATAAAAATTACGTTCAAGATATGATTGAAAAGATTAGAGAGTTAGATATAGAAATTATTGCACCTTCTCATGGATTTATTTTAAGAAATGATGCTAAAAAATACATTGATTCTTATGATAACATGAGTAAAGCTTCAACAGTTAACAAAAAAGCTGCAATATTATTTTCTACTATGACAAGCAACACTAAAAAGTTAGCTAATTACATTGGAGAAGCCTTAGGGAACAAAGGAATTGAAGCTACAATTATCAATGTAAAAGAAGATGTGGATGTGGAAAATGCTAAAGAAGTAATTTTAAACTCAGATATTTTATTCTTTGGAAGCTCTACTCGTTATGGCGACATGGTAGGAAAAATTGAAGAAATTTTAAAAGAACTTAATAGTATGGATTTAAGTTCAAAAGTAGGGGTTGCCTTTGGGTCTTATGGATGGAGTGGTGAAGCTATAGAAGTTATCAATGATTATTTAAAAGAAACGAACCTTAAAGTTTTAGAAAGCTCTCTTATTATAAAATCTACTGGAATGGACAATGTACAAGCTCCAATAAGAGTTAAGTTTGCAGTAGAGGAAGAGGTAAATAAATTTAGACAATCAGTAAATGTTATAAGTGAAATGTTAGTTGGATAATTTTGATTAGGTTATGAAATGTAATACCTATAACTTAACGTATACACATTTATAGAAGGGGATAGGATATATCTAACAAAAATCAGAATATGATAATAGAAAAAATAATCACAATAAATTTCATGTTGCAGTTTTAACTCAAATAATTAATAATAAAGGTAGTAGTGGATATAAAATCCATTGCTACTTTTGTTTTTTTATAGAATGCTTATATGATAAAACATTTATTTCCTATAGTTAAAAATCATGAGATATTATTTAAGTAAATTGAGCTTAATGAAATACATTGGTTGTTGAAATCCGAATAAATGTTTTTTAAACCAGTATACAAGGATGAATGATGATGAAATTTTACATAATATAGGTTAATTCTCATTATGGTGAAAAGAGGGATAATTATGAGTTGCAATTGTGATAGATGTAAAAATGAACTTTGTGCTAGTAAAGTACCCATATTCTCAAACCTAACCCACGAAGAACTGCTAGAAATAGTTAAGACTACAGGACACAACACCTATAAAAAGGGTGAAAACATATTTTTAGAAGGTAATGAGGCACAAACTCTATACCTCATAAATGAAGGAAAAATTAAACTGTTTAAATTTACTAAGGATGGAAAGCAGCAAATCCTACATATTTTGTCTGATGGTGATTTCTTTGGAGAATTAAATCTTTTTAAGAATTCAGAATATGGTTTCAGTGCGGAAGCTATCGTTCCAACAAAAATTTGCACTTTAACTAAGGATAAGATGAGAAATATAATTTTACAAAAACCTGAAATAGGTATTAAGATACTAGAAATGGTAGGTGATAGGCTTTCAAAAGTAGAAAGCTTGGCACAACATTTGGCAACTAATGATGTGGAATCCAGGCTAGCTTATTTACTAGTTGATATGATGGAAAGCTATGGAAAGAGAACTACTAAAGGAGTAGAAGTAGAATTACCTATATCTAGGGAAGATATGTCTAACTATACTGGAGTAGCTAGAGAAACCATAAGTAGAAAGTTGAAAAAATTTGAAGAAGAGGGCCTTATAGAACTTGTAGGCACTAAAAAGGTAATTATTTTAGAGGAAGAGTCACTAAGGGATTTAATTTAACTGTAGTTTCAGGGATTTTATTTAGCATGCTTTTCAGATATGAAACAAATTTAAGATAAGGATAATTAAATCTATAATTAGTTTTGGTGAAAATTGAGTCTTATTCTAAAAATAATTAGAAGATATGATTTTGCCATTAGTTAATAAAAGGAAGAACCTATAAGAAAAAGGTAGAGAAAGGATAAAGTGTCTTTTACAAGGTATACACTTTATTTTTACTGCTACCTTTTTATATTAAGTTTAGAAGGTAAAAATAATAGAAGTTTACAGGCAAGTTGATTAGATTTACTTTATTTAAGATTTATTAATAGTAGAGTTGATATTATTTTCTATAACTAACAGTAGGCACATTTATAGTACCTTTATAAGGAACTGGTGGAATAAAAACACCTGTTTCTTCTTTTGGAGTTATAGTTCTTCGAAGTTCTGCAATTTTTGTGACTCCAACATAAATATTTGAGATTCTATACCAGGTTGCATAATCAACTTCTCCAGTTTGAGGGAGGTTAAATATACTTTGGAATACTCTCACTGCATTTGCTGTTGCAGGACCATAGGCACCATCTACTGCAACTTTGGGAATGAGAGGATAGTTTTGAGAAATTCTATTTAAGAAAGTTTGAATAGTTCTAACTGGCTCCCCTCGACTTCCTATTTTTAAAGTATAGCCAGGATAGGACTTAGGCACTCCTGACACCCTTGGTGCCTGAACCAAATCAATATTAGTCCCATAGAAGTTGGTTAGGATTTGGTAAGGAGCCAAGCCACGTTCCCCTAAATCCTTACTTCCCCATTGGGTTAACCAGCCTGGGCATTGAACTTGCCTTCCATCACAATATTGCGTTAATAAGGGTTGATTCCCACCTCTTCGTCTCACATAAGTGGTGAAGATCTCATCAACGATTCTACTAATATTATCAAAGATATTTCTACCAAAAGTAAAGGCATGGTCAAAAGCAGTGGAATTTGTAATATCAAAGTTATAGCCCTTACCTCTATACCATTCTGTGTAAATTCTGTTTAAGGTAAAGGATAATATGCAATATATGTTAGCTCTAATAGTATTTTCAGGCCAGGTTGCATAAATTTCAGAGCTGGCTACATTTTTTATATAATCTTGAAATCTTACCCAGTAATTTGGAGCGGAAGCGTTGGTTGGAACTCCTGCATGAACTATTACAAATTCAGGAACTACCACTTGATTCAATACCACACCGCCTGTTGGTGGTGGTAAGGGTTTAATTGGATCCTCAGGAATTTTGGGTGGAAAGTTTCCAAAAAGCCTATTGGCAGGAACTTCAACAATTCTCGTAGGCTCTAGTATTTCCCTACTCCACCAAGAACTTCTTGATGCTGTGGTAGCTTCAGAAGGAGGAATTGCTGAATTTGGTTCCAAGTTACAGATTTGTAAGGCTGTAATGTCAGGAAGTATTTGACATCCTCTTACAATAAAAGTTTCATAGCCTTCAGCTTCTACAGTAATATCACAGGTACTATAGGGTTGTTCAGTAGTATTATTCTCATCTAAAGAAAGCTCTACATTGGGAGCGATTAAGTCTATGACTTGTGTTTGTCCTGTAGCATTAGTAGTTAGGGCCGCAGTTTCTCTTGAAGGTATACTAGTAGGAACAACTGTTACTTTTGCATTTGTAACAGGAACAAAGGTATTTCCACGGAAAGTTTGAACTTGTAATCTTCCTATATCTGCCATAAAATCTCCTCAAATAACATAATGATTCCTTATATTATATGAAGATAAAAGTGAAAAGTTCCTGATATTTAAAAAAAAGCAAAGGTAAGTATTAAGGGGGAATTTATTGCACTAGTTTTAACTTATAGGGGTGTGATAATATAAAGAGGTAGTAGATTTTTATATAAATTTAAGACACATTAAATTTCAAAGGACATTACATGAAGAACTATAGAAATTAAAATGCAAAATAACCATTATAATGAGATTCTTCATAAAAAATTAAGGAAGTAAACTTCATGCTATTATTATCATCTTATTATTTAGTTAAGTTTTTGTTCAAATTAGGGGAGGGGTTAACAAATGTTAGAATTTTTCTTGCAAGGATTTACTTTAGGACTTGCCTATGTAGCACCGATTGGAATGCAAAATATCTACGTAATCAATACAGCTATTGGAAAGAGTAGAATTAGGGCTTATCAAGTAGCATTAATCACCATATTTTTTGATATATCTTTAGCTTTAGCTTGTTTCTTTGGAATGGGTGCCATTATGGAAAAGTCACAGTTACTTAAGGGGTCAATATTATTTGTAGGGTCATTAGCAATAATTTATATTGGAATTGGACTCTTAAGAAGTACACCGAACTTAAATAGAGAAGTAGACATAAATAAAACTATAGGACAAGTTATAACAACTTGCTTTATGGTTACTTGGATTAATCCTCAAGCATTAATTGATGGTTCATTACTTTTAGGTGGATTTAGAGCATCACTGCCTGCAGAAGCCTCTGTAATATTTATTTTAGGAGTATGTCTAGCTTCATTTACTTGGTTCATAGGACTTACAACTATAGTTTCTATTTTTAGACAAAAGATTAATACAAACATTATTAAGGGTATTAATATAGTTTGTGGGATAGTTATTATTTATTACGGATTAAAACTAGGATATAATTTTCTACAGATGATGTAAAGTTATTTTAAATAATATATCCTATAGGTTAAAGAGAACTTAATCACTTTTAACGAAAGTAACTTTTATAATAAATAGGATTTGTATGGGGTCAATTAACTTTTAAGTCTCTAAAGATAATAAATTTTTATACGTTAGCATTAACATTAGGAGGAGCATATATGTCCATAAGCAGTTTTTTTAAGTTAGTAGAGATTCAAACTAAAGTAGCCAGTATGATACCGTTTCTTTTAGGGACTATGTTTACTATATACAGGTATGATAGTTTTAACATAGAAAATTTTATTATAATGTTAATATCATTGCTTACCTTTGATATGGCAACCACCACCATTAATAACTATTATGATTATAAAAAAGCTACAAAGACAAAGGATGATAGTTATAGAAAGGCTAATATCATTGGAAAAGATAACTTAAAAGAATCAAGTGTAGTTGCTATTATAATTAGCTTAGTTCTTATTGCTACTAGCTTTGGTATTGCATTAACCTTCAACACAGATATCATAGTGTTACTCATAGGAACAGTTTCATTTATGGTAGGAATTCTTTATACCTTTGGTCCAATACCACTGTCACGTATGCCCTTAGGAGAAATTTTTTCAGGTTTTTTTATGGGATTTGTAATATTATTCTTGTCAGTATATATCCATATTTTTGATAGTAATATTGTGACTTTAGTTTTTGAAAATTATGTCATAAACTTTTCTATTAATATAAAGGAAGTATTTTATATTTTCTTAGTATCCATACCTGCAGTAGGTGGAATTGCAAATATAATGCTTGTAAACAATATTTGTGATGTAGAAGAGGATATAATAAATAAAAGATTTACATTGCCTTATTATATAGGAAAGAAACCTGCCTTAACACTATTTAAAAGTCTATATTACATTGGATATTTGACCATTGTGATTTTAGTTATATTACAGGTTATGCCAATTGCAAGTTTACTTACACTAGTTACACTAATTCCTGTAAATAAACACTTGAGCATATTTTATAAAAAACAAGTTAAAAGTGAGACCTTTGTACTTGGGGTAAAAAACTTTATAATAATGAATGGATCTTTGTTAATTATTATAACTACAGTAAACGTAATTAAATTTATTTTTAAGCTATGATTGAATAAGATTTGTTGATTTATAATATCAAGAAACATTACATTAGCCTATGCCACTAAAAGTATTATTTAGGGGGCATAGGCCTTTTTATTAGAGTGAATATCGATATCATTAATATTAAAATAGGCATTGTGATTAGATTATCCATAAACAACATATTAATTTCACACAGTGTGTAATTTCATAAATAAAAATGTTTTTAAGAGATATATTTATGAAACAAAATTATTCTTTCACAAGATTTTATGAGAAATCTTAGGATTTTTAAAGCATAATTAATGTCTATTCTTTAATTGAAGGTATAGACGATAAAGCTGAAAGTTATTTAAAGTGAGGAAGCAGGGGACATAAGAAATTATAGTAGGGGGTTAAGCTAATAATAAACTGTTGAAATTAAATTACCGTGTTTAATAGCATATATGTAATTTGAATTTTAATATAGTTAAAAAGTCTCTGATTTTAGCGGCCTAAATCTTAAGAATGTAAAGTGTTGAACTTAAAAATAATTGTAAAAATTTTCACAAAATAGTATTAAAGTCCACAAAATTAAAGTATAATAATATTGGCGATACTATATAATAGTTATTTTATATATTTTGTAATAATTGTTTAGGGACTAGCAAAAAATAACAAAATTCTTCTGTTTACATTTTTAACATTTCATTGTACAATATTAATATAATATGAAGTGTTAAATTAATAACTTATCAATTATAATTAATGAGGTGAAATGAATGGATAAGCAAAAAAATATCCTGATTTTGGGCGCAGGTTATGCTGGGGTACATGCTGCAAAAATGCTTGCTAAAAAATACAAAAAAAATCCTAACATAAATATAACCTTAATAGACAAAAACCCATTCCATACGTTAATGACAGAACTACATGAAGTTGCAGGGGGAAGGGTTCATCCAGAATCAGTACAAGTTGATTTAGGAAAAATATTCAACAGAACAAAAGTTAATGTGGTTACAGATTATATCACAAATGTAGACACTGATAAGAAGGTAGTTACTACTAAGCTTGGAACTTTCAATTATGATTATTTAATCATAGGTACAGGAAGTGAACCAGCATTCTTTGGTGTTCCAGGAGTTAAAGAAAATGGATTTACTCTTTGGTC
>NZ_JAVWDJ010000018.1:0-69855 GCF_036642255.1 Clostridium sp. | reverse complement strand
GTCCGTGAATATTTCAAAATCCTTCATATATTAGTTCCTCTCTTCTATATAAGTCGTTTATTTAAAGTTCATTTATTATGGTGTAATGCTATCATAAAACTTAATATGTTACAACATAATTATGCAATAATTCCTCGTGAAGTTTAATCTAATAATTTAGAACTCTCAACTACTAAAACAAAAGATCTGAAGATATATAGTTTCACTCCAAATCTTTTCATCAAGCTTTACTCCAAATTCTATTGATCTTTCCTTTTAGAGGTTTAAAAGTTTTAAATCATCAACAAATCTTAGCCTATATTGTATATCTTTTCTTTTGAGTTTAGTAATTATTTCTTAGTTCTAATACTTCCGCTTGTAGCTCACTCATGTTGTCCACATATCTTACAATTCTTTTGTTTAATTGTTGTATTTCATCATCCTTATCGGCGATTTCATTTTTAAAGACTCTCATTTCATCTTCCAATCTTAGAATCTCATTTTTAAGAAGTCTTATTTCTTGATCTTTTTCATCCAACTCGTTTTCTAACGTATTAATAATTTCCTTTACCTCTTCATATCGCTCATCACTTATTAATTCAAATTCTCTATCAAGATCATCGCTTTCATCTTTTAGCAGATACTTGTCTCTTTTATCATAGCTTATTTCATTTCCATCTTTATCACAGCAATACTTTCTAGGAGCACTACCGCATCTTGTGCAAGTTATTGTCCATAATTCCTTATTCTTGAGTTTTTTAACTTTTGCTTTAAATATGTCATTACCACAATCACTACATATATCTTCGATTTTAACATATTTATCAAGGGATATAGTTGAAATCTCATTATTACAACTACTGCATATTGTATTGTAGCCTTCAAACAAGCCTTTAACTTTAAACTCAACACTTCCGCATACAGGACATGCCTTAGTAATTTGCATAAACTTCCACCTCTATAATATAATTTTTATATTTATATTAACAAATTGTAAAGAACATTATAAAAACTTTGATTATTCATATTTTGTTTACATTTCATATTAGTTTTAATAAATTGCTTTTTTGTTATTATATAGCATAAAGATTTTTTAACTACAAATACTACTAAAGGTTACCAGTAATAATTCTACAGTGTATATTTAAGCTTTATATATTAAAATTTATTTTAAAACTTATTATACTTACATCTTGGAGGTGCAAAACAATGTCAAATAGTAAAAATTTCACTCCTGCACAAGAAGCCTATCAAGCTTTTGCAAAGGAAAGAGAGCCTCAGCGCCCTATTTTTAAAAACTGTGTTAGAGCCTTTTTGGTTGGAGGTTTAATTTGTACAATAGGTCAAGGTTTACAATGGTTTTTTATCACATATTTTGGTTTTACTGAAACTACTGCAGGTAGTCCTACAGTAGCAGTTTTAATTATTACTTCAGTTCTGCTTACAGGGTTTGGAGTCTTTGATCATATTGCTCAGTGGGCAGGAGCTGGTACTGCAGTTCCAATTACAGGATTTGCAAATACCATTGCTTCTGCTTCTATTGAACATAGAACAGAAGGTTACGTATTAGGTGTTGGAGGCAATATGTTTAAGTTAGCTGGCTCAGTACTTGCATTTGGAATCTTTTCTGCTTTCGTAGTAGCACTTATAAAGATCTTTTTTGGATGGGCAGGTGGAATGTAATGCTGAAAGGCAAACAAACATGGGTTTTTGAATCAAAGCCAGTTATTGTGTCCTCTGCTACAGTGGGCGGCCCCTTTGAAGCCGCTGGAGCTATAGCAGATGATTTTGATATTCTTCATGATAGTATATGGGTTGGTGAAGACAGCTTTGAAAAGGCCGAAAAAAAAATGTTGGAACAATCTTTTCAAACTTCAATAGAAAAGGCTAATTTAAAAAAGGAAGATATTCAATTTTTAATTAGTGGTGATTTAATGAATCAAATTATATCCAGTAGTTTTGCTGCTAGAACTTTAGGCATTCCTTTCCTAGGGATTTTTGGAGCATGTTCAAGTTCTATGGAAAGTCTTGCTCTTGCTTCTTTGCTTGTGGATAGCAATGCAGCCAATTATGTTCTTGCTGGTGCGTCTAGTCACAACGTTGCTGTAGAAAAGCAATTTAGATATCCTACAGAGTATGGTGCTCAAAAACCTCCAACTGCACAATGGACAGTAACTGGTGCTGGGTCTGCTATTGTAGCTAAAAGTGGTAATGGTCCAAAAATAACTTCTGCTACAATTGGAAAAATAGTAGATATGGGTATTTCAGATCCATATAATATGGGTACTGCAATGGCTCCTGCTGCTGTGGATACTATAGAAACTCATTTTAAAGACTTAAATATAGATCCCTCTTATTATGATTTAATTGCCACTGGAGATTTAGGAAGAGTGGGTCATCAGATTGCAAGTGACCTATTAACTCAAAAGGGCTTAATTATTCCTAAAAATATATTTACTGATTGTGGATTATTAATTTATAAAGAAAGTCAGCCTGTAATGGCTGGTGGAAGTGGATGTGGCTGTACTGCTACAGTAACCTATGGCCATCTTCTTAATCGAATGAAAAAAGGTGAATTAAAAAAAATATTAATCATTGCTACAGGAGCATTGTTATCTCCACTTTCTTATCAACAAAAGGAAAGTATTCCATGTATTGCTCATGCAGTATCTATAGAAATGTAAACGAGGTGATATAATTATGGAAAAATTTATTTGGGCATTTGTTGTAGGTGGAACTATATGTGTTATAGGACAAATAATGATGGATAAATTTAAACTTACTCCTGCTCATACAATGAGCACTTTAGTTGTGGCAGGTTCAATTTTGGGAGGGTTAGGTTGGTATGATCCTCTAGTGAAATTTGCTGGTGCTGGTGCTTCAATTCCCATAAGTAGTTTTGGTAATTCCTTAGTTAAAGGCGCTCTAATGGAAGCAGAACAAACAGGATTAATCGGAGTTCTTACTGGAATATTTCAAATAACCAGTGCAGGTATTTCTGCTGCTATAATATTTGGATTTATGGGCTCTTTAGTATTTAAACCTAAGGGATAAATGAATATTTTTTATGAAGCTTAGGGCAACATATTTATGGAGGTGATAAACATGGATAAAAAATCTAAAAAACAAAATAAGGATAATAATAAATCACAGAACCCTAAAACAGCAAATCCTATCACTATGGATACTGACAAAAACATGCGTAAGCCAGTAAGAGGATTGCCTGAGGTATAAAAAACTAAAGTCCACAATGGACTTTAGTTTTTTTATTTGATATAAGTTTTAGGAGTTTTATTATACCAACTGCAACTGTATAGGCATATTTCACCAAAGTGATGCACGAATATTCTTATTTTATTGAAGGTATGTTCCTTCTAATAATTATATTATTCCTCTGTATTTATTATATTTTTACCACTTAAATTTATTATTTTAGCATCTCTTATATAATTTTCAATAATTGTTCTACCTAAATTCAACCAACTTATACAATTGTCAAGAATAACAGAATCACTAGTTACAACTCTCTCCATGGTAGATAGATTTTGATCTGGGTTATTTACTAATTCAACTTCTACATTGCAGTTCCAATACTCACTATGTTTTAATATCCTATTTTTTAGTCTTCCAGAATTCGAAACTGGAGAATCTAAAAAAAATTTCACTTTATCAACTTCTAATTCATTTAGGCAATTGCCTATAAATTCTATTGCTTTATCTGTTTTATCAATAATCTTATAAGTTCCTCTTAACCCTGCAATATCTCTTAAGGTACCATCATTGCAAAGTATAAGTGTTCCTCCTGAAGTAGCAACCTCTAAAGTTATTATTAAATTAAAACCATCTATGTAAATTTCTTTATTTTTAACATTCATATTTGATATTAATGTTTTTTTCTTTTATCACAACTTACGTTTGAGCTAGTAGAACGCTGTAATGCGTTACGTTGCCTTAATGAGAACTGATAAGAATTTCCTACAAATTCTGTAATTGACTTCATATTATAGCCTCTATTGAGAAGCCATTGGATTTCTTCTTGTGCCTTTTGAAGGTTTATAATAGCATTCTTTGAGAATAACCTCTTATCTTCCTCATTATATCCTCGTCTTACTATCTTAGTTTCATCTATATCTTCAACTATTTTATTACTATGCTCTTGGTGATATATATTTTCTTCATTTAATTTGCTAATAAATCTATACTTCAAAGTTCTCGTCCCCTTTATTAAATTCTAATCATTATTTTTTATATAGCTGCACCTAAATTTAATTAACTCTTATTTATTATTTATTATTTCTTTTTCAACTAAATTAACTCTCTTATATGACATAAATTTCTACTCACTCATATTATATGTAAGAGTCAATAAAGTATGGCTTTCTAGAATAATCATAATATTTGTACCAGATGATGCTTAAAAACAAATTTAAATAAAGAGAAGCAATTTTATGACAAATTTAAATAATAATCTTCTACGAAACTGGTCCATACTATCCTATGGTAGTGAAACTTATGTACCTTCATCCGAAGATCCACTAGGTGCTACTTGGCCAACCTATTTTTTACAACGTAATGATAATGGTCAGTTTATCGATAACAATGGAAAGTTAATACAATTTCCCATTCATGAACCAGATACTACCTTGGACTTTAATGGAAAACAACTTAATGCAGTTAAAAAAACATTAAATAATATCACCCCCACACAAATTGCCATAGCTAAATATTGGGGCACAGGTCCTGCAACTAAGCAATGGACGCCTATTATTGATATCTTAATAGACACTTATAAAGTTACAGCCTTTAGAGCAGCACGTATCTTAGCAGCTGTTCATGCAGCACTTAATGATGCTTTTGCCGTAACATGGTATTTTAAATATCTTTGGAAGGTTCCTCGCCCCAACCAATTTGACCAAGATCTAGTATCAATTCTACCAATGCCAAAACATCCAAGTTATCCTGCAGGTCATGGAGTTGTTGCAGGTTGTGCAGAAGTCGTTCTTAGTTATTTTTTTGAGTGTGAGGCACATCGCCTTCACCAATTAGCAGAAGAATGTGCTATATCTAGGTTATTTGCTGGTGTACACTATCCAACTGATAATATTGAAGGATTGACACTGGGTAGATATATTGGAGAAATTGTAGTGGAGAATTTAAGGAAACAAGGAGATGGAAACTTATGTTTAGTTGACTATCCCATTAAAGAATGTCTTAATGCTAAACTTCCACCTCCACCATATAGACAAGTAATTTCAAATGAACAACAGATAAATTGTATTTATGCTGAAGACCTCTATGTATTAGATATAGTATCATCCTCAGAAGAATAGTAGACTTAAATTTAAAATTCAAATTATGTGAGAAAAACAAGAACACAATGAATATATATTTTTACATTCATTGTGTTCTTATTTCCTTATTGCTATTCACATGCTATTGAAAGCATAACATCATCCGCATTATAGAAACCATCACTACAAAGTATTCCTAAATTTTTAATAGTTTCTTCTACAGTTTTACCTATTATACCAGTTTTGATTGGAACTATAGTTTTGTTACAAGCAAGATAGGCTGCAATTATCGACTCTGCGGCTGAGGTAGATAGCTTAATAGCACAACTTTCCTTGGCACCATCACATACCATACCTGTAAGATTAGCTAGCATATTATGAATAGTACCTTCAATTTCTTTATCTTTACCACCTAAAAGCCATGCAACGCCCACTCCTGCTCCAATGCCTGCAGCGATTGCACACCCACATATAGCTGATAATTTCCCTGTATATTTTTTTACATAGTTATTAACAATGTGTCCAAAAAATACTGCTCTTTTTATTGTTTCTTCACAAGCATTTATATTTTCCCCTACTACAGTAATGGGAATGATTACACATAATCCTTGATTACCGCTTCCCCCACTAGTCATTATAGGACAAGCTCCACCACTCATTCTTATATCCGAACCTGCAGCAGTTAAAATTCTTGCTGTAGTTACAGGATCACCACCTATTATTCCATCTTTCTGCAGTTTTAAAAGAGATGCTCCCCATCTTAAACCCTTTTCTTTTTTTAGTCCTTCATGTGCAGCATCCATATTCATGTTTATTCCATCCATAATAAAATCCAGCTTATCTATGGAAATTTCCTCAGTTATGTTTCTCATATCTTTTAAAGTTAGTTCTTTAAGAAAATCATTATTTTCCGCATTACTTAAAGATTCTTTTTTGTAAACAACATTTGTGTTAACTAAAATCTCCACTATATTAGTATGGGATCCTTTTAAAATAACTGTTACCTGATCTTTTTCTCCACAGATGTCAGCTTGTACAAACACAGGATTTGCATCACTACTAATGCCCACATTTATAATATTATCTTCAACCATTCTTTTTGCTTGATTTATATGATTTTCTTGAACATCCCTAAATACCAAAAGTCCTGCATCTGCATCTCCACATATTTCTCCTAAAGCAGCAGCAATATGTATTCCGCATTCTTCAGTGTTAGGGATCGTAACAGACTTTCCATTTTTCAGTATACTTTTACTTACTTTCAAATCTATTTTTTTAATCTCGCCTGTAAAATATTTTTTTGCTGTAGCTACTGTTAATGCAACAGCTACGGGTTCAGTACACCCAATAGCAGGCTTTGTTTCTCTTTTAACTACATTCAATAGTTTTTCAATTAATTCTTCATTATTTAGAATTGACATATAATCTTCGCTCCCTTTAAGTTATTGCTATATTAGCTTCAAGATTTTATATATTTACTAAGCAAGAATCATGCCAATCGAAAATTAAAACTATATACTTTTCTTGAAAATCTTGCGATATTTAGTGTATTCATAAGGTAGTATAATGAAAAAGTGATAACCTTCCTAGGATTTAAGGCATTTATAAGTGTAATTCTGAAATTGAGAAATTTAAGTATCAACAAATAAAGTTTAATTTAAAACGTTGTCTTATAGTAAGTTAATCATTATATTTATTAGTAATTAGTCAGTTTTGTTATATTTTTTCGCATAAATGAAAATACAATTTGCATTACTGCAAATTGTATTTCTTTAATTTTCTATATAAAGTTGATAAATCGATACCTAATTCCTCTATAATTCTATTTTTACCTTCTGCGTCTTTGCCAAAATGACTAAACATAGATTGAAGTAACTCTTTTTCAAATTCCTCAACTCTTGACTTCAAGTCTTTACCTAAAATATTTTTATTTGTATCCCTATTATGATGTAACAATTCACTATTCTTATCCTTATGAATTTCTTCAAAGTCTAAATTTAAATTCAGTGAAGACGGTAAATCTTCCAATTTTATTATTTCTCCCTTAGTTATATTAATCAAATATTCAATGACATTTTCAAGCTCTCGTACATTTCCAGGCCAAGAATAATTTCTAAATACCATTTTAACTTCATTAGATAATTTTTTTAATCCTATATTAAATTTTCTACAAAACTTTTCAAGAAGATATTCACTTAAAAGAAATATATCTTCATCTCTTTCCTTTAGACTTGGTAGATATAACGGAATTACATTTAGACGGTAATATAAGTCTTCTCTGAACTGACTATTCTTTACCATAGTTTCTAAATTCCTATTAGTAGCTGCGATTATTCTTACGTCTACGAATATCTCTTCCTTTCCACCAATTTTTGTAAAGCTATGTTCCTGAAGTGCTCTAAGTATCTTTGGCTGTAAATGGATTGGAAGATCACCTATCTCATCTAAAAAAATAGTTCCTCCACTAGCAAGCTCAAATTTACCCATTTGACCCTCTTTTCTTGCTCCTGAAAAGGCTCCTCCTTCATATCCAAAAAACTCACTTTCTAATAAATTATCTGGAATTGAAGCGCAATTCACTGCAACAAATGGTGCGTCTTCTCTGTTACTTGCATAATGTATGGATCTTGCAAAAAGCTCCTTACCTGTACCACTTTCACCTCTTAATAACACTGTGGAATCAGCTTTTGCAATACTTTTTGCCAAAAGCTTAACATTTGAAATACTAGTACTTTCCCCAATGATGTCTTCAAATCTAATTATATTGCTACCGCCTAAAAGCTTATATGCAGCTCTAACTTCGTCACTTCTTTTATTAAACTGAATGATATTACTAACTCTTTTTCCCATACATGTAATCGGAGTACTTTTTACAATAAAATTTTGTTTTTTATTTATAGCGCTTATAGTTTTCCCCTTATAATCTCTACCCAGAAAATTCACACTAAAATTTGAAAACAAATGCTTAATATTTATATTAGAGATGAAATCTTCTTTTATATCAAGAAGTCTTTCTCCTTTTTTATTTACATACTTTATAATCCCATTATTATCTACACATAAAATTCCATCGCTTAGACCATCAATTATATGATTTGTTTCCTCAGTTTGTATCTGAAGCTTGTCTATCGTGTCATGATAAATAATATTTCCAACCAAAAGAGTACTTAATTTATTTAAAAAGATAATCATTGATGGAAAATCCTTGGAAATAATATTGCATTGTTTCTCATCAAATATATTAATTCCTATTATGCCAATTACTTCTTCATCTTTCATTATTGGGTATCCTACAGTTGCAAACTCCATACAGGTATCTTTTGCCTCACAGGAATAGCATACTAAGTCTGTTAAATTATCTTTGTCTTTTGATGATTTTTTTTCTATATAATGGGGCTTTTTATCTTTAACAATAAACTCAAATAAACATTTCGAAGGAATTTTACTTCCAATAAGTTTCTTATATTCTCCAGTAGCTGCTATTCTCTTGAATTTATTATCTATAATTGTAACATCTACATGTAGTACTGCTGATATAGCCTCTGCTACTTCCTGAACAGAATCCTTTATACTGTCTAAAGACACTCTTACTCCCCCTTATTTTATATTGTAATAATTTTATTATAATATTCAATTTGCAGAAATGCAAAAATTTATTAATCCTATAACTTTATAACATTTTTATGTTTTCTTTACTTTAATAACCACTAATTTAATATTATGTATCTTTTCAGTAAACAAAGTGTAAATATTATGCAACATTTTTAAGTTATGAGAATTAATGAATTATTTACATCTAATATTTTATGTGGTGGATGCCATAATAATGATGAAGCATGTTTCGTAATATATTTTATTAAGTAATGGAGATGTTTATTATGTACATATTAACTATCCTATTAATTATTTTGATGCTAATTACAATTACATTTTTGATAATAGTTTTATTTGCACTATCATTAATACAAACAAAAGCTTTTTTCACATTCAATTCAGAAAAACAATTTGATTTTAATTTAACTATAGAATGGTCTAAACCTATCTTTAGGTGTCTTATAGGAAAAGATAATCAAATTACTTTTTTAACAGTTTATTTATTCAATATTAGAATTATAAGCAAAACTCTTACAAAAAATTATAGAGAGTTACTTAATAATATAAAATTTTTAAATTCATTAGAACCAAAATATCTGAAGATTGATGCTTATTATGGATTTATTGATCCTTCAATAACTGGAATGATTTGTGGGATTATTTCATTAGTATCTCAGTCTGCAAAAATAACAGAACTTAATAACAATGCAAATTTCATTTCTGATTATGACTATGCAAAAATAGAAGCAATGGGAGTTTTTAATTCTATTTCTTCAATTGCTAAGGTACTAAATTTGAGAAAAAAAGGCTTAGTTTCCCCTACTTTACAAGGGGTTAAATAAAGGAGGATATCTATATGAATGAAAATACGTCTTTCACAAATAACATGGATACCTTATTTACAGATCTTCATGACTTTGTAAACACAGAAACAGTATTAGGAAGTCCTCTTTCTGTTGGTAGCAAAACTTTAGTTCCAGTTATGTCTGTTACTTTAGGATATGGTAGTACTGGTATGTCAACAAAAGTACAAAATAACTCATCTAGTAATCCTAATGCTAATAATTCTACAAATGGTGTAGGATTAGGTGCTAGAGTAACTACAAATGCTGTAATGGTAATTGAAAATGATTCAGTTTCAATGCTTCCTGTTAATGAAAAAAGCAATATGGAACAATTAATGAATAAGCTTCCAGATGCTATATCAAGTTTAGGTCAAAGTTTTGTAAACGGTGGAATGATGGGTCAAGGTAAAGGACAGGGGCAACAACAAAATCAATCACAAAATCAACAAGGTAGCCAACAAAGTAGTTCTGGCAGTAACCAAATGCAAGGTATGGCTCAAAACAAACAACAAAATTCTTCTAAACAAAAGAATTAGTTTCTAAATTAAAATACTTGTCTATTAAGACAAGTATTTTAATTTAACCTTTTATAATAAACTTCTAAAACATTATTTTCTTTTGTATTATCCTATTTTACTTGAATTGTTAATATTCTCACTTGTTGTACTTAATACTTTGATATATTCAACTATTAAATCATCTAAGTACTGACTAATATGAAGTGTTTTTTTCTCATCTTGAAAAGTTATACAAGCTTCATTCAAGATCTCTCTAGTTTCTTCTATACGTTTTGTTAGTTCTAATAGCTTCTTGTCTAACTTATCCATACATGACCCTCCTATATAACTATAGTAATGTTCATTAATTTAGAGACTCTCGTAATATTATAATTCTCATAAATTATTTTTTTATCCTTGTAATTGAATTTTATTATATGGTATATTATTTTTTGTAAAGATAAGTAATTATTGCTTATTTACAAAAAAATAAAACGAATAAGTTTTTAATTGGTTTATCTTTTCATATTGTTTTCATTTTAATTAATCTTTTAAATCTTATGTTGCATTATTATAATTTGTTTCACTGTTATTATATGAACTTTTCAATTAAAATTTACGTACATATATAAATATATTTGAAAGTGAGGGTGAAAAATGATTAAAAAGTTAAATTTTATTATTATAATCAGTTCCATGGTACTTCTTATAGGTTGCGGTAATAAAAACCTACCAATAAATTCAGGAAATTCCAACACAGAAACTGGTTCCGGAACTGAAGTTACTGATAAAAATGGTAGTTATAGTATAAATGACTTTTATCCCTTTAAAGAAAATGTGAGCTATGTTTATGAAGGAAAAGGTATGGAATATGCATCATTTACTATAAATGTGGATTATATAAAAGATAATAGAATTCAAATTAGAAAAAATAATGGAGGTACAGAGACTGTAAGTGTCATTGAAAAGAAAGATGGCCAACTCCTTACAATATTGTCAAAAAATGAGTGTTATTACAGAGAGAATTTTCTTTCAAAAATTGAAAATC
Organism: Clostridium sp.; assembly: GCF_036642255.1. Taxonomy (GTDB): domain Bacteria; phylum Bacillota; class Clostridia; order Clostridiales; family Clostridiaceae; genus Clostridium_J. The sequence continues at coordinate 58,601 of NZ_JAVWDJ010000018.1, read as the reverse complement.
AAAGCAGTATCTTATTAAAAGAACCCATTGTGAAGGGAACTTCTTGGATTCTTCCTGATGGAAGAAAACGCTATATCTCTAACGTTGATATGGAAGTAATCACTAACGCTGGTAACTTTAAAGCTATTGAGGTAACTACAGAGGAAAGCAATGGTACAACTGTTGATTACTACGGGATTAATGTTGGTTTAATTAAAACCATATATAAAATAGGAGATACAGAAGTGTCCTCTTCACTATCTAAAATTCAAAAAGACTCTCCTTTAGTCCAAAATGTGAGATTCTACTATCCTGACATTGATAAGGATAAGTTATATTATACTAATAAAGACTTGTCTTTTAATACTAATGATATAACTAAAATATACTTTGAAAATGAATTTAAGAAATCTCCTAACGAGAACCTTGGTAAATTAATAGGACCCAATGTAAAAATAAATAGTTTGTATTTAAATGATGATGGATCAGTTTACATGGATTTCTCGGAAAACTTTGTAGAAGAAATGAATGCAGGCTCTGGATACGAAAATATGATTCTTCAAAGCATAACTAATACCATTGGAAACTATTATGGAGTTGACAATGTGTATATTACAATTGCAGGGAATCCTTATAGTTCTGGTCATATTATAAAAGAAAAAGGTGAATTCTTTAAAGTTAATATAAGCAATTCTGTTGAATTGTTAGAATAATGCAAATGTAAAATACCAGTGAAAATAATATTCTCACTGGTATTTTTTATTTTTTAATATATGTCTTAGCACGTCTTTAAATCATTTATCACACCTATGCCAAAGTAATTAAATATCTAAAAACTAACCAATAGTGGCTTAAGCTTCCTAAAAGAACGAATATATGAAATATTTCATGTGCACCAAAGGTTCTTTTCACACCTTTTTTTTCTATAGAATAGATTACTGCTCCTACGGTGTAAAGTATTCCTCCTAGAACTAAATATAAAAGCCCTGCACCCGAAAGAACTTTTGATAATGGAGCATAAACAATTATAGCTAACCATCCCATGCCAACATATAGCGTAGTTGATAACCAAGATGGGCAATCTATCCATAGAAATTTAAAGACTATACCCATAATAGCTAAACTCCAAATTGTGAAAAAAACTCCCCATCTCCAATAAGATTCAAGTGCTATCAAGCAAATAGGTGTATATGTTCCAGCAATAAGCACAAAAATCATAGAATGATCTAGTTTTCTTAAAAGTTTTATTACTCCCTCTCTAGATACTACTAGGTGATAAACTGTACTAGCCGTATATAGAAATATTAGACTGAGTCCAAATATTAACGAAGCCACAATACTAAAGCTTGTATATTTCCCTATGGTAAATTGTTTGTACAAAAGTACAACTAATCCTACTAAAGAAACTACAGCCCCAAAGAGATGAGTAAACCCACTAACAGGTTCTCTAAATTTTTTCATATAAAATACCTCCCTTGAAATTCAAACTCTACATCACATAGTTTTCATTACTAGATGACCTTATATTAATATTATACACAAATAATATAAAATTCAATACTAGTTTTTCATTTTTATATTAAATATTTTTATATTTTCCTAAAATGTATTTTTATTGAGTTTTAATAAGCACTTAAAACAGTTATAATAATAGTTAATAAGTTATACAAATCCCTTGATTCATATGTTTGTATTGTTATTCATACAATAAATGGTTTTATCTTTAGTTTGTAGACTATACTATTCAGTGCACTTTATTGTTTTAAAATGTAACCTCTAAAAAGCTGAGCACACACTTATGCTAAATGACCTTTTATAAATCTAAAATTTAAAATATAAAATTGTTATTTATATTTTTACTTATATTTTTATTTGATAAATTATCATTTTTACTTAGTATATTACTAGATGAAAAAGTTAATTAAAATTTAATGGAAGAGGTATAAAATGGAATTCAATACAGAAGAGTTAATTAATATGTTTAAAAATTTAAATTTACATCAAGACATAGAGCCCATAGACATTCCCCATCTCCATTTATATATGGACCAGGTAATTCAGCTTTTTGATAATAATCTTTCTCATTGCAAGAGAAATAGTGATGACAAATTACTAACTAAAACAATGATCAATAACTATACTAAAGATAAGTTGCTGATGCCAGTAAAAAACAAAAAGTACAGTAGAGAGCATATTATTTTAATGATACTAATCTATAACTTGAAGCAAAGCTTGTCCATTGGAGATATTAAAATTCTTTTTAATGATTTAGTGCTTAATCTTCAAGATACTAAAAGTTCATTAATAGACATAGATTCTTTTTACAGTTTATTTTTACAAATAAAGAATAATGAAATTGAAAAAGAAGAAACCCATCTAAATGATATACTCAGTATGGTACAAGAAACTATAGAAGAGAAAGAAAACAGTGAATATGAAAAATTACTATTAACTGTATTAGCTTTAACTAATTCTGCTAATATTCAAAAGAGAATGGCAGAAAAAATAATAGACACCTATTTCAGTAAAAAACAACTGTAAAAAGTTCTAACGACTAAAAAAATGTATAAGTATTTCTATCACGTGTATACAAGTTCTATATAATTAATAGTTAAAGAAAATATTTTTTCACTACATACTTAAACATAAATAATTCTCTAGCCATATTTTCAAATTTATGTAAGAATAATAAATGTAGGAAATTAATAGAAAGTTGGTGTAAAATATGAATGAAAGTTTTTTAAAAAAGTATGCAATATTAGCTGTAAAAACAGGTGTTAACATACAAAGGGGCCAAACATTAGTTGTTATGTCTCCTATTGAATGTGCATCCTTTACAAGAATGATAATGGAGGAAGCTTATGATGCAGGTGCTAAAGAAGTTATAGTTCACTGGGGCGATGAATTGTCAGCAAGAATCAGATTTATGAAAGCTGATGAAGAAGTATTCGAAAATATGCCACAGTGGCAAATAGATTCTTATTTATATTACGCTGAACAAGGTGCTGCCTTCCTAAGTATTTCTGCAGCGAATCCAGAACTTCTAAAGGATGTAAATCCAGAAAGAATTGCAAAATCTCAAAAAACTCGTTCCATGGGTCTTAAGGATTTTAACGCTAGACTTATGAGCAATAAGAATGCATGGTCTATTGTTTCCATTCCTACAGATGGTTGGGCAACAAAGGTGTTCTCTGAGGTTTCTGCTGAGGAAGCAAAGGAAAAACTTTGGGATGCTATTTTCAAAATTGTGAGAGTGGACCAAGTGGATCCAGTGGAGGCTTGGGAGCAACATAAAGCAAATCTAAAAGAAAAGATGGACTATTTAAATCACAAAAACTTTAAATCTCTTCACTTTAAAAATGATAAAGGAACAGACCTTATTGTAGAACTTCCTGAAAATCATCTTTGGGTAGCTGGAGCTGAACATACTCAGGCAGGAATAGAGTTTATTGCAAACATGCCAACAGAAGAGGTATTTTCTATGCCAAAGAAAACTGGTGTAAATGGTATAGTTTATAGTTCAAAACCATTAAACTATGGCGGAAACCTAATAAATAATTTTTCAATAAGTTTTAAAGATGGAAAAATCGTGGATTTTAGTGCTGAACAAGGCTATGATACCTTAAAGAATCTTATATCTACTGATGAAGGTTCCCATTATCTTGGGGAAGTAGCATTAGTTCCATTCGATTCTCCAATCTCCAATAGTGGTATCATTTTCTATAATACTTTGTATGATGAAAATGCTTCTTGCCATTTGGCAATCGGAAGAGCCTATTCTCTTTGCATAAAAGATGGAGATAATATGAGTCAAGAGGAGCTTGAAGCTGCAGGTGGAAACTATTCTTTAACCCATGTAGATTTCATGATTGGAACTGAAGACCTTTCAATTACAGGGCAAAATTCTGATGGCACTGAAATCGATGTGTTTGCTAATGGTAATTGGGCATTTTAATAGCATTAAAATTTTATATAAATACAATTTAACCTAATTATTTAACAAAAATCCACATATTTTGTATACTCAAAATATGTGGATTTTCTTCATTTAAACCTAAAAGTTTATTTTTTAGCCTTATAAAATCTTTATAACTTTAAGGTGGTACTTCCTGATTTTAACATTAACCTTTTCCGCAATAGATTATAAATGCTGAACTCAATTGCTGTTATATATATCTGAAAACTCTAAATTGATTTTTTCAATGTGACTTTGAGGCATATAATTAGGCATATCCTTTTCTTTTCCATTCTCAGCTATAACTTTTATTGGAATCTCAATTATAAAACTAGTTCCAATGCCATACTCACTTTCTACTGAGATATTTCCTCCATGCATTTGTACCAGTTCTTTTGTAAGAGCTAATCCAATTCCACTGCCTTCATGATTTCTGGTATGTAATTCATCAGCTTGTCTAAATCGTTGAAAAATCACATCTAATTTATTTTTGGGAATGCCGCTTCCTGTATCTGTTACAGAAATTATTATACTTTTATCTTTGTCAAAAATATTGACTTTTATATTTCCACCTGGTTTTGTGAATTTTACAGAATTTGAAAGTAAATTAAGCATAATTCTTTCTAATGCATGAGGATCGCACGCAATAATTTTTTCCTCTACCTCTGTATCAAAAGTAAGCTCTATATCTTTATTTTCGATATACTGTGCTACAGATAAGGTTATATCTTCAACTACACTTATTATATTATGGTTTTCAATTATAACTTCGAAAAATCCCGAATCAATTTTTGTTATATCTATTAAATTATTTACCAATCTTATTAATCTATATATGTTCTGCTTTAATGTATCCTTATATTTTAAGAACACATCCTTCTTTATATCAGCTTTATCCTTGTAAGAAAGTTCCATTAACTGTAACGCACTGAAAATAACATTTATAGGAGTCCTTAGTTCGTGAGAAATATTAGCAAAAAACTCGGTTTTTAATTTATCATACTGTAGAACATCCACCATAAGTTTATTATTTTCATCCATTTTACTCTGTAGTGCATCCATCATACTATTAAAACTAGTTGATAACTCTCCTACTTCATCATTATTATTCACATTTATTCTTTGATTTAAATCTCCATCACATATCAATTTTGAAACTTGCACTAAATCTCCTAATGGTCTAAAAACTTTTCTTAGCACTAGAATTAAAATTATTCCACTTATTATAAAAAATGAAAGTGCGATTATAATAGCTTTTATTATAATACTCCTTAATGCCAAATTAAGATTTTTTAAGGATAACCCCACATTAATAGCCCCTATGTGCTTCCCATTTTCATAAAGTGGAATCAATACATCTTGTGTATGTACTTTTTCTGCTTCATAGAAAAACTTATCTGAGTAATTTCTACCTTCCAAAGCCGCAGTAACACTACCTTTGTCTTGTAGCTTTATTCCAATTCTAGATGGATCACTATGAGCAATAGCTATTAAATTTTTATCAATAATTACCGCATAAACAACGTTTTCCTCTTGTCCTAAAGCTTCAACTATATCTTGTTTTGTTAATGAAGCTTTTAACATTTCAATATCCTTAATTTGAATACCAACTTGAATTATTCTATCATTTTCAAGCAATATTGCACCATATTTATAGTAAAAATTATCAGAATTACTTTTTCGAACTTCTTCGATAATTTCTGTTTTTTCATTTGTGAATAATGGATTCATTTCATGTTTGGTAAGATACATGTATCCAATATTACCTGGTAAGTTTGAATAGATAACCTTTCTACTTGAATCAACTAGGTTAATTTCCGCTACATTTATTTTATTTGAAACCTCCTGCAAGAATGCGTTATCTATACTTTCTTTTTGTCCTATCAAATATGCCACAGACTTTATCTTCTCTTCCAATAAACCATCAATCTTAGCTTCATATGAATTCGCAGATTCAATATGTTTAGCCATCTGTTTCGTTAGGGCAATTCCATCCTCTGTAATTTGCCTTTCCATCTGTTCGCCAATGGTTTTTACAGACAATATTGTAATTAGTACAATAGAGCAAAAATATATGCCTATTGTTATGAATACGATCTTAAATTTTAAATTCATATTCTTCATAATATTTCCTAGCCCCCCCTCCACACCTTTGTTTAGCGATGTTTATTCCTGTTACAAAATGATTAACCTCTTCTATGCAATGTACATTTTATTTTCTTTATAGATAATTCAATAAAACTATAAAATAATTACGAAATAGTTTAACAAACCTACTATTGATTTCATAACTATAAGTTAAATATAAAGGGAAATTTTAATCATTGCAATAAAAATAATAGTACTTTTTCAATATTTACTTATAAAATGTAGAAAAAAGTATTTTCTCCTACTTTATTGTAAGTATATTTCAAATATGGAATTAATAATACTTGTCTTTAATCTCAAGCATTATTAATTCAGCTTAGTTTTTTTACACTTCACCCCAAGTTTTTGTTTATTCACCTTTATATCATATTAAAAGTTAAAAATTAATTTTATAATTTAAAGAGAACACGTTTACATTAAAAATTGACTCTCAATACTATGAATCAATTTTTATGTATAGCTGGTTGATTCTGGTTATATAAGCGGGAAATTATATCAAAATTATAAGGGGGAGTATTTATATGTTTACTTTTTTAGCATCAATTGTAATACTTGTTGTAGGCTATATAGTTTATGGTAAGTTTACTGAGAAAATGTTTGGTATGGATGAACATCGTGTAACTCCGGCAGTACGCCTTGAGGATGGAATTGATTTTATTAAACTTCCACCAGCAAAAATTTTCTTAATCCAATTTTTAAATATCGCTGGTCTTGGTCCAATATTTGGAGCTATTTCTGGAGCACTTTGGGGACCAGTTGCTTTTTTATGGATAGTATTTGGATCTATCTTTGCTGGTGCTGTTCACGACTATTTTTCAGGTATGTTATCTGTAAGACATGATGGTGCTAGTATTCCTGAAGTAGTTGGAAAATATCTTGGAAATGGTTTTAAGCAGTTTATGAGAGGCTTCTCTGTTATTCTATTGATTCTTGTTGGAACAGTATTTATGACTGGACCTGCTGGTTTACTTGCTAGCTTAACTCCTGAATCGTTAGATAAGACTTTTTGGTTGTATGTAATTTTCATTTATTACGTATTAGCCACTATACTTCCAATAGATAAACTTATTGGAAAAATATATCCAATCTTTGGCCTATGTTTACTGATAATGGCTGTAGGAGTGGGTGGTGGAATATTAATTGGAGATTATAATATTCCAGAATTAACACTTCAAAATTTACATCCAAGTAATTTACCAATTTGGCCATTAATGTTTGTAACTATTGCTTGTGGTGCAATTTCAGGATTCCACGCTACACAATCACCAATGATGGCTAGATGTCTTGAGAATGAGAAACAAGGTAGAGCTTCTTTCTTTGGTGCAATGATAGCTGAGGGTATTGTAGCATTAATTTGGGCTGCAGCTGCTATGACTTTCTTCAATGGAACAGATGGTCTTGCAAAAGCTTTAACCGAACAAGGAGGACAGGCTGGTATAGTTCACTTAATCTCTACATCTTTACTTGGAAAAGTTGGAGGAGTTCTTGCAATTCTTGGAGTAATCGCGTGTCCTGTAACCTCGGGAGACACTGCCTTCAGAAGTGCGCGACTTACAATTGCTGACTTTTTGAACTTCAAGCAAGGGCCAATAAAAAACAGATTAATTCTAAGTGCACCATTATTTATTGTTGCTTATTGCTTAACATTGATTGACTTTAATATTATATGGAGATATTTTGCTTGGTCTAACCAAACTTTAGCTATGATAGTTTTATGGACAGGAGCCATGTACATGGTTCATATTAATAAATCTCATTGGTTTGTTACAATTCCTGCAACGTTTATGACCGCAGTTTCCTTCACTTACATTCTTGTAGCACCAGAAGGATTCAAAATGGCTGCATCAATTGCTTATCCTATAGGTATAGTAATTGCAATACTTTCCTTAGGTTGGTTCTTATCAACAGCTTCAAAAAGAAAACCATTAAGCAATGATCAAAAACAAGCTTCAAACATTTAAAGAATCTATTTTAAATATAAAAATCCTCTTAAATGTAATTATAGTTACATTTAAGAGGATTTTTTCACTTACAAACCTAATAACTTTTTTAAATCCTTAACCTTATTTCTACTAACAGGAATTTCTGTTTTTTCATTATTACTCATAACAATTTTAAAATGATAATTAAATAGTGGAAATAGTTCTTTCACATATTTAACATTTACAACAAAGCTCCTATGTACTCTAAAGAAATCTGTTTTTTCTTCAATCTCACTTAAAGTGAACATAGTATTATATTCATTATCCTTAGTTTTAACATAGGTATGATCACTTAAAGTAAAGCAAAAATAAACTTCGTCGATGTCTAAAAAACTAGTTCTACCATACAATTCACATGGGAATTTTTTCAGTCTTTTTTTTTGTTTTTCAAATTCATCTAACATTTCATAAATTCTTATATTCATAGATTTCTCATCACTGGTGTCTTCCTTAAACTCATTATCCTGATTTTCTATTTGCTGTTGAAATTGTTTTTCAACCCGATGTATTGATTTCGCTATTCTTCTCTCGTCAAAGGGCTTTAAAACATAGTCCATAGCTTCCAGTTCAAAAGCTTTTACAGCATAGTCCTCATAAGATGTAACAAATATTATTACTCCCTTATATATGGATTTTTTTAATTCCTCTGCTACAGTAATACCATTAATACCTGGAATATTTATATCTAGAAAAATTAAATCAACTGCGTTTCTTTTAGTAAATTCTAATGCCTCAATACCATTTGTAAATGTTCCTATAATTTTAATTCTATTATAATTCTTAAGTATAAATTGCAGTTCATCCTTAACATGAGTTTCATCCTCAACAATAATACAACTTATATACTCCATATCTACACCTTCTCTTTAGGTATTTTAAAGCAAACCTTAGTTCCTTTACCTAAAATACTTTCTATCCTTAACAAACTCTCTTCACCATACAGAAGTCTTAATCTCTCATTTACATTTTTAATACCAATACCTGAGGTTTCATATAATAAGATATTATTTATCTTATCTTTCTCCATGCCCACTCCATCATCTTTAACTTCAAATTCAATATAGTTATCTTTTTCATTGATAACTATATCAATGCTTCCTCCCTGTATTTTAGGTAATATACCATGTTTTATTGCATTTTCAACTAAAGGTTGCAAAATAAATACTGGAACCTTAATTTCATCTAACTCGTTTCCTATTTCTATGCTAATTTGAAGCCTATCACCAAACCTTGATTCCTCAATCTTTAGATAAGATATTAAAAACTCTAATTCTTCTTCCAAAGAAATAAAATCTTCCTTTCTTTTTAAAGTTGTTCTAAAATAGTTAGATAGCTCCAATATAAGTTTCCTTGCCTTTTCCGAATCCGTTCTACATAAGGATGCAATGGTAGCTAGGGAATTAAATAAAAAGTGTGGATGTATCTGTTCCCTTAAAGCCTTGTAACTGGCTTGAATTCCTTCTTCAGCAATTTTATTTAATTCATACATCTCTATTTCATCAGCAATTATAGAACTTAATTCTTCACACAAATTAAAATAGTTTCTTATTTCATATCTAGATTTGACTTTTATTCCTATTGCTCCTCTGTACTTGTCATTGATTAATATTGAGTGAATAACAATAGGCTTTTCATGCCATATATCATTTTCCTCATAAATTAAATTTGCATTTCTAGATTTATTTCTCCTAATTGACTCTACAGATTTTTGTATATCTTCATTATTCAAATTAATATTCTTAATACCTAATATGAATTTCTCATTGGTGATAAATACGCCTTTTACATTAGCTACATCATAAATTGCATCTATAAATTTTTCTATATTTTCCTTTACAAATCCGGACTTCATATAAAATGTAGCTTTTTTAGCAATTCTCAATGCTTTGTGTGCCTGCACTGCCTCAGAATTCAACAAATCATTTTTTACTTCTTTCACAATAGCAATAAATATAACTACTCCTAAAGTATTTACTAAAGTCATAGGTAAAAAAATTATTTTTTCAAGTATTATTGCCTTTTCTAAAGGTTTAGCCATTATAAGTATTATTATAAATTGGGTAACTTCTGCCCATATCCCTGCATAAAAAGCTCCCTTTATGCTAAAGTCATCCTTCCACGGCTTTTTAGATATCACATATCCAACCATTCCTTCAAAAAAAGAAGCTACTGCACATGCTAAAGCTGTAAATCCACCGAAAGTATATCTATGATACCCACCTATTATACCAACAATCCCCCCCACTAATGGTCCTCCAATGTACCCTGCAACAATAACACCAATAGGCCTTATATTTGCAAGAGCTTTATCTACAATGTCTATTCCTAAATAGTTACCCATTATAGATAAAAGCGAAAAAAATATAATCATTATTAATTTATCTTTTTTGCTTATTTTCCCTTGAATCAAATTTTTAAAAGTTTTAATTCTTGTAAAAAAATAAGCTGACAGTGCCACTAAAGACATTCTTTGCAAAAGTTCAATATAGAGCATATTTAACTCACCACAGTTCTTTAAGTTATTTAATTAAGTCGAGTACAAAAAAATTTGCATTTTCTCTCTTTCTAAATATTTTAAGTAATTTTTCTTTAATTATATAATATATTGAATAATTAATTCAAACAAGTTTACTTAAAACTTATCAATAACATCTTTTTGAGTTACAAAAGTTCTCCCTGTAGTTTCACTATATTTAGCGTATATGTGAAATTATTTTTGAAAAATAATTTCATTATTTATTATTTCAAAGCAATTACCGTATAGGGTTATACCTTATCAATAATCTTTAAGTATTATTAAAAAACAGAAAAGGAATAAATATTCTAATTAAAAGAACATTTATTCCTTCTCCCTTATTCTACATTAAACGGTTGTTATTTTTAAACCAATTACATTCTATGTGCCATTTAATCATAAAAAAAGCATTCTTAAGTTTATGTTATTTTTATGCCTAATAGAAACTATATGTTATGATTTTCCTCTAGATTATACCTCTATTAACTCATTCTAATTAATATGAAAAATGTTGAAAAACTTATGTTTTTTACCATATTTTTCACAAATTTAAAAACCATACCTTTGCCTTTGTCTATTGTAGCTTCATCCTTAGTCATGTTTTAACTTTTGTTACATCAGCTACTTATATTTCTTAAGGTCTTAATTGTAATTATATGTTTTGTAACTAGTGTTCCTATAATAATAAGTAGAAATTTAATCATAAGGCTGGAAATTACAAATATTATTGAGTAAGATAAACTTATCCATAGTAATGTTAATACTAAAACTTTTGTTTTTAAAGGAATACCCTTGTTTTCCTTATAGCTCTTTATATAACTTCCCAAATATTTATTGTTTAAAAGCTTTTGTGATAGTTTAGGTGAACTCCTAAGATAACACGTCGATGCCAGCAATAATAAAGGGGTCGTAGGTAAAAGTGGCAAAAATATTCCAACAACTCCTGCTACTAAGGAAACACTTCCAAAACCAATAAGTAAGACATTTTTAAAGTTTTTCATACTTTCTCTCCCGTAAGTATTAATTTTTATCCTTTATATTTATTTTTCACTTCTTTTAATTATAACTAGTGAAAACATAAAAGTCTTTATATATTTACTCACGCATTTTTCTATGCAAATTACCTTAATTTGATTTAATAATAACAAATTCTCTAATAAATATAGTTAAAAGCCTTGCTTCCCAATTAGGGTTATTACAAATGATATTGTCACACTATAAGGTAAGAGTGCGATTTTTACTTTTAAAGGTGCTCAAAATATCACTATTTTAATTTCTTTAATCCATTGAAAATGGCCTTTATGTTATATACTAGCGTGATATAAACCTCAATTCTATAAAACAAAAATAGAAGTCGTAGTTTATTCTCTAACTTCTATTCTTTTTATTTAAAATTATTTTTTACATATAACCATATTAATTATATGAGATATTATTAATCTAGGATTGTAAAATAAAAGTCTTGGACCACAGTATCTCATAACTCTAATTATTTTTTCTCTCATTTCTTCTTTATAGCAATGTACCTCGCAAGAATTACAATTAGGTTTTTTATTCACATATTTACAATTTCTAATCCTCATTATTGCATAATCTGATAATTCTTTGCACTCTGGGCATAGGGACTCTTTTAAATGATGATTTTTCTTACAATAAAAATTAATCATAAATTCCAAAGTTTTCTCTTGTTCCACTAATCTTTTATTCTCTACCAATACTTTATAAGTCTCTTTTTTAAAGTTATCTATTCTAAAGGTCTATAATAGCATCCACAGAATTTATGCATTGCTTCGTTGAAAAGCTTTATATGAACCTTTTCATCTAATATTATCCTTTTCAACATTCTTTTAATATAGTGATCATCTATTAACTCTATGTGTTTTCTATATTCTCCAATTGCCTTATATTCTGAATCAATATCTACCTTCAACCTTTCACAAAGTTCTTCTCCATAGTGTATAAAGCTTCCATTCCAATAGCAGCCACATGTACTATAAGAACCTCTGATTACAGGGTCTCCCCCTAATTTAATTATGGTTTCTGCTAACATTTCCATATGATGCATTTCTGTAATAGCTACATTTTCTAAAAGTTCTCCTAACTCTTCATCTATGTCTTCAAAGTAAAAGTGATGATAAAGATATTGACTAATAGCAGTAAATTCACTAATTATCCCCGCATAATCATCCATTAATAAATTGGCATACCCTAAATTTGTGCATTCCACCTTTATTTCAGGATATGGTGAAGAATCAGCATATTTTTCTCTCTTATGTCTTCTATTATCAATTCCACCCAATATATATTCCTCCAATTTAATAGCTATATTACATATATATTCAATTTTAAACAAAATTATTTCAAATTTTCTCAATGCTCTAGAAAGAAAATAAAGTTAGCTAGGCATTTCCCGCTAACTTTATTAAGCTTATAATATGATGTGAACTCTTTTATCTAATTCCTACTTTAACTTTACAAGAATATAAAATTCAAATCCTTTTGATTCAATCTTTCCAGTGGAACTATTCTTCCTTCCAGCCATATTAAGAAATTGAATTTTTACTTTTATTTCATTATTTTCATCGATAAAACACATATCTTCTAATAATACATCTTCATGATTTTGATTTACACCATATTTTTCTATTACCAAATTTGCAAAATCCGTAAAGTCCTTAGAATAGACTTCCTTTTCTCCTTCTTCAATTTTAACCATTCCTGATTCATAATCAAAGTGCATTGATATAGGATTATTATTAGAAGAATTATTACTTCCATTTCTAGAATCTAATAAATAATCATAGCCACTTATATCAATGGCATTAAAATTTCGTAGTACATTAAAGTAAAAAAATCCATCATTATTATAATCATATCCATCACTATATTTAAATCCCAAAACCTGTTCCATCTGTTCAATTTTGAAGTCTTGTGGTAGTAACTTTAGATTTTCTAGACTATGATTTGAATTGAAGTATCTAATAATGCTGCTTACTTCGTTTTTATCTTCATCAGATACTCCACCACTAGCTTTAATAATCTTATTATCATCTATCATATTATTTTTTTGCAGTATACTAACAAATCTTTTATTTTGACTATATCTTGAAATTGAATAACTACTGATGGGACTAAACACTGATATAAGTATTACTATTACCAGGGAAATTAAAAGAACTATATTTCTTATTTTTTTTGCAAAGGAGAAATAAAGCATTACTAGAAGCACCCATATTCCTAAGGCTACTACATAATATCTGTTTTCAGTTACTCCATAGGCATTTATTCTTATGCCAATAGAAATAAACATCATAAATATCAATGGAAGTATTAACTTAGGAAGTGTATTCATAAACTTATTTGCCCAAGAGTTTTCTTTTCTTAACGGTGATATAAAAAACAGTACCATGGTCATTATAACAGAATACCACAGCACTAAATGAGATACTAACCCTTGTGGCCACTGTGTTGTTATGATTATTTTCCCAAAGTATATATAAAGTATTACAGTGTATATTGTAAGTAATGGCATCACAATATATAATATAAGAACTTTTAAAAGTTTAGGAAAATCTTGTAATATGAGTTTTTCTGTATTATAAGGAACCCCAGCAAGAAAGAAAGTCGGTGCGAATACCCCCACAACTATTAGCCAACTATAATAGTACATATTACTCTCAATATTAAAGCCTAAAAGTTCATGTAATGTAAAAAGAATTGCTGCTACTCCAAGAAATAAAACAACAGAATAAATAATAGTAGTGAAAAACCTTGTGAAAATCCGTACAATATATAGTTCGAAGTTATCTCTATTCGGTAGATAAGCTATAAAAAGAAAAATCAAATAAAAAGCTAAGGTAAATCCTGTATACCTTGTAATTGAAACCATATTAAAGTCTTTAAGTAAAAAGTAGTAGTATAAAACAAGTACTATAGCTCCTCCAAGGTAGGATGCATAAAGCTTTGATATACTATATTGACTTAATCTTTCAAAACAAAGTTTAATTACAAGTGAGAATGGTATACCAAGCGCCAGTATCATTGTTATTTTATTTATTTTTTCTCTAAAATTATCATCAACATCAAACCCAAGCTCCCTCATATAAATAAGAAGTATAACACACGCTGTTGAAAGTAATATTGTAATTGGGAATCTTTGGAGACTATTTTTAATATTTTCTGCCATATCCTTGAATAAATGAATTATTTTCATATTATTACCTCCTTCAAATTTACTCTTAAAATTTAAACTCCTTCAACAATGATTAGAAAGAAATTTCTTCAATGCACTTATGGTGAGAAAAGTAAGTACATACCTAATTTTATTACAAAAATTTCAGCTAATTCAACAATTTAAAAGAATTAACATTTAAAGTGTTTAGCTTCTTTATAATATTTATACGAAAAGCTCATCAATTAGTCTTAAAACTTTAAAAATAAAGCATAAATATAGTATTACCTATGTCTATGCTTTTCTTCACAATATTTAATTGATAACAACTACATAGGGATACTGATTTCTAAACTTGAGAGATTAAATATTATTAAAATTCGAATTCTCTATTCACATATTTACTTAGCAATTCTATTGATGCCAGTGTATCATTCATGTTAACAAAGCAATTTGGACCATGTACATATCTTGTTGCTACTGATATACCTGCTGCTCTTACGCCAAAGTTAGATCTATTAATTGCACCAGCATCAGTACCTCCGCCATCAATTACATCAAGCTGGTATTTTATGTTATTTTCCTCACAACATTTTACCATTTCTTCTACTAAATATTCATTACATATTACTGAACCATCGGATACTTTTACAGCAGTTCCACCACCTAAGACATTACTTACCTCTGGTGCATTTGGATAGTCATTAGCCACAGTAACATCCAGAGCTATCCCCAAATCTGGATTAATTCTTTCTGCAGCTACAGTTGCTCCTCTAAGCCCCACTTCTTCTTGTACTGTAAATACAAAATATAAATCATTATACGGTTTATCAATTTTCTTCAAAGCTTCGATCATTATATAGCAACCAATTCTATCGTCTAAGGCCTTTCCAGTAAAATTATTATCTTTTAATTCTATATATTCTCCCACATATGAAGCAACATCTCCTACCTTTACATATTTTAGTGCTTCATCCTTTGACTGAGCTCCGATGTCTATATATAATTTTTTAATATCATTTTTAATATCCTCAATTTTAACTGTACTTGAAACTATACCAACAATTCCATTTCTAAACTGCACTCTGTTCATTACCGTTGCTGGAACAGGGATTCCCCCTAAACCTCTTACTTTTATTAATCCCTTATCGTCTATTTTAATAACTTGAAAACCTATTTCATCCATATGCCCAGCAGCCATTACTTTCTTCTTATTTTCTCCAATACCTTTTTTATAAACTATAAGATTTCCAAGTGGATCTACAGTTATTTCATCTGCATAATCCTTTACCGCTTCTCTTATAACTTCCCTTACTTCTTTTTCATAACCACTAACCCCAAAGGCTTGTGTCAAGTCTTTCAATAACATAACATTTCCCCCTCTATATTTTAAAAATAATCTTAATATTTGGACTTGATTTTATATTACCATTTCTTGGACTCAATGACAAACTATTTAGATAGTGAAAATATTCGACTCTCTAATTAATATAAATATAAACTCATAAATACTAACTTTTGTATTTTAGCATTTATATTGTTTCTTACAAATACTATAAATCTTTCTTTATTTCTAAACCTAAATTATGCTCTTATTAACTTATCTATTTTTAAATATTCTTCCATAATATGTGTGATTCTTTCATAAGAATAACTTTAATCTTTGATTTAAAGTTAAGTTTTTCAAATATCATAATTTATTTCCATGTCACTAAATGTTATTCCATCACTGTTTATCGAAAAATATGCCCTAAGAAATTAGCTTAATAATCCTTAGAGCACTTTTAAATATCTTATAAGTAAAATATTAAACTATCAATTAGTATTCCCACACATAAAATTGTTAAATCAACAATGCCTATTACATTAACAAAATGAATGATTTTAAATTGTTCCTTCCATTGACTTTTGTTTTCCAATGGCCTTCGTGCTTCTCTTTTCGCAATAAATCCTGCAACTATTAATAGTCCTAGTCCACCTATTATAAATAGTGTGTTTTTAATTATATCCAAAGTAATAAGTACATCTCCATTATTAAATAGAAAACCACTTATTCCTGATAGAGCTATTAATACCAAAGTAATTATTATTCCTGCTGTAAGTGACTTCATTATATCCTTAATAAAATCTATAATTTTATCCATGAGCTACCATCCTCTATTTCAAATTTTAAAGTTTTCTAAAATTTAATCTATATTAATATAAATGACAAGCCACAAAATGGTTTGGTGCTACTTCTTTTAGTACTGGCGTTTCTTCTGCACATCTTGGTGTAGCATATTTACATCTCTTTCTAAATCTACATCCTGGTGGAGGATTTATAGGACTTGGTACATCTCCTTCAAGCATAATTCTTTGCCTTGCTCTTTCAACATATGGATCTGGTATTGGTATCGCTGATAAAAGGGCTTGGGTATATGGATGAAGAGGGTTCTTATAAAGTTCCTTGCTTTCTGTAAGCTCTGCCATAACCCCAAGATACATAACAGCAACCCTATCAGAAATATGCTTAACCATTGACAAGTCATGAGCAATGAATAGATAGGTTAATCCCATTTCTTTCTGTAAATTCATAAGAAGATTTACAATTTGTGCCTGTATAGATACGTCAAGAGCAGAAATAGGTTCGTCACACATTATAAATTTAGGTTCAACTGCTAGTGCTCTCGCTATGCCTATTCTTTGTCTTTGTCCACCTGAAAACTCATGAACAAATCTGTTAGCATGCTCCTTATTAAGCCCTACAAGTTTTAATAGCTCATTGATTTTTTCTATTCTTTCTTTTGAATTTTTAGCTAATCCATGAATATCTATCCCTTCAGCAATAATATCCCCTACGGTCATTCTTGGATTTAAGGATGCATAAGGATCTTGGAAGATTGTTTGAACTTCTTTAGAAAAGACTTTTTTTTCTCTCCCTGTCAAGGTGTGAACATCTTTACCTTTATACAAAACAGATCCTTCAGTTTTACTATACATACCAATGGCAGTTCTTCCACAAGTTGTTTTTCCACAACCTGACTCTCCCACAAGTCCTAAAGTCTCTCCTTCCCTTATTATAAAGCTCACATCATCTACTGCCTTTAAAATTCCTTTCTTACCAATTTTAAAATATTTCTTGAGATTTTTTACTTCCATTACAACCGGATTATTATTTTTATCCACTATAGCGCACCTCCCACTTCAAAAGGTAAATCCAGTTTTGGAGCCATGGGATGATGAAGCCAACAAGCGGCAGCATGTTCATCACCAAATTTGAAGGTAGGTGGCTCTTTAGTTAAACAAACCTTCATACAGTACTCACATCTTTGTGCAAACCCACAGCCTTTTGGTGGTGCAATTAAATCTGGTGGCGTTCCATGAATTGATACTAATTGTTCTTTTTCTTCATTATCAAGTCTTGGCACTGCCTTTAGTAGAGCCCAAGTATATGGGTGCTTAGGGCTATAAAATATCTCTTCATAAGTTCCCTTTTCTACTAAATTTCCTGCATACATTACAAATATTCTGTTAGCAAGGTCAGCAACTACTCCAAGATCATGAGTTATTAATATAACGGAGGTTCCAAGCTTTTGTTGAAGATTTTTAATAATGTCTATAATTTGAGCTTGAATAGTAACATCCAGAGCTGTGGTTGGTTCATCTGCAATAAGTATACTTGGATTACAAGCTAGAGCTATGGCAATCATAACTCTTTGCCTCATGCCACCAGAGAATTGATGAGGATACTGGTTAATTCTTTTATCAGCATTAGGAATACCCACTAAGTCAAGCATTTTCGTAGCTTCCTTTAATGCTTCATCCTTCTTCATTCCTCTATGAATAATTAAATTTTCTGCAATTTGTTTACCAACCTTCATAGTAGGATTCAAAGCAGTAAGTGCATCTTGGAAGATCATACTACATTCTCCACCTCTAAAGTTCTCCCATTGCTTCTCAGTGAAATCTAATAAATTCTTTCCATTGAATAAAATTTCACTTCCTTTTTTTATTTCTCCAGGAGGAGATTGGATTAATCCCATTATAGCCTTAGAAGTAACAGTTTTTCCACAACCAGACTCTCCCACTATAGCGATGCATTCTCCCTTATTTACATCAAAGGACATGCCTCTAACTGCGTTAACTTCACCAGCATAGGTGTGATATGATACTTTTAAATTTTTAACTATTAATTGTTTTTCCATAGTTCATCCCTCCTATTATTGACGAAGCCTTGGATCTAGTGCATCTCTTAAACCATCTCCAAGTATGTTAAATGCTAAAACTGTTAAGCAAAGAGCTATTGATGGAAATATTAGCTGATAAGGATAAAATGCCATTGCTTGTTGTCCATAGGAGATTAACACTCCCCAACTTGTATCTGGTGGTTGAAGTCCTATACCTAAGAAACTTAATGAGGCTTCTCCAAAGATATAACCAGGTATACTTGACGCTACATTAAGTATAAGCACCCCAATAGTATTTGGAATTAAGTGTTTAACAATGACTCTAGTTGGTGAAGCTCCAAGCACTTGTGCTGCCAGAACATACTCACTTTCTCTAAGTTGCATTAATTGTCCCCTTATCATTCTTGCAGTGCCACACCAAGAAGTAATTGTTAATGCAATGATTAAAGTTCCAATACTATTTCCCAACACTACTATCATTAAAATAGTTAAAAGTAAACCCGGAATACTAGTGATGACTTCTATAATTCTCATCATTACTTCATCTACCCAGCCTCCAAAGTATGCCATCACTCCACCATAAAAACATCCAACAATCACCTGTATTCCTGTTGCTACAAGTCCAATTGCTATAGAAATTCTTCCCCCCAGCCAGATTCTAGAAAATAAATCTCTACCTAACAAGTCAGTTCCAAACCAATACTCAGCGGAAGGAGATAAATTTTTAAGACTAGGATTAACAATCAGATATTCTTTTCCACTAATATATGGGCCTACTGATACCATGATTGTTAAGAAAATTAATAGCCCCAGAGATGCCATTGCTACAGGATTCTTTTTAAGCCTTCTCCATGCATCTTGGAAATACGTTATATTAGGTCTATTAATGACATCAGCATCTGCTTCTTCGCAACCAATGACTTCAAATTCTTCTCTATTTAATTCCTCCATTGTTAAATCTCCCTCCTTTATTTCTTTCCACCAGTAAGTCTTATTCTTGGATCCACTATCGGATATAAGATATCTGTGACAAATAGGCATATTACATAAATTGCAGTGAGTATTATAGTTTCACCCATTACAATTGGAAGATCTTGCCCGCTTACTGCTCCTATATAGTAAAGTCCAAGCCCTGGAATAGAAAATACTCTTTCTATAAAGAAAGAACCAGTTATACACATTGCTAAAGTTAAGGGAAGATTTGTGACTATGGGAATCATTGAATTTCTTAATATATGTTTAAATATTATGGTTTTGCCCGATAAACCTTTGGATTTTGCAGTCAATACGTAATCTTGATTTACAACATCTAACATAGAGGTTTTTAATAATCTTGAGTATCCAGCAATATACCCAAAACACCCAGATAGAGTTGGTAAAACTGTATATTTCCATCCTCCAAACCATAAGTCATCTCCTTTAGGCCACCCTATTACAGGAAACCAACCAAGATTTCCTGCAAAAATCTTTTGAAGACCTAATGCAAAAATAAAAGATGGAATAGATATAAATAAAATCGCAGCAGATATAATGCTATAATCAACCCAAGTGCCTCTTTTCATTGCTGCAATAATTCCCAGTAAAATACCGAGACTTAACCCAACTACCATTTGTTGTATACCAAGTCTTGCAGACACTGGAAGCTTTTGTTTAATTATAGAATTCATTGTTTGGCCTGGATAAACTATGGATTGTCCAAAATCTCCCTTCATTATCCCTGCCATAGACTTAAGATACCTTTCACCAACTGGTTTATCATAACCATATTTTTCATACATAGCAGCTTTTATGTTTGGTGGCAATTTTTGAACTTTTTGGGTAAGTGGATCTCCTGGTACTGCTTCTAACAAGAAAAATGTAGCAGTGGCTATTATCATAAGGGTCAGTAGCATTTCTAAAAACCTTCTGATGGTGTATCCGATCATGAAATTCCCTCCTTTTTAATAATCAATAACTTTTCTTTATAACAAATTCTTTGTTTTTAAAAAGATTTGTTTAAAACTTCATTGTTTTTAAATAATGCACATGGTTCTCTAGGAACCCATGTGCATATTATTATTGCTATCTGCCCTCAGTGTAAGCCCATCTCCACTCATAAGTTGGTCCAAATTTAGGATACATAAAATCTTTAACATAGTTTTGTAGGAATCTTCTTGTATCACCATAATAAAGTGGTGCTATACCAGCTTCTTCTTTAACTAAAATTTCTTCAAGTCTTTGATATGCTTTTAATCTCTTAGCTTGATCTAATTCCTTATCAAGTTCTTTTACTATCTTGTCAAATTCTTCATTATTAAACTTAACACCGTTATTTCCACTATCAGATAAGAACATGTCCAGGAAGTTAATTGGATCGTCAAAGTCCCCAACCCAACCATAAGTCATAACATCAAACTTCATGTCATCTACTGCTTGTTTCCATAAAGTGTAGTTACCTAGAACTTCAACTTGAAAGTCTATACCTAGATTCTTTTCAAATTGTTGCTCCCACCACTCTTGAGATTGTTTAGAAGCTGCAGTATCTCCATAGGTTACAAACTTAATTTTTATACTCTTTAAGTCATTGGTGTCTTTACCAAGTTCCTTAAGTCCTTCCTTGAATAGAGCTTGTATTTTTTCTGGCTTATTTACATATTCAGCCGCCATATCCTTTAATGGCTCTTTAATGACATCTCTGTATACGTCATTACCAGAATGTAAAGCCTTTGGTACCCATCCATAAGCAGGTGTATATCTACCAAGTAATGTATTTAAATATTCTTGTCTATCAAAGGCCATGGACATAGCAAGTCTTACTTTTTTATTACCCATTATTCCACTTGGTCCACCTTCATTATTAAATCCAACATAGTTAGAAGTTGCAACGTCACCTACACCAGCAACAAATTTGCCTGTTTTTGCTTCTGCTGTCCACTTTTCAATATATTCTTGTCTAGCTCCAGTTACATCTAACTCCTTGGATTCAAATAATTGAGCCTGTGTTGCGAATTCTGGTATGTCATTCATTTCTATAGTTTTTATATAAACATTTTCAGCATCCCAGTAGTCTGTATTCTTTTCAAAAGAAATACTATTATTTCTTACCCAATCCTTTATTTTATATGGTCCACAATAAACTTGTGCTGTGTGATCTACTTTCCAGTTTTCTCCGCCCTTTTCTATAACATCAAGTCTTATAGGGAAAAAAGCTGTAAAGGCTAACTTCTTTTCAAAATAAGGTGTTGGTCTTTCAAGTGTTATTTGTAGCGTCTTATCATCTATAGCTTTAACACCCACATCTTCTGGTTTACCTTCGCCAAGGTTATAAGCTTGTGCCCCCTTAATTTCATAAACAAAATAGGAATAAGCGAAAGCGCTATCTTTGTTAAGTAACCTCATAAAGGAATCTACGTAGTGTTGTGCTTTAACAGGAACACCGTCACTCCATTTACTTTCTTCTCTTAAATGGAAAGTCCAAACCAATCCATCTGGAGAAACCTCCCAACTCTTGGCTCCCGCTGGCTCTATCTTATCTTCATCATTTACAACTTTAACTCTTGCAAGCCCCTCTTGAGTTGCACTAATAATTGTAAATGATGATGTATCGGCTGCTTCATTAGGGTCAAGAGTTTCTGGTTCAATAAAAACTAATTTTAAGAATTGATTTTCATCTTTTTTACTTGTTGGTTGCTCTGTTGTTGGTGGTGTCGGTGCTGGATTTGGATCTGTTGGTGTTTCCTTCTTACACCCTGCAAAACTAAAAGCAGATGTAAATACCATAGCTCCTACTAGCAATGCGCTAAGCCATTTTTTTGATTTCATTTTTTTACCCCCTCATGTTTTGAAATATCTATATAACTCTAATTTAATAAGAGTTACATTTGACTAAATATTTAAATATTAGTAGACTCTAGTTTTTTAAAAACCAAAGATTTTATTTCCTTAACTAATAATATTTTAATGGTGATTAAAAAATTACTAATTTAAGCCTATATTAATAATATTTATTTTTTTCTTCATAAGATGGCATCTATATTTTACTAATTTTAATACCATTAAAAAAATCACAATGTTAACTGATGTTTTTTCAATTAACATAGTGATTTTTCAGTAATTTTCGTCTAATTTTATTAGTGTTTCAAATCTACACTATCTTGTTGATTTAATGACAATTTAATTAAAGTAAATTTAGTTCATTTTCTATGATGTTATTTAAAGATAGTGAAATTTTATTATTTTCTATATGCTACTCACCATTGATCTTCATAATAAATTTAAATTGTGCTAATTAGCACATATTATCACCTAATTACAATTGAAATAAGCACTATGATTTATAAATAATTTCATAGTGCTTTAAATTGGTTTCAGTATTGGATATTAGTTTATGTTTATAATCCTTCATTAATAATAATTAATATGGAAATCATTTAAATCTCTACTAAATCATATTCCAAATCTAGCATATTGATAAAAAGAATTTTTTTTCTTAGTATCAGCTCTTTTCCTAAAAGTACCTTTAAAGACTCACTTACTTGCAGTGAAGCTATATGAGCTGGAGTAAAGGATGGATTTCCTAATTCCTTTTCTATGCCCTTACTGCTACTTGTATTCTTATAAATAAAATCTAAAGTTTTATCTCCGGGTAATATGGTGGTAACTTGTCCATACCAACCTGCTATAGCGCCATGAATTAAAGGTATTTGCAATTCTTCACATAACTGTTGGAGAATTAATCTACTTTCAATGCTGTCAAGAGCATCAATTACCACATCGTGTCCACTTAAAATATCTATACCATTATCTAAAGTTAGCATCTTAAATACTGGTTTTACCATTATATTAGAGTTAACAATATTCATTCTTTGAACTGCCTTATTAGCCTTGCTTATTTTTATAGAAAGTTCATCAGAAAGTATTTGTCTATTAAAATTTGATTCCTCAAATACATCTCCATCTACAGCTGTAATATGACCTATTCCCAGTCTTCCCAGCATTTCAATAGCATAACCACCTAGTCCACCACAACCAACAACACAAACCTTGAACTCTTTTAGTTTATTATTTTCTTCCTCACTTAAGGTTTTCATATTTCTTGAATATCTTTTAGAAACTATAATTTTTCACCCCTTTTCTAGCCTCCTCCTACAGGAGGGAATAATGCTAATACGTCACCTTCACTGAGAATTCTATCAGCATTTCCATCTCGTCCATTTATTAGAAATATTGATACCTCTTTTTCTTCTATATTCAACTTATCGAGAACTTCACTTGCTATTGCACCTTCTTCTAGGTGCATAAATTGCTTTTTTTCACGCCCACTTCGAAAGTATGCAAAAAGTCTAACTTCTATCTTCATCATTTCACCTCCCTCCTATATATGCAATATTGAAAACTCCGTCTCATTTAACTATTTTCACAGGGGCTTAACTCCTGAATGATTTTATTTATAAAGTCCCCACTTTTACAAAAATGGGGACCTCAATTGAAGTATATATCAAATAATTGTCTAGTTGAACATTAGTTTACAATTTAAAAAGTCCCAATATATTCTTCTAATCCAAGCTTTCTTAAGGTATCTTCTTTTGGAATACCATTTTCATTCCAGCCTCTTACTGCATAATACTCTGGTAATAATACATCCAATCTATGAACATTACCTTCGGATGGACCGCTTGGAATTGGAGTTTTTAATAGTCTCTTAGGAAGGGTATCCTGTGAACTATCTATGCCAGCTCTTAAGTTAAATATCTTTTCAAGAGTCCATATTCTATCTCCTGCCTGAAGAAGAGTTTCATCATTGAATACCTCTCCACAAACTGCATTATACATATGAACATAATCAGGTGTACCTAGTCCAAATGTAGTGAATACACATAGCCCTAATGAATCTATAACTGCTGTCAAGTCATGGAATACTCTAGCATAAGCTGCTTTTCCTTCCAATGAGAATCTATCTAACTTTTCTGGATAACCAAGTATTTCAGGGTTGATCATATATCCCTTAATATGGCAACCTCCTCTGTTATTCACAGCATAAGTAATACCATGCCCTTGAATTGCTCTAGGATCATAAGCTGGAAGTTCTTGTTTTTTTACAGTCATAGAATATTCTGGAGCTCCGTAACTCTCACATAGTCTAAATGAACCATCTGCCAATTTATCCCCAAAACCTTCTCTTAATCCCATTTTCTTAGTCCAGCCTACTACAGCTTCTGCGTCTCCCCAGTTTAAAGATAATCCATCCTTTGCTATTTCCTCATCTTTAATATATCCTCTTTGATATAACTCCATAGCTGCAGAAATAGTAGCCCCTGCAGAAATAGTATCCAATCCATATTCATTACAAAGAAGATTCGCTCTGCTCACAGCATCTAAATCATAATTGTCACAGTCTGATCCAAAAGACCATAAAGTTTCATACTCAGGCCCTGCACACTCTGTACCATCATTTAATTTTACCCACCTACCACAGGCAATTGGACATCTAAAACAAGGATTTTTTCTTAGAAGAGTATTTTCAGTCATTGATTCTCCACTTATTAAATCCGCTTTATCAGTGTAGGATTCTTGGAAGTTCTTTACTGGATGGACTCCATTTTCATTAATAATATTTACAAGTACTGCGGTTCCATATGTTGGAAGTCCATTTCCTGCTACTGGATCATTTCTTAAAATCTTTACCTTTTCCAAATTAACAGCCTTAGCTTTTTCCTCATCAGGGACTTGCACTTTACCAGAACCTTTTACAACTATAGCCTTAAGATTTTTGGATCCTAGTACTGCTCCAACTCCACCACGACCAGCTGCCCTGTCCTCATCATTCATTACTGCTGCCATTAATGATAATTTTTCACCTGCAGGTCCAATACAAAGAACTTTTGATCCTGGATGTATTTCATTAAGCTTCCTTGTTACCTTTGAAGTAACCATTCCCCACAATTGCTGTGCATCCTTAATTTCTACTATATCGTCTTCTATGTTTAAATACACAGGATTTTCTGATCTTCCTTCAAGGATTATCATATCGTAACCTGCAGTTTTTAACTTCGCTCCCCAATGCCCTCCTGAATTTGAAATAGCAATAGTTCCAGTAAGAGGAGCTTTGGTTACTACCATGTATCTTCCACTTGTAGGCATTGGTGATGCCGTTAATGGTCCTGTAGCAATTATAAATTTATTATCTGGGCTTAATGCATCAATTTTTGCATCTACCTCATCAATAAAAGTTTTTACACCAAGTCCCCTGGCTCCTATGAACTTTTGAGCAACCTCTAAGTTTAAGGGCTCAACTTTCACAGTTTTTTCAGATAAATTTATTCTTAAAACTTTTCCACTATATCCGTACAAAATAATCCCCCCAAATATATAATTTTAACTATATATAAAGCAAATCTCATGCCAATACTTTATAATTTAAAAATCATATAAGTTTTATTCTAAATGCAATTCTAATTATTATAATAAGTATTCTTTACTCAGTAACTAAGATTCCTTAAACTCTAATGTTTATAGGTGATTTATCAACACAAAATTCTTAGATTTTCATATCCATAATTCTTTAAAATTTTCATAAGAACTTTTTTATAGATCCTGCTCATGCTTCACTGGATTTATCAAAGACCTCTTTAGGTGATTTTTGTTCTATACTAGCACATATTTCATGAATATTATTGTTCTATTTTGGAGCAAAGTTCCACTTTGGATCATTATTTAACTTTTAAAAGTTGTATACCATATTTATCCAACTTCCTATATAATGTATTTCTACCAAGTCCCAGCGCTCTTGCAGCTGAAGTAATATTTCCTCTAAATTTTTCTAATACACATAGTATATGTTGCTTTTCAACGTATTCTAATTTAAAACATTCTTTGCTAGAAACTTCATCTCTCATAAAATCCTTTAATGGTGAATTTTCAATAATCTCGCTATTAAAATTCATGATTTCTTTTTTAAAAGTTGTTTTTTGTGATTCTATCATTTTTCTTTCTAAAGCCATAGGAATTGATTCTGTATTAATAATTAATTCTATAACATTTTCTAATTCTCTTATATTGCCTGGCCAAGAATACTTGACTAAATATTCTAAATATTCTTCAGATATTTCAACTTTTCTCTTATTCAAGCTTTTAGAAAGGTTGTTCATAAAAAACTCTATTAATAAGGGAATGTCGTCTATTCTTTCTCGCAAAGGTGGCAAGTGAACTGGAAGTACATTAAGTCTATAATATAAATCCTTCCTGAAATTTCCTAACTCTACTTCTTTTTTCAAATCCTTATTTGTAGCAGCAATAATTCTTACATTTACAGGTATAGGGTTTCTTCCCCCTATTCTATTTATAACCTTCTCTTCAATTACTCTTAAAAGTTTAATTTGCATATCTACAGACATCTCACCAATTTCATCAAGAAATATAGTTCCCTCATCTGCTATTTCAAATTTTCCAGGACATCCACCTCTTTTGGCTCCAGTAAATGCTCCTTCTTCATATCCAAACAATTCAGATTCAATTAAACTTCTTGGTATTGCGCCACAGTTTACTGCTATAAAAGCCTCTTCTTTTCTATCACTTACATTGTGAATAGATTGAGCAAAAACTTCTTTTCCAGTACCACTTTCTCCTGTTAATAAAATAGTAGACTTACTACTAGCGATCTTTTTACAATAACCTATTATTTTTAGAAATTCTGTATTTTGGCCAACTATTTTATTAAAGGTATAGATTGCTTGCGCAGATGATATTCTTCCAGCTAATCTTCTCACTTTTTTTAATTCTTGAAACACAAAGGTTATTTCACTAATCCTATTTTCTCCCTGGAAAATAGGATATGCACTAACGCTATACTGAAGAACATTTTTCTTAGAATTGATATAAACATCTTCGTCGATAAAAGATTTATGAGAATAAATTGAAGATAAGATATGTTGCCAACCTTCTATCAATTCCCAAATTTTAAATTCCTTCATTTTAGAACAGCTATATCCAAACATATCATCGGCAATTTCATTTGTAGTTATTATTGTTCCTGATAAATCAGTGGTAATTATACCCTTTGTAGTAGAATTTAAAATGGTTTTTATATAATTATTATTACGAATTAAGACCTCATTAACCTGATTTATCTCCAGTAACTTTTCAACAGATTTTGCTGCAGCTACTACCATTCCTAAGGTATGAGGATGAACATTTTTACTATAACCTGTTAAGTCTATAGTTCCAATTATATTTCCGTTGATGTCTCTAATAGGTGAGGATGAGCATGTCCATTTATAATAAGCTTTAATATAGTGGTCTTTTTCTGAAATTTGAACAGGAATACCTTCTTTTAAAGCTATGCTCATTGCATTAGTGCCAATGTTTTCTTCATTCATATAGGAACCAGGCACCATTTTAAGATTAAAAGCTTCATCCACAATTCCCTTATCACCTATAACGTTTAATATACAACCCTCTTCATCAGTGATAATAGCGAAAAAGTCTGACCCTTTAACGAAATTGTAAAGTGAATTCATAAAAGGAGTAGCAGTAACAATAAGTTCTTTTTTTTCCTCTAGCTTTTTACTAAGTTCCTTATGGTTTAATATCCTTTTGCTATAGGTTAAGTTTCTATCTATACCTAAATTAATGCATCTTTTATGAGATTCAATGGTATACTGTGCTTTATCCTTAGCTTCCAAATATTCCATTTCTCCTCCTCCTGTCTAATCCTTACTTATTATTTCAATATCGTCTCCAGGCTTTATTATTCCTTCCTTTAAAACTCTTGTAAATATTCCTTCTCTTGGCATAACACAGTCTCCAGTTAACTTACGAATTTCACATCCATGATGGCACTCTTTTCCTATTTGAGTAACCTCCATTTCTGTATCTCCAATTTTAAGCCTAGTTCCTACAGGAAGTTCATGTAAGATAATCCCCTTTGTAGTAATATTCTCAGCAAACTTTCCTGGTGTTAAATCTGTGATTCCTTTACTTCTAATTTTATCAATACTTTCTTCTGCAAGTAAACTTACTTGTCTGTGCCAATTTCCTGCATGAGCATCCCCTTGAAGTCCATGCTCCCTTACAAAAAAACCCTCTTCCATAGGATTTTTTATAACTCCCTTTTTTTCGCTTATATTAATCGCTACAACTTTTGGCATAATAACCCCTCCAACTTTATCCCCCTATTTGGAACATCATCTTTTTACTTTTACTTTCCTTTTCTGATTCAAGATTATGCTCTAATGGTTTATTATATATAATACTCTCTAATTTATTTACTAATAATGTTTCATCGTTTACATAAGGTTTAATACTAAATTCCTCCTCTGAATGCAGACATGGTTTTATTCCGCCCTCTGAGGTAAGTCTTATTCTATTACAATCTCCACAGAACTTGCAGCTTAAAGGATTTATAAATCCAATTTTCCCTTGCGCACCTAAAACTTTATAAAGTTCTGCTGTGGCATTTTTTTCTTTCTCTAAAGATATTAATTCAGGATGTCTTTCAATGATTTCTTTGGACGAAATAAAATTATCCTTAAATAGTTTTGCTCCTTCACCTATAGGCATAAGCTCAATAAATCGAACTTGAATAGGAAACTCTTTAGTTAAAGCAATAAAATCTTCTATCTCATTATCATTGATTCCCTTCATAAGTACAGAATTGATCTTAACGGGCTTTATCCCTAAGGAAATACACTTTTCGATAGCTTCCTTCACCTTACCTACTTTTCCACCTCTAGTTATTACGTCATATTTTTTTTCATTTAAAGTATCAAGACTAATATTCACCCGGGTAAGTCCTACTCTCTTAAGTTCTTCTGCCATATCACCAAGAAGTATCCCATTAGTGGTTAAGGAAATATCCTCTATACCGCAAACTTTGGAAGTTTCATATATAAGCTTTTCTATACCCTTCACTATAAGAGGCTCTCCTCCAGTAAATCTTACCTTTGTTACACCTAGTGCTGCTGATGCTTTAATTACTTTTAATATATCCTGAAAGTTAATAGTTTCTTCACAAGTTTTTACATTGTATTTATCATCTGGCATGCAATAAATGCATCTCAAATTACATCTATCTGTTAAGGAAATTCTAAGATAATTTATTTTTCTTCCCCTTTTATCTATCATATTTTAATCTCCTATTGCTTTTTAATATAGGGAACTAAATTTTGAAGTTTTATTTTTTCACAACACTACCTTAGTTCCCTTAACCCTTTATTAGTATATATTGAGTTTCTAGCTTTGCATTTTATAATGTATAATTAATTGTTTTTTTACTTTCTATAAAAAGATGGCTTACTCTAACTTTCAAAGATTGGGGAATATAATCTTCATAGGCTTTCTTAAATTTCTATAACCTGTCCTATGTCTGAATAATCATATCCACCTAGCTTTTCAAGTTCTGCAGTAAACTCTTCACTTTTCATTGTTCTTTGTAGTTCTTTTATCATGTCTAATTGAAGATATTCTTTTGGAATTGCTATATCATATTCTTCATTGCAAAGTGGTACGAAATCTAAATTCATGATTTTTGCTGCTGAATAAACTCCAAGACCTACATCTGCATCTCCTGCTGCCACTGCCGCTGCTACAGAAAGGTGTGTGAACTCTTCTCTTTCATATCCTTCAATATTTGCAGGATTGATTCCAAGTTTATTTAAATAATAATCAAGTAGCAATCTTGTCCCTGAACCCCTTTGTCTATTTACAAATCTTACGTTTTTATTTGCAAAATCTTTAAAACCTTTTACGTTTTGAGGATTTCCCTTTTGAACCATTAATCCCTGTATTCTTTTTACACCCTTTATTAAAGAAATATTTTTATTTGAAATATATTTTTTAATATAAGAAACATTGTATTCTCCAGATTCCATATCCAAAAGATGTATGGTTGATATGTGAGTTTCACCTTTCTTTAGCGCCATGATTCCACCCATACTTCCCGTATGTGCTGAGGATAAGTAATACTGTTTATTTTTACAATGAATCAAATCTGATAGAACATCTAGTATAGGGTCATGGCTACCTATGCAAACAATAGTATTTTTTATTTCTTCTTCAGGTCTTAGAAGCTTTATTTTAATAACCTCTCCAGCTTCTATTCCCTCTACATTTTGAGGTACTTCTAGAATACCATCAGCACGGACTAGAGACATTGTAGATCCTGCACCTCTAGTTAATGGAGTTGCTATAAGCTTGTCTCCAACGTACCCGAGCTTCATCCTTACGAATTCTAAGTGCTTAAGAGATGACATCACTCTTCTTGACAAAATTCCTTTAACTTGTTTTAAAGGCTCGCTATCTATGTGCTGATGGCCTTCCACCAATGATTTTACAATCAACTCCATGATAAAATAAGCTGAAACTGGATACCCTGGAATACCGATTACAGGTTTATTATCTATAATACCCAGAATTACAGGTTTTCCTGGTTTTATAGCAATGCCATGAATAATAACTTCACCTAAATCTTCAATGACTTTAGCTGTAAAATCCTCTCTTCCCGCTGAAGACCCAGCATTTATCAGTACAATATCATTGTCAGCCACCGCTTTTATAACTGCAGCTTTTATGTTTTCATAAACATCATCTACAATAGGATACCTATTAGGAATCCCTCCCCAGTTTTCAATTTGAGCTGAAAAAGTTCTTGAATTAAATTCCACTATATCTCCAATTTTAAGATTACTTCCCGGTTCCACAATTTCAGTTCCTGTAGGAATAATACCAACCTTTGGCTTTCTGTAAACCTCTACAACATTTACTCCACCAGCTATCATAGCACCAATGTCTACAGGTCTAATCTTCTGACTAGAAGGAATTATAAGTTGCCCTTCTACTATATCTTCACCTAATGGCCTTATATTCTGCCATGGTACTACACTTTTATAAATCTTCACTTTTTCTTCATCAACAGTTATCAAATCTTCTATCATAATAACGCTATCAAATTCCTTTGGTATAGGATCCCCTGTATCCACCACAATATAATCTACACCCTGTTTTAACACTATGTGATTTCTTTCTGATGCACCTATAGTGGCATCACTTTTAACTGCAATTCCATCCATAGCAGAAGAATTATAAAATGGAGAAGATATCAAAGAATAGATCGGTGTTGCTGTAACTCTCCCATTACTATCCCATGTAGGAATTACTTCTTTTTGCTTACTTAAGTTATTAAGTTTATTGAAATAAATCTTCATGGCATCTTCTAACTCATAATTAGATAGATAAACCTTTTGTCCCATTTAGACACCTCTTTTCCTTAACATTTACACACTTTAAAATTTCTTTGGCTCTACACCCTTTAAAATTTATAAACATAAACTCTTTGACCTTGTAAAATTCCCTCTTGATTTTTCTCAATTTTAATGTATCCCCATGCTTTTGAAAATCCAGTAATAACTCCTGATTTACTTAGTATAGGACTGGCTATAAGATTGTGATTTTCTTCTTTAATGATAACTGGCAAATATTCTTCTCGCCCTTTTGCCTTATGATAGTTCATTTCAAACTCACATTGTATTCCATAGACTTTTTCGTCAAAGCAACAAAGATCATTTAAATAGTTCTTAACAATTACCTTGTAAACCACAGCACAGGAGAGAGGATGTCCCGGAAGACCAAACACAGCTTTCTCTCCTACTTTTCCTATAATGGTAGGCTTACCAGGCTTCACAGCTATTCCATGAACTAAAACTGTTGAAGAATCAAGTGAATTTAAAACTCTTAAACTCTGATCTTTTTTTCCAACAGAGCTTCCACCAGATATTAGCACCACATCACATTGTTCTAAAGCCTTTTCCATTAAAGTCTTTAATCTACTAAAATCATCCTTTACCACCCCAAAATTAACTGGATAACCACCATCTTCAAGTACTGCTGCATATAACATATACGTATTTATATCCCTTACCTCACCATGTTTAGGGGTGTCATCGCAACCTACAATCTCATCTCCAGTGGAAATAATAGCAACCTTTGGTCTTTTAAAAACTGAAACTTTACCTATTCCTAAGGAGGATAATACTCCTATTTCATAGGGTCGTAATTTTGTACCCTTTTTTATTATTAATTCATCTATGGCTATATCTTCACCTATATCTACTACATTTTCACCATAAGCTATAGATGTATTTATAAGTATTGTCTCATCATCTAACTTGTCAGTATACTCAATCATTACCATGGAATCAGCTCCTTCTGGAAGCATTCCACCTGTAGGTACATATACACATTCCCCTGACAATTTTAAACTAAAACAAGGAGCTTCCCCCATGATAACTTCTCCTATTAGATTCATCATTGAAGGAATTGTTTCACTAGCGCCTACTACATCTTTTGAAGCTACTGCATAACCATCTACAGTAGACCTTCTAAAGGCTGGAACATTCTCTTTAGCTTTAATGTCCTCATAAATAATTCTACCTAGTGCATCACTTAATTCAATCTCTTCACCGTGAACTTTTTTCTTAAATGTATCCACTAGCAATTTCTTTGTATCTTCTACTGACATAACCTTAAAAAGTTCCATAGTATCTCACCTCTTAAACTTAAAATTCATTAAACAATCTATAAGTTAATTTGTTCATCAATTTCTGTAAAAGACTTAATTATTAAAGCTTAAAATATTCTATTTTATTCTCGCATGCAAGCTTTTATCATTTAATCTTTTAAAGAACAATTAGATCATATTTAACTAATGCTCAACTTATCTTTTTATAAAAACCATTTACTTTCGAGCACATTCAGATGCTTGTCCAGTAAGTATTTCTATACCATGGGCAAGAGCTGGCATAATAAATCCTAAATTTTCAACTGCTCCCTTAGGACTGCCTGGGAGATTTATAATAAGGGTTTGTTTTCTAATACCTGCTATAGCTCTAGATAACATTGCTTTTGGAGTTATTTCTAAGGATCTTAATCTCATCACTTCCCCAATACCCGGTACGTACTTTTCAATAACATTTCTAGTGGCTTCTGGAGTAACATCCCTCTGTGAAAACCCAGTTCCACCATTAGTAAGGGCTAATTCTATTTTTAATTCATCACATATATAAATAAGTTCCTTTTGAATCTGTTCCATTTCATCAGGGATTACTTTGTAATATTCTACTTTGTATTGATGATTTTCTATCAGACTTTTAATAGCTGGTCCAGTTCCATCTTCTCTTTCTCCTCTAAACCCCTTATCACTAATTGTTAAAATTGCTACCTTTATCATTTTTACATCACCTCATTAAAAAACTGTTCAATAATAATACACTTTATTTAATATTATATCACATTAATTCCACAATTTGTAATTAGATACTTTTTTAACAAGTTTATTTTAAAATGTCCCAAAATAGAACACTTCATTTAGCATAAGTGTTAGTTGCCGAATAATTTTTTTACTCAAAGATATCTTAAATAGTTTCTTGAAAGCTACCTTAGTTTATTTTTTAAAAGATTATTCCCATATATAAAATTCCGTAATTTTTATCAATAAATAGTGTAAGCATAGAAAAATTTATCTAACATTAAATTTAGTACTTTTATTTCACGAACCCTCTATTTAAATATAATAAAAGCACTATCAACCACTATTGAAGTATAATAGTGGTTGATAGTGCTCTTTTCTACCCATATATGTATTTATTAGCTTTCACTAAATGATAGATAACTCATTTTTTATTTCTCTTCTTTAAAAATCTTCTGTTGCCAAGAATCTTTTAGTTATAGAATTTTTAGGATTAGAGAAAATCTCTTCTATATTCCCATACTCTATAACCTCTCCATTGTGCAAAAATACAAATTCATCACAAATTCTTCTTGCTTCTCTTAAATTATGGGTAATTATTAGAATAGTACTTCCATTGATTTTATTTCTTTCAATCACTACTTTTTCGATAAGTTCCCTATAATCTGGATCAATGTTAGCAGTGGGCTCATCTAAAAGTATTAATTTGGGGTGAAAAATCAAAGCTCTAGCAAGAGCAACCTTTTGAGTTTCACCACCAGATAAGTTTACTGCTAAATTATTTCTTATACTCTCTATTTTAAATTCTTTAATTATATTATCTACAGCATTATCAATAAAATCTTTACTTCTTTTTCTAAATTTTAATGGATAAGCGATATTCTTAAATACTGTTGTTCTGTAAAGATAAGGTTTCTGATTTGAATATGTTATTTCTTGTAAATGATTTTTGTTTAGTCTTTCCCCTTGAATAAAAATCTCCCCTGAGGTTGGTGTCTCTAACCCACCTATCATTCTTAACAAAGTGCTTTTTCCAGCTCCATTTGCTCCAACTACTCCGTATATTTTACCAGCCTTTAAGTTTAATTCCCTAATATTTAATACAGTTTTATCTCCATAAACTTTTTTTAAATTCTTTATAGTAATATCCATATTAATCCCCCATGCCAACAAAATACAGTATGGAGTTTGTCACAAAAGACAAGCAGATCAATACTAATCCCATAGCTATTGCTTGTGAATAATTTCCCATGCTGTTATTCATTGCAATAAAAGAAGTCATAACTCTGGTATGGCCTTTTATGTTTCCCCCCACAATCATTACTGCACCAACCTCAGATATTGCCCTTCCAAAACCTGTGACTATTGCAATTAATACATATATTCTCATTTCCTTAATTAAAAGTAAAAATGTATTTAGCTTATCTGCTCCTAAGGTTGTGGAAACAGAAATTACATCTTTGGCTCTATCCTTAAAATTATTAAATATTATTCCTGCAATAATTGGAATTACTAAAAGTGTTTGTGCAATAATCATAGCTATAGGGGTAAATAAAAGCTCCATTTCCCCCAAAGGCCCTTTTCTAGATAATACCAGTGCTACTACAAGTCCAATAATTACAGGTGGCATTCCCATTAAAGTATATAATATTCTTGTTGCTAATCTTTTCATTCTAAATTCTTTGATCGCAAAAATGAGTCCAATGGGGCATCCAATAAAAAAAGCAATGCAAGTGGAGGACAAAGATACAAAAACTGATAAAAAGATTATATTATAAGTTTCCTCATGAAAAGATAGTAATAATGTAAATGCTTCCTTTATACCAGAAATTATGTATTCCAAGATTCTTCCCTCCACTTATTGATAATTATTACTATAATACTCTATAATATGATTCTTTAACTTTATATATTAAGTCCATATATGTCTGAAAACTCAATTTGAATTCTTTCAACTCTTGAATTTACTAAAACTTGGTTTTTAGAAGCAGTTATTTCATTACCTTCATCAATTAAAACATCTGGCAATTTAACAATAAATTCTGTTCCTTCTCCTAAGGTACTTATTACTTCTATAGTGCCTTTATGCATTTCTAGAAGAGATTTAACTAAAGATAATCCTATACCGCTTCCTTCACTAACTTTAGTAAGTCTATTATGCACTTGTTTAAATCTTTCAAATATATAAGAAAGTTTGTCCACAGGTATGCCAATGCCATTATCCTTAACATGTATTTCAACAAACCCATTTTTTAAGCATATCTGAATTTCTATTTTACCATTTGGTTTATTAAACTTTATAGCATTAGATATCAAATTTAATATTATTCTCTCCATTTTATCTAGGTCAAAAGCTATTACTTTTTCTTGAAGTTGTGAATTAAATATAATATCCATATGTTTTTCTTTTGCAAATATGGATACAGAATGAGCTATACCCTTTACAAAGAATACAATATCGCTATTCTCAGGGTTATATTCAACATAACCTGCATCTATTTTTGTTGAATCTATAAGATTGTTTACCAATCTCAATAACCTAAAGCTATTTTGCCTTATAATATTTGTATATTTACCTAATCCTAATTCATCTTCAGTAATAGATTGTTTAAGCTTAAATTCCACCATTTGAAGTGAACTAAATATTAAATTTAGTGGCGTTCTAAATTCATGTGAAAGGTTTGCAAAGAACTCTGTTCTTAATCTTTCAAGTTCCTTTTCAGCTTCCTTTATAGCCGTAATATCTTGAGCTATAAAAAGAGTTCTAACTACGTTCCCTATATCATCTTTTAACGGGAATCCTTTTAACCAAACCCATCTAGTAGCACCGTCACCTCTTATTATCCTAAAAGCTACGTCAATATTCTCGGT
Organism: Clostridium sp.; assembly: GCF_036642255.1. Taxonomy (GTDB): domain Bacteria; phylum Bacillota; class Clostridia; order Clostridiales; family Clostridiaceae; genus Clostridium_J. The sequence continues at coordinate 21,597 of NZ_JAVWDJ010000018.1, read as the reverse complement.
AAACTCAATTTCTTTAATCATATCCTGATCTTCTGGGCAGATATAGTTAAAGATATTTCTAAGATTTTTATATAGTTCTTTACAGCTTCTACCGAATATTTTTTCATATCCTGGACTTACATAGGTTACTGTACCTTCATCATAAATCAAAAACATATTTTCAATGTTCTCTGCCAACTGACGAAACTTCTCTTCACTTTCCTTCAAGTTTTTCTCTGCTATATTTCTATGAGTGATGTCTCTTGAAATACCCAAAACTCCCATTATGTTATTATTTTCATCATAAAAAGGTGCCTTTATAGTCTCATACTCTTTTATATCACCATCAACTAATAAAAGAGATTCTTCATATACCCTAATATCTTTTTCTATAATGATTTCTTCATCTTGCTTCATAAAGGCTTCATTCTCTATATTATGTCCTCTTAGCTCCTTATAGGTTTTCCCTATGAGTTCCCTTTCAAGCTTGCCGAAATATTGAGTTGCTAAACTTTCATTTAACCCTAAATAATTCCCATGTAAGTCTTTATAAAATATAAAATCTGGAATAGAATCAATTAGACTTTTTAAAAATTTATTTTTCTGTTCAACTTCCCCTTTAGCTTTTTTCTCTTCATTTGTATTTAAAGAAAATCCTACAATTCCAAGTATATTTTCCTTATCCTCTATAGCAATTTTGTGCAGGAGATGACATTCATCATTAAAATACTCTTCGAATACAAATAATTTATTTTTAGCTTCCATTGCTTCATAATCTTGATTTCTAAATTCTTGCGCTAAATTCTTTGAATATACTTCATTATCATTCTTTCCTATTACTTTATCATAAGAAAATCCACTTTCTTTTTCATAACATCTATTGATAATAATATATCTTCCAAGCTTGTCCTTAACCCATGCTGAAAAAGGGAGGTTATCTATCAATCCTTTCATTAAGGTATGTTCTTTATAAATCTTCTTATCCAATTCTATTAATTGTATTATGAAATAGTTGTCCTTATGATGATATCCATGTACATTAAACCATTTATTTAAAGTTTCTATGTAGATTTCTACCACATTGCCTGAACTACAAACTTTTATATTTTCTAAGAAATCTAACCATTCAAATCCCTCACTATTAGAAGCAGTGAAAATATTTACAATGCTTTGCCCCAAAATATGATTTTCTTCTATATTTATCAAGTTTTCAAACTTATGGTTTGTATCTAATATAATAAAGTCCCTATTTTGATTATTATCACAAATCAACTCTCCATAGAAATATGCCCATGAAGAATTTTTAATAATATGTTTATAAACATTTCCCTCTAGCATCACTTATCTCCCCTTTAGTAACATTTTATTTTAAAGTTCTGTATTATTCAACAAAATTTAACTTTCATCATATGCCTAATTTATTTTAGGGTATTAGCTACATAACTTATTTATTGCATTCTTAAATTATTTACTTTACTTTTGTAAAAATTATAAATTCCTTTAAAGTAAGTAATAGAAAATTAACTCTATACTTACCTTAAAGGAATTCTTATTATCTTATATTTACTGGTGTCTATACAACCTATTTATTCTATTATTAGCACCTTCAATAATTTCATTAGGATATCCAATATATTTTAAAAGTTTAATGGCATTTCTCGTTGGAGATACCCCTGGTTTTATTGTGTAGTCAAACTTCAACCCCTCTGTTTCATCAACATCTTCACTAAAATAGTAGCAGTGAAACTTATCATTTGCCATTTCTGTCAATTCCAAATCGTGAGTTGCCACTAGTGCTATAACATTTTCATTTGAAATATACTGTAGGATCTCAGCAGAGGCACTGATTCTTTCAATAGGATTGGTACCTCTAAAAATTTCATCTATCATAGTTAAGGTTGGCACTTTCTCTTCAAAAGAGTTTAAAATACGAAGTAATGCTTCGGCTTCACCTAGGTAATAGCTTTTTCCTTTTTTTACATTATCTTCTGGACTTAAAGATGTAAGAATTTTAAAAAATGAGCCTTTATATTCCTTAGTTAAAGTTGTATATATACTTTGTGCTAAAATTGTATTTATAGCCACAGTCCTCAAAAATGTAGATTTACCAGACATATTTGATCCTGTTAATATAATTCCACTATTTTTAAGCTTTATAGAATTGGCAGTAGGAATATCAATAAGTGGATGAACTGCCTCCATAAGTTCTAATCCCTTTTCATTATATAAAAACTGTGGTTTTGAATAGGTTTTAGTTCTTTCACGATAAGCTGCTACAGATAATAAACTATCTAACTCGCCAATTACTCTATAGATATTTTTGATGTTTTCATTATAATCATATATTTTATCAACAATCTTATAATAAGAGCGAAGTCTACTTAACAATAATACATTTACATAGTCTCCTAAAAGATCTAGCCCCTCTATTCTATTAATGCTTACAGAGTGTTTATCAATGTTTCCTATGTCTTTTATATTCTTACTTAATTCATCTAAATAGCATTTTAATACGTTATGATCTTCTTTAACTATGTTTTTACTTATAGCAATTAAATTTCCTAAATATGCTATAGAGTTAACCTGATTAATTATGTTTTTACTAAGCCTGTAATGAATATACGTATTCATGGTGAATATGGCTATAAATGGAAGTAAAATAGCTGATCCATAAATAAAATAAAAGGGCAAAATCACCAATGGAGCTATACCGAGTATTTCACAAATTATTTTAAACTTAGTATTCACCTTCCCCATATTAAAAAGTTCCAGAATATCTCCTTCACTTTGCTTGCCTAAGTCTAAAAGGTTAATCTGAAGGTTTTCTCTGTCAGTGCTATTATTTTGAAAATGTTCTATTATATTATCTCTATTTCTTAATTCTTCTTCTTCAAGCAATGGATTTCTTAATATATCATATAGTACTTGTTCACCAGGGGTGGTTATACTTACATCAATTTTAAGAAATATATCATCCATATTTAGGTCCGTCCAAGTTTGGTCATCTAAAAAGCACGTATCACCTTTGTGTTCTTTGCATTTTACGAAATAATTTTTAATACTTTTAAGATTTTTTTTTGTATTTAACCCTTCTGGCCAATTTTCTTTTAAAAAAATAATATCTCTAATTCTTTTATAATTTTTATAAAAGAAGTAAGCTAACAACCCTCCTATTAAGGTTATTGCTCCAGTAAAATAATAATTTACATTGCTTAGTTTTTTATCAAATATTATAAAAGTGCTAAAGGCACCCACAAATGAAACTCCAATAAAAAGTTTATAAATCCATTGATAAAGTTTAGCTTTATATCTCATAAAATCTCCTTCTTTCATGATGCCAAAATGCTTTGTATATAGCCCCATTATAGCTTATAAGCTTTGAATTTAAAACTTTATTTCCAAATTTAATCAATATAAAAAATCTATCAACCAAGTAATTTATTTCTAAGATTTAAAATAGTATCTAGTTGTCTTTTAATGACGGCTATAGAAAAATCTTTTTCTTGAACCTTAAAGAGACTTTGCCTTAAAGAGCCTTTGGAAAATAAATTTATATTTTCTGAAATTTTATTTGCTTTTTATTTTATTTAGAGTTATAATGATATGATAACAAAAACATGGTTGATAAAAATAAATTTATCAATAATAAAGTGTTTTCATTAGGAGGACAATTAATGAAATTAGGAACAGTAAAATGGTTTAACTCAGAAAAAGGCTTTGGATTTATAACTGTAGAAGGAGAAGATGATGTTTTCGTTCACTTCAAAGCAATCCAAGGAAATGCAATTAGAAAAAGCCTTGATGAAGGTGACCAAGTTCAATTTGAAGTAGAAAAAGGACCTAAAGGTCTTCAAGCTACTAATGTTGTAAAATTATAAGCTTAACTTTATAAAATATTTAAGATTAATATATATCAAATGTTTTACCACCTTTTTTAAGGTGGTTTTTTATCATAATGAATTTTTTTAGAGAACTTAGAAATTTAATTATTTTTTGAACTCATAAGTTTCTTATTTATGTGAGTTCTTAAATAAATTTAAAGATAAGATATAATAATATAATCGAGACCAAATGAGAGTTAATTTTACTTATAAAATTTAATTAAGAAAGTTAACTTATGATCATTTAGAATAAACATGAAAAGGAGCTTACCTATGGCACAAAGAAATTATAAATTAAAGAAGAACATATCAATGAAGCAATTTATTTTAGAATTTGGTGGAAGTTTTTCTGACCATATGAAGGAGCGTTTATTGGATTTAGAAGTGCGCTCAGTTTTAACTAGAAAAGATACTACTAACAGACTTGATCTTAAGCACGTAGAACACACACAATATGATTGTAATCCAAATGATGGATCTGATGATTGTGAGAAAGAATATAGCTTTGGTCAATTTGTGGTGGTAGAGGATATATTGTACTATTCAGAGAACTGTATGGAAAGCCCTACTGTAATGAAGTCTTCTATTGTTAGTAAAATATACAATGACTTAAGTAATGAAAATATGATATCTTATGAAGATACAAATTTAAAGAAGATAGATGATACAAATATAGATTTTGTAGTAGATACTCTTCTAACTGTATGCTCAGAAGTATCTGATGAATATAAGGCTCTTATGAAAGATATGAATTCACGTGCAGAAGCTAAACAAAACCGTACCTCTTTTGCTAATAGCTAATATCATCTTGCCTTTCCTTTACATTAGTTTTACCCTTGATTTTTGTTGATATTTCAATAAATGAAAAATACTGTTGGCATATTTATTTTGTCAACAGTATTTTTATAGTTAAAGAACTTATCTTAATATCTATTCATATTTTTTCTAATATGCTTTCTTTTATTTGAAATATAAACTATAGTAGGATATATCATTAAACCCACATACTTTTTTTGTGTGATAGCCTTGAAGAAATATAAAATTCAACTGAAACTACATTTAAATGCACATTACTCATCTTATACTTGAATCCTACTTCTTTTAATAAACTTCCCTAATCCTTTCTTTCCTACGAATTCATTGTTTTTCGCCACAATAGCACCTCTAACCATTGTTAGTTCCGGATATCCTATTACCTTAATACCTTCATAGGGTGTATAATCTACATTTTCATGGAGCATTGACTTTGTTATTATAAATTCTTTATGAGGGTCCAAAATTACTATATCTGCATCTGATCCTACAGCAATTGTTCCTTTTTTAGGATACAACCCAAATATTTTTGCAGGATTTGTACATGTTATTTCTACAAATTTATTTATTGATATTCTGTTTTTTGACACACCTTCCGAAAATAATAAAGCCATTCTTGTTTCCACACCTGGTGCACCATTTGGACATTTTGTGAAGTCTTCTATTCCCATTTGCTTTTCCTTTTTAAAATTAAATGGACAATGATCAGTTGCAACTACTTGTATATGTCCATCTTTAATTCCATTCCATAATGCCTCTTTATTATAACTTTGCCTTAATGGTGGACTCATTATAAACTTTAATCCTTCATTATTTGGTAAATTATATTCTTCCTCATCCAATATTAAGTATTGAGGACAGGTTTCAGCAAAGATATTTTTTTGCCCTCTTTCCTTAGCAGTTTTTATATACTGAAGACCGAGTTTAGTAGAAAGATGAACTATATAAAGTGGAGCATCTTTTGCCATAGCAGCTATATTAATAATTCTATTTACTGCTTCTCCTTCTGCTTCAACTGGTCTACTTTTAGCATGATAAATAGGTTGATATAAGCCTTTTGATGAATAATAACTCCTTAAATAATTTATTATATCATTATTTTCACAATGAACTGTAGTAATTCCACCAAGATTGCCTAATGTTGATATGACTTTAAATGCATCATCATCATTGACCTTAAAGTCATATGTAAGATATAACTTAAAACTTGGAATTCCACTATCCACTATTTCCTCTATCTCCGCTAAAATCTCATCATTTACATGCTGAATAACTCCATGAAAGCTATAATCTATCACAGCTTTATCTTCCGCAAGTTTATGATAAACTTCTATTTGATGCTTAAGATTACATCCCTTCGGTCCAAAGGCCATATGATCCACTATAGTAGTTGTTCCCCCACAAGCTGCGGCTACAGAACCCGTATAAAAATCATCTACCGCTCTACTAATTCCTACATCCAAATCAAAATGAGTATGGACATCTACACCTCCTGGAATCACATATTTACCCATTGCATCTATAATCTCACAGTTATTTTTTTCTATATTTATTCCTACTTCTTTGATAATTCCTTCATCTATAAATAAATCACCTTTAACAGTATCACTAGCAGTAATTATTGTGCCATTTTTGATAATATATGGTTTCAACTTAACACCTACTCTTCTTTTCAATTTTCATCGTATTTAATAAGTAAACTAGTAGTATTACATAAGAAAATTTCATTTTCATGCTGAACTTTGCTAACTATTTTAACTTTGACAAAAGTTCATTCTCTCATTTTATACTCTTTCATGAATATAAAATGACACTTATACCACAAAAGCTAATTAAATAAGTTTAGTAATAATACTTGTAAACTTTCATAACAATATATGAAGAAATTTATGGTGATATTACGAAAAAAGAGCTTATAAAAAAATAAACTCCTTTTCACAATATAATAAGCCTAAGCATCTTTAATGGGATTTCCATAGGTACAAGGGGTATTTAATTTGTATTCATAAAGTGATTAACATATTTAAAATATTGTCAACTGCTGGATTTCATTATTACTTAAAGAAGTTATTGATAGACCAATAAGCCTAATTTCTTCTTTTAGATCTATACTATCTAAAATTTTGCACGCTTCCCTATAAATTTCTTCACTTGAAGATATGTAAACCCCAAGGGTCTTGCTCTTTGTATGACTCTCAAAGGAAGCTGTCTTAATTTTTAAGGTTATAGTTTTTCCACTTATATTTTTCTCTTCTAAGTTGGTTTCAATATCATTTGCAAATTCCTTAAGGTATTCCTTTAGCTCTTCTTTGTTTTCAGTATTCTTTATTAATGTAGTTTCACGTCCAATTGACTTTCTTTCTCTATAGGTTATAACTTCTCGATTATCTTCTCCCCTAATTCTTTCATAAATTTCTCCTCCGAATTTGCCAAAGTATTCATAAAAGAATTCTTGAGGAAGGTTATATAACTGTTCTACTGTAAATATTCCTATATTATTAAGTTTTTTTACAGATTTTTCTCCCAAGCCATGGACTTTACTCAATGATAAAGGAAATAAGATTTTAGGAATCATTTCTTTAGTAATGACCATTAGACCATCTGGCTTTTTCCAATCTGAGGCTAATTTTGCTAAAAATTTATTGTATGATACTCCCACAGATATGGTAAGCCCTAAACTTTTTCTAACGTTAGTTTTAATTTTTGTAGCGATATCTTTAGGGTCCATCTTTAAATCAGTAATATCTAAATAGGCCTCATCTATACTCACTGGCTCAACTTTATTTGTTATAGAATATAAGATATTAAATACCTTCATTGATACTTCTTCATATCTATAATGTCTTGGATATATAAATATCCCATGAGGACACTTTGCCTTAGCAATATAAGTTGGCATTGCAGATCTTATCCCGTACTTTCTTGCTTCATAAGAGCAAGTAGCCACCACACCTCGCTCTGATATTCCCCCTACTATTACTGCCTTCCCTCTAAGAGATGGATTGTCCATAACCTCTACTGCAGCAAAAAAGGCATCCATATCTACATGTAGAATAACTTTTTCCAATTGTTACACTCCTTAATTTTACCACTGTATCAAGCCTTAACCTTATTTATTTCTCCAATTAGAACTAAGTAAAGCACTACTTTTATTGTTGATTTCTGAAATTCTTACTCATAAAAGTATAATTTTGTTTATACTTATTTTACTATTATCCTCATTAATATATCAAGCTAATCATCTTTATATTATTTGAAGCCTCCACTCTTACATCTTTATCTCATCAATTGTTGATTTTATTTGGACAAAACTACGAAGATAATTAATGCGTCATAAAGTTAATTTAACAGAAAGACACTATTTATTGAAGAAATTATAGAATTATTCCTTTAAAACATAGAAAAAACACAGAATTAAATATCTATGAAAGCACATAATACATATACAGTTATTTATCTTATAATAATTAGTTGAAGGAGAGTGTGTGTTATGAAATCAGTACTTAAATCTTTCAGGAAAGCCATAAATACTTTGAATGAAAAAGACTATATGTATAGTGTAATTGCCTACAATATTGCCCCTACACTAAAAGGTTTAAAGGCTGCTAGCACTGTTACCTTTTGTAATTATGATAGAAATATGAATAATAACTGGAGCACTTACAAAAATGAAATATTGAATAAATTAAATATCAAAGCCTTTGAACTTAAGGAAACAGAAAAATATGTTACGGTATTGTTTTATGATGAGAACCTATTAAATAATAGGCTAAAAGAAATGGAAACTAGTGATTTCCTGTGTGAATATGGGTATGATCCTAATCTAAATATAAAAGCGAACTTGGAGATATTGAAAACTAGATATGAACTATACAAATGTCCACATGAATTAGGAGTGTTTCTAGGATTTCCTATAGAAGATGTAAAAACCTTTATTAATACTCCTAATAAACAATATTTGCTTTGTGGCTATTGGAAAGTGTACCATAATCGAGACTTAGCCTTAAAAATCTTTGAAAATTTTGATAATGCTAAATTAGAAGTAATAATGAATACCTTAAAGGTCATCTAGAATAATAAAATTCTTTGAGCTATTCCAAAGTTTCATTTACTCATTTATAACCTAGATTACTTTTAGTTTCCCTCAAATAAATTTGTACTCTAATATACCTTAATAATTTAATAAACCTTTCACAAGTTCTTCGTTTCATAAAAAAGGAAGGTCTCCCTTCCTTTTTTAAATTATAGGTTGTTGACTATTCATAGACCAACCTTCATTTTTTATATCTAGTAAATCAATAGTATCAATAGTTGTTTCCACTGGTCTTAACTTTTTTATAGTACCAAAAGTTTCTTTTAAGGATAATTTATCTCCTGTTCCTGAAATTACCCACAGAGTTTTATATCCTTTTGGTAATACACTTAGCCTTTCTTCTCCCTTGCCGTCAGTAAAGTAAATAAGTACGTTAGTATCTGTGCTATTAACATACTTAAATACTGGTGCAAATTTAGTGCCACCACCAGTGATACTTCTATCTTTTATATTATTTATTGATTTGATTTTATATGCTTTCTTAATATCCGTATCACATTCTAATAAAGTTATCTCATGTTTGTAATTTTTTACTATGCTTAAAACTTCTCTTATAGCCTGATGAAACTCTTCATCGCTTATACTTCCACTAATATCTAAGGCAATGGTGATTTTAGCAACATGTCCTCGCAATTCTCCCCTTAAATCCAATCTATCTGGCTGACGTCTATTTCTCCTAGTACTAGTCTTTTTTTTATCACTTTCTAATGTTCCCATAAGTTTTCTTAGATATAAGTTCCATGGAATTTCATTTTTATTTTCCTTTAATTTTTTTAACATGGAGCCAATATACATAGGAACTACGCCCTTTTGCGCTTCTGACGCAAACTTTTCAGTAAGTTCTCCTACTGTTTTATCATCTATAGTTAAGGATTTCTCCCATAAATCATGGGTTCTTGAGATATCATACTCTTTTTCTATTTCGCTATCCTTTGTGTCATCCTCTTCGCTTTCTTCATTTTCCTCAAGTAAGTCTAACTCTTTTTGAATTTCTTCAACGTAATATTCCATTGGATTAAATGGTTTTAATTTTAAATTATATTTTACATTTACCCATTCCAAAGTTGTAGCATAGGGAGGAAGATATTCTAAATACTGATTTACTACTATATCCATTGCCATGTTAATGGCTAAAGTGCTATACTTTCCCTTAAGTTCCTTTGCTCTCAACAAATGCAAAGATAATATATGATGTATTTCATGTTTAATGGTACTTTCCATTTGTTCCAAAGTAAGACTTAAGAATATTATAGGATTAAAATAAATCATATATTTAGATAAGTTAAAAATTACTGATGTTGGTGATGACATATCATACTTTATTTCTCGCCCCATTTGAAGAAGGAAATACCCATAAAAGTTATCTTTATCTTCTAAAAGCATAAAATTTACCTTATCAACTAAGTTGAAAAAACTATTTTGAAAATCTTTTGGTATTTCATCAAGAGTATTTATATTGGCTATCTTTTCATAAAGTTCTTGTTTAAATCCTTCGAAGTTACTTCCCATTTAATAGTACCTAACCTTTTATCTCATTATAACCCTGAAAATACAGTTCTATAAATTCCTCATTTTCTAAGCACATATTATAAATTCTATGGCAATTTTCTTTAATGTCCTGCATAACACCAAGTCTCAAGTCAACAGGATAAAAACTAATAAAAGTGATAAATTTGCTTATATAATCATGAAGAAACTCTTCTGTATTTAATCTATGTAGTATATTCTTTGCACTTAAATATAATCTGGTATGACTTTCTCTTTTAATTTTTTCAATAATACTCTTAGATAATCCCTCTTCATTAAATACCTCTTCAAATGATATTAATGGCTTATTATCTTCTTCCACAAAGACCATAAACTCCTGAGCAATTTTACTTCCCACATTACCCCTTAATACATTTAAGAATATCCTCTTTGGAACATTATTATAACTTTCTTTATATAACCTATAACTTTTTGAAATTCTCTCAAAGCTTCTAGGAGTTGATTTTATACTCTCAGTTTCATCAGCCTTATGTAAGTACTCAGGAAACGTAGAAATAAATTCCATAACCTTTTCTTCAATGTTATTCTCCCTTGCCCAATGAAGCCAAGTTTTAACATCACTATCCATATTAAGCCATACAAATCTATTTTCTTGAGCCGCATCCATGTCTACTACTTGATAATCAAAGTCTTCTCCATATTTGCTAGAAGGATTCATTGCAGCCAAAATCTTTACTCTTTCATGTAGCGAGTATCCATTTATTTCTCTATTAAGTATTAAATTCATAAGTTCTTGTTGCACTGAGTGTTCACAACGATTTATTTCATCAATAAATAAAAGTATTTCTTTATCTTCAAATATTAAGTTATCGATTTCCTGAAGTTTAGTATGAACTGCATAAACAGTTCTTCTTTTACTAACTATATTTCCATTATCATTCTCATATTTATATTCTTCAACAGTAGGGAGTCCGCCTATTTCCCCTTCTTTTAAAAGATTTCCATCTATAACAACCAAATTCCAACCTTTTTTCTTAGCTAGTTCTTTAGCTAGTGCGGTTTTCCCAATACCGCTTTCACCTACTACTAAAGGAACTTCATTAGTTTCTATAATCATCTCTACACTAAGTAGCGTATCTCTAAAATTCATAAGTAACATCCTTCCTTTTGTTTGAAAAAGATCATATAAATCTATTTATATCAAAAATAACTTTATATGAAGTACGTTTTACATAATAATATATTTTAAATTTAATTAAACCACATAAAACACTTTACTTTTATCTTATCTTTAACTTTTCATCAACAGCTATTTTTTTCGCTTTATTACTTCCAAACTTGTAAATAAATATAATTTTATCCATTGATATGTTTCTATTCTTTATGCTTATACTATTACAGTTAATAAAGTCTCTAACATATTTTTCTTCAACATCTTCCTTAGATATCTCTTCCTTTAAGGCTACTTCAAGAGTTTCCTTAGAAATACTATTAATAAAATATTTCAATACTAGTATGTTGATTTTTAACAGTGTTACCATTTTATCTTCATCCATATTAGAAATAAAGTTTATGGCAGCTTCATTTTCCTTCACTGCAATTTTCACTACGTTTATTGTAGGATTTTCTATATACCTTAAAGCCTCATAATTTTTTTTCACGGCTAAAACTTGAATTTCCTCAAGAGGATTGTTTATGTATTTTATTGAATCATAATCTTGTTCTATGGCTAATTTTTGCAGCTCCAAGCTAGGAATTTTTGCATATTTTATTGCCCAGCCCTTTTGTTTTATTCCTATTTTTATTAATTCTTCATTAGGTCTTTCAATATAATCTAATGTATTCCATGCCCTCTCTACCGCATATTTTTTCATTTCATAACTAGGATTTTCTATAAACTGAATTGCCCTTATACTATTTTTTACTGCCTCTTCCTTCATTTCCTCTGTAGGATTTTTTATATATTGTATAACCGAACCATCCTTTTTTATGGCTGCTAGTTTCACATCATTGCTGGGACTTTCAATATTTTTAATAATTATTGGATTACGCTCTATCATTTTTATTATTTCTTTGTCTGTCATAAAACTCCACCCCAATATCTAATATTGCCTAGAAAAGATATTCTTATTTTTTTATAAAAGTAAGCTCCAACAAACCTCTGTTATTACCTTTATTAAATAATGAATACTTTTCCTAATTCAATTATAAACTTTTTCAAATTAATGAACAAGTTCATTTGCCTTAGCCATGTAATGGAGATAAAAAACTCTTTTCAACATTTAACTCTCTTAAAAATATAAATTTTTAAAATATGAAATATTTCAAAATGCTACTATAAAATTAATTCTATTTAAAAGTTCAATTATATCTTATACAATATAAATAAAACTCTTTTCACTATATGGGGGTGAAACATTGTTAATAGAAAAATATGAATATCAAAATATAGTTAATAAATTAATTAATATTTTAGGAAAAAATATTAATATTATGGACGCAATGGGTGTAATTATAGCCTCTGGTGATAATAGCAGAATAAACACCTTTCATGAAGGTGCAAAACATGCTGCAGATTTAAATAAGGAAATAATTGTTGACGAATCTAATTTGAACCAATTCAGTGGATGTAAACCTGGAGTAAATATTCCTTTTTACTATAATGGTACAGTGCTGGGTGTTGTGGGAATAACTGGTTCCTCTCAGGATGTTAAAGGCTATGGACTTATTGTGAAGGAATTAGTGGAGCTTATGATCTCTGAAAATGAAAGAAAAAAGGAAGAGTTATTTCAAAAACGAGCAATAAAAAACTTCGCAAAGGAACTTACTAAAATAACAGAATTAGATAATATCAATGATTTTTATGATAGGGCAAATTTAGTTGGTTTTAACGGTAGCGTTAAAAGAATTGTAATAGTTGGAGAGGTCCTAGACTTCTCATCTATTGTTAAAAACCTTGGTGAAGAAGGGGAAGTTAAGGCCCAAATATTAAAACAAGAAATCGTTGATTTTATCAGTGAATACACAGCTAATAAGAATGATATAGTTATAAATATCTTTGAACACAGATTTGTTATTTTTAAAAGCTCTGATAGAGATATTTATAAGTACTGTGAAACGCTCCATGGAAAGTTAAGAGATAGAATAGGTATTATCATGCATTTTGCTTTAGGTACAGATTGTTACTGCTTAAAGGATTATAGTAAATCCTATGATATTGCCTCTAACCTTTTAGAAATTAGCAAAAAACTTCAAATAAAGAAACCAGTACTTACTAAAGATGATTACTATTTAGAGTTATTATTGAGTTCTTTACCCAAGGAAAAAAAACTATTTCTATCGAATCTAGTTAGTAATGTAGATTATCTATCGAAGGAAGATTATAAGATTCTTATTGAAACCTTAAAGGCTCTTATTAATTGTAATATGAACTTAAAATTAGCTTCTAGCACCTTATTCATTCATAGAAATACCCTACTATATAGAATCAATAAATATAAAGACCATGGAATAGACCTGATGGATATGAATTGCTGCTTTAAATTATCTATAATGAATACAATTAGAAATCTACAAGACTGAAACTGTGCATAATGCACAGTTTCTTATTATGATAACGTTTAATCTTCAGTGTTTTTGTACATTATAAATATTTTATGAACATTATATAATATATTTAACAAGCTTTCCAAATAATAATATTTTTCATAAGATAGGGAAATTGGTTTGCTTGATCCAGTATGTATCAAATTACATGGTTATACTAAATGGTATTACTCAAGATGACGTAATTAAAAATTCTTAATAGGTGGTGAATTTAATGAAAATTGTAATAGCACCGGATTCTTTTAAAGGATCTTTAACAGCTAGCGAAGTAGCTGATGCTATTGAAAGAGGAATAAGTAAAGTAAATGATAATATTTATATAGAAAAAGTTCCCATGGCTGACGGTGGAGAAGGTACTGTTCAATCCTTAGTAGATGCAACTGGCGGAAAAATAGTTTCCACAGTTGTTTTTAACCCGTTAATGGAAGAAATAAGTTCATTCTATGGAATTCTTGGAGATAACAAAACTGCTGTGATAGAAATGTCTGCAGCTTCTGGCCTCCCCCTCCTTTCTAAAGAGGAAAAAAATCCTCTCATTACAACTACTTTTGGTACTGGAGAGTTATTTTTACACGCTCTAGAAGAAGGTTGTAGAAACTTTATTATTGGTATAGGTGGAAGCGCTACCAATGATGGTGGTTTTGGAATGATGAAGGCGCTAGGAATTAAATTTTTAGACATAAAAGGAGAAGACATTGGCTTTGGTGGTGGTGCTTTAGAAAAGTTATATTCAATAGATATTAGTGGCATAGATGGAAGAATTAAAGAATGTTCTATTACAGTTGCCTGTGATGTTGATAATCCACTTTGCGGTCCTCAAGGTGCATCTGCTATATTTGGACCTCAGAAAGGTGCCACTGAGGAAATGATTAAAATTCTTGATAATAATTTGAAGTTGTACTCAGAGATAATTGAAAAACAACTAGGAGTTTCCATGGCTACTATTCCTGGAGCTGGAGCCGCTGGTGGACTAGGTGGTGGATTACTAGCTTTCCTAAATGCAAAATTAAAAAGAGGTATTGATATAGTAATTGAAACTACTAAATTAGAAGAATATGTGCATGATGCAGATTTAGTGATTACTGGTGAGGGAAGTATAGATTATCAGACCCAATATGGTAAAACACCCTTTGGCGTTGCTAGCGTGGCACAAAAATATGACGTTCCTGTGATTGCTTTAGCTGGTGGCATTGGAAAAGAAGCTAACACTCTTTATAAAAAAGGTTTTGACAGTATTTTTTCTATTGTTGATAAACCAATGACCTTAGAAGAAGCAATAGAAAACGGAGAACAATTATTAGAGGATGCCTCAGAGAGAATACTCCGTGCAATGTTATGCTTAAATAAACACTCGTAATAAAAGCTATAAGCTTTTAAATAAGATATTATAATGGGGGGTAAAATATTATGTTACAAGGACCTTTACTAATTTTGGCACTATTAGTAGCCATCGCATTTATAGTTGTTGCTACATCAAAATTTAAACTTCATCCATTTCTTTCACTTATTATTGCTTCTTATGGCCTAGCATTTGCAGCAGGTTTACCTGCTGACAAAATCCCAACAGTGATAACTTCTGGCTTTGGTGGAACTCTCACGAGTATCGGTATTGTTATCATCTCTGGGTGCATTATAGGAACCATTCTTGAAAAATCAGGTGCTGCTATAAAAATGGCAGAGGTGATTATTAAATTAGTGGGCGAAAAAAGACCTACCTTAGCTATGAGCATTATAGGATATATAGTATCAATTCCTGTATTTTGTGATTCAGGTTTTGTTATTCTTTCATCCTTAAGTAAAACCCTTGCAAAGAAGACGAAAACTTCACTAGTTGCTATGTCTATTGCACTTTCTACTGGACTATATGCAACTCATACTTTAGTCCCACCTACTCCTGGCCCTATTGCTGGTGCTGCAAACCTTAAAGTTGAAAACTTATTACTAGTAATACTTATAGGGATGGTAGTAGCTATTCCTGCTGTAGTTATAGGAAATATTTTTGCAAACAAAGTTGCTTCGAAGTATGCACCTATAGAGGATATAGATAATGGTTTAACTTATGAGCAAGAAATTGCTCGATATGGTAAATTACCTTCTGCCTGGAAAGCTTTCTCTCCAATAATTGTCCCTATAGTTCTTATGGCTCTAGGCTCTGTAGCAAAATTCCCTGGAGACCCATTTGGTAACGGTTCAACGAAAATATTCTTTTCTTTCCTAGGTACACCAGTAAATGCACTTTTAATAGGCTTAGTATTTGCATTTCTACTAGCGCCTAAGCTTGATGAAAAAACTCTAACTGGTTGGGTTGGTGAATCTTTAAAAGATTCTGCTTCGATCTTAGTAGTAACTGCAGCTGGTGGAGCTCTTGGTGCTGTAATAAAAGAAGTTCAAATTGGAACATATATTGGAGAAGTATTACAAGGACTAAACCTTGGCATCTTTGTTCCATTTATTATAGCTGCTGCATTAAAAACAGCCCAAGGTTCTTCAACAGTTGCTATAGTTACAACTTCTGCTTTAATGTTCCCACTTCTACCAGCCTTAGGATTAACTTCTGAAATCGCGAAAGTATTGGTGGTTATGGCTGTAGGTGCAGGTGCCATGACTGTATCTCATGCAAATGATAGCTATTTCTGGGTAGTATCCCAATTTGGTAAAATAGATGTTAAAACTGCGTACAAAACTCAAACAGTAGCTACATTCCTTCAAGGTGTTATAACAATGATTACTGTATTTATACTTAGTTTATTTCTAATATAATATTTGTAATTAGTGTAAAAGTTTCTATGAGTTTTATAAATTCAAAAACTTACTGATAAATATTCCTTGATTTTATTGCGAATTTTAAAATCACTATGAACATATATACAGTTCATAGTGATTTTTTTATATAGCTTTGCGCTGCCCTAGCACAACTTATTCACGAAACTCTTTTTTTAATATTTTCACTTGCAGCGCCTTAAAGTTATTTCTATTAAACTTAATATAATTAAAATTTAATCACAAAAATCAATAATTTTTATATAAATATAGTGAGTAGTATGAACGTTATTTCAACGATTTTTACTATGATATTTATCATGATATTTATAAAAAGGAGTTGTTTATTTATGAATAAAGTTGAAATCTACACTAGCGATACTTGCGTCTACTGTCATAGAGCTAAGGAGTTCTTCGAGGAAAATAATATATCATATATAGAACATAATATTTCAAGAGATGCTGAAGTTAGAAAATCACTTATGCTAAAAGGATATAGATCCGTTCCCCTAATAGTAATTAACAATGTAGAAGTTTTAGGCTTTGATAGAGATAAGATTTCTGATTTATTAAAAATATAACCAAAAAAAAGATGTAGGATTAATTTCTAATTAAACCCACATCTTTTTTATTATAATAATATTCAATTAGAAAGATTAGTTCTACTCTCTAAAAAAATATTCTCCTAAGTCAATTTTGGATAGAAGAAAACTCTCTTTACACCATAATTACTCAGAAGAGATTAATCCTTACTTCTCTCATAACTCTAATATTATAATTAAACTATTATAGACATTAATTCTAAAGAAAGTCTCTCTAGTTATATATATCTAAACTTTGAATTTTTTATCTCTTTAAGATAATACTATAAATACACTTAATCATAAGGAGGTATTCCACATGGAAAAAGTTAAAAATCTACTTGATGGAAGCATGTCTCAATACGGTGATACTGCAGTTCCGAAGATACCTGTGTTTGTTGGAAACGATATGACATCAGAAGTTTATTATTTTAAACCAAATCAAATTTTAAAAATGCATAGACACCCTAGTGGCGAACAAATATTTTTCATACTTAAAGGGGACGGAAAAATGTTAGTAGGAGAAAATGGCTTTGACATACATCCAGGTTCCTCAATTTTTGTCCCTGCAGGTGATTGGCATGAAATAATTAACGGAACAGTGTCAGAAATGGTGGCAGTTCAGGTTACTAAAGTTGGTGCAGGATTCGAAGCACATAATGGTTAATAAGAAAACCTAGTTTGGAAATAATCCATACTAGGTTTTCTTGTACCTTTAAAGTTTAAATTATTATTAAACTCATTAGTTCTCATCTTCTAAAACTAAGGTATAAACTTTCACTAAAGTTCACTCTATAGAAGGTACTTTTAAAGATATATAAGGTTGAAGCGTTAATTTAAATTTCAACAAGCTTATGTTAAAAATGTACATTATCCTTATATAAACAATTGCATATCTGAATTTAATGCATCCTTTAAATATTTTGATGCATCTACAATTTCTAATTCAGGAATTAGTTCTTCTTTTTTAAATCCCATTACCTCAACTGATAACTTACAACCATAAAACTTTACTCCTTTTTTTCGTGCACCTTGTAAAAAATCTATTAATCGCGGAGCTTCTTCATCCTTCATCATTTTTTTTAGCATTTCTTTTCCTATGCCACTAAAATTCATTTTTGATAAAGGTAATTCTTCTGGTCCCTTAGGTGTCATTATTGAAAACATCTTTTCATATGCTGTTTTATCCTCAAGTGAAAGTTTATCAGGGTCTCTTAGCAAAAGTAAGCCCCAAAAGGCAAAAAACAGAGTAACCTCAGCACCTAGCTCTCTTGCTGAATTTGCTATAATTAGACCAGCCAGAGCCTTGTCGTATTCTCCACTAAACATCACTATATTAACCTTTTTACCACTGTAATCTTGAGTTTCATTAATGTTTTTTTCCACATTATTATCCATTTGATTATGCACCACCTAAATATTTTTAGAAATTTAGCACATATTATAAATTATTAGCACAAAAATCACTTTAAATTTATAATACGCACTTATTTTTAACAAATTACTAGGTTTTAATTCAATGTATTTATTGTCAAAGACTTTATGAAAGCTAAGGATAATGAGGTTCTCTAGTGAATTAAAAACTTCATTTTTTCATATCCTTAATAAACTATCTTGAAAGATTTTTCATTTAGTATAATATGAGTTATAATGTTGTAGTACGTTTGTTTAATATATTTAGCCATGTAGAAATTTTTATCACTTATGATTAAATAGGTGACACTGATAACTACGATATATTATAAATAAGCTTATTAAATTTTATTATTAAGAGGTATAACCGTGAATTATATAGTATTTGATTTAGAATTTAATCATCCTTCTAAGCTAGAAGATGAAAATCAAAATAAAATAAACAAAAGCTTTCCCTTCGAAATAATTCAAATTGGTGCATTAAAATTGGATGAAAATTTTAATACAGTTTCAACTTTTGATAAATTGGTAAAACCTGAAGCATACACTGATATTAAACCATATATTCAAGAGATCACTGGAATTACATCAGAGAAATTAACTAATGAAAAAACCTTTAAGGAATTATATAAAGAACTTTATGAATTCATGAAAGATGATAATATACTATGCGTATGGGGCGCTGCAGATATAAAGGAATTATTTAGAAATATTGAATATCATGAATTGAACCATAGTTTGATTGCCAAAGATTATATTGATATTCAGCATTATGCATCTAAGCATTTTAATTACCCAAAAGGTACTAATATAGGCTTAAGCAAAGCAGTAACAATGTTAAATATTCCTTCAAACGAAGAGTTTCATAACGCCTTTAATGATGCTTATTATACCTCAGAGGTCTTTAAGAAAATTTATAAAAATGATATTCAAACTAAAGTATATAATCTTTCTAAACATAGAAATAATCGAGATGATAAAAGAAGCACAAAACTAGATGCTTATAGATTGTTCAAACAATTTGAAAAAATGTTAAGTAGGGAACTTACTAAAGAAGAACAATCTATAATAAAGATTGCCTATAATATGGGAAAAACCAATCAATTTCAGATAGAAAAAAGGAAAAGCTAAAACTTTATTATACCTTTCAGCACTAATCATAAATACCTTGTTGATTAGTGGATTATATTTTTTAAATTACCTGGTGTTTAAAATACCTTTAAAGATACGAATGCAGTAGAAAATTAAACACTTATATAAAAAGATGGTATACTAACTAATTAAAGTAGTATACCATCTTTATTTATTTAAATTACTATTAAATGTGTTTTATATTTTGAATACTCATAGATTAAAATAATAAGAAATACGTTAAAATCCTCTCCTATTTACTCCTAATCCCAAATTACAGCTATAATCACATTATAACTATCATTGACATATATATGTATTAATGATATAAATAATATATCACATACGACGCTTTTAAATATATGTGCTACACTTATTCAGAATACTTAAGCGAATTAACCTATTTAATTGATTTAATAAATCAAATCAATTAAGCTATGTGCTAATTTCTTATTTTATATAATTAATTATCAAGATTGTGGGAGGAAACTTTATGTGTACGAAAGTTGCTATTAATGGATTTGGAAGAATAGGAAGATCAGTTTTAAGGATCGCTCAAGAAAATTTAGGAAATGATATTGAAATAGTTGCAATAAATGCTAGAGCTGAAAGCGAAACCCTAGCTCATCTTTTTCAATATGATTCTTGTTACGGAACCTTTAAAGGGGATGTAGATTTCACAGAGGATTCTCTAACCATTAATGGAAAAACTATAAAAATATGTAGAGAAAGAGATCCTGAGAACTTACCTTGGAAATCTATGGGAATTGATATAGTTATTGACTCTACAGGAGTTTTCACAACTAAAAAGGATCTTATGAAGCATGTTAAGGCAGGTGCAAAAAAAGTCATATTAACAGCTCCTGGAAAAGACGTAGATATTACCGTAGTTATGGGTGTTAACGAAGAAAAGATAGATATAGAAAAACATGATATAATTTCAAATGCATCCTGCACAACAAACTGTTTAGCTCCTTTTGCAAAGGTTTTGGATGATAACTTTGGAATTGTAAAAGGTATGATGACTACAATTCATTCCTATACAAATGATCAAGAATTACTAGACAAAACTCACAAGGATTTAAGAAGAGCGAGAGCAGCAACAGAATCAATAATTCCTACTACTACAGGTGCTGCAAAAGCTGTAGGAAAAGTTCTTCCTAAGCTTGAAGGAAGACTAAACGGTTTTTCGGTAAGAATACCTACACCAACAGTTTCCATGACAGATTTGGTTTGTGAGCTATCTAAGCCTGTAACTGTAGAAGAAGTTAATAAAGCATTGGAAGATGCCTCTAAAGGCACTATGAAAGGAATCCTTGGTTATTCAACAAAACCTTTAGTATCTATAGACTATAGAGGTGATGAGAGATCTTCAATAATTGATGCTCTTTCAACCATGGTTATGGATGGCAATATGGTTAAAGTAGTATCTTGGTACGATAATGAATGGGGATATGCTTGCAGAGTGGTTGATTTAACAAACTATATAGCTGTTCAAATGAAAGAGAACTCAAACTATCCTTTAGATATAGCAATTTAATAATAAATGGGAAGGAAAATACATTTTCCTTCCCATTTTCATTACTAGCCACTATTTCGTTGAAGTTCGAAACGCATTCCTAATTCACAAGATAAATGAATGTATATACTCGCTATAGATGTTGAAATTAATCTTAATGTTGCACTACATAAAAGATGAGAAACTCCTCTTAATAGATTAGTTCCTCATCTTTTTTACTTAATTATTATATGTTTTTTGAGAGAAACTTTTAGTTCTTCTCTTTAAAAAAAGAATTCAATGCTTTTATTGTTATAAAAATTATTGCCATTACTGTAAATATCCCAGCCATAC
>NZ_JAVWDJ010000017.1:0-72299 GCF_036642255.1 Clostridium sp. | reverse complement strand
TGATTCCTAGATCCTTAGAAGTTTTATTTTCTGTACCCTCAATAGGTAAGTTATCCCTTGTATCCTCAAAGAGTGATGCTTTAATTTCAAATTCCTTTTGCATATCCTTGATTTCTTTTGTTACCTTTTCAGCCTCATCAAGTTTTTTCTCATTAAGTAAGTTCGCTGCTACCTCTTTCTTAGCTTTGATTTTGTTTAGTAATTCTAATAATTCCTTTGGCATTTTCATTCCTCCTAAATTTTGATTTATAATTTTTTATAAAAGAAAAAAACAGCATCTAAATTGATACTGTTTTTCGTGCTGTATTTGAATTGCGACATAAAAAATACCGCATATTCTAGTTGAATAATACGGTATTTATATAAAATATTCGATTTTTAAGTTTAGTCATTAAATTAGAAAGTTCCGATAAAACTGAACTCAAAATCCTGTTAATTTATCTCTACAAATTGGAATTTGTCGTGGTAAGTACGAAATCAAATCTATGTAATAGACTAAATTTACCACCTACCCAAGGCTGTTAGTAAAAAAATATAATGTGTTTTGTAAGGCATAAGCATAGTGGAATGTGTTTCTACCATTATCTTGAATTTTTCAAGTGAAACATACGATACTTCTTTCACTTCATTATCGTTGAAAGAGTACTCCTCTAAAAGAATATCCATTCTATAAAGGAACACATCATCTATTTCATTTTCAAAATATCCATCAACCCCTAAATACTCCCGACACGAAAAGAGATATTGGAGTTTATCTATTTCTAAATCAATGCCAAGTTCTTCTTTTCCTTCTCGTATAGCTGCTTCTAAAGATGTTTCACCAGCTTGGATATGCCCTGAAAACGAAATATCCATCATATTTGGGAACATAACTTGACTATTTCGAGTTTGTAGTAGTATCTCATCATTAGAGTTAACAATCCATACACAAACACCTTTATGAATAAGTGCTTTTTTATGAGCCTCGTATTTTTCCTCGGTCTTACCACATTTTTGAGCTAATTCGTCATAAATATCAATCATTTCCATACAATACAGTACCCCCATAAATTACTATTTATTAATTCGAAGTTTATTATAACTATGACTTAATGCATGAGAAAAGTGTATCATACTTACCATTTTATTGCATTAATTTCCAATATACTTCCGTTAACTTTTATTTTTTAATACCGTATTATTCAATTTTCAAAGAACAGTTCGTGCTTTAAATTTTAACACTTACGTCGCTTTTTTATCATAGAATGACTTAAAAGTAAAACTATAAGAAGAAACATATGTTTAATATTCCTCTTATAGTTTTTGCAATTAGTCCCCTTTGTTAAGGACTTCCCATATATAGTTTTTTATCGTATTGACAGCTGCTTTATACCCGTTGCTCCATATTCTTGTTTCATAATTATAGTTATCAAGTTTTCTTTTTTCTTCTTTTTCTATATACTCTAATATTTGTTTTTGTTTTTCATATAATGTTGTTAATCTCATACTTATCCCTCCCTATAATATAAAATATGAATGAGGTTTAAAATTTGGGACAAGTATTCAATTAAAGTGAAGGCTAATTTTAAGTATACATATAAATAAAAAGAACTAGATTAACTCTAATTCGATCAGCTTCATATTTATTTCTTCTTTACTTTCTTGCATCTCTTGTTCTTTTGGCTGTGATGTTTGATTCTTAAGATCTTTAGGAACTCTGCTATAATTTTTAAAGTAATCAGAGCTACAAGCAGCAACATGATTTTCTTCAGCAACTTCTATGTTGAAATACTTTTCAGCCTCCAATCCATTAATCCAAGTTTCCTCTTGCACCATTTGCCTTATGGTTTCAAGGTCCACACCTTCTCTTAGCCTTTCTGCATAAACATTTAAAATACCTTCTTCAATGGCATCTAAGTCATTGGCTAACTTCCTGAAATCATTGGAATTTCCTTCGGTCCAGCTCCAAGGTTTGTGAATCATTAAAAAGGCGTTGGATGGTATAACGATTTTATCTCCTGCCATTGCAATTACACTGGCAATAGATCCTGCAAGTCCATCAATATGAACAGTTTTATGAGCCTTATGTCTTTTTAACATATTGTAAATTGCCATTCCAGCAAATACATTACCTCCACCACTGTTAATATAGATATTTAAATTTTTAGTTCCTTCAACTTCATTTAAAAAGTCTCTGATGGATTCTGGGTATTGGTCTGCATCGTCCCATGCTCCCCACCAACTAGACACTATATCTCCATAAAAGTATAAATCTGCTGAGTTTTCCGTTTGATTTTTGATACTTACAAACTTATTTTTGCTCACCATTTTCACCTCCCTTCCCTGCAATTGAATCCAGTGGAACATAGTTACCATTACAAATTAATTGATCTCCACCAGAAATCAGCGGTAAATCTAAAAGGTTTCTTGCTTCATTAGGTGTATAAATGGCATTGTTAACCCCTTTACTTAAGCCTTCCATCTGCGTGGCAAAATCTGCTCTGAGGATGGAGTTAACATTAAATTTAAAGCAATATCCTTGTTTTAGCTCATCATCCATTAAAAGTTTATAACTAAGCTCTTCCTCATATTGTTTTAAGATTGAAAGTAAAGTGTCCACATAAAAAGACCTTTGTTGAGTTTCCACATTTGCATAGTTACCTTTATCATAATTGTTTATTTGATTAGGCTTAATTCCAAAGGCTCCAGCTATTTGAAGCGCCGTATACTTGTTAATTTCAAGAAACTGAGCATCAGCCATATTTATATTAAGTGGAACTAATTGAAATCCAAGAGGCAGCGGAACTATTTTCCCTGCATTTTGAACACCACTACTAAACTCCTCAATCTTTGAAGCCATTACTTTCCCTGCTTCTTGGTCCAAATCTCCTGTATAGTGAACCACTGCTTTTCCCATGAGTCCATTTTTATAATAGTTATTTAAATACTTTGTTCCACTTTGAGCATTTTCTATAGGCAATTTAAGTATATCTTTCACAGCAAGTCCAGTAATTCCATCTAAGGTCACAGAGGTTTTAAAGTGTAGCACTGAAGTATAATGGAATCTATACTGCTTATAACTCTTTGGATCTTTATAGATGTACCAAAGGGCATTATCTTTATTAAATATCCCCCCATTATCTATCCAAATCTCTACATTATTGCTCTGCATAATCCAAAAGTTTTCATTTCTATTGTTGTAAACAAAAGCATTACCATAATGATTCTTATTAGCTTCGATGGTATTCCAAAAGGTACTTGAAGTCATATAAGGATTTGGCCTTAGTTTTAGAAGTGTATAAAGTTTATGATCCAAGGCCTTTTCTAGTCCATTATCAGTTTCCTTATATAACTTTAATGGAAGTTTTCCCACACTTTCTCCCAAAAGTCTCAGACAAGTAAAATAAGTAACCTCACTTAGTTTATTACTATCAAGGTTACCTATATCTATTCCAAGCATTTTTAAAAACTCATCACTGTTTATTCCCACTGAATTATTAAAGGTCTTCTTACTCTTAAAAAGATTTCTTAATCCCAAATTCTCACCTCCTTACCAACCTAGTTTTTTAAGATACTCTGGCTCCATTTGTTTCTTTAAATCTAAAGATTTGTTATTCCAATATTCCATGGCCAACTTATGAGCAAATATAGAGCATGCTATTGGATCTATTCTTTTAAATCTACTCTTTTTAGAAATCTTTATTTCACCAAAACTATTAGAATCAAACTCAGAATTTCCTACAGACCAAGTTAAAAGACTATTTCCATTGTGGTATATCTGCTTTACCTTGACTAAATCTCTAAAGTTTACAGTACTTTCATTCAAAGCTCTGGCACTTTGTTTTATTTCAATACAACTAAAGCCTATGTTTTCAAGTTCTGTAACTAACATTAGTGCACCATTAGGGTCGTATCCGATTTGTCTAACATTGAACTCATATTTTTCTTTCATATCTTGTATATAGTTAAGCACTGCCCAATAATCCACAATGAGTCCTTCATTAGCTTCAGTTGTGGTAAGATATCCTTTCTCTGCCCAAATGTCATAGTTTCCATTATCTGTTTTCATATGTTCTCTGAGAACTCCTTCTGGAAGAAAGCTATGGCTAATAAGCGCATATTTTCTAATGCCATCTTCTAAGAAAGGAAACTCAAAGGCCACACTAGTTAAGTCTCCACTTTTAGATAAGTCAATTCCAACAAAGCAATCACTTCCCCTGAATTTTTCAAAGTCATATTCCCTTTGGCAAGCTTTCCATTGAGTCACATCTAAGTACTTTTTATCACTGGCACCTACCCAAATATTTAAGTTCTTCGTTAAAAACTCTCTCTTTTGTCTAGGATCACTAGAGAAGTATTTCTTTTGAAAGGCTTCAGCAATACCTGTGATACCTTCTTCATAAGTCATAAGTACTGGATTTGCTTTTTTCCAAGCTTCTATATCCTCGACATCATCCTCTTGTTCTACTTCACAAATAAGGATAAAGTATTTTTCATTCTCTAAAGTTCCATCTAAAATGTTGCAGCAATCTTGATATTCAGCATAACAAGGCTTATTTTCAAAATCCTCACCTGCAGTAGTAATAATAACTATAAGTGGTTCAGGTCTTGAAACCATACCACTGGACATAACGTTATACATTTCAGAAGTTTCGTGGGCATGATATTCATCTATGCTTGCAAACTGTGGGTTCTTACCATCTCCTGTTTTTCCAGCTTTCTTTGATAAGTGCTTTATAATACTATTACTTTGAGAATGATAAATTTGAGGTATAGATATTTTAAGTCTCTTTTTAAGAGGTTTACTAAGCATATCCTTACAAGCATTATAAACTTCCTTTGCTTGTTCTCTTTCTACTCCTAAGGTGTAAATTTGAGCACCCATAATCTTTTTTCCAAAGATCTCATATAAACATAAGCCACCTTGTAACTGGGACTTTGCATTTTTTCTCGCCAATTGTATGTAAGCAAATTTAAATCTTCTATAATTAGTATCTTCATGCTTCCATGCTTCAATATTACATACTAAGAATCTTTGAAAGGAATTAAGTTCTATTGGTTTACCTGCCAAAGCTCCTTCCTTATGTCTTAAATATCCAAAGAATTTCACAACCTTTTTTGCTTCTACCTCATCCCAATAATAAGGAAAGGTATCATCACGCTCCATTCGGTGTAGGTCCCTTAAAAATCTTTCACAGGCTTGCTTATGTCTTTTGCAAGCAATGATTTTTCCTTTAATGATTTCATTAGAGTAATCAATTAGTTCTTCTATTATTGTGTTATAGCTTTTCTTCATCAAGCTTCAAACTCACTTTCAAACTCTTGCTCTTCATCATCCAGCACTGGCATATTAGTTTGTATTAACTTTATCCTTGCTGCAGGTGATAGTCCAAACACTGAAGCATACTTGTGAAAAGCATCCAAATATTTTAGTTGAGTCTTAACTGTTGGATTTTCTACAACACTTACATTTCCCTTTTTATCATAGTTTTCAATTTTTAAATCCTCTGAGTGAAGAGCTATGGTGCACTTAATATATTTCTCAAGGGTATCAGACATAATTGCGAGTCCATAGGCATCTACATTTACAAGAATGTCTATGGCTTGTAATTCCGTTACAATGTCTTTAAATATTTTCTTTCCTTCTTTACCTAACCACTTAGGAGGCTTTATAGTATCTCTTCCAAGTTTTTTAAATTGCTCTTCTTTTTCCTGTCTTTCTTCAATTTCTTTTTTAGTTAAATGGCTCTTATTTCCATTGGCAATAATTGCTTTAACTGAATATGCATTTCTTCCAGCCAACTTATTACCTCCTTTCAAAAAATCCAAATTCTTTTAAAAACCGAAAACCTTGCGTAAGGAATGGCAAACGCGACCCTTACGGCTCGCTTAGAAAGTTTATTACCACCCCCTACCACCTAATAAATTTAATTATTAATTAGTTTAATAAGTTTCAGCTGCATTTGTCTCTTAGAACTATCACTTAATGAATATTCTCTATGTATTAGTTGATGGCAGCTCTCACATAAACAAATACAATTATTATGATCTAATCTTCTGGACCATTTTTCATTTAGCTCTTCAATGTGATGGACTGTTTGATAGAATATAACTTTATTATCACTCTCACATAATTTACATAGACCATAATCACGGACTCTAACAATAGTTCTAATGACTTCCCACTCTTTGGACTTATAAAAGCTCTGCTCTTTTTTATCTTGTCTTATATTTTTATAATCCTTATGTCTTTGGCTGCTCAAATTTTTATCTGTATCTTTATGCTTCTCACAGTACTTTGCAGCAAAGGGAATTATGTTCTTGCAGCCATAAAAATTACATATTCTTTTTGGCACAAAATCACCTAGTTTCTTCCATATTTTCGGTTATGAGTTTTACATAATATACAAAGAGTCAAACTGAAGAAAAATCTCTGTAACAGGCTCTGTATCTAGCTTAGTTAGCCCTTCTCATTTTATAAATTTTTATGAGTTTTACAGTGCCTCATTATGTCAAACTGAAGGGGTAAAAAAAAGAATTATAAAAAGCTCAGTCCTTCGATTGTCTCGTCAATTCTCTGCTGCTCTATGCCAATATATCTCAGTGTTATCACTGGCTTACTATGATTAAATATCTTTTGCAGTAGTGCCACATCCTTATACTTTGTATAGTGATGATACCCAAAGGTCTTTCTTAAAGTGTGACAGCCTACATTCTCAAGACCAAACATCTCAAAGGTTTCTCTTAGTATTTGGTAAGCTCTTTGCCTAGTGATAGGCTTATTGATTCCTTCACGACTAGTAAATAAGTACTCATAGGGCTCTTTATCCTTGCAGTATTCATTCATGTACAAAGCTAACTCTTTATTAATTAAGAAGAACTTTCCCTTATCTGTCTTTTGCTCCTTTAAGTGAATATGCTTTCTTCCTTTAACATCTCTTGCTTTAAGATCTAATATATCTGAAATTCTAAGTCCAGTGTGGAACCCACACATCATCATAAGAAAATCTCTTTCATTTTGCTTTCTCGTATAAGCAAGTATTCTACTAATGGTCTTTTTATCTCGTATGGGTTCTACATAGTTCAACTACCTCACCTGCCTCATAGAACCTCCTCTACCTCTTCTGTATGCACTATGACCCATGAGCTCTTCAATATCTTTGCTACTTAGTTCATCAATGCTTTTATTTTCCCTAACAACTTTCTTCTGTCTTGACTTAAAACCCTTATATAACTCTGGCTGCTGAGATTTAATAATTTCATTAATTCTCACAGTTGCACCCCTTTCAAAAAATAAAAATACACCCAACAATCTTTGCTCTGTTAAGTGTATTTCTTATTAATATTATTAAATTTGATATTTTAATTATAAGTGGTAAAATATGCAAATGTCACTGACATAAAATGGACATAAGATATTTAAATCCAGATGCTAAAAAAGTAGTAATCCCTTCCTTAAGCTCTCCAATCAACATCACAACGAAAATCACCTAAATTATTTCTATGTAAAAAATTTGATTCCTCTGTATCAACAAATCTTTCTTTTTTTTCTGCATATCTTCTCGTCCCTTGCATCATATAACACACTTCAATTGCCCTTGTTATTCCAACATAATGTAAATTTAAACTCTGAATAATATCTTCTTCAGTTATTCCAGAATATTCGTATGGAAATATCCATCTATACAAGTCTAAATGAAAAACTACTTTAAACTCCAAGCCTTTGGACTTGTGTAATGTCATAATGCAAACTTCATTTTCAGCAGCAGGTTTATAGCAAAGTAGTTTTTCTGTATCATTTAAAGTCCTTTTAAGTATTGTTAGTACATCACAGTCTTCAAATTCAGGATATATTAATCTAGCAAAGTTAACAAACAAAGTGATATTATTCTTTAACTCCTCAGTTTCCAAATTGAAAATTGATTTAATTATTTCAAGTGCCATTATAAACTGCTTGCTGTTAATTTCATCATCAACGTATTTTTCAGTGAAACTAACTGCAAAAACATTTGGATCAAAATAACTTTCAAGAATATCGCTAAAAACTCTAGCCCAATAAGAATTATTCTCATCTAATTCAGTTGTTTTGAATAATTTACTACTTGTTGTCAGAAAATCATGAGCTCGTGTCGCAGTATTGTTACTCCTACACAAAATTGCTATTTCATTATTATTTTTAACATTATACTTTTCTTTTATCTGAGGTAAAAGTTTATCGATAACATTCATAATATGTTCATCATTACCTCTTACTTTTACTTTAAATACTCGGATATCTTTTTCATCATTGGAAATTGTATGATTTAATAACCTTAAAGAATAATTAGATATTGATTTATGACATCTATGATTTTTTGTAATTTCATAATGTGTAAATCTACAATCTATCATTAACGAAGCTAAATATTTAGAATACCTCTCACTAAAAGCATAAATAGCTTGATCTAAGTCACCAACTGCAATACCAACAAGTCCTTCCTCTACTAATCTTAAAAATATTTTATGTTGTACTTCTCCACAATCTTGATATTCATCAATAAATATATGTGTATATTTAGATTTTAAATATTTAATGCAATCTTTTGCACTCTCAAGTATAAACAAAGCTGTTTGTCCACTTATTTCTAAGAAGATATGTCCCTCTCTTAATGAATCTATTAAGAGTTCTTTTAAATCGCCAGAAACTTCAGTTCTAATATTTTTTAACTCATTATATTGAGGGTAGTCTGAAAGTTTTTCTCTTACTTGTAATCTTACATTACTACTTGTAATATGTTTAGCAAATGGACAAATAATCTGGCTAATATAAAAATTATCTATTGTCCCCAAAAACGATTGTTTTTTTATTACATTTCTTTTTTTACATCTAGCAGCTAGTTCACTACTTGCTTTTCTAGTAAAGGAAATTGCTATGACTCCTTGATAATCCAATAAGTTTTCTGAAATACATTTTATCTTTTCGACAATAGTAAATGTTTTTCCACTACCTGGTTTTGCTGTTACTACTATATTATTGGTCTCAACAATAACTTCCATTTGTTCTTTACTTGGCTCTATAGTTGTTTTCATTTTAGTGAACTACTCCTTCTACAAGCTTAACTATTCTATGTAACGGTGCTGCAATATACTCACCACTTAGGCATGTTAAATCATCTATTTTTTCTGAAACATATTTAAGCATATTTTCAGCTTTTCTTTCTTGCATCAGATTTATCAAATTCTCATCATTTGTTTCGTTATAAAATGCCTTTAAACTTGGTGCTAATGGTGTCAGCACTATATCTCTTTCTAAATCTGATACTGATAGAAAAATGTTAAACGCATCTAATTTCGCTTTAATTTCACTAATCAAAATTTGAGTTTCATATGGGCATTCACTGATGTCTCCCTGCCATTCGTTGCCATCTTTATTTTCTTTCCAATAAATAGTAAGTTCATCTGAACCCCCTTTTGAAATTAACTCATCATATATTCCCATTGCTCTTGAAATCCCTGCAAAATAATGATATTTATCACCTTTTTTAGTTTTTGGAAATATATCATTGTCTGTACGCATAACAAATGGAATATCTAATGCTTTGCAAATCTTTATATACGGCTTAAACCCTACTCCGTCAACTGATAATATTGTTGCGTTTAGCCTATCAAAGTCTATTCCAATTCTTGAAGCTAGAGCTGTATAAAATATCTTCTCTGATGGTCCCTCAACAAGAAAAACTACATTTGAAAAAAACACTTCGGAAGATATAGCATTTAATCTATATCCAAATTCATTAAATGTTAAGGCTATATCTTTACTACATCCACCTTGAGCTGCTTTGGTAATTTTGTTTATAGAAAATAATCTAGCGATATTATTAGGTCTAAATTCTGATGCAATCTGTGGTGAGTGAGTTGTTATAAATATTTGTTCTTCAAAATTCTCTACAAGATACTTTGATAATTTTCTTTGTTGATGAGGATGAAGGTGTGCTTCTGGTTCTTCAATTGCAAATAAAGTTACACACTCCAAATTCTTTAATTTTTTTTGCTTTGCTACCCACATTGCGAGAAAAATTTGATTACTTCTACCATCACCACCAATTGTAAGTACTTCTTCATCTGTAACATACGAAAGTTCAACGTTGTTTAACAGTTCCCCTACATCCCCATTATTAGTTACAAATTTAACAACTTGTCCCTCATTATGGATAGATAATTTACCTAATTCTTGATTAACTGAGTCTAATGATGTCTTTATATAATGAAGATTATCTATACTTTTATTTAAATCATTAAGGTCACCTTGTATACCATCTATGGCTTCTTTGTCTTGGTTTATTAAATCATCTGGAAGTTGTTTTTTGGATGCTTCTAATAGTTTAGTACGCTCTTTCTTTATAAATGATATTAAATCTCTATTTGTGTCTACATACTCTAAATTTAGTCTTTTTAAATAGAATCGACCAGTTTTTTCTTCAATTAAATCTTCACTAGGGCCAGCCCAAATAGAATATTCTCCATTTTTACTATTAGTATATTTAATTATTACCGCATCATCTTTTATATCAGCCCCAAAAATACTCCTTAAGCAATCTTCACATATATTTTTAATACGTACTGTAATTTCTATTTCAGTTGATCTATTATATGCATTGTAATCACTATTACATAATTCTAAATCTTTATCACTAAGCCTTTTATCAAATAATAGTCTTAATGCATATAACATATTTGTCTTTCCTACATCATTTGATCCAATAATTAGTGTTTTATCTGAAAAATTGATAACCTCATCCTCAAAATTTCTAAACCCCTTAATTTTAATCCACTCTATTACCATTTTACACCCTTCTTTCAAAAAACTAATTTTATTACTACTTAAATAAGTACACTATAAAAAAATATGATTCCTATATTTTTATTTCAACTTACTTAGAAATATTTTAAATTTTATTGTATAGGTCCACTTTTTACTTCTAGTTAAATAGATCAATTAATAGATAACATTTAATCATATAGAAATACCTAATATTAGGTCATTAACATCATAACTGTTGTCAAATTTAATAACTGGTCTTTTCATCCTAAAGTTATATAGATAATTCCATATTTCATAAATATCCTATTTTTTACATAATAACTCTAATTTTAACATATTTTTCCTTCCCAGTAAACGCATTTTTTACAAAAAAAGAAAAAAACACCTAACAACTACATTAAGTGCTAAGTGCTTTAATTCATATAAATTCTAATCTTCCACTCTAATCTTTTTTTCTCTATAAGTTACCGCTTTAAAATTATTATAAATATCTATATACCCCAAGTAATTCGTATCATGTTCTATATCTATCTTCACCTTTAAATCTTTACTTGCCTCTTCTTTACTAATAAGTATTTTACTTGGAATTTCTTCTATTTCAAATGTTCTATTAGAAAACATAACTTTTCTCCCTTCTATGAAAGTAACTTCACTGAACCAGTAATAAAGTCTATATAGGCAAAGCTCTCCTTATAATTGCCTAGATTTTTATATTTTACTGTTATAAATTCCTTGGTTTTATTTATTATAGTTCCATTTCTATTTTTTCTGTTTACTGTCATATCTCTACTCTTGTCATTAACTTGAAATTTCAAGTCTTGTCCAACTTTTAATTGAGCCACTTTCTAAAATTACTTTCGCTCAAGGTTTCCCTTTTTGAGATTGAGTCGCTTAAATTTTGAACTACGATGTAAAAAATACCGCATATTCTTGTTGAATAATACGGCATTTATAATTGCTATAATTTTATTATAAAATCCTTGAGTAAAATTCTTATAACTCTTTAAACCATTATATTTATATAAATTAGTGCAATACAATAACTTTCGATAATTATACATTATCAAACATTTTATATGAGTCTAGTATCCAAAATGAATGTGTAATATCATTAAACTGACTATTTCTTGCGCCTTTAGATTTATTACAGTTTTCACAAGTAATTTGAAAGTTTGTAGGGTCATTTGTTCCTCCACATTCCAAGGGAATTATATGATCATAATTTATCTTATTATCTAAATTCAATATTCTTGTTAAATCTCTTCCACAGATTTGACATCTTCCTTTATCACGATAAAATACACCATCTTTAAGCCATTGTGGAATATATTCACATCTCTTTATCACACCATCTTTTTTAAAAAAATCGGGATACTCTGCTTTCGCTAAATGAGAAATTAATTGTGATAATTGCAGATTAAAATCGTATAAAAACTTTTTATTGGAATATAACACTGTAAAAATATCATCTACAACATACGGCATAATCTTATCAATATATAGCTCGTATAAGCTGCTTGCTAATATTTCAACATCTTCAACATCTTCAAGACTATCATCATCTAGACCTCTAAATTCGAACGCACTTATTGTTGTATAATCAACATTATAAAAATCAAATATTTCTAGTAGCTCATTAATAAGTTCCATGGGAAAATGTTTATCCAACAAATAAGATAATTGATCATCATAAATTGATTCAATATAATTATGAAGTAAGGTTTTTTTATGTGGTTTATGACATTTTTTTAAATAATCTATATCATAAATTTCTATCCACATTTTTAAGTCTAACCCATTAATCCCATGTAACTCACTTATAACATGACTTGCCATTTGAATAACAACGTCTCCTTGAGTTTTATTAAAACCGTCTCTCATTAAACTTTCATCTCCTTGCGTTATTAGATTAGTACTTTTTATTCAATGAATTTTATATATTAATTATATCTCAGTTTATATAAGTATTGTATACATACTATGCTTTTATAAATTATAGCTCGGATTTAATAAAAATTAATTTATTTTATAATACCGTATTATTCAATTTTCAAAGAACATTATTTTCACTCTAATTTTCATTAGTTACGTCACTTTTTAATCAAATTGAGCCTCTATAGTCCCAAAGCGACTATCCCAAATAATTGAATAGCAAATCTTCTTACCGCTTTATTTCTCATCCTATAAATATTTCTTTCACATGATCCTATTGCTCTTTCAAGTTCTTCTTTTCTTAGTACATCTATGTAGTAAGCCTTTAACACTTTTCCATCTTCATCTTTTGATAGTTTGGTGAGTATATCGTCAATAAAGGCTACTTTTGCTTTTGTTCTTTCTAAAAGTGATTCTTTTACTTGCTTTTTATAAAGTAAATTAACTAATCTATCATCTGGATGAGATGCTCCACTTCCATGAGGCATTCCTGAATAATCCAAACTTTTAACTGACTTTATATCTTCATCCAACAATTCAATTTCTTTTGCCATAGTTGTTATTGAATCTTTTAAATCCCAATAGCCTTCTAAGTATGACTCTGCATCTTTGATTATATCCACATACTCTCCCCCTTGCTTTTACAAATACATTTTTATAAATATACTTCTATTTACTCCTAAACTACTACAAGCTGCATCTATTGCTGAACTAATACAATCTTTATATTCCACTCCTTGTTTTTCAGACATCTCTTGTGCTAATTTTGCTGCCAATGTGCTAACTTTTAACTTTAGATTCTTTAATTCATAATCCATAATGTTTCTCACTTTCTATTTGTTTTTGGGTGTATATCTCACTGGTGGAAACAATAACTTGAAATAAAGCTTGTTAGTTTCATCTTGTATAACCTCTATTACATCGACTTTATTAACACCAGAGTTCATGTCCTGCTTTTCCATATGAGCTTTAATATCCCATAGGTTGTCCATCATATTATTTTTTAAGTGCTCCACTTTATTTATGGTTGCCTTCTGCATTAAAATAACATCATCAACTTTTAAATTTAATTCCTTAATCTTTTTACTTATACCAATTGCAGCTCCTACAAACATTGCTGCCTCAATAACTAAAAGCAAACTAATTGTTAACATACTGATACCACCTTTTGCTTTCTTCCCTGACCATTCTTGAAAACTTCTCTTTCAACTACTTTACTTGCATTTTCTACCACTAAGCTAAGCTGTTTATACATCCATCCTCTACTACACCTTGTGCTATCTTCTGTGATTTTATAGTTTGCTAATATCATCTTAATCCCACCCCAATAATTTTTTCTCTAGGATATCAAAATCATAGGTTCTTTGATCATAATTATTAAAATTTCCCTTATTACTCACTGGCTTATTATTTTGTGATACTACTGCATTGCTATAAAATTTATTATCATAATTGCCCTCAAGGATTTTAATCATGTTGTTTTGATTCATGATCCAGTCAAAGTTACAGCTCCAGCTCTCCTTATTTTTCCCTGATAGAAAATTGCTTTTGCTAACCTTGTTAAATAGGTCCTTCACTAAATCCAAGTTGTTTTGTAGTGAATCATACATGCTCTTTATCAATTTTTTTCTTTTATCACTTATCATCTTCACCTTTGGAAGTGATGAACAAGTTAAGTTAAATAAGTCAACAATTTCTTGATAAGGTGTAGCAGCATGACATATATCTTTATTTAAATCAGTCTCATTAATCTCAGTATCTTTATACTCAGTATCATTAGGGTGCAAATTTTGCATGTCGCGAGGTGCAATTTTTGCACGTCCTGAGGTGTAATCTTTGCATGTCGGAGGTGCAAATTTTGCACTTCGTTGGATATAATTCGCATCATTAATTATTTGTCCAAGATATAATCTTTTAGGACTAGTTCTATCAACACGTTTTTCAAACAACAGATTTGCTTCTACCAACTCTTTAAACACTGGAACTATAGTTCTAGAAGATACCCTAATCATTTGTGCTGCAGATTCTCTAGAAAATATAAAATATATATTTCCATCTTCATCTATCCAATCATTATCAATGCTAAGCTCCAATCTATCCTTTAGCATTGCATATAAAACGCAAGCATTATTTGATAGGTTCGCATATCTTTGAAGTGAATAAAGCTCTTTTGGTAATTGGTAAAACTTAAACTTATCTAAATCTTTTCTGGAATAAAATCTAAAATCATTATCCTTTTCCATGTGAACCCTCCTAAAATTTTCTTTTAAAATATAACTTCTATCATGTGATTTTATATAAAATTACAACTTTAAATTTCAATATTTCATTGTATAATATCCATAAAATGGGTATAATTTAAAAATGAAGTTATCACGGCTTCATTACATCCTAATTAGATACTTTTAACCCAAGAGCCTTGTCAGAGGCTCTTATCTTTTTTTGTGTAATTAGAATATATTTTCAATAATCTTTCAAGTCCTCCTTAAAATTAATTATTTAGACCATGAACACTCAATAGGTTCCTGCATATAATATCCTAGGAAGCTATTTGCATTTTTATAAAAACATCTGTTTTTAAATAGGCTATTCAGCCTATTCTTCCTATGTATGTTAACTTACAGATGTGCAATTCTCCTGTGCCTTTTGACTTTCTTTCTTGCATTGACTCTTAACATAGCAATCATATAATGCCTTTGTAAAAACCTCTTTTGCCCTTGGTATAGCCTCTGGATTAACTATCACAACTTTTATGTTTTTAGCCATCTTATTCACCTCAAATTAGTAATCACTTTATATTATTCAAAACCACTAAACTTTGTTACTTTAGATTTTTATAAGCCCACAACTTTAGTTCACCAACAGTTTGCTCTACTTGCTCAAAGAATTTTATAATCTCCTTTAATTGGGGCTTTTCTTCTTCTTCAATAATTCCGTCTTGAACTATTTCAAGTAACTCATCTTTTGATTTCTCAACATCTTTAAGAGTATTAAGCATCCTTAATGTTATGAGCTCTATCGACTTAACTTCTGTTGCTGAAACCATACCTACCGCTCCAATTGGACATTCTTTTGTACAATAAAGGTTTAATAATTCTGGAGCGTTATAAATCTCTGCCATCATAACTACTGCATCTACAGGAACTATCTTGCATAAACCAAGTTCATATTTGGTGAGTGCATCTTTAGAAATTCCTAAATGTTCAGAAGCTCCTTCCCTGCTATTGAAAGAATCATTAAATTTAGCTGCTGCCAATCTTGCTTGGCAATACACATTACCTGATGCTTTCGTGACTGTTTTAGCCATTTATATAACCTCCTTTATCAGTGATAATATTAGTAAATAGCACCCTATACATTGCAATATGTTGTTTATCACATTAAAAAAATATCTGGAAATAGATTTTCCATAGGTGTATTAAATAGCACTTCTAATTTTTTAGCTTGATATGCTGTAGGCTTTCTTCTTGCATTTTCAATCATAGAAATGTTTTGCTGAGTCGTTCTCAATAATTTAGCTATTTCTTCTTGCTTTAATCCCTTTAGCTCTCGCATCTGAATTAATAATCGTCGTTCTTTCATATTAATCCTCCACATCACAATATGTTGTTTATACGACTTATATTACATTGCATTCCGTTGTATGTCAATATTAATATCACATTTTGCAATATTTATTTAATTCATCACATTTTGTTGTATACTTTAATTAAGTTAAAAGTTAGGAGTATTTGTAATGATTGGAAATCGTTTGAAATTATTAAGAAATGAAAAAGGAATTTTACAAAAGGATCTTGCGGAAAAACTCAGTCTTACTCAACAAACAATTAGTTTATATGAATCAAATAGCAGAGAGCCAGATTATGAGACATTAATTAAGTTTGCTAAATTTTTCAATGTTACAGTTGATTTTTTACTTGGTCTACCAGATAAAAAAACAAGAATGATTCCCATATTAGGTAAAATACGCGCTGGAATTCCTCTTTTAGCTGAAAGCAATTGGGAATCTCAAGTTGAAATTTCAACCGATATTAATGCAGACTTTGCACTAAGAATTGAGGGTGATTCTATGTCCTGGATTGGTATACATGAAGGAGATTTAGCTTTACTTTGTCAAACTAATATCGCAAATACTGGAGATATAGTTGCAGCTGGAGTGAACGATGGAGACTGGTGTGCTACACTTAAATTTTTTTTAAAAGAAAACAATACTTTTCTGTTGAGAGCTGCTAATCCTAGTTATAAAGACATTGAGTTTACACCTGAGCATAGAATTATAGGAAAGCTTGTAAGTGTTCTGAAGCAACCACCATCAATATTAACCTATAAGAATTTTTTAGTAGAAAAGGATTTTTTAAATACAGGTTGGCAAGATGTTATAGAAATAGCACTGAGATATGGTCTAGATAGTAAACAAGTAATCCAATTAATTGAGCTTTTTTCACATATGGTAAAGCAATTTAAATAAATTTTATTTAAATTGCTTTACATACTTATTCTGTTATTTTCAATTCATTAGAAATAAAAGAATATAAAGACTCAAAATTTGAAATGTAAAGATATTTTGCCTTCATCAGGGGGAAACAATTGAATGGACCGCTACTGACATAACGACAGAACTAAATGTCTGCTACTCTAACATATAAAGACATTTGGAATCTTTAATTGTTTAAAACAGTAATACTGTGACATTTCAGAAGCAGTATTACTATTTTTATACAAAAATATGCAATATATAAAAAAACGCTAAAACCTTGGGGGAACTATGAATAACTTGTTAAATATTCTTTTGTTAATTATCGCATCCATAATGAGCTTTCTTATACTTTTTTCATTTATAACTGTAGATATAACTACCATAATTATCATTATCGTTTTAGGAGTTATTAATTACTTATTTGAACAAATTATTCAAAAAGAGTTCAATGATAGTATGCGATTTTTTAACCTCCTATCTCGTCAATCCCACTCGTTTATATCAAAAATATGGAATTTCGCAAAAAATTTAACTCTTTTATTAATAACACAATTTTTAGGCTTTGATATATTGTCTCATTTTTTTGATACTTCAAATAGTTCAACAAAAATAATTCTTTTTGAAGGTGCGATCTTTGTTAGCGGAATAGCTGTAATTTTAACTGCCATTTCAGCTGCAACAAAAACCATATTTCCAAGTCGTTTCAGATCTTATAAAAATAGGGCTTTCAACCTAATAATAAAGATACCGAATTATTGGAAAGAGTGTGCAATCAATAATGAATTAAATCTCATTATGGCCTTTGATGATAAAATGTCTGATAAAGCGTGTTATGTGTATTCTGATAAAAAGTCCCGTTACAGTGAATCGGCTAATCTCGAGAATTACATTAATAATGTAATTCACTGTATTAACTCTATTGATGGAATAGAAGTTAAAGATATAAAGAGCTGTACATCAAATAAGCCTTATACATATTTATTTGAAATTCCAATAAATATATATAGCAAAAAATATCTTATGTTTGTTAAATTTTTTGAAAGTGAAAATTATTATTACCACTTAAGGATAGTAATTCCCGAAGATCAAAGAGACCTAAATGAGCATACTGCAATAATTAACTCAATTCAACTATTATAGACTATTTCAATAAATTCAATTGTTCAATATGTATTGTTAACAATCTAAAAAGAACAACTCGATAAAAAAAATTATTGCTATATATTAATATTCACTTTAATATTGTAGGAGAATTTAAATGAGGTGATTACATGAAAAGAATTGCTATTTATTCTCGTAAGTCTGTGGAAACAGATACTGGAGAAAGTATAAAGAATCAAATTAAATTTTGTAAGGAATACTTTCAGCGTCATGGAGAATGTAGATTCGAGATATTTGAAGATGAAGGTTTCAGTGGTGGTAACATTGAGAGACCTTCTTTTAAGCGTATGATGGAATTAATTAAACTTAAGCAATTCGATGTAGTTGCAGTTTATAAAATAGATAGAATAGCTCGTAACATAGTTGACTTTGTAAATATCTTTGATGAACTTGAGAACTTCAATGTGCAGCTAGTTAGTATTACTGAAGGTTTTGATCCTTCAACTCCTGCTGGTAGAATGATGATGCTCCTTCTCGCCTCTTTTGCTGAAATGGAGAGAATGAACATTGCTCAGCGTGTTAAGGATAACATGAAGGAACTTGCTAAAATGGGAAGATGGAGTGGCGGTACTCCACCCAAAGGATATATCACAGAAAAGGTTATTGAAAATGGTAAGAAAGTTACCTACTTAAAGTTAGTTGATACTGAGGCCTATTATGTTAAGGAATGCTTCAGAAAATATGCTGAGGGTTTATCTACCTATGCTATTAGTAAGTATTTAAAAGAGAAATATAATATTATCTACCCTGAGAAAACTATTTATAATATTATCTTAAACCCTACTTACTTAATTTCCTCTGGTGAAGCATCTAGATATCTAAACTCTATGGGCTACACTGTTTTTGGTGAGACTAATGGGAATGGCTATCTCCCCTACAATCGCAGACCGAGAACTAAAAGTTCAAAGAGCTGGAATGATAAGAGTAAGTTTGTTGGGGTATCAAAACATGAAGGTATTATTGACCTTCCTCTTTGGGTAAGAGTACAAGAGGTTTTAAATGCGCGTAATAAGGATTATATTAAAGATAGAGCTAGTGAGGTAACTTATCTCTCTGGACTCATAAAATGTAAGTGTGGGGCCTCTATGTGCGTTAATCAAGGGCATTTAAGAAAAGATGGTACTCGTAGTAATTATTTTAGATGTATCAGTAGAAGAACTAAAGGAAGTGAATGTTATAGTAAGTTCCTAAATGTTAAAGATGCTGAGGCAGGTATCTATAAATTTTTAGAAATGTTTTCTGATATTGATAATTTAAATAAATATGTTGATACCAATTCTGATGTTAAGGATGTTTCAAAACAAATTAAAGAAATTAACAAACAAATTCAAACTAATGACCAAGGAATTAATAACCTTATAGATAGACTCACCTTAATAACCATCGATGCTGCAGCTTCAGCTGTAACTAAAAAGATTGAGGACCTTTCAATTAAGAACAATAAACTTAAGGAAGAACTTTTAAATTTTGAAAGAGAAAAGCTCTTTGAGCAAAGAGATTCAGATAATATTAATATTTTACATGAAAATATTAATCACTTTCTCTACTCCGATATGGATTTTGAAGACAAGAAGAAAACCCTTAAAACCATAGTAAAATCAATGATTTGGGATAGTGATACAGAAGAATTGAAAGTAGAGTTACTCACTTAAATTAAGTGCAGTAACTCTAACTGTACCGCTTGTGCTGCTGCCATTACAGCTAAAAAGGCTGGTGCACAGGTAGAGCTTATAGAAAAAACAGATTTATTATTAGGACTAGGTAACGTTGGTGGAATAATGAGAAACAATGGTAGATATACTGCATCTGAAGAATTAATTGCTTTAGGTGCAGGAGATTTAATTAATATTACAGATTCGAATACAAGACATAAAAATGTTGATTTTCCAGGGCATGAGCATGCATGGTTATATGATGTAAATAAGATAGAACCTGCAGTGAGGAGACATCTAGTTAACCTAGGTATAAATTTGCAAATGGTAACAAGGGTGGTTGATGTAGAAAGAGAAGGAAATAAATTAAAAGGAATCTACTTATCAGATGGATCTTTCGTTGAAGGGGATGTTTTTATCGAGACCACAGGTTCCACTGGTCCTATGGGCAATTGCTTGAGGTATGGAAATGGTTGCTCAATGTGTGTGCTAAGATGTCCTTCCTTTGGTCCAAGAATAAGTGTTAGTTATAGAGCAGGTATCGAAGATATTAAAGGAGAAAGAGATGAAGACATATATGGAGCTTTTAGCGGTTCCTGTAAGTTAGCAAAAGAAACTCTCTCTGATGACCTTGCCATGCAATTAAATGACACTGGAGTTGTTGTTCTTAAAGTTCCAATTGAGGATATAAATTTAGATAAATTAAAACAAAAAGTTTGCCAACAGTATGCTCTAAAAGAATTTGCTGAAAATATTGTTCTATTAGATACAGGCCACGCTAAACTTATGACCTCATATTACCCATTGGAAAAATTAAGAAAAATTTCTGGA
Organism: Clostridium sp.; assembly: GCF_036642255.1. Taxonomy (GTDB): domain Bacteria; phylum Bacillota; class Clostridia; order Clostridiales; family Clostridiaceae; genus Clostridium_J. The sequence goes on along the minus strand of NZ_JAVWDJ010000017.1, from coordinate 51,466 downwards.
CTTGAAGATGCAAAATTTGTAGATCCTTATGCTGGAGGGAAAGGAAACTCCATTAGATATCTTTCAGTTGCACCTAGAACAGATGATTTGAGAGTTCTCGGACTAGATAACTTATTCTGCGCAGGAGAGAAGAGTGGCCTATTTGTAGGACACACTGAAGCTCGTCAAATCAAAGTGCAACATTAAATAGAAGTTTTTCAACTTCCATTTCTAAATATACCCCAAAAGCCATAGATTATACTACTCTAGGTGGAAGAATTAAATCAGAAAGACTTAGATTATGTTATAGTCAGAAATCCTTATCTAATATAATTGGTACAACTGAAAGTGCTATAAATAATTATGAAAGAAATACTTGCGAACCTTCTAAAGATATTTTGAAAAAGCTTCTTAATATAGTAGATAAAAACTTTATCATTAGTAATGATGAGTATATTGAATTTTTACTATCCGATTATGTTAGTAAATTAAAAAAATGGAGAAGTGAAAATAATTTAAGTCTAAGGGCTGCAGCTAGAATTCTTGGTGTAGATCAAAGTAGTTATCAGTCTTGGGAAAGCTCTACATATAATATTAGTAGAAAAACATATTATAAAATTAGAGATAAATTGAATGAAATTATAAAAGGCAGGGATTAACCTGCCTTTTAAATATCATGAATTGCTCCAGAATAAATCTAATACAAATAAGGAGGAATCTATTGGAAGGTATTTTAACGGTAAAATGAATTTAGCCTTTGAATTTTATGAAAAATTAAAAAATCTAGTCGCAATCTAATCTTTTCAAATGGGCAACCCTATAAGCCGAGTTCTGTATTTGACAAAGCATATATAAACCCGTTCAAATCTTTATACTCAATCATATGGTTAACCATTTTAATATACATAAAAAGTAGTGTTTTTATGTAGATTGGCACCGAACTGACAATATGAAAATTTGCCAGTCTTTTTTAGCTAATATTTCGAATCAATATCAATATTATAAATTTTTATTTAGAGAACTTATAATATTAATTTGCAAATTACTTATATACCGTCTTCAAAGAACCACCTTTTATTTAAATCATTTGTTACTGATGAAGTAGAGCTACTTCCATGACAACACCCGCATTCTATTTCGACAGTAATTCTATCCTTCCTATCGTTTAATTCACATTTTTCCTTTTCTTCTTCTTTTTTCTTAATTTCATTAATAGTTTCAATTCCCATTGATATTCCATATACTGAAAAGCATTGATATATATTAAAAAGAAAACTTTTAATTTCTATATATGAATAAAAAACTATTAAAAAGTATGTACTAATAAGCAATACTTTTACACCAACTTCCAATTGTTTCAAAAAAATAACAAAGTTACTTTTTATAACAATCGTAAATATAAAACTACTAATTATTATACTCAAGTAAACTAATGAAAGCTTTAAAAAATGTAAATTATAAGCTTTAAACAATGAAATGTCATTTGTTTTATTGGTAAGTAAAATTGTAACCATTTCCTTGCTAGTTAAAGCTTGAAAAAGTGCATACCCAGTAAAAACTATTCCAAATAATGCTAAAGTTATATTTAATGTAAATTCCAATAATTCTTTAGTAATTTCGCAGGAGTTCTCAGCAATCATAATATTATTGAAAAAAATTAAAAAGGCACAATATGTTATTACTAATATAATAATCATACTGGCTGAAGGGACAGAAGGCTTAACAATTAATTTTAATATGTCCTTAAACTTTTTTTCTTTACCAAGTTCACTACAACCTTCTTTAATAGATTTTACTTTGGACATAAACTTCCTCCCTCATTCTAAATAATAAAATGCTCTATTTATTTATAAACTGTTTTAAAAACGGTATTTTCCTTTTATAATTTCCACTATTATCTGGACTTACTTTAAATAACTGGTCCTTAAACTTCACTAATTCAATTATTTTTGAAGAGTCTTTCTCAATATTATTTTCCAGTTCAAACTTCATTTTAAAATTATCACTAAATCCTTTGTTAGTTATGTTACCAGTACTACCACTCTTATAGACTACCTCCAACTTAGATTTAACTATTCCTTGAGTATCACTGATTAATTGTCCAACATTATTAATCTGAGTTGGTGAATTTATAATATAACTACTTGTATTTCCCCCTACATTTTCCAACTGTTCAAGTAACCCATCAATTGTATCATTGAAATCAAAATCACCATTAGTTGGATAAATTTTCATAATAAGCCTTTTAATTTTTTTAACATCTTCTAGTTTTTTAGCGATTGAGTCTAAGGATGGTAAATCTACTACATTAAGTCGCGCAAAGGGTAATTTATTTTCTTTTTCTCTTTGTCCATTCTCGGTAACTTGATATTTTCTCATAATATACTTTACTGTTGCACTAAAACTTCTTAGATCAGGACTCCCCTTTTGATTTTTAACCAAAACCATTCTGTGATTTTCTAGAAATATTATAAAAATAGAAAAAGGATCTGCTGGGTATTTAAAATCAGTTAATTTTAATTTTCCGTCTTCACGCTTTGATTTCACTTCTAGAACTGTGCTTTTAACAATTAAACCAGCTAATGCAAACTTCTCTGGCTCAAACTCAATTAATTTTACGTTCTCAAGAAAAAACTCTGTATCCTCGCTAATTTCACGAACAATGCCACTCGTAAAAGCTGGTAATACAAATTCCTCTAAATAATTAAGCATAGGTTCTTCTTTAACGCCAAAAGTACAATTGAAATTAGCTAAACTAACTTGTTTCTCATTCAATCTTTTTCATCCCCTCGTAACTATCAAAATAAACCCTTAAAATATTAATATCTTGATATTAATTAAAAACAAAATATACAAATTATAATTCTACAATATTTTACATATTCCTTCTTTTACAACAGAATTACTAGAAACATTAAATGAAGCCACTTGGACATGCCCAGGGCAAGTCCACCTTGAACAACCTCTTGCCTCAAGGCGTGGTTAAGCAACCGAAAGAAATTAATTGAAAAACCCTTCTACTTCTAATTGCAAATATACACTTTACAACAGAAATATTAAAAGAAACATCAATAAAAGCTCACAAAAATACAAACCTTTGTTTGTATTTTCCATGTTTTTACTTTATAATTATAAGTATAGAAAATAATTAGCTTTTCCATCGAAAATCTTATTCCACATTCCATATTTATTTCTTCAGGAGCCTATCACCCAAGGCAATATAGCGTTTTCCCCTATAAAATAAATAAGGCGATGAAGAAAGTTTAATTTAAACTATTTCTTCCATCGCCGATTGCCTACCTATAGGGGAAATTCTTTAAAGTCAATATGCTCGCACCCTAGAGCTACCCTCCATTGACTTTAAAGAAAGCTTTTTTATGAAGTTATTTATTGGTATATATTTATGTGATTTTACCAATGAAATTTTTTCTTTCTTTTAAACTCCTTCTGCTATAAACTCGCTATATATAACTCCTACTAAATATAAGCCCATTCCATCTTACTTAGTTTTTTGAATTTGCTTAAACTCCCTCCCAAACCCCTATTTAATAATAACGCCTAATAATTACACTAGGTATTAATTTGTAATTACTACTTCACTCTTAGCCTTTGCCCTGGATAAATAATGTTTGGATCCTTAATGTTATTTAACTCAATAATCCTGTGGAGTGTAACCCCATACTTTCTAGTTAAAGCCCATATGGTATCCCCTGCCACCACAGTATGATATATACCATTATCTGCAACTTCTTCTTTAGCTACAGTTACCTCAGATGTAACCTTAATATTTAAGGCTTTACAAATCCCAACAAATATAGCCTCTGCCATGCTTTTCATATTATAGTTTTTCATATCAATTTCACTATCACAGAAAGCACATTCAATTAATATGGCTGGCATTTTTGTTTTATTAAGCACATACAAGTCGCGTCGAAACTTCACTCCCCTATTTCTAAAACCAAGCTTCACAATTTCAGGTAGAATCGTCTTCGCAAAGTTTTCTGCTCTTTCTTCAGGATAACAAAGTATCTCGGTACCATATCCCCCTGAGCATGCATTGTGATGAATAGATATGAAATAATCAGCACCACCATTATTAGCAGCTAAAACCCTCTTACTCAAAGAATCTCCGTGACTTATAGGATTTTTGGGTGTACAGTCTATAACTATTATTCCTACAGAGCTGCATTTTTTCATAAGCTTTGAGCCCACCTCAAAGTTTAAGGAATCTTCTCTTTTTATTCCTACAGCTCCACTATCAAATTTAACATTATGGCCTATATCAATAGCCAATTTTATTATGTTACTCATGTGATCAACCTCCTCAGCAAAGATATATGCCATTACAGCATTAATTCGTGTTGAAAGGAGTAATTTTATGAATTTTAGTAAAATCGAAAACTTAGTAATTCTATCAAAGAAAGGTGACACAGAAGCCAAGGAAGAATTAGTCGGAGCCTTTACTCCATTTATCTTAAATCTATCAAAAAAGTCTTATGTAAATGGCTTTGAGTTTGAAGACCTAAAAAATGAATGTTACAAGACTCTCTTTAAATGCGTACAACTTTATAATCCAGACAGACATAGATTTGTTGCCTATGCTACCAATGCAATTAAAAATAATATAAATCATTTAATAAGAGTATCTATTAGACGAGATGATAGTGAAGGACCAAAGACTTTAACCTTAGATGATACACTAGAGCATGTGCTTTTCTGTGATATGGATTTTATTGATGACAAGCTATGTAAAACTGCATTTAATAGAAATCTAATAACTGCAATTAACCAACTTACCAATGATGAACAACAACTTATAGTTTATGTATTTTTTAAGGGTTATACTTTGAAGGGTTATGCAACTTTTACGGGGATTTCCTATAACAGAGCTATTACAATGAAGTTTAATGTGCTTAATAAAATGAAGAGAAATATGAAAAGAGAAGATTATCTTATGTAAAATTAGCTCTCTTTAATACTAAAAGGCAGTTCGTAGAGTTTTAAATAAAACTTTAGAACTGCCAATTTAATATCACTTATTCTTGTCCATTTTTTATTTTTCCTTATCCTTCACCATATAAATAACCATATTGTCAAAACTACGTTCACCAGTTTCCTTTGCAGTATCCACATTAAATAGATCCTTTAACTTTTCAACTTTATCCCAAGGGCGACTATATTGTATAGTAACTTCTGATTTTTTAAATTTATCCCTATGTTTATCTATAAAGGAATACATGCAGTCTAATATATCACTATAAGCTTTTGAACTTGTAACTATATCATCCTTGGTAGATAAAACAGGTAAATTCTTGATATTATCACTGTTAATTAAGACTTCTCCAACAAAGCTTTCGTAGCTACAACCTGTTTTTATTAATTTCTTTCTCCATAAGGTTTTCTGACTCTTATCTCTATGAAGTATTACTCTACCATTAATAATAATATCCCATCCATTAGCCTTTGTATCTACGTTGTTATAAAGTATTACTTTAATATTCATGCCATTCTTAATATAGGTAGGTGACTCTGCTACTTTATCCCCTTCTACAAATATTGGTTTTATTTCCTCATCATTTACTTTGATAACAAATCCTGATTTCAATTTAAATCTATATCTAACCGCAATTTCATTTTTAAGATTTTCTATAAAACCAGCTCTCGAAAAATCTCTAGATATATTATCATAAAAATGTTTAACTGAAATCGTCACACCATTTGCACTAACCTCATTATACTTTACTTCATTAATAAGTAAATCCCAATTATTTTCTTTTCCCCATCGTTCTACATCCATTGTTACACTGAAGGAATAATCATTTCTATTAGAAGAAATTTTTATATCTTTACCAAACTTTAGAAATGCCCTCTTAAGACCTATGCCATGTCCTCCTTCATCTTCCAGTGAAGACCCAATCTTAAATGCATCTCCCAATGCCTTTTCTTTTGATATTCCTCCACAATTATCTGTGATCGCAAATGTAGATTTATCAATTCTTAAATTAACATAGAACTCGCTTAATCTTTTCGGGTATTTGCTAGTTTCGGCTGCATTAATAGAATTATCTATTAAATCAAATATTGCAGCTTCAACTCTTATATCTCCAGTGATCGTGTTAATAATATAAAGTTTAGTTGGTCCTGCTGATACTTTTTTATTTGTCATACTTCCACTCAAATAAATTACTTTCATACTATTATATTTAATACAAAGTACCAATATGCAACTATATGTTTAAATTTACCTGGGGTCGTTGTTTTTCGTAGGGGATAGGGTGGGTGGTTCGAAAAATATCGAGCCCAGGTGTGATCCCCTTTTCGTTAGCTTTCGAAGGGGTTGGGTGGGCGGAACGAAAGGTATCGAAAAGGATTTGTAAAGTAGAACTCAATTATTTCAAATTCTTAGTTTTACTGGATCTGATAAGATAATTTTGGGGACAAGCTTTTATGCTGCCTTTAATGAAATTCTTGAAGTTAAGAAACCTGCAGCTGAATTTCATTATAGCAGCTAAGTCATTTAATCATTCTAAAAATGTAGTGAAAGCAAATGAAGAATTACTTATATACGCTTTGGTTTTACCCTTAGTTTTCTCTACCATCATTAAATACCTTAAATAGAAAAAATTAAGAGGATAACATGCCGTTATCCTCTTAATTTCTTTAATATATATTTACTTAACAATTTACTTAAATATCTTCATTATTCGAATATAGAATCTTTTAATAAGTTACATATGGATACTTTAGGTTTGTGCGAAAGTCTCAAGTAAATATTCATCTACATGTGCCCTAAAATACCCATAGCTATTAATTGATCCAGTACTTACTTTCTTAAAACCTATGCTTTCATGAAGCTTTATTGATGCTGTGTTTTTATTTGCGATATGCACAAATATCTCCTCATTGGTTGTATTTCTTAACATGTCAATGCCTTCTAAAACCATTGATTTGCCTATTCCTTTTTTTCTCTCAGGTGAAATTACTTCCAAACCCTCAATTAACCATTTATTATTGCAAAAGGGCGTTCTCCAAAACCTAACAACCCCTACAATACTATCTTCTTTTTCAGCAATAATTGTAATCTTATCTCCAGGAATCTCGTGAGAAAACCATGTTTCCCACCATTTAAAACAATTCCCAAAGTTTTGAGGTTCCTCATATGTTAAAACTGTAGATAATTGCTCCATTAAATTTTTACTTATATCTTCTACTCTAATTCTCCTAATAGATATTAAACTCATAATTCCTCCTATTGAATTCCATCTCACTTTCCCTAACACATATATAAATACCTACGTGGTTTAAGCACTAACTACCCTATATTTTTCAGTTTATACTCCATAGTTATTTCATCTTCATCTACTTCACCTGTATGGTGAAATCCCATGTTGAGATATAAATTCCGTGCTGGCTCATCCCCTTCTATATAACAAAGGAATATTGATTCATATTTTTCTTCCTTCTTTATCATTGATAGCCAAAGCTCCATAGCTGTCTTCCCATAACCCTTTCCTTGATATTCCTCATCAATCATAAATTGATCAAGGACACAGTATAGCTTTTCATTCTTTACAAATTCTCGCTGCATAATCATCCCTATTGGCACATCATGGCTATAAATACCATGTACCCTACTGTTGTAATTTCTATATGCATATGCCTTTGCTAGTATTGTGACGTTTGAAGCAACAAACTTTTTCTGATGTTCTTTAACCTTTAAAGAGTTAAAAACTCGCCAATTATCTGGTGTAATGGGATTGAAATGTATACTCATATTTAACCTCACAAAGTAAAAATTTATATATAATCCGTGGTTTACTTAGTGTATATATATTCCAGGTATGTCATCCTTTATGACCTGATTCATAGAGCTAAAGGTATTTAAACGTATTATCCTGAAAGTCATGTTTTATATGAAGCATTGCTTAACAATGTGTATTATTATAATACATTATTTTAGACAAGCTTTTGTGCTTCCTTTATTGATTTCTTAAAGTTAAGAATCCTACAGCTGAATAGCTTGACTAAAAATTTCTTTTGTTCAATAATTTTGAATTAAAGCCAACAAAAAAAGAGCAGATAATCTCTGCTCTCTCAAATAATTTAAAGAATTAATAATCATATTTTTACTCATACACTATATAAGTAGGATTTAAGGGTAGTTTTTGCAAAATATTTCAATTCCCATAAAATTTATAAATTTTATATGGTATTTATTTGATTTAATATAGTCTTATGTTAACTATTATGGTTATTCTAACTAATTAGTTCTACTCTATCTGTTTACTCATTTATATTATATTTTATTTTATTAATTATATATATATTGAGTAACTTTTTAAATATTTTTCAACTAATTCTAAATTATTTCTACAAGCTATAGCATCAATTGTTTTAAAATATCAACTTTGTTGTTTTCTAGCATTGTATGCTGCATACAACGGTATCAAATTTGATGCAAACAAAATAAATAAAACTACACCTAGTGGTTTTCTAACAACATTATCTACTTGTGGAAACCCTTCTTTTAAAACCATTCCTATAGATAAAAAAATACCAAATATAAAGAATATTATGCTTGAGATTATAGAATATTTCCTTACATCTTTATCCTTCTCTCTTATAGACTTTATCACATATATCACTAGTATAGTAATAAATAAAAATATCTTTGTTTGCAAATCAATGTTATCCAACCCTACAAACTCGAGAATCTTTCTAGTTAATACTACTGCAATAATTCCTGAAGAACTTATTAGTAGTTCTTTTTTACCCATAAACGTCCTCCTTGCCTGTTTTATTTCTCTATATACTTAAACTTATATTTTTATTCTCTTTTAAATAAATAGTTCTTAAACAATTCTGCTCCATAACTTGCTGCAACACCACCTACCGGGCCACCCAAAATTCCCCCTACTGCTGCTACTAAATCTATTCCTGACCTAGCTGTTGCCTCACCAAATCCATATTCTTTATAGTTATCTATAACTCCTCCAACTGTCATAAAAATTCCAATAACCCCAAGTGCCTTTAGTCCTCCTTTTAGATATTTCACTGATGTAGGTGCTGGAATCATTAATGGATAAGAATGTCTTGCTTGTGCTCTATTAAAGACTACCAGCACTTGATTAGAAATATTATCAAGAATATGCATTTCAGCAAGTTCATCTACAAAAGATACTAGCAACCCTTTCGATAATGCTTTACCTTGCGATGTATCAATACCCAAAGCCGTTGGTTCTTTATATGCAGGTTGATTTCTTTTTGCATTATTCATAGCAGCATAAGAAGCTTCTCTCATTTCATCAGTTTCTTCATCCATCGTATATACAGATCTAAAACCTGATGGGTCTTTTGCCATTATAGGATTATTTTTAGTGTACGCAAAAATGTTATGCCCTAATAATTCTCCCAAGCTACCTGCGATAGCATCTGCATTAATAAACCTTCCCCATTCAGGATTATAATACCTTGATTGTAGATAATACAACCCAGTCTCGGTATCATACCTATACCCTCTATATCTGTATGGATTTTTAACTCCAAGAGAATCTTTAAGAGTACCTTCTATGGATATAAGTTTACCCCAAGTGTCATAAGTATAGTTTACAACTTCATGGCCATATTTATCTACTAAGGATATTATATCCCCTTGAGCATTTCTTACATAGAAGTATTCTTTGTTTACTTCACTTGTTTTTCCTTCTTCATATACCCTTATGTTTGTTATATAAATATTAGCTGGATTTGGATTACTTAAGTTATTAAAGAATCTTAAGCTTGATGCTGTCATGTCTGGTGAAGCAGAACTTATTGTTTCTTTAAACTTTTGAACAGTAGTTTTTGCTACTGGGTATCTTTCTGGCAGCGTATCTGGGAATAAGTCTACATTGAATTGTACCTCTTGTTCCTCCGACCAGTAGTCAAACTCCAACACGTAGTTAGTGCTAGGTTTTAGTGCAATTAGCGGTGACCAGATATTTGGAATGCTTTGACCTTTGTTTAGCTTTATAGCTCTTACTGTATTTTCTGTGCCTGGGATTGTAGCATTTACATATTCCATACCGCTTTTGTTAGTGGAACCTTCAAATATACCTATTTCACTCTTACCTTCAACTTCATTAACAGTCTCAATAGAATTTAAGCTCATGCTTACTAGCTTACCGCTAGCATCATAAGTATAGTATATCTTATCACTGCCACTTCCTTCAAAGGTTACCTTATCTCCTACAAGATGATAATTTGTGGTAACTCCATCTACTGTTTTTTCTGTTCTTATACCACTATCGTTATACTTGTAAGATATATTTTTCCCGTTTCCATTAATGTTCTTTAGCTGTCTTCCCATTTCCCAGGTGAAATTGTATCCATCGTAGGTTAGTGGATTACCTATTTGGTCATAAGTTATAGCTTTCCCATTATAGGAGCTTAATTTGTCCTTCCAAATTGCATCCTCATAAGTATAATTAGTTACTTTTGTAGGGGAGTGAACTGCAGTAACTTCACCCTCTATAGGCTCATACTCTTTTTTGTTTAGAATATTCCCACCTGCGTCATAACTATAGACTATAGTTTTACCTAAAATTCCGTTATCCTCTCTAATAACTTCATTAAGCTCATTATAATAATACTTTATGGTTTTGCCATTTTCTACAATAGTTTCAATGTTTCCATTTTTATCGTAGGTGTAGGCTATTTCCTTGCCACTGTTTATTATTTTCTCAATTTGGCTTGTGGTACTGTTTGCTTCAAACCCAGCCTTATATTGATACTGAGTGTTATAGTTCTCATTTATTTTTGACTCTTTTACTCTTCCAAGTTTGTCAAAGATTTTTTCTATTCTATAATCTACAGCAATTTTATTAGTATAATTCCTGCCATAAATGGTAGTTGTATTTTTATTATCTTTATTATAACCATAACTTGTTTTGTAATTATTGTCTTTTATCTTTTCATTTATTTCAGCTACGTTATTGTTTAAGTCAAAACTATATTTTATTTCACTTGAAGTTTTTGATGTATTTCTATCAATTTCTGTAATTTTATTTAACCTATCAGCTAAATCATAAGTGTATCTATAATTTTTCTTGTTAACTAGATCCTCCTGGAGGGCTAGATTGCTATTACCATCATATTGGTATCTGAACCTTTCTTCTGCACCAAACTTTTTGCCTACTACTCTATCAAAAGCATCATATATATTGGTCACTTTTTGTTCGTTACCATAGGCAGATTCTTTTAGATTGCCATTTCTAGTTTCATAGGTATTTGTTATCAAGTTTTTTGACTCTTGCTGCCCTGAAGAATTTACTCCCTGAACATTTACAGATTTATTATTCCCAAACTCGTCATATTGGAAGTCGTAACTAAAATTATTATGATTTATAGCACTGATTCTGTCATTTGTATAGCTATAACTATTTTTTATAGTTTGTCCATCTGTCACTTTTGAAACGTCTTTTAAATAATTTAACTTATCATCATAACTATAGCTTGTAACGTGACCCTTTGCATCAGTGACCTTGTTTACATTCCCCTTTATTTCATCAATTTCGTAATCTACCACATTGCCTAAAGAGTCCGTAATGTTGTCGATGTAGTTTCCACTGGAAGTGTATTTAGCAGTGGATTTTATAAACAATCCATCTCCTTCTACCATAGCCATGGTAGGGTTTCCGCTGTCGTCGTAGTCAAAGGAGTAAACTACGTTTTCTGCTGAAGTTGCCTTTGTAAGGTTATGCTTCTTTGCTGTAATATCCCCCTTATCATATTCATATACAAAACTATTTCCCTTTGGATCAACACTATTTATTAAGTCATTGTTTCCATCATACTGAAAATTAGAATTTTGCTTTGCAAGGTCCTGAGTGGAAACTACATTACCTTTAGAGTCATATTGATAACTTGTACCAAATTCCTCTTTATACAGCTGTATTCCATCAAAGTTCACAGTGCTTGTATTTTGATAGTAGCTAATGTAAACTTGAAGGCTTTTATAATCCTCAGGTGCTATTACTTCTCCAGAAGCATACTGCCACTGAGAAACATCATCATTAAAGGTTATAGTCTTCCATAAAATTGTTCCATCATATTTCACAAACCCAATATCCATTTGAAATAGTCTAGACTCTTTTATAGGGGAAGAATCTACTTTAGCCCATCCTCCTAATACGTAAACATCATCTTTTTTACCAGCAATATTAACATTTTGATATATTCCTTTGTTAACTTTGGCATTTCCATTTATCCTCATGGACAAAGTATTCATTCCCATAGGGTGGGTGCTATTATCGTAAGCTACATAGTCAGTAGCATCAATTCCAGTATTAGAAGTCCAATACAGCGGTTTCCAAGTAGTATTATCCCATAGTGTAAAGTCTGAGTTTTCTATAAGATTATATCTATTTGCAAATTGTCCTTCTTCCAGTTGAAGACTATCAAAGTATGCAGTTCCAGTAGCATTAAGCATCTCTACTGCAATCCATATATTTTCATCAGAAATATTACTTGGCAGGGTAAAACTTTTTTCATATCTTGTCCAATCAGTAGTACCATTAATATATTCTCTTACATATTGCCACTGACCTGCAGCATCTTTGTAGGATATGGCAAGGGTTGCCCCTAGATTCTCACCGCTGGTAACTCCTTTAGTTTTTACATAACCAGAGAGAGTATAGGTTTTTCCCTTCGTGAGCTTTATATACTGTGAAAAATATGTGTAAGATTGAGCTGCATTATATAGTTTTAAGGCTTTGCTTCCTAAATATTTATCTTCTGTGGTAACTGTTGCTGATGCATTTAACGGTGTCCATCCTCCAGTTAGTTCTGCATTATGATTAACTAATTGGTTTACCACTGTGCTTTGAAGTTTTGAACTTTGATTTAATTTACTTTTATTGTCGCTCTGATTGTACTTATAATGCTGCGCTTTATCCTCTGAATCCTTTATGCTTATGGTTTGTCCACTATTATCAAATTGATAAATTTCTTTTCTTCCCTTTGTATCTGTAAAGGTTGTGGTATTATTTCCATATTCCATAGTAATTTCATTTCCATAGAGATTATTATTCCATTCATAGACTCTTTTCGCTCTATACGGAGCACTGGAAGTGTACTCGTACCAAATAGAGAAATTATCTATATTTGTTACTCCGTGAAGATTATAGTTTGGATAATAATTAAACTTAGAAGACTTCCCATCAGGATAAGTAATTTGAGTTAAGTTATTATAATTACTTGCTGGGTCAAGGATAAACTTAGTAATTAAGCCGCTGGCGTCTTCCATTTCTGTAAGATATCCACTACTGTTGTAGCGAAGCTTTACTGTTCTGCTTGCTGCATCTGTTAAAGCAGTAATCATCCATACATTATTTCCAGTGGACTGTTCCCATTTTACAGTGGTTTTATTACCATTTCTATCTGTAAAGCTCTCAACAGAACCAGTAACATCTCCAAAAAATCTTATTTTGTTATCATTTTTATCTTTAATATTTTTCCAATATCCTCCACTTTCTATGGTTAGAGTATATCCCTGATTTAAATCATCTTTAATTTCACTAGTTCCGTTATCTTTGAAGTAAATATTTGTCCCGTCACTGTCAGTATACTTATAGTACCACTGTCCACTTATCTTTTCACTAACTAGCCATTGATAAACATTAAGATTCCAACCTCTTCCCATCCAAGGCTTAGCTGGATCATAGCCAAGATTATTACTGTTATAAACGTGGTTAATGTTTATTGGATTCCTGCTACCTGTCATTGCTATATCATTATGAATGTGAACTACATTTCCGTTATAATCATTTACGTAGCCATTACCAGCTCTTCCTACCGATTGAGAGTGGTAAGTCCAGTAACTTTCAAGACCAGAATTACTCACATACTGAATTCCAATTATTGGCCTATATCCTGCATATGCTGGTGCAGAATCTGAAGAAACGAAAGCATTATAGGTTTCTCCTTCGTTATTATTTTTTAACATTATTCCATAATTTAACCCTGTAGTATACCATTCCTTTACTGTTTTCGTTATATCCCACTGATGATAGGTAAAATAATTTCCAGTAACCATATCGTAATCTTCAATAACAGGATCAAAGGATGGCTGATTACTCCAAGTTGTGTTTAATGGATCCCACCATTTTGTTATTTTGTGAACATTTACCTGAGTTACAGTGCTGTCACTTTCCCATAATGGAATATTTAAACTTGCTCCAACCACCATGTCAGAAGAAGTTAATGCTGGTAAATCAAATTTTAATAAACTTCTGTTTATTCCAGAAGTAGCTCCATTACCTGTAGCTAAAAACTCTGTATTCCATCTGTTAGCTGTGGGACTATTTTGCAAAACAAAAGTATCTTGTATCTTATTTGTATCAATAGAAGTCCCTATAGTTGGATCTATAGTAATTGGATAGACCCTTGATTCACTATTAATCCAGTCACTATTAAGTTTCATAGCAATATTAAGAGTGTTCTTCTTTTTACTGTTGTTATTACTGCTTTGCACATTTGTTGAGTCATTTATTTCACTTTCTTCAACTTTACTTGCATCTATGCCTTCAGTAGCCTTAGGCTCAAGGTCAGTAGTTTGAGTGTCAACTGTTTTGTTTTCTTCTTCTGAATCATCTTGTATATCATTGCTATCTACTGTAGCATCGCTTTCAGTAATTACTTCTTTATTTTCATTGTTATTATTAATGTCGGTAATATTGGTAACTTCATCATTGATAACATTATCATTGGTGTTATTAGCTTCAGTATTTTCTGTGACAGCGTCTTGTGATGTTTGTGTATTATTTGTTGTTGAATTATTAATTTCACCTTCTGTTACAGCAAATTTAACATCTGTACTCACTTCTCCAGCAGCATCATACATTATTGGTGGATCTATTTGGAAAACCTTTTCATTGCTTACCTCATCAAAAAAGGTAATACTATTATTTTCATTTAACTTATAGGTCAAGTTCTTCATTTCAACTTGGAATTGAATTTCTGGAACTGTAGTTTTCTTATTGATTATAAAATTCTCTTTTAACTTCTGTCCTATTATGTTGTACTGTAAATCAATATTTTCATAGGCATTGTAAAAGTTTACTTGAGATGCTGTATTTTTAACTATCTGTTTTGCTTCATTTTCTGAAAGCCCTTGTAGATTTGGTGTTTCTAAGGCCTTTTGTTCACCTTTAACTTTATTTAGATTATTAAAGCTCCAGGAGATTTCATATTTTCCCTTAGACACCCTAACTAAATTCTTTGAATCACTGTGTTTTGCTAATTTCACTTTAAAGTCATTATTTTTATTTTTTATAACTTCTTCTATATTGGTTTTTCCAGTTTCGTCTTGTTCTGTTACAGTGGCTTCTTCTAAGCTATTATCAATATCCTTCCACTGTCCATCTTCATAGTAGTGAACATCCTCTGGATAAATAGCCATTTCATAGGAAAAATCCTCTTTTAAAAAGTATTTTACATTCCTATCACGCTTCTCCTTAATTTCACTAATAATTAACGGATCTTTTTTATTTTCTTCATTTCCTTGGGTGTGTGGGCCTAGCTCATTAGTAGATGTGTTTTCATTTATAGCTTCGAGGGAAAAGTGTAAGCTTTCTGCTAAGACCTCTTTTGGGATTGTGGTGCTTAAAAATAAGATAGTTAAAACAAGTGCAATAAATCTTTTGTATTTCCGCATAATCCACCTCTTAAAAATAATTTTATTTGTTAATAGTTGTTTTACAATGTTAATTTTAAATAGATATTGTATGAATTGATAGTGAGGGGTTAGTGGGAATATAGGAAGTTATATGTAGGTTAGTAAAGTTTAGGGGATAAAGGAACATTATGATTGTAAATTTGTAATACCTAACTTGAGTTCATAGGAATAAATTGATAAAGACTATTCAGCATATTATGGCTTATAATCTTCTACATAGTGCTAAAATTCTAATTGTACTTTCATGAAAGCTTTATTCTCAGTTGTACCAATACATACCAAAGGGTACTATTAATAAAATAAACTATTTTAGACAAGCTTTTGTGCTGCCTTTAAATGGCTATCTTTAAGTTAAGATATCTGCAGCTGAACAGCTTGTCTAAAATTTCCTTTTTGAGATATGAAAGTATTTTTAGTGCTGCCTGAAGTGACATGAAGCGAAGTGGAATGGAGGTTTAGAGCAATGCTATATATACTTTTATATCTCCCTATCACTCTATTTCAAAGATTATTTTTCTTATTTCTTAATTGTAATGGAAAAAACAATCTATGAGTTTTGGATTTTATGGATATGCACCCCATCGGGTACCCAAAGAAAGGATTAGCCTAATGTTTACAGATTCTTGGGTTATAAAGGGCTTGAAGAATTGAAAGACCTTTATAGCCTTAGAATCTGTTACTGATGGCCTGTTCTTTTTTGGGTGATGGAATAGGTGCCCAATTAAAAAAATGCCATAATGGAAACTTACAGGGTAATATTAGTTGAATAGCTTTAGGTATGATTTTAGAAGAAGGTACTTGTACTTTAAGGTTTTAGAAGGTTCTTCTTAGAAGTTTTTTGTAAGAATTTTTTATTATCAGTCAAAGCTTGTTGTATTTAGATAATGTAGCCTTTAAAAGGTTAATTTCTCTCAAAGTGCATTTATTTAGTTAAATTCAAGCAAGTTTAAATTAAAAAGGGATTTGCTAAATTACAAGGATTATTTTAGACCAATACTGCAATGAAATGAAAGTTTTGGTTTAAAATAATCTACCTATTAATACCTATCAAAGTATGTTTAGAGCTTCCTGGAGTGAAACGAAGTGGAGGGAAAGGAAGGGCTATATATACTTTGATTTAGCATGAGATATTAATTTATAGAATTCCGTTGTGAAATAAAGTTAAAATAATATTGTATATTAACTGCATTAGGCTTTGTTATTATTTTGATAATTTGAAATAAAGTTATACATTATATAATATAATGTGAACAAGAATACAGTTATAGATAGTATGTAGTTGTAAAAATTTGCTATACAAGAAAGTATACTTTGAGAGGATAAATTTATGGTTGATGAAAGATTTCAATTAAAAACAATTAAACCGTTTCTTATTGAGGATTTAGGATGGTTTACTTTGGGTATAGTGTTTATATTATTTCCCATATACATGAAGTTTTTGGGGGTATTTTACGCTATACTACTTCCAATAGTTCTAATATACAGTTTCAAAGGAATAATATTGATAGTTATAGACTTGGTTAAGCAAGACAATAAGTGTGAGGAATTAGAGTTATTTGGATTGTATCCACGAAAATTTGATTGGTTAGGATCGAAAAATTATCATGAGATAGAATTTATCCTTAAAAAGGAAAAAAGTTAGCATTGAAAAGCACATTAGAGATTAATATCAAGTTGAGGAGTCGAGTAAAGGTTTGTTACCTAAAAAAGTCAAAAATTCTGTATAGTATTTATTTAGTATAGTACAAAATGTTCATATAATATGTATTTATCCTGGATTTAAGATGGATGAACAATGGTATTAAAATACTAAGGAGACATTTAAACTATGAAAAAAGTTTATAAAAGAGAAGCTTGGCTTTTAGATGAAGATGTTTTATTGGCAGGATACACTGCTAAACGTAAATTTATTCCTCACAATAAGGGAGGCGGATTTTCAAGTCAGAAAATTAGTAAGAAAGATGTAGGAATTGTTTTATTTTACAATAAAGAAGAAGCATTGAAAACTGGATTTCAAATTTCTGAATGAATTCCCAATGGGAATAAATATAAGCTAAAATAATTGGAGGTGAATTAATTGGATAAATCTGAAATGTTAGATGAGGTCAGTAAAATTATCTTTTCAGTACCACAAGAAATATATAGATATTCTGAACCTGATAATTGCTTTAGTGATGAATGGACAGAATGTAGCCCAATGGAAAAAGCATATCTATTGATTGAGGATTTATTAATCAATTTCAATAAGGAAAAAGAGTTAAACAATCAGAGAGTAAGTGTGGATATTAGAGAGATGAATTTAGGTAAAAGTCCTACTTTTTATAATGGAACAGATGAAAATATGTTTTTTAATGCTATTTATACAATGCCTTCATACATAGAAGTAAAAGGATATGGAATGAATTTATATTTATACTACTCTTATCCTATGACAATGGAAGAAAAGAACTTTTTAAAAGGATTACTAAGAAGATATACCATGGACATTCCTAAAGAAATCAAATAAATGATATTTCGTAACTGTAATTAAGTGTAACTCTGATATATATTAAAGGAGATGAGATGGTGAATTTAACTGGCTTAGAAATATTAATAGATTTAATCTGTAATCTCAATGATAATTCACTGTTTAAGCAAGATGGTACACGAAATGAAATAATAGTTGAATTTGAGATGAATAAACCTGCTTCAGAAGAGAAAATACTTAAAGTTGAAAAAGAAATGCAATTTAAGTTTCCATATTCATATAGAGAATTCCTACTAAATTTTGATGGTGGAAGAATATATGATTATAAGGTCTAGATGGCTTTAAACTGCTTGGAACTAAAGATATAAAACTAATTAATAAAGAGGTAGCCAGTGGTTATGAAGAGTACTGGATAAATGACATTTTGATATTCTGTGAACTTATAGGAGAAGGAAATTACTTGGGATTTGACAGAAGAAATAATAAATACAAGGTATTGGATTGTTTTCATGAAGAATTGCCTCAATCATGGTCAGTAATATCAGAGGACTTTGATAAGTGGTTAGAACTGCTTGTACTGAATGAAGGTGCAAAGTTTTGGCTAAATTAAATATAATTTCTTCACAGTATTCTCAATAAGCGACTTAGAGGGTGATAATAAATCACCCTCTTAATTTACGTAAATTTTAATATTACATTTAAACATTCCACCCTTAAAATTAATTCAATATTTTCAAACTTAAAGAATTGTAATTAACAAAGTTGAATAGTGGTTCTATCTTCCCTCTTGAACAATTAATTACTCTAATTCAAATTAATCCTTCAATCCCAGTTACATATTCTGAAAATCCCACTATTTATTGTTAACAATTTGTTAACAAGATGCATCCTAAATAATTCACTCCAAAGCATATTTACTATATGAAAGGAGTTGATAGTATGGCAATCAGTTCAGTAAAAAACTCAACAGCATTAGTAATAACTTATAAAATTGGGGTGAACCAAGAGGGTAAGGATGTGTTTGTATCCCAAAAGTTTTCTAAGATTAATAATGATGCTACAATTGAGCAACTTCATACTGTTGGAACTGCAATGGAAAGTCTTTTAGATTACACTTTAGATGATCTAAGAAAGATTGATGATTTCAGCATAGTAGAAGTAGCTTAGCTAATTTAGAAAGCTGCAAATATCCACTGAATTTTAAATTAAATAATAAAAAGGAGGTATTAATATGGTAAAGGATTTGGTTATGACATTTTCAGATATAGTTGGTGAAAAATCCAACTTGATACTTAAAAATGTAAAGGAAGTTATAACTCAAGAAGAAGTTACTGGTCTTATGGATACAATCATAGCATCACAGTTATTCTATGGAAAGAATAGTGTACTTCAAAAGAAAGAATATGCAACTTTAGTTGAAACAACTAAAACTAAATATGAAGATCTTTAATATAGAGAGGTGCTTTGGCACCTCTTTTTATATGTTTGGAATTTTTTTAATGTATTAATTAGTTTATTATATTGATTCTATACTACCGTTATTTTAATTATAGAAAATCTTTAGTATGCTACCATCGGTATTTTTCCTAGGGGTGGGTGGGCGGCAAGAAAAATATCGAGGAGGAGCTATGGATGTCCTTAAAATATTATACATCTTATATTTATTGAAGGAATAACACTGTAAAGAAATGTGAAATCTATAATACCAAAGATTAACTATAATCTCTTGGGGAGTCTATGCAATTAAAGATTTTAGACAAGCTTTTGAACTGATTTTAATTGTATCCTTAAGATTAGGTGGCTTCAGTTGAACTGCTTGTCTAAAATTTCCTTATGGATTATCAAAGTATGTTTATCCATTCCTGGAATGCAGCACAGCAAAAAGAAAGGAATGGGTATATATACTTTGATTTCTCCAACTGGAGTAACTATGATAAGTTTATGTTCTATTAGATTTTAAGATGAAGTTTAAAAGAAGATGGAGTTTGCAAAGCCTTTTTTATTTTTAAGAAAATGCTTATATCAAAGGCTTAAATAAATTAAGAGACTATTTTGGATTAATACTTGAAGGTGGTGAAAGCTTTAATCCAAAATAGTCTACAGATTAGCTGAGTTTAAATTTTATGACGAATACAATGAAAGCCACTGAGAAAGGTGCACCAGAGCTTAGCTCCTTTGATACTTTTATTTAGTGACTGTGTGTAACTTTACAAAAATAAGTAAGTTAATTAATTTTTATCTTTCATTGGAATTTCTAGCATTTCTAATTACTTTTGGACTGAACATTCCTTTGAATCCAATTCTCTTATGCAATAACTTTTGTGTCACTCGATATCAAAGTTTATTTTCTGAAAAACCTTCTATCAAATAAAAGCAAGGGATATCCTCGCTTTTATTTGGTATTCTACATATTTATTATACTTTTGCCAACTTAGTATTGTTAGTAATCTTTTACTTTAAACCTATTCATCTAAAAATCAGTTGATAGTTCTGGAATCTCATCTCTTCTCTTTAAAAAATCAAGATTTAAGAAGAACATGGCTGTTAATACTGTGAAGTACGCTCCTACAAGGTCTATCAATGTATTTGTAAAGATTCCAATGATTTCAGGCAAGAATCCTGAAATAAAGCCAAGGATAAAGCCTATGATTATGTTTATAATGTTGAATAAAAACAATACTCCAAAGACCTTCCACCATTGTCCTTTTACAAGTGACTTACTGTAGTTTAAGGCTTTTTTACCGCCAAGATTTCTGATTGCAACTACATATATAAAAAATGAATAATACACTGACCAGATAACCCCTGGAACAATTAATAATAAAGTCATGCCTAGAATTATTAACCCGGCTAAGATGCTTGTTCCAATGGAACTGCCCCATCGTGAAAAAGCTCTACTTAACCCCTCACGCCAATTTGCTTCTTCAAACTCCTGCTCAAATGTGCCTTTTTCAACTAAAAATATTATACCAATAGTGGCAATTGTCCCCCATAGGGTTTCAATTATGTTAATAATATCCGTATAAGAATCAAAGTCTTCTGCAATTATAGCTGAGCCTGAAATAAAATATAACAAGATATTTGCTGGAATATAGATTAAAAGAATTATAGGTAAAATATTGTTGAAATGCTTAGTATAAAACTTCCAAGCAGCTGAAAAAAATTCACTGATGCTAAGCTCCCTTTCATAAATTTGTCTAAACAAATTTCACACCCCTTTTTTGTATATTGCACTTTTATTCCTCAGTTAATTTAATAACCTTGTTTATTCATTATAACAACTTATTTATAGCGATAATAGTAGATTATTTTCCCATAAGAATCAGATTCATGAGCAACTGCTCTTCAAAACTACAGTAAGAACATTAAATCCATAATACAACCACTGTATATAGCAATAGAGTTTAAATAAACTGCTTATTGTAATTTACAATAAGCAGGATGGATACATCACATATTTTTAATCTTTTAAAGGTCACATTCGCTTACGAATTTATAGTACGTTGTAAAGTATTTGTAAAGAAAATTTTTAAAAGTATCTTATAATTACACTATTTGCTTTTAAAAGAAGAATTTCTTTTTATTGTATACATTTAATTCTTTCTTCTTTTTAAATATTTTAAATTTTAAAAGACTGAACTAATCATGTAACCGTGATTTATATAAACTTATATGATTAACATCTTAGAAAGTATTTTATTTCATGTACCACCATATTCCATCTAACCATACTATAGCTTGAAATATTCCCCCAAAATTAGTGAAAGCTATAGTTTTAAATTGACTACAGATTAGCTGAGTTTAAATTTTATGACGAATGTAATAAAAGCCATTGAGAAAAGTACCCAAAGCTTTACACTTGGATACTTTTGCCCAATGGTTTTATATCATCTTAGTTTATTAACTTTAATTAAATTTCTTTAGAATTTCTCTTGTCTGTCTATTTGATCCAAGCACCACTTGCATCTAATTTATAACCACCAATTGTTGTACTCTTAGCCATTTGTCCACTTCCGTAAAGATAGTACCACTTACCACTAGATTGTACCCATCCAGTTCTCATAGCTCCACTTCCATCTAGTAGATACCATTGTCCATTTAGTAATAGCCAACCTGCATGCATTTGGCCATTGTTAGCAAAATAGTACCACTTACCACCATTTTGCACCCAACCAATTTTTCTTTCACCTGAGCTATTTAATAAATACCACTTGCCACCATTTTGAAGCCAGCCTGTTTTCATAGCACCGCTTCCATCCATAAAGTACCACTTGTTGTTATCATTAACCCAGCCAGTTTGCATTTGTCCAAAATTATTCATATAATACCACTTGCCACCATTAGCTAACCAACCACGGTGTTGTGTTAATCCTATAGCGATATTACCATTATAAAAATACCAAGTTCCATTAATATTATTCCAACCTGCCTTAACATCCTTAACAAGCTCAAGTTTAGCATTTTTTAATAGTGGGGATACCTGATTTCCATCGTTTAAATACTCTGTATAGTTCCCAGCACCATCCTCTACGTAGACTCCAAGTACTTTCCAAGTTCCATAATCTAACCCCTCATTAAAATATAATGTTGCTAAAAATTCACCATTATTTAAGTCAGAAGGAGCTAACTCCATAGCATAATTTTGTTTTGTAACTGGAGATTGAAACACCACAATAACCTTGCTAACTTGCAGATTATCTCTTACTTTAGCTCTGACCTCAAACTCTTCATTATGAAAGAGAACTGTGTCACTGATATAAAAGTTATCCATCACTGGGGATACATTATCATTTTCCACTTCGAAATTGCCAAATTCTAATACTGGAAACTCACCAGAATAGCCACTTGTAATAGGGCCTCCATCAGCCTTTCTAAACACTAGTAAATTTACCAACCAGTCCCCTATTAAATTTGTGTCGCCACCAACTTTTAGCTCTCCTTGAAACTTATTCTCTGACACCTTTTTTAACATTATATGTTCACGGAAACCACCTGGTTTTATATAGATAAGCTCCAGTTTATCAACTTCTCCCTCAGGAGCAGCAATTTCTATCTCTATTTTTAAAGTATCTCCTAAACTTACTACATTTTTATCAAGACTTATATTAACTACATCATAAGTTTTTTGTTCATTATTAGTCACTTCTTTAACTTCTGTTTCCCCTGTATTACTTGACCCTGTTCCCTCTTGTACCGTTCCTTGTTCTATGTCATTAGAAGTATCTGCTTGTACTTCTTCTGTTTGCTCTTCAGTGTTGGTAACGTTTTCTTGTTGGCCTTCTGTTTCTGGATTTTCTACTACCGCTTCTGAAGTTGAGGTGATTTCAGTGTTCTCTGTTGATGCACTTACCTTATAACTAGGTATTGTTGCTAGTGAAGCAGTGATGGAAAGAGATAATAATAAAGCTGTTATTTTTTTAGATTGCACGATGGTTCCCCCTAATTTTAAACTTTTGTTACGAATCTACGTAAATTTTATCAGGGGTAAAAATAACTTTCAATGTAATGATTTTTCCAATATTGTATATATGATGAAATCTGTGTATCTTCTTCATACAGTTATTGCAACTCCATATCATCAATGATTTTCAAATAACAGCCCTCCCAAAATTACTATTAAGTACATAATGCTAATGAATAGTATATTGCACTTGTGACGGGATTTAAGAAGATTGCGAATTACTATTCATATAACTTTTTCATTTCCTTATCGTAGATTACTAATTTAGAGTATAATATTGGTTTCTCATTTTTTTCGTTTTTATACGTGATTATTGTTCCTTTGCCAGTAACTATTTCTTTCGCTACGCCTCCATCTGAAAAAGTCACATCTATTTCTTTTGCTCTTTGTAATATGTCGGCATCATTAATAATAACTGTAACAAAAGGTATTTTCCCAGAAGCAACTCCACCTAAAAAAATTGGGCTTTCTTTTGGGTCACTAATTCCTTTTACCCAAGAACTATATAATTTGTTATTTTGGTCTTTATACAAAATGTAATGTCCGCTTTCTTGTCCATTTTCAAATAGAACAATAGTAAAATCACTTGTTTCTTTAATTGATAGTGCATTTATATAGTTTTTAGAAATGAATTCGCTTACTTGTGATTTAGATGGAGCAGAATACTTTAAGCTCGACTCTTCACTAATACATGAAGTAAGCAGCCCTACTAAGATTAGCAAAAATAAGCAAATAACATTTTTTTTATTCATTTTAACCCTCCCAGATTATATTTTTGGGTTTGTATTAATTTACTCTTGCGACACATCTTTAGCAGATTGCGAATTACTTTTTATTTTTAATATATTCATCTATAAGCTTGATATCGTTAATGTCCTTCTCTCTTCCAAGTTCTGATTTTTGCTTTTTAATACTTTCTAGACTACCTACGGGTAATCCATCTATGAATTCAATTTCATCTACAAACCAGTTTTCCAGCATTTCAATTTTGTCGCTTACTTCTACTATTTTTGTGTCATCATCAGCTACTATATATTTACAACCTTTTCTTAAATATTGTTCAACTAAATTTGTTGTACATCCCAAATCAATATCTCTTGTAGTTTCTTTAACTCCATGAATCACCAATGCAGCACCAGAGGTTATCCAATATTCACCCAAAGGCAAATTCATATCCCTAAGTATTTTAATTATGTCCTTTTTATGTAACATAACTTTCCTCCTAGTTATGCAAATTTTAACTTAACTTATTCGCCATATATGACAACTATGTCTTAACTTATAAGAAAAGCGTATAACTATTACCACTTTATTACATTGATTTACCATATATTTAAGCTAACTTTTATTTGAATTGTGATATAAAAAATACCACATATTATCGTTGAATAATATGGTATTATGAATAAACTATTTAAAATTTATTGATTTCATGATTTTTGAGTATTGTTGATTATTACTCTTTATCTCTATTTTCTATTTCAATAATAGTCATGATAGAGTAATTGGCTAAATCTAATAGCGTGTCTATAATGCTCTCGTCTTTTACTTCAGCAGCCTGCTTAATTAATTGCTTATATCTTCGCAATTTATCTTCTAATCTAATTGCAGGCATAATAAGACCATACTCTTGATATCCCTCGCTAAAACTATCTCCATAATCTTTATTCTTTGCGGTATATATCTTATTTAATTCTTCACATATTTCCTTATGTCGTTCAATTTTTTCCATATAAAATACTCCTTTCGTTTGATTCGTCATTTTTTACTAGTTCACTTTAGACTAATCCCATACTTATTCTAATAAATTTATTTTACCATATTATTACTGTAATAATATACCTGTAACTTTCTATTCATATTAGAAAAACCAAAAGACAATCTAAAGCTAAGACTTGAACACAGTGAAAGCTTTAGCTTTAAATTGTCTAACGATTAGTTAAATTTTAATTTAAGGATATGTTCAAGAAAAGTGGTGATAATGATATATATTTTAGGGAATTTTTGAATTATTTCCCTATATTTATCTCTTAAAATTTTGTGTTATTAGATGAAGTATATATAAGCCATTATATATTATTTTCTTTTTATAAAATAATCACTATAAGGAAAGGTGTTGTTCTCTAATTTGTCAAAACTATTATTCTCCAAGGCTACAACTCTTTCTTCATCGTCTTTTGTTGCTTTAATGATGATGTTTTTAATATCAAAATCTGTATAGAAATTATCAGAAACCATTCTTAAAATTTCAGATAAAACTATTTTATTTTCAAGGGATGAAATGATGTCTATTCTTAATATACCAGTCTGACAAGCACCGTCCCAAAATCTTGTTGTATTAGGAATAGGTGCTATTTCGATAGTTCCTACTATCTTATTTGTCTGCTTATCATTAATACTCCATCTGATATAAAATCTATCGTCAAATTCTTGCTCCCATCCCTTAATACCCTTTACTACAGCGTCAATATTCCGTGTATCCCATACACCGCCACAATTATCATTATTCATTCGGTTTTTAGTAATGGGATCAGAATAGCACTCAAATAAGTCTATTGAGTCTTCCTCTTTAACTTTTGTAAATATTAAGTTATTGGTTTCATAAACTGGACACTTATCAAATGGATTAATATTACTCATTATTGGATACCCCCATCTTTATATATAACTTTCATATAATTATATAGCATATTTTTTTATAATTTCAAATATTTAGCACAATTACACGTAAATTGCTTCTCTAACTTTAAAATCCTTTAATTTTCAATCAATATGAGATGTATGAGATTAGACCTATAGGTTTTTGCTCTTTATAGTATCTTTCTTTGATTTATTTTATTTACTTTGATTAAAGGCCTTTAATTTTTATGTCTATAAAATGTTATAGAGTCACTTAATTAGAGAATTTCATAATATTTTTACATCTCGGACTCAAAACGTTTCTTAACCTAGCCAAATTTTCTTGGTTAAGGAATGTGGTTTGCCTTCGTCTTAGTATTCACCACAGTTCACCAAATTGGACTTGGGTGTAGTATTACTTTACGTTTCTGGTCTTTTGTTTTCTATGGCAGATTAACCCTATTTTGACTAACTCTCTTACCGTTGTAATTAAATATCACTATATAGCCACTTTTCTAATTCAAAAATCATATCGGCATAACGTCTAATGGCGTTTATTGTTTCTGTTACTTGAACAGTACCAATTTGCTGTTCCGCTTCATCTGTACATTCAATCCATAAAGATCGCTTCAAATTATATTCTAGCCAGCCTAATTTGCTTGAAAAACCATTTTCTAACACCATTCTCCAGTTTGCTTTTAGTGTTCCATATTTCTTTTTATATCCATTTATAAAGGTCAAAAATCTTTCTTTGTCAATGTCTCCAAGTTTATTTTCAGACCAATAAATAGCTGTTTCTATTAATTCCTGCATAGGATTTGTATAGCCTGCTGACTCCCAATCAATAATAATTGGATTGTTTTGATTCCACATAACATTTTTAGAATCTAAATCCCTGTGTCCAATAACCATATCTAATGCAAGATGTGTCGCAGCATCATTTGCCTGAACATTCCAGTCATAAAGCTTATCAATGATTTCAAGCAGAAGTTTAAACCACACTGTATTATTTTCTCGCCCCTTTTGCAAATAGTAATTCCAATCTGTTAACTGTTCATTATCTGACCAATGATTAATTATTCCTAACTTTGAAAAATCCATCCTATGTAGATCCGCTAAAATAGCACCTATTTTTTCACAATGAACTATAGTAGTCTCATTAGGCCTCAGACTTTCACCATCTATCCAATCAAACACAAGATAAAATTGCTTGTCTATTTCTTGTACAGAAGTGCCATTAAATTTCTTTGCTGGAAGAGCAGGTATATTGTTAAATGCAATATTGGCAATTCGTTCTGAATCGATAAAATGCTGCATTGCCACAGGCCTAAGCATTATCTGAGGGTTTAATGCTTTAATTGCATATTTCCCTTGTGTGGTTTCAATAGCATACATTCTGTGTAAAAACCCTCCCGATATCGCTTCAGGCACACCTACTAGCTCACCAAGTTTCAAAGTATTGCATAATTTGCTAAATTGAAAGTTATACAGTATTTCACTCATTTTTTTACCCTCTTAAAGTTTTATATGAATTATATAAAACTTCAATTTCTCACCTTATACTATCATTTTTGCTTATTTTTTATATTATTTTTAATAAATCTACTAACTGCGTAAACTTAAACTTCTATAGCCCTAAAATTTCAAACAACACTATGTTTACTAAACGAATGTCGTAAGCTTCACCTTTATTTTATAAATCCATATGTTGTTTATATCACTTATGTATTTTACCTATCATAAAAATTTACGTCTGAATAATGAGGTGTTTTAAAAAATTATTGATCTTTTCTACTACTCAACCTATTTACTAATTCCACTAACTATCTCTTTGATTGAATCAATTACTACCTGTGGCTTATCCTTCTGTATATAATGACTGCAATCCTCAACAATAATGTGCCTGCTATAATCTGATAATGTTACTAAGTCTCTTTGATAGTTTAACCAGGTTTCTTGTGTAATTGCAGCAGATTCTTCACCTTTATGGTCAGCAGTTAGGATAATTATTGGTATATCTCTTAATGCATCCTTTTTTCTTAGTTTCTTTACTTGATTACCACTGGCTAATAATTCATCGAAAGTTTGCTCTTCATCAATCAATTGGCTTTTCACAATTTCTATTTCTTTTGAAGAAGAACGTTTCACCCTATCTTCAAATTGATTTTCATGTGAACAATCAACAAATATAATACCGTATACATCTTCTGGATATGTACCTGCGAATAATCTTGCATTATAGCCTCCGATTGAATGAGCCACTATAATGTATGGTGCTTTAACATTTGCCCCATTTAAAACAGTATGTAACTCATGAACTTGGTCTAAGCTAGTTCTTGATAAGTCAGCTTTATCACTATTTCCAAGGCCTAATCTATCATAAGAAAATGTTCTTGTTTGTTTTGAAATTTCATCTTGTATAACCTTCCAGTCATCATGAGTACAACCTAGACCTGATTCAAATACCACAGTTGCCTCACCTTCTCCATAACAACTTGTATATACCTTCAGTGATTTCTCTTTTTCTATTTCTATTTCTATAAACATTGAATCCCCCTTTATACATTTTATCCATGTTGTGCATTAGTATCAATTTATACATATCATTAAGTAGCCAAAGATTTTTGTTGAGACTTTTAAATTCATTAGTTAAGAAGTACCTCGTTCTTATTTACCTTTTGGGACATAAAATAAGAAAGATACGACCTAACTTATATCAAGTATACTCTCATTTTTTAACTCTATAATTTCAATACTTTTCCTTCACTCTTTAAGACAGGCATCCATGTGGCATGTCTCTCCTGTTACTATGCAGATATTTTATTATTTTACTTTACCACTCTTCCACTTTATCTTTTTTTGCAATAAATAAGTAGGTTTTTTATAATTTTAAAAGCAAGAATTGAGACAGTAGCTATTAGTACAAGTGAAAGAAATACAAGCAATATGATTGGATTGAAAACTCTTGGAATTATATTAAATGTCCATAAAAAAACAAAAATTAGAAAAGCTGAAAATGCAACTATAATAATTGCAGCTTGTTTAGGCGAGAGTCTATTCCAAGCACCCAAAATACCAATTAAAGATGCAATGCTGGTGAATGCAAATAAAGGGGGATTACTCATATCCATAAATCCCATAAATCTTAATGCGAACAATAGAAGAAGAATAATTAAAACTACTATAGACAGTAATCCGTATTTTTTTCTCAATATAACCACTCCAATTTTTAATTAACTTTAATTTATGTCCATCTTATACCTTGATAATATAAAAATATTCATCACTCATTAAAGGTTTTAATATATTGTCGTAAGTTTAGAAAGTTGTGAAATATATACTTTATAAGTTTTCAAATTATTCAATGCTAATTAATACCTCAATTATTCCGAAAACTAATTGTACAATAAACCCAATTGCAATTAATATATTTGCTGTCTTAAGTTTGTCTAAAGTTTTCTTATTAACTATTTCTGTGTCATCATGATTCTTCAGCTTTTTTAACCTTTCCATAACCTTTATTGTCAATCCCCAAAGTATTATACAAGAAGTAAGTACCCTTAGTATTGGTGATATAACAGGAAATTCTCTTAATATATCCCTCAAATTCATTCCCCCTATACATTAGTTCGTAACATTTTACTGTTCTGTCACTTTGCAATCTATTTTAATTGGCTATTCTTATTAAAATATATCCTAAAGATATAAGTAAGAAAGGTACATATTTTATTAGGTATACATGATTTTTAATCGAGTTATTATTGTGTTCTTTATTCAAAATAAATTTATTAAATGACAAAAACAAAACTAAAAATATTAAATTTTTTAAAAAATAGTCAGTTACTTTTGAACCCAGAAAAGCAACAATACCGTAAAAACAAAGAGCTAACAATAGATTCCAAATGATGAGTAAAGTTTTTACTGCATTTTCCATTAATTTTTCAAACATGAACTCTCCACCTTTTTAATCTATTCCCTTCACTCTTAAGATACACATTTATCCAAGTATTGTCTTGTTCAAAGGACCTATTAGTAAATATTATATTGATTAAACCGAACCTACATCTTTAATTTGATTTTCAACAAAATGAATTAGAAACACATTGAACAATTCATCTTCATAAAGAAAGTTCAATATTTTTGTTTTCAATTCATCATTTATCATTAAAACACGTTTCATTAATTTTCCCATCTTTAATTCCCTATAATTTACTGTTTCATATTTTTTTACACTAGAGACACAACTTAAGAAGAGTACGAATTAAATTTTAAATTGCCCGTATCCAATTTTATCTAAACATTTATTAAATATTACAGGAAAACTTTCTGGATTCCTTAATGTTTCAAAAACCGAATTTTCCCCAAAACAGTCGTGTATTACTCCCCAAATATCATTTCCAAAACTGTATAACCTAAAATGTTTTAGTTTTGGAATTTGACTTTTATCCTGCTCTTCAGTATATGGATTCATCCAATATTCCCGTACATGCTTGTCTAATTCATCAACAGATTTAATATTTTTATTTCTTATATCACTTATAGTTTTTCTAAAATGTGCCATTGTATCATAGAAATCATTATTTAGATACTTCCATGTAAAGCCATCCAAACCCTTATTTTTCGCACTATTGTATATACTCTTTGATAATACACCTTCAGCATTGTTACAATACTTTACCGCCAGTCCTTCTCCAGAAAAATAGAGATAAAATAATGCTTCAATAGATATGTGTTCTAAATCAATTTGTTCATGAATTGCATTTATCCCAACATGATGTACTTCGTGAGCAATAGTTGAACAGAAATCATTAATAGATTTATCTCTTGCTAATTGCAAAAAATCAAAATGTGTACCATTTTGATAAGCATATCCAAAACTTTGTCCTATACCAATCGTAAAAATAAAATTTATATCTGGAAGTATAATATCATCTGGCAATCCTCTTAATGCAACTGAAATTTGTTCTTCAAATAGATTTGGTGTTAATGCTCTTTCTAATTCATGAAACTTTTCTACATATAAATCCAGATTATTTATTAAATCTTTATAGTACATGTGGTGAATCTTTAAATCATTATTTGTAATATCGGTTTCATTTATATTGTTTAACTGAAATAAGTAATCAACATACTCATCCTTTGATATTCTGCCTTTATAACGTTCAAATTCAAATTTATAATCTTCATGGTCTATTAGGTTCTCTATATCTATTTTTTTAACATCTCCATTTATAAGACTTTTGCAAAGTTCAAGCATATTATTTATACTTGAAAATC
The DNA here is from genome assembly GCF_036642255.1 of Clostridium sp. Lineage (GTDB taxonomy): Bacteria > Bacillota > Clostridia > Clostridiales > Clostridiaceae > Clostridium_J. Next base: position 19,948 of record NZ_JAVWDJ010000017.1, on the reverse strand, counting down.
GAATTGAAAAACCCATAATACTTCCCCCCATTTATTTCGCATTAATTTACTATTTCGTACTAAACTACCGAGTTAATTATCCCTTTTTAGGAATCCAACAATGCAAAAACTTAACCCAATTATAGAAATTAAATCATCCATACCATACTCAATTGCCCCTTTAAAAACCGAGTTTGAAAAAACTATCAATGCTATACCAAATAACATAATCTTTACAGTTGTAGTCCTCACCTTTGATAAAATACCAGCTACTATAAGTGAAATAACAATTAAATAAAATAAAATCTGTATAAAACTTGACATAGTATACATTTTATCTCCCCAAAAAGTTTAAGCAATACTGACTTAGTTCTTACATTTCTATACTATTCTTTTTATTTGTTCTGCATTCAAAATAAATAGCGTTTCCACTAACTAAAGTTACAAGCACATACCATAAATTAAAGAACGCAAGTTCAACCTTAGACTTTGCATATTCCCCTGAATTTTTACTAAAATATTTTGAAACAATCTCTTGTTTTATATTTTTACCATTTTCATCATATAAGGCAAAATCTAAAAAGGAAAATTCTCCAGTAGGATCACTTATAGGTAATATATAATAATTTTCCTTTGAGATATCTGCTACAAAGTTTTTTTCCTTTGCAGCAATAAACTCTACTGATTTAATCTTATTATCATAATTTTTACCAGCAAAAATCTTATAATTATCTTTATTTGTATCAATAAATCCAATTAAAAAAGAATTGCCGTTGATATTATTCGTAGAGACAAGTAAACATCTCCCATTAAATCCTTTATTAAATGTTGCATATCCCATTCCATCGCTATATGTATATAAAGCTAATATTTTATTGTCTATTATTTTCACATTTTGTACAGTTATATCTTTCTCTGGTTCAAAATCTTGTATTTCCATTTCTAAACTTACTCTGTCTACCCTTATTGGATACTGTACATAATATAGTCCAAGTAATATGATTAAAGTAATAAATATAATAAGCATAATCTTATAAACTTTTCTCACATTTCTACCTCCTTACTCCCTTGGTATTCTCAGAACTTAATATTCCATTATAGTTTAACTAAATAAAATTCAATACTTGTTGTCCTCTAGGAATTAATAGTAGAATAGGTTGTCCAATTAAGCGCGTTTTTATAAAACCTATAGTTTTTATAACGTCTATTAAAAGCAAAAACTAAAACCAACATCAGGATAATCAGTGTAATAATTTTCTTTTCCTTGCCTAGTTTTAATTTATCTATCAAAAATTACGCTCCTATATGACACACTAAGGAAGATGGTGTAGCAATCTACCTTTGTTATATTGGGTTAAACATTCTAAAATATAGTTCCTTTAAGTTATATTTCAAACTTTTATCCTTCTCTATTAATAAATCTATATATTTACTTCCTATTTCATAAAAACATACCCTATCAAAAGATGGGCGTAAGTTATCGGAATGTTTACTGATACCTAACCTATGTCTCACTAAATTTTCAATATATCTTGCAAATCCCTCTTTCCATTCCTGCCATATCATATATTCATAATCAATTTCCTTTAAGCATTCCTTAATCTCCTTATAATAATTTGAAACACTTAAGTAGTCCCTTAAGTTAAGGTAATTTCTTAACTCTATTGTTTTCTGTATAAAAATAGAATTCTCATAAGGAAAAGGATGAGTTATTTCCCACATAAAATTATTGCTTTCTTTTGATTTTTTTTCGATTTCCAAGATTTTTCTTATTTCACTCTCACTGGTTTCCCATTGAAAACAGTGTACAAATTCATGAAAAATAAAAGCATACCCCTCTAGACTATCAAATACGTCCTCTGTCACTATTGCAGATGCTTTCATATTATAAAACTCCAATGGGAAAGCTGCTAAAATTTTCTTCCCAAAATGCATTGGTGTTGGATATTCTAATTTAAATTCATATTTTTCACCAGTGGAATCCAAGTCAAAAATAAAGAAAACATCATCTTTAACAATTGCTACTGGATAAAGCTTTGCTAATGAATCATCAATGTCATTTAGTTGTTTCTGCAATTCATTAATCTTCCTTAATGAAATTATTTGATTTTCTATAAATTGCTTTTTTTCTTCTTTATGCACTTATATTCCCCCAATTTTGCCCTATTTAGATTCTAATAATATATCGTTCCCTATATGAACCACTGGTTCATATTATTTTACAGGTATGTCCCAAAGTAATAATAAAGGCACTCCTATCAAATATATATTTCTACAATTTTACTTGTAAAGTATATTTATTTTCTAATTATTTTTGGTTGTCAAACTTCTATTTATAATATCTATTAATTTCCTTTTGAGAGTAACTTTATCTTCGAATAAAGCTTCTACATCATTAGGAACTTGATGCTCTATTTTCATGACATATAATGTACTTTCCTTGAGAAGCTTTCAAAACCAAATAACATCCTTTATCAGGAAGCTTAGGCCCACTCGTTGAAATATTAATAGTAAAAAGCCTGCTCTTTGTAGATAGTTTCTCCGTTTTTATTTAAACCTTTTAAATATATTGGTTTGTAGTTATCTTCACCTTGTGTCCAATGAAAAATAAATAATCTATTTTCATCTAAAGCATATTTGAATACATTTTCCTCATTCTCATCTACTAACAGTATTGTAGTTATTTCAGAATCCTCTACGTATCCATAGATCTTCGTTATAGATACACCTTTTTTATTAGTTGAACCGCTCCAAGTGAATGACACTTGCTTGGAATAATCAATAGGATACCCAGCTACCTGATTGCCAGGATACCATTTAATTACTCCTTTTTTTACTGTATTTGCTGAAAACCAGTCCTTATATCTGCATAAGTATATTTTTTCTCCATCCAAGTCTATGGTTTTTATTATCTTAGAAGGACCATAATGATAAGTTCTCTCTGACTGTTCATGAGCTTTTACTGGAGAGAAGCTCCCATAGGATAAAATAGAAAACTTAAGTGATACCACTATGAGTACTATGGCTACAATCCACTCTATAATACCTCTATACTTCTCTCTAATCATCATTAATTTCACCATCTTTCTTAAGAGAAATTGTTAATTCACCTTTCCTATCATACCAATCAAGTTTCAGAGTTATTTGTTTTGAATCTTTATTTATCCTATCAAGCTTAATTAAACCTTCTTGTCCCCATGATTTGCCTGAGGAACCCCCTCCTATACTCTGATATTCCCTACCGCTATCATCAGATATCTTTAAAGCACCTTCTGAAAAAGACCACCCTTGTTCAAACCTGAGTAAAACGTATCTTATAAAGGTTTCATCCTGAGTATTAATTATTCTCTTAATATATAAAGTATCATTATCTATTTTCATACTTTTTCCTACTTCAATCACTTGTGCTTCCTTAGACTTAACTAATCCCTTAAGCTCTTCGCTATAGTACTTACTTTCTGGTAAACTAAGGAACCCACTAAAAGCCAGTAAGAGTAAACAAATCATTATTATTGCTCTTCTTAACTTTTTTATTTAAATCACTCCCCCATTAATTAATATTTTAATGCGTCTTAATTACTGTTATGCCACAACATAGAAAGATTGTAATCAAAAGGTTTTATTGAAAATAATCTTTTAAATAGTAAACTTCTTTGTTCTTACCAGTTAAAACATTAGTCCATGTAATTTCAACTTTATAATCTTTAAAGAAATCTTTTAATTTCTCATCAGTAATACCATCGGAATAAACATCAATTCCATCAAAAAATTTATTGTTACTACTTGAAAAATGACTTCCTAGATGTTTAAATTCATTAGTTTCATTATTAAAATACTGTATTTCATCTAAATATTCATTAAGAGTGACTTTTTCAATTTTTACATTTTTTATGAATAAAATTGGTTTTGTTACCTTCATATTTATAGATATAAACCTGCAGTTATCCCGAGTCTTCTTTTCTAAAGGAACTTTGCTATTCTTAACAAATGCATCATAGCCCTTATCTGTTATATCTTGTATTTGTGTTGTAATGTATACATTTGGGGTTACAAATGTTGCCATGTAAATAATAGATAATAATAAAGCAATAATTATAACAGTTAATCTTTTATTTTTCATAATATTGTTCATAAACTTTCTAAAAGATATCATATTCACTACAGTAACCCTACCCTTTCTATGAAAACATGTTGATTCATGTTTTTCAGATTTTGTCACAATAAATTACTAGTTTGACCTTAAGTAAATCCTCAGTATTTCCCCATTAATACTATTTTACCATATAATTACTGCAATAATATACCTATAACTTCCATTTACCTGAGCTTCAAGCAGTAATAAAAGACAATTTCCAGCTAATACTTGAACATAGTGAAAGCTTTAGCTAGAAATTGCCTACCGATTAGTTGTTTTTAAATTCTAAGACGAACGTAATAAAAGCCACTGAGAAAATTCATCCAGAGCTGCAGCTCCTTGGGGAATTTTCTTAGTGGCTCAGTTTTTAACTAAATTAATTAAAGAACAAATATTGAAGTTGGTAATTAATTCTCTTCATAATAAAGTATTACTGTGGTGTTTTCCAAGTAGGATTTACTGATTTTATAAAATTGTCAATATCTTTAGTACTTAATTCACCTTTAACTATATCGTAGTATGTTTCATCAATCTGTAGCGGATTGGTAAATGTAATTCTCATTAACTTTTTCTCTCCATTATAGAAATTTGCCATGTGTATCCAACCAACAAAATCCTCATGTTTCTTCTCTTTCTTTATAACATACTTATCTAAAAGTCCCAGAAACTCGCTTATTTTCTGCTTATCATCAATAGTAAATGGCTTATTTATGCCCCCTCTGCCATCTGAAAATGTTATTTTTGTTATTTCATTATACTTAATAATTGCAACTTCATTTATTTTTTGTTCCTTGTACTCTGATCCAGTGCATCCAATTAATAGAGAAGTTAAAAACACAAGTGAAATAAGTGTTAGTGATAGCTTTTTCAACATAGTACCCCTCCCACATTAATTTGTTTTACTTTACTCTTAGGACACAACTTAAGAAGATTCCGAACTAATCTACCTAAGCATTTCTCTATTTTCTTCACCAGTTTATATTTATTTTTAAATGCAATCGTATTCGCCTGTTTCTATTTTTTTTAGTAAGAATGGTGTTATATATACTTTTCTGATAAATTTCTTGCCATCATACATTGGATTTTGTGCTTTTACTCCAACTTCCGTATAAATAGCTAACTTTTTAACAAATCTCATAAGTGATGAATATTTTTTATCTAATATTTCATCTATATGAATAAATTCTTCACTATTGTTCCAAAATCCAGTTGAAACCCATAGACGAGAGTTTGAAATTTCCTTTTTCCTTTCATTAATATAAGAAAAACCAGACTCTACCAATGGACTTCTTAATAAATCTATGTAGCCATTTTCTTTAACTATAGGTTGCCCTAATTCTTCCAAGTAAAAGTACATTCCATGTTGTGAAAATGTTACTTCTTCAAAGCAACAACATATTCTTGAATTATTTTGTCCTTCTATTACCTTGAAACCAAAATCAAATGCTTTTTTAACAAGTAATTTATATGATTCTAATTCCATATAATACTCAATCTGTTTTCCCATAATAAACCTCGAATCAATTTTTATTTCGCGTTAAATTACAATTATGTATCTTTATTAAACGCGGAAGTCATAATTTTTGCCAATTTTACATATTCTCCATGATATATATTTTTATACGAAATCTTATTATTCATTTTTTATTCCATCCATGTTGTCTATATTTCCAGCAGCAAGTACTTAAATGTACCATTTCTTGCATCAGATAAGGTACTGAAAGTATCCCATTTTAATATGTAACCGCTATTTAACTCAATTGATTTTTCCCTATTTTTTATTGTTCCTTCACTGGGGCTGCCTATCCAAGACAAAATACCACTATTATTACTGCCATCATGAATTCTGAAAAAGTCGCAGACAGTTTCTTTATTACTTCTAGGATTAACCCAGTAGGACGGATCGTTAGATAACATAATTACAAAGCCTTTCTCATAATTATCAATGGTTTGTTTTAATTGCTCTATACGGGAAACATCAACCCAGAAATCATATCTTCCTAAATCTTGAGCACCATGGTTTTTAAGATTAAAATACTCCCCACCAATTTCTGTATTCATCTTCAAAGTCTTATATTTTAGTTCAATTGGAAAAAACTTACCTTCTAATTCAACAAGAATATCAAGATGCATATTAGGAAATTTTGCTGGACAATATTCTAACCGTATATTTGCTTTTGGATATAATTTCTGTATCTCCCATGCCAATGCAAATTGGAAGTCAGCCTCTGAATGGAATAGGCTTCTACTATTCTTTAATAAACTTATTAGATTATGTAGATTTATCATATTATTAAGCACCTCTCTTCCTTATAGATACCATCATCTTTTACAAATTTTAATTTACAGCCCAAATGTCGTATTTTCGTATACTGTTATACCAAGAATCTTTATTTCAATCCCTGTATCGTAACCATCTACTGCTCTAAGCGCATGATAATCTGTTATGCTGTACAAGACTGCTTGATATTTAACAGTTCCACCGTCTTTAAAGCGTAATGGAATTGGAAACAGCAAAATCAAAGCTATAATAATAATGGCTGTTCTGATTAGCTTTTTCTTCATCATCTTCCTCCCTCAAACTACTATCTATCTGTTTCAACTCATGTTACACACTTTTTTTCAGTTATGCATTAATCATATACTTGCGATTAATGCAACCTTTTAGAAGATTGTTTACTTAATATAAATTACTTTTTTCTAAAAACATCTAAACTGTGATGCGTTATTCCGACCAAATCAGTACGTTCACATATAAAAAAATGATATTTTAAGTAAGCTTCAAACATTTTTTCATCCATTTCATCAATTGTATTACGCATATGATTTGTCAACAAGTCAGTAGCAACAAAATGAAGGCGTTCAATATTATATCTTTCCATTAATTCATCGATTTCGTCTTTCCTATACATTTCAAACAGTAAGGATGGATTTGACAGACATTTAAATGTATCTCCGTCAACAATACCATTTTGAATCCCCTCAAGTATATTACCTTTCTGGAAACCCCAACTTACAATTGTTGCCTCGTTCATACAATACGAAACAAACACAACCCCGCCTTTTTTTGTAACTCTGATAGCTTCACTGATGGCTTGTTTTTTATCATCATCATTGAACAAATGGTATAAAGGTCCAAGAACTAACGTAATATCAAAAGTTTCATCCTCATAACATGACAAGTCTATCGCATTGCCTTGTCTGACATCTATATTGCAATTTTCTGTAATCTTGCTTTTGAGAATATCAATATTATGTTGTATAAGTTCAACTGCATCAACTTGAAATCCTTTTTCTGCAATTGTAAGTGAATATCTGCCTGTCCCTGCACCTACTTCTAAAACACGCATTCCTTTTTTCAGAAACTTTTTTATATACCTCATCGTAGTAAGAAATTCCACCTGGCCATGTTTTGATGTAAGACGCCCCTCTTCATCATAATTATTATAATACTCAGTCAAAAATTTAAGTTCATCCATAACTTTTCTCAACCCCCTTTTACTTCGCAATAAATTACTAATTTGTCTTTAAACAAAACTTCTGAAATTCCCTTATAACTCCATTCTACCATATAATTACATTGTGATATAATCGAAACTTCTTATTGCTTGTAATAAATGATAAAATAAAAGACAATTTCCAGCTAATACTTGAACATAGTGAAAGCTATAGCTGGAAATTGTCTATCCCTTAGTTGATTTTTAATTTTATGAGAAATATAATTAAAGCCACTGAGAAATTGCCCAGAGCTTAATTGCTCCTTGGATAAATTTCTTAGTGGCAGTTTGTTTTCTTATTATCTCAGCGTGCACTTATTTCTAGTATCTTATTTTTATTTAAAGCTAAATGTATTAATTACAGTAGTTTTACTATGAATATATTCCTCAGCTATGGCTTTCAACTTCTCACAAATACATTCTAAATTACACACATTGCAGCAATCAATAATATTACTGTCTAATAAGGAGCAGTTTAAACCATCCTCCAAGGTAGAATTCCTTAAAGCAAGAGCTATTTGCATCTTATCAAAATTTTCATTTTCATTGCTTGATTTCATAATCTTATCACTAATCATGTAAACACCTCATTTATTATATTTATTGGTCCATCCCTTAAACTCAGGATCCAACAATAAATATATATGCTCAAAGAAAATAATTACGGTGACTACAACTTTTTATAAAGCCCTTTCAAAAGGATAAATATATATTTACAAGAATACATATTGTTATGTTGTTATATTTATAAAAATAAAAAAATATAACAATATATAGTATCCATGCGGTTTTCAGAGGTTTCCACTAAAAATAACTCATTTCTCCACACTAAAAACTCCTTGCAATCCCATATATTTATAATGAAATAAATTTTATGAAATAAACTTAAAAGGAGATCTTTAAATGGCAAAAAAAAATTCTAAAAAAGCTATGAATATAGATGAAATTTCTTATGATTATGGAGTTGAAGAAGATAGTTTTGATGAGGTCATAGTGGGTACACCAGTAGCAAGTTTCAGCTTTGGTATCAAAACTGAAGATGAAATTATCCAAGGATCAACTGACTTTATAACTTCAACTGCACCTAACCCAGTTAATAAAAATCAACCTCACATTCATCAATTAAATTCTCAAGCTGCACCTCAATGGAAAGTTAATACTTCTAATGAACTCATGGATAACCGAATAGGTAAACCAACACCCAATGGCGTTACACCACCAATAGATGGAGAGCCCTTTGATATAAAAAGAACCTATGCTCTACGTAAATCTACTATTAGAAAGCTTAATGAATTAAAAGCAGCTCATCCTGATGTTAATGTTTATTTAAGTACAATACTTGATGCAGCTATAACTTATTACTACAATCTTACCTTAAAAGATGATGGTTCTACCCAACAGTAAGATTTCTTCAACAAAATTTATGATAATAACAGAAAAATCACTTCCTTAAGCATATATCTTTTATGAAAAGGAGGTGATTTCTATGGAAGTAAATGAACTTGTTAATTTATTTGGTAACGTTGGTTTTCCGGTGGCTATAAGTGCTTATATTTTAATAAGATTAGAAAAGAACATAGCTGGTTTAACTTTATCTATAAATAAACTTAATACTATAATTTCCACTAAGCTTGGAGTTGTTATAGAAAATGGTAATGACAATAAGGTTGCATAACCAAGATTTACTTATTAAAAGAGCTGTTTCAAAAGTATTGAATTACTTTTGAAACAGCTTATTTAATGCTCAAGGTAATCATTTTTAAAAGCAAATATGGGTATTTCTTCCCCTGTATCCGTAATTGCTCTGTAGAAGGTCCGATCCTCTGCTTTTATAGTGCGAATATCTACAACATTATAAGTTGTTCTTTTTCTATTTGCTTGGCTTGCATATTTATCCCTTGTATTATCTCTTACTAATTTTATTCCATCCTCAGTAAAAATCAAATCACTTATTATAGCATCTCCCTCAACTGTATAGAAAGTAATTCTTATCATATCACCAGGGTTTAACTTTTTACTTTCAAAGGCTGCCATAAATTCAATAAACTTTTCAACATTATAGTTTTTATGAAAAAAATTTACAACATCTCCATTCTTGATAGCTAACTCATAACTATAATCCTCTGGTAACTTATCTAAATCTATATAAGAATTCGTTATTGGGTTTTCACTATTTTCAATAGCTTCTGTTGGTTTTGCCTTTACTTTTACTATGTTAGATGCTGTAAAGGAAAATCCTGAAGTAAAAAATGAAATAGTGAAAATTATAAGAATAGCAGCAATTTTTCTCATTGTTTCATCCTCCGACACATTATTATATGCGTATTTTGCCCTATTCTTTATACAATTATGATTTATCATTTTTATTAAATATAGCTTATATCCACACTATAGTATTTTACTTTTCATCCACTAATCAAAATCCTTCAGCACTCTAATACTTCTAGGAATCCCCTTTTCTATTAATCTTTGCATATGTGCATGTATAGATTAAATTTAAAGTGATTTATGATCATTTTAAATTCATAAGTTTCAGGAATAAACTAAAAATAACCATCCTTGAATGTAGCTATAGGTAGTTCTTCACCTGTATCAGTGATTATTTTATAATATGTACGCTTATTCTCCCTTTTAATGAATATGTCCTTTACCTTATAATAGACCCTTTTTTTATCTGCGGGACTTATGAATTTCCCCCTTGTATGGTCAATTACTAAACTTGAACCATCATCACTAATAATTAAATCAAATATTACTGGGTCACCTTCTATTGTATATCTTGTGACTCTTACCATATCACCAAGTGTTAATGTGTTGTTTTTAAATCCTTCTATGAAATCATCGAGCTTGTAAACATTATAACCCAGACCATGAAGACCTACTACATCTCCATTCTTAATTGCTAACTCATGATTGTAATCCTCTGGTAACTTATCTAAATCTAAATAAAGATTTGATATAGGCTTTTCACTGTTTTCAATAGCTTCCGTTGGCTTTACTTTTACTATACTAGATGTTTTAAAAGAAAATCCTAAAGGTAAAAATGAAATAGTGAAAATTATAAGAATAGCAACAACTTTTCTCATTGTTTCATCCTCCAACACATTATTATATGCGTATTTTGACCTATTCTTTATACAATTATGATTTATCATTCTTATTAAATATAGCTTATATCCTCACCATAACATTTTACCTTTCATCCACTAATCAAAATCCTTTAAAACTTTAATACTTCTAGGAATTCCCTTCTCCATAGAAATATAACCCTTTTCTATTAATCTTTGCATATGTGCATGTATAGATGATTTTGATGAAAGATTTACACTTTCTCCAATCTCACTTAAAGAAGGTGGATATCCTTTTCTATCTATGTAATCATTTATTGCTTTCATAATGTTTCTTCTTCTATGAATTCCCTCTGGTTTACATGCTCTTCTCTTAGTATCCCCTTTACTCCCCATAAACTTGCCCCCTTAAACTTAACTTAAATTCTAAATCTTAAACAAAATCCACTTACAGGTGCTTAGCTCATACTTCAATTGATAAGGTTTCTCCACTCCATTAATAATGCTCTGACAATTAAAAATCAGCATAGGATTTCCTGCGATCTTCTCCTTATCCTGTGTTATAACCCTACCAACCTTAATCACCACTTCCTCTTCTTCCTCAATTCTAAATCTCACTGGATGTGGCACACCTTTAGAGTCAAACCAAGCCACCATAGAAACTGGTTTTGCAATAACCTTCATAATTACACCACCCAAATAATAATAAAAGAATCTTATGAAATATTGATACCATATTTGTTATTTTTCTTATTATCATTGTGAACTAAGACTATAAGCAAGCCCACTAACCATGTCTTTAAAGATAAGCTTAATTCTTCAGTTGAGTCCTTTGAAAAATGTTTTTTCAACTCTTCCTTAAGCTCTATAAGTCCCCTTGAGTCATCCTCTTCATTGCACAAGTTACCTAATTTATTAAGCTTTCCTATATACCGCCCATGAAGTTGTTCTAACTCACCATAAGCAACGATATTATCATTAAGGTTTCTTAAATCCTTAAAACCTTCTGGATCAAATACTAGATCTATAGCCTTTTTATAAATTTTCTCCTCCATTATTATCCCTCATTTCAGCATTCTCAAACATATGTTCGCATATTTTTATTTTATCAAAAATCTATATAATGTCAATAGTTGGCGATTTTGTTAATACAAGAGTGCATAAAGCCGGGATAAAAGTATATTAGATTTACTTTGAAACAAAATAATCTCAGCGGATTTATTACTGAAGAGAGGTTATATCTATGAGAAAGTTTATAGTGCTAATATTATTAATAATACAGATATCAACAATACCTGTTTTAGGTTATGTGAGCGAAACTATAACCGAGAAGGATCTTACTGAAATATATTCCATAGCACTGAACTCCTTTATACTGGACCAATATACTTTAGACCATATAAGTTATATATCAGTGGATATGAGCACACAGTATTATGACAATATTTCTATTAATGGCAGAGAAGAAATACTAGGCAGTCTTAAAAAGTATGGGAAAACACTTGTGACAGATTCCCTTGAAGGGTTAAAGCAGAAAGGCTTAGCCGATAATTATGGAAATGTAAATGTGAGTCAAAATGAAACTGTTGTTAAACGCGGATTGATATTACGTATATGGAAGGTATCTTTTATCTCGGAAAATGAAGTTCAGATACAAGGGGACTGCTATGAAACCCCTATAGCTGGGAAAGGATTTATAAGTACAATAATATTTAAAGATGAAAAGTGGCAACTGAAAAATTCAAAATTACTGTATGTGGCTTAATATGGCAGTTAGATTCTAGTTAGTTGTTAATGAGGCTCTTTATAAGAGAAATATATAATTATAAAACTAATTTTAAAAGGTTGCACTAAGATAAAATATAATCTTAGTACAACCTTCTTTATGATTATTAAATTACTAACTTTGTTCACTTGAGTTTATAGACATTTATCTATTTACAAGTATGTTTTTATTTAAGAGAATCTTATCAAAAGGCCGCACTTTAAGAACATTACGACAATTACAAAATCATTTTACTTATAGTTTCTTTCCAATTTCTGTTTAGTTTTTATGCTATACCTGTACCTATATTTCTTAATTCCCATTGCCCATTTTTGTATACAGCTTTGTACATTGGTATAACTCCCCCTAAATTACCATACCAAGAAGTTGCTTCAATTACTGCTTCATTATCCTTAAATTCTATTAGATTTATATAAAGAAATGTTCCTTTAATTGTTTTTCCTAACAGACCATGTTTATCAAGGATAAAAAATGACTTGTTGTCCTTAACGTCTTCAAACCAATATAGATTTGGTGATAAATCTTTAAATCCGTCTAATACTTTTTCCTTTGATTTTTCATCAAGACCTACCAGTGAATCTTTTTTTATCGCAATAAACCTATTTCCACCATTTTGCATTTTGAATGCATCTCTCATGACAGCTATATATAATTTAACTCTTTTTTCTTCTTCTTCAGTATTTTGATAATTATTAAATACTTTACTTACTTCTTTTATTACTTTTTCAGTGCTAGTTTGAACACTATTATATAATTCTTGCTGAATAGTGCCATGCTCAATAATGGTATAAATATTATTATTGAAAGAGACACTCTTAGGAACCAACCACTTTATTACTAACATTAAAATAATTAATTTCTTCATAAAATTACTCCTTTTGCAATGTAGTATTAGCAATAAGGAATTAATTTATTAGAAGTTCGGAATAATTTACTAATATTCATTAATCACATTTCTAGGATGATTGTATTTTAAAAGAATATGGTCAAGCAGTCATTTATTAGAAGCCACTTTTTTATTAGAGTTATACACCTTATAAATGCGAATAAATCCTCTTATTAAAAATATACTAAGGCACAGCGACATAATACCAATAATATATTTTCTTTGAAATAGTGCAACAATTGTAAAAGTAAGAAACATTAAAATACATAGTGTTACATTTATCAAAGACCATAAGTTTGGTTTTGGCAATTTCTTATCCATTAAACTCCCCCCCATTTAATTCAGCATATTTTACTAGTTTGACTTAATTAAATCCTCTGGATTTCTCCATCAATAGAATTATACCATATATTTACTGTAATTATATGCCTATTGCTCCCAATTACTTGAAGTTCAAGCTAAAATAAAAAGACATTCCCCAGCTAAGACTTGAACACACTGAAAGCTCTAGCTAGAAATTGTCAACAGATTAGTTGCGTTTAAATTCTAAGTAAATGTAATAAAAGCCATTGAGAAAAGCGTCCAAGGCTTTACACTTGGATACTTTTGCCCAATGGCTTCATATCTTGGTTTATTAATTTCAATTAAATTTCTTTAGAATTTCTGTTGTTTTTCTATTTAATCCAAGCACCGCTTGCATCTAATTTATAACCACCAATTGTTGTACTCTTAGCCATTTGTCCACTTCCGTAAAGATAGTACCACTTACCACTAGATTGTACCCATCCAGTTCTCATAGCTCCACTTCCATCTAGTAGATACCATTGTCCATTTAGTAATAGCCAACCTGCATGCATTTGGCCATTGTTAGCAAAATAGTACCACTTACCACCATTTTGCACCCAACCAATTTTTCTTTCACCTGAGCTATTTAATAAATACCATTTGCCACCATTTTGAAGCCAGCCTGTTTTCATAGCACCGCTTCCATCCATGAAATACCACTTATTGTTATCATTAAGCCAGCCAGTTTGCATTTGGCCAAAATTATTCATATAATACCACTTGCCACCATTAGCTAACCAACCACGATGTTGTGTTAATCCTGTAGCTATATTACCATTATAAAAATACCAAGTTCCATTAATGTTATTCCAACCTGCCTTAACATCCTTAACAAGCTCAAGTTTAGCATTTTTTAATAGTGGGGATACCTGATTTCCATCGTTTAAATACTCTGTATAGTTCCCAGCACCATCCTCTACGTAGACTCCAAGTACTTTCCAAGTTCCATAATCTAACCCCTCATTAAAATATAATGTTGCTAAAAATTCACCATTATTTAAGTCAGAAGGAGCTAACTCCATAGCATAATTTTCTTTTGTAACTGGAGATTGAAGCACCACAATAACCTTATTAACTTGTACATTATCCTTTACCGTTGCTCTAATTTCAAATTCTTCATTTAGAAATAGAACAGTATCACTGATATAAAAGTTTTCCATTACTGGTGGAGTTTTATCAGGATTCTCAGCTACAAAGTTACCATTTACTAACTTAGGATATAAATAAGCACCACCATAATCACCCATATCATTAACGAAATCACACTTTATAGTGTCAAGGATCCAAGTTCCTACATAATCAATCCCGTAAGGAATACTCACTTCTCCTTGAAATTTATTTGGTGACACTTGGTTTAATATTATTGTATGAGTGGTACCAGACGGCATCTTATAATTTGCTTTAAACTCAGAGACAACTTTTCCCTCTGGAATAAAAACATCAAATTCTACTTTAACACTTTCACCTAGGTTTGCTACAGTCTTATCAATTTTAACATCTAATATACTAAAATATTTTTGAGGTACTGTGTTAGTTTCATTTGTTTCCTCAGTATTACTTGATCCTGTTCCCTCTTGTACAGTTCCTTGCTCTGCACCATTAGAAGTGTCTGCTTGTACTTCTTCTGTTTGCTCTTCAGTGTTGGTAACGTTTTCTTGCTGGCCTTCTGTTTGTGGATTTTCTACTACCACTTCTGAAGTTGTGATGATTTCAGTGTTCTCTGTTGATGCGCTTACCTTATAACTAGGTATTGTTGCTAGTGAAGCAGTGATGGAAAGAGATAATAATAAAGCTGTTATTTTTTTAGATTGCACGATGGTTCCCCCTAATTTTAAACTTTTGTTACGAATCTACGTAAATTTTATCAGGGGTAAAAATAACTTTCAATGTAATGATTTTTCCAATATTGTATATATGGTGAAATTTGTGTATCTTCTTCTTACAGTTATTGCAACTCCTTATCATCAGTGATTTTCAAATAACATCTCTCCAAAAACTACTATTAGGACATAATGCTAATGAATAGTAAATTGCACTTGTGACAGGCTTTAAGAACGTTGTGACTTAGTTATCATTACATTAACATATCCTTATTTGTTGAAAATAGAATATGTTTAAATATAGTGTGAATAATACTCGAATTTTAGAGTAGCCGATAATGGCTTCCCTAAAATCATATTTTACAAGAAACAAATCAACTATGTTGTTTTAAAAGTTTTTTCTTATAAAAATACCCACTGGTAAATACTATTAGCATTAATATCAATCCAGTAATTTGAATTATTTCATTAGGTGTTTGCGGAAAAATCAATCCAATTTTTGCTGTTATATAAATTAAAGAAATAGTAAACATTTGAGAAAAACCTGCTAATACTAAATTTCTCTGATTATCTGCTACCATAACAAATTGCCAGTAATATAATAGAAGTGATATTATTCCGATAGAGTTAGCCAACACTATTGCTTTTACTGGACTCTTAACATTCTCTGCAAATTGTGTTCCCACCCAAAACCAATAAGCCATCATTAAAAATGGAGCAACATTGATAAATAATGGAAGAAAGATTAAGAGATTATTGAATAGAAAACCTATTAAAATTGGTGATAGAGCTATTAATAGTAGTTTTATCTTTTCCATCGCACCCTCCAAAAAATAGTTTTGACTTGCATGTAAAATAATGGATGTGTATATAACAATTATAATATTAATCCAATAAAATGTATGTACTAAACAGATATTGTTTCTATTTCTTTAAAATCTATTATTCTTGTATAATGATTAATTACATTGTGTTGATTCACAATAAATTACTTTTATGACCTAACTTAAGAAAGTTGTGTCTTATATTAATCTAATTATCTTTCTTTTTTAACAAAATAACGTCAATAAAAGAAAGACCAAAAGCTAGACCCAATGCTCCAGAAAATACATTTAATAAATCTTTGTTTGTATCTCTAATAACATAACTTGAAATATAATTTATAGTGCTAAATAAAATAAACAAAGCAATAAATTTTGCCACCCTTTTCTTTATCTCAGCCCATTTAAACTTTCTTAAATTAAAAATGGCAATTAAAGGAATATACAAAAGCAAAAATAAAGTTAATAATATATATCCAATTCCAAATTTGAAAGCAATGCTACTGTCTATATCTTTATAAGCAATCCAGATTATAATTATAGTTTCAATTGCAAATAGTATATAAAGAACTCTTGTGAAAATTAATGACCTATTTCTGTTCAAAATATTTACTCTCCTATCACATTAAATTATGATTATGCCTTTGCAACTATATTTCATAATAGTTTAAAAAGCCCTTTAATATTTAAAATACGATTAGAGCTTTTGGTAAGTCTAATTTTCTTCATCCTTAATTACTATTGTTCATCCAACATAATTTAGTGATTAATACATAGTATAAGAAGAATGTGAATTATTTAATACAAACCAACCAAAGATTATGCATATCAACCCCACTTAATATTCTTTAAACAAGTATTAATAACCTGGTATTGAAGTATGGACGAAGTTAGTATCTTTCGAACTATATACAGTCTCTCCTACAAATCCACCCTTAACCTTATTAAAGATATAGGTTTTTAGATTGAAGCCTGCACCAGTACTTACAATAACATTTATCTTTGAAACTTCACCAACACCGTTATTGGAAACAGTAAAGTAGACTGAACCCAACTGTACATATTCTGATAACAGCGGATAAACCTTTTTTCCATCCCGTACAACCAATAGCCAGTTTTGCCCATCATCCCACACCATTTCTCCCTTTCCATCACGTCCTGCTGTTGTATATAGTTCAATCCTTTCTTCTGAACCATCTAAATCCATATCATAAGAAAATTCATCAAGTTTTGTCATACTTTTGGTGTCCATTGATTCATCTGGAACTGCTTCAACTAATCTATTTTCAACCTTATTCACAGATTGTGAGGGCATGCTGGCCTGCCCACTATTTTGGCAGCCATTGAAAGTCATAAATATGAAGCCAATCAATAATATGCAACTAATTCTCCGCATTTAAAATCATCTCCTTATTACTATTATAGGATAATTATGGGATAATATATAATCAGGTTAATTCGCACTTTATTACTAGTCTGACTTTAAATAAGTCTCCTATATCAATATAATAAGTACATTTTACCATATAATTACTGTAATAATATACCTGCAGTTTCTTCTTTCTTGTATTTCAAATAAAAACAAAAGACAATTTTCAGCTAAAACTTGAACATAGTGAAAGCTTTAGTTAGAAATTGTCTACAGATTAGATGAGTTCAAATTTTAAGATAAATGTAATAAAAGCTACTCTGGAAAGTTTCCTGGAGCTTAGCTCCTTGAAATCTTTTCTTAGTGGCTTATTAAGTTAGTTTATTTAATTAAAATTCCTTTAACTATTAAACCTATGAAATGTTATAAATTCACTTAATTAGAATATTATAAGTTGTCTTCTAGTCTATTATTAAAAAGGATACGTTTCACAAAACAACAAAAAATATAACTCACATACTCCTATGGTTATTTATTTCAGTGTCCCCCTAAACAGAAGTATTGAACTAACAAATATTCCAGATCCAAATCCAATCAAATGTGCAACAAGGCCATGTATCCCGATAAAGTTGCCTAAGAAAAAATACCAAACTGTATAATTACATGACCATTCGTTAAAATTCAGTTTTAGAAGTCCTGGATTATATAAATATAAAAAAACAATACAAGCAATTATTGCATAAATACCTGGTGATGCACCACAACCCCTTATATAATTAGAGTTAATAGCTGAAATAATACTTTCTACTATATTTCCTATTAAGTAAATTGACAAGAAATAAGAACTACCCATTTTGTTTTCTAAAATAATACCAACGCAAAAGATAGCAAAAGCATTACCTAACAGATGAAATATATTTGCATGAAAAAATGAACCTGTAATCACACGATACCATTCATTGCCTTGCAAATTACTAAAGCTTTTACCACAACCCCATTCAAATAGTTTTCCCTGAAATATGGATTTGTCAAATATAAATAAACTCAAGTATATTAAAACAAGTATGATAGTTACTTTAGGTAAATTCTTAACATTGAACATAGTCCTGCCACTTATCATAGATTATATTAATACCCCCTTATTAATATAACTTTTACCTTTTATCGATATATACTTTAAGTGCTCTAATCCCCCAATATGACAAGCACATTATTGATATATATGTGAATATACGAATTAATGGTTCTATTATTTCTAATGCATATAAAAAAGTAACACTATTAACCATCCCACATTTCCCCCTTATTTGAACTAAATACTTCCATTAACAACATTTTACCATAAATTGACTGAATAATATAAAAATTAATCCTTATAATAATAAATTACAACCAAATTTGGATCATATTGTTTTTAAACTTCATTTACAAGAAGCTCCTTAAATCAATACACTCATGTCAAATCAAAGTATATATACCCCTTCCTTCCTCTCCACTTCGTTCCGCTCCAGGAAGTACTAAACATACTTTGATAGCAACTAATAGGAAGATTATTTTAGCCCAAAACTTCCATTACACTTCAGTATTGGTCTAAAATAATCCTTGAATTAAACTTAATCCCATGGTACCTAATGTTAACCTTCTGTCTTAAAAGTAATCTTGCAACTCACTTCTATGCAAGTATAGTTCTTTCCTTTTAACTTAAATGTGTACTACCTAAACACTTAGTAATTCTTTTCCACCTGTAAAACTACAACTATTTAAGCTTCTCCCTTCGCTTATAAAAAGAACACTTTTACTGAAAGAATAGACCCAAATACTTAACAACTATATACTATATCTCTTTAATCCCATGTAGTTCTTTCAATTCATAACATACATCCTCTCTACTTTTTAAGTTTCATTGGCGCCTATTCCATCACCCAAAAAAGGACAGGTCATCTGTAACAGCTTCTAAGGCCCTAAAGGTCTCTCACTACTTCAAGCCCTTTACTTCCTAAGTATCTGTAAACATTAGACTAGTCCTTTTTTTGGGTACCCGATGGGGTGCGTTGCACGTAAAATCTAAAACTCAATTAAATACTTATTCCATTACAATTATGAAAATGAAAACATAATCTTTGAAATTAAATAAAAGGGAGAATATGAAAGTATATATAGCACTGCCTTTTATTCCGTTTCACTTCATTTCAGTCAGCACTAAAAATACTTTCATATCTCAAAAGGAAATTTTAGACAAGCT
>NZ_JAVWDJ010000016.1:0-73175 GCF_036642255.1 Clostridium sp. | reverse complement strand
ATAATACAAGCAATGAGAGACTAAAGCAGTTTTTGAGTATAATAGATAGTTAATATTAACTTACTAGTGAGACCTTTAACACAAAGTATATATTGTGTTAAAGGTCTTTTTAGTGATATTTAGAGAGTGAAGTAGCACTATAAATATAAAAAACTTAAAAATAAGCTATTTCTATAATTGCAAAATATTTAAAAATATTATACTTGGGACTCAATTTAGTGCAAAGAAATACCATCTTCATTTTATCTTCATACGGGTGATATATAATAAAGAAAAGGAGGAGAAGTGATGAAAAGTTATGTTACAAAGTTTAAGCAAGAGAATATGCTTTGTCACAAATGTTTAATGAATGTAGTGAAAAGTCTTAGTGAACTTAAGGGGTTAGAGGAGATTAACGTAGACTTAAATTCCCAAAGGATAAAAGTTGTATATAGAGATAAGGCCATATCGAAAGATGATATTAAATATAGAGTAAATGAGTCGATTTTAACTGGCAAAGTCAAAACAATGGCGCGATAAGTTATAAATTTCAGAGTAATTATAGACTTCCACCATGAAAGATTATTGTATTAATTCTTAGAAGAATTAAGTTAACCAGGGGAGGCTAATATATGAGTTAAGTCTTACTTTGGTTCCCAAAAATAAAGCAGAAAAGATAAGGAGTGTATTAAATGAAATGTCACGGAGATAACAATAATACGAATAAGAAACATAATCCAATAAAGCATATGCTTATGATGGTACTTTGTTGCGGACTTCCAATTTTAATCGTGGGTGCAATACCACTACTGAATATTGGAGGAGGATTTAAAGCACTACTATTAACCATTTCTCCATTTATTTGTCCTATAATGATGCTGTTTATGATTCCTATGATGTTTAAGAGCATGAAAGGTGGAGACTGTTGTAGTGGGAAAAAAGGACAAAGTGAAGAAATAGATAAAGTATTATAGGGATATAACAATTTAATAATATAGTTTTAAAGTATCCTTTCACTTTATATTAAAATCACCCTTTGCTTGAATTAAGAAATGAAATTCAAGCAAAGGGTGATTTATATTTCTAAGAAGTATAACCTGAGAAAGGTTAATTAATTCATTACTCTTCTTGCAGTTATATAATCTGGTCTATCGTAGTTTGAAATTTTCACAACATCACCTGTTTGAGGTGAATGAATATACTTACCATTACCAACGTAAATTCCCATGTGGTTTGGAACTCCACCTTCACCATAGAACACTAAATCACCTGGTTGAAGTTCACTTCTTGAAATTCCTACGCCATTCTTTATTTGATGTTTTGTAGTTCTTCCCAAACTTACACCAAAATTCTTATATACATATTGAGTGAAACCTGAAC
Organism: Clostridium sp.; assembly: GCF_036642255.1. Classification (GTDB taxonomy): domain Bacteria; phylum Bacillota; class Clostridia; order Clostridiales; family Clostridiaceae; genus Clostridium_J. Next base: position 71,816 of record NZ_JAVWDJ010000016.1, on the reverse strand, counting down.
AATCAAAGCCAGAAGGCGTTGTTCCACCCCATACATAAGGCGTTCCTAAGAACTTATATGCATATTGTAGTACTTCATTACTAGACGAAGGTACTTCACCACCTCGTGAAGCACGTTGGTTTGTAGAGGCTAACTGTAGTAATGATTCATCTGCTTCTGAAACAAGTAGAGTTTCTTGTTGTTTAATTTCATCTATTAATTTACTTTGTTCAACCTTAGTAGCTTCAAAATTGGCTATTTTTCTAGTGTTTTCTTGATTTAGAGTTAAGAGTTTCGTTCTTTCCTCATTTAACTTATTTTGTTTTATATTTAAATCCTCTTGTTTTAATTTTACACTTGCGATAATTTCATTGTTAAATTTTATTATATTATTTAAAGCCGACACTCTTGTAAGAAGATCACTAAAACCTTTTGATTTGAACAGAACATCTAGATAAACATCGAAACCACTTATGTACATTGCCCTCATTCTTTTGTTGAATAGCTGTTGCTCATTTTCTAATTCTTTCTCAATTAGGTTTAAAGTGTCCTCAGTAAGCAAAGTTTCTTCTTGTATAGTTTTTAGCTGCTTTTCATTATTCTGGATTTCATCTAAAGCATGTTCAATTTCCATATCATACTTTTCAATCTTTTGAGTTATTTTAAATATCTTATCTTCAAGCTGTTGATTTTGTGCTTGTCCAGATATTGGGGTGGCAAACACTGGGGTGCTCATTGCAGTTACTAATGTAAGGGTTGCTATAAAAATTCTTAAATTTTTTTTCATTGCCTTCTCTCCTTTAGTTTAAATTATCTATGATTACTTTTCTTTGCTTCATCATAGTTTTATCACCTCTGACGCAAGGCTAAAATATATATAGTTACTTCTTTTAGGAAGCTGATATCAAAATATACTACTACACTGATTTACAGCGGTTTTTCTAGGCTTTTTTAGATTGTATAATAATATTTTAATTTGGAAGGTTAGAGTTAACAGGAAGCATGTTCAGTGGCTGAAGCTAAAACAAAATTTGTTTTAGCTTCAGCACTGATTTTGTAATGCTTTTTACAAATATTTATATGTTTTTAATAAAGCTTCAAGGGGGACTTGATTATCTAGTATGTTAACAATGAGATGTGTAGAGGTTATGAAGAATGGAAGTGTAATATCTTCCAATTATTTATTAGAATAGTTTTTAGAAGATATTTTTTTATAAACTAAAGCTAAAACTAAGCTACTTATGATTATTAAAATTAAAATGAATACAGCGGAATGAAAGAAAAATTCTTGAGGTAGTATATTGATAATTGGATCAAATTCAGGATCAAATTGCCAGTTCCCATTAGGAAAGAATATCTTATGAAAGATAACAAAGCTTACATCAAAGTTCACAACAAAGGCAACCATGAGAACCAAGGGCAAAACTAAGAGGGTTTTAGAAGTTTTCTTTAAAAGATCAAAGTCTTTTAGTTTTGAGCTAGCCCATACACCAATGCTGGTAATAATTAAGGATATAACAAGAAGAATATCAAAGGAAATAAATACATTCTTTACTTCTTTAAAATGGATTTGGCCAACTTGTGAATATGTTATTGATGGAAGATTAAATGGTTGCGCCTTTGGTATCAATAAATAGTTAATTACATAATTATAATTTTTTATTATTTCTTCTTTAGTGAAGCCTGAAAGTTTTTCAATGTTTAAATATTCAATATCAAAATAATAAAGAGGTTTAAATAGTAGGGTTATCTTCACTGCTAAAGAAATAATAAGAAGACTAAAGAATAAGGCAAACAATGATTGAAAAAGTTTATATTTTCTGTGGTTGTTATTTTTTATTTCGGACACATAATCTAATAAATACATTTTTCTAACTCCTTATTTATAAATTTTTTGTTTCACTAATTACTATAAAGAATACATATGTAGATAGTATGAAGTGGTAGTATGTAGCCGTTATGTGAGGCCAATAAAAGCTGATAACTATTGGAGAAGGAATATATTAAATTACAAGTTGTGTTATGTATAAATATATGTGTGAATATCAGTGGATTAAAGTGTTTTAGGCAGGTATCATGAGGAACTTTTTTATTCTAAAAATAAATTTTTATTTGAAGCTAATTTTTTTCATCCCTTATGATATAATCTTCATAAAATCTTTAAAGAGAATTGGTAAAGTATTTATATTATTAAAAGATAAATAGGGATTTTAAGTAGAAATTTAATATAAGGATATCTAAAGATATTAAAGAAATCAAGGTAGATTCATGTAGGAGTTAAATTTTGCATGAAGCTGTCTATAGGCTAATCAGCGAATCAAAAGATTTTAAGGAAATATAAAAATACAAGTTAATTTTAGCACAATGATTAAGAGGTGAAGTACTATGAAAAATATTTTGATAATTGAAGACGAGGAAAGTGTTTCCGAAGTTTTAAAAGCTTATTTAGAAAAAGAAGGATATAAGGTAAGCTCCACCACTAGAGGATTAGAAGGTATAGAACTTTTCAAAACCATAGATTTTAAGTTAGTAATTCTTGATTTAATGCTACCTGACATTAGTGGAGAAGAAGTATGTAAAATTATAAGAGAGAAATCTAATGTGTATATTTTCATGCTAACTGCCAAAGGGGCTTTAAATGATAGAGTAGAAGGGTTAAACATGGGAGCAGATGAATATTTGATTAAACCCTTTAGTCCTAGAGAATTAACAGCAAGAGTTAATGCCTTATTTAGAAGATTAAATATGAAACAAGACGAGAAAGAAGAGCTTCTTTTTAATGATGGAACATTGAGTGTTGATTATGATAAAAGAATTGTAAAAGTCAACGAGGAAGAGATACCTTTCACACCTAATGAATTTGATATACTTTACACACTTATTATTAACAAAGGCAAAGTTTTATCAAGAGAGCAACTTATAGATAAAATCTTTGGAATGGATTTTGATGGCTATGATAGAACTGTGGATGTTCATATAAAAAATATTCGCAAGAAAATCGAAGAAGATACTAGAAACCCTAAATATGTTATTACAGTAATTAAGATAGGCTACAAATTTGGTGGTGAGAGTTAGATGCAGACTATTAGAAAAAGGTTAGGGATACTATTTGCTATTGCATCAATTTCAGCAATAATTTTAATTACACTTTTTGTGAATGTAACTATTAGTAGTAAGTTCAATCAATATATGATAGAGACTCAAAATAAAAGAGATGAGCGAATAGTAAGCCATTTTGAGGAGATTTATAAAAGAGAAGGGAAATGGACAGCGGACTCTGGAAGCGAATTGATCCATGAAGCAAATATGAGTAACTATTGCTTGACTCTTTTAGATGTGAATAAGAAGACTATTTGGGGAATGAATCCAAGTGACATTGAAGATTTGTCTCACTTTAATGCAATGTTTGTAAAAGATACGGGTGTGTATACTTCTAAAACTTTCGAAATCAAAGCGGATGGTACTATAGTTGGATATGTAGATATCGGACAGTACTCTTCAGTGCTATTGTCAGAAGAAGATATAACCTTTAAGACATCAGTAAATAAAAGTATAATTGTAAGTGGAATTATAACTTTACTCATAATAATTTTTATAAGCCTTTATTTTTCAAAACAACTCTCCACACCAATTAAAGAAGTAGCTAATATGTCTGTAAGTTTATCTAAAGGTAATTTTAACACTAAATCCAGTACAGAAAGTAATATTGAAGAGCTAGAAAATTTAAGGGATAGCATTAATATATTAGGAGAAAAGCTTAAGAATCAGGATTTACTGAGAAAGAGACTGGTAGCAGATATATCTCATGAGATAAGAACTCCTTTAAATGTACTACAAAACAATTTAGAAGCAATGATAGATGAGGTATTTCCAGTTACCACAGAAAGACTAACATATCTAAATGAAGAAGTGATGAGATTTGGAAAGCTATTAAATAATCTTAATACTCTACGGGATTTTGAAGAAGAGAGCATTAAACTAAATTTTGAAGTAGTGTCCTTAGATAAACTAATAATAGATGTATGCAAGGAATTTAATAGTGTAGCAGAAGCTAAAAAAATAAAAATGGACTACTATATAATGGCGAATGAGAATTTTGATATAACAGGAGATAGAGATAAATTAAAGCAAGTATTTATAAATTTAATATCTAATGCCATTAAATTTAATAAAGTTGGTGGAACAGTTTTTGTTAAGTTGTTTACTGAAGATAAAAAAATTGTTGTAGAAATTAAAGATGATGGTATAGGGATTAAAGAAGAAGATTTGGGATTTATATTTGAGAGGCTTTACAGAGGTGATAAGAGTAGACATGAAATTGAAGGCAGTGGGATAGGATTAACTATTGTTAAAAGCATATTACAGCTTCATTCTGCAACTATAGAGGTACAAAGTAAAGAAGAGGAAGGGTCCATATTTAAGCTATATTTTTAAAAGAAAACTATGAGTTATTTTGAGGAGTTAGGTACTAAATTAAATAATTTTGAAACACAGTATAACCTGAACTAAGTTTTTGGAGTATTAATAGATTAACTTACAAAAATCATATAATTACCAATATATTAGCACTGGTAATTTATAAAAAACGTCTTCATAGATATGGAGGCTATGCATAAAATGAATGGTGACCATGAAATGAAAAGTATGAATCATGAACACCACATGCATGATATGATAGGACATCATCATATGAACCATAATAAGCATAAGAAATGTGGAAAAAAGAAGAATAACCATTGCATGGAATCTCATTTGTGCCATCATCACAATGAAGAGTATCATCATTAATAAAATAATATAAGTTAATATAAATTATATTATTTTATTAATGATAAAAATCCCACCTGTATTTTAAGATGCAGATGGGATCTTTAATATTGATGAATCTATTTATAGAAACCAGAAAATATAAATACCAGTAGGTTTCAATAATTTCTTATAAAAATTTCTCAATTAATTATTTCTTCATACAGTCTTCATATGATTTAAATATTATATAAGTACAGACAATCAATTAATATTAAAGGGGATGAATTTAGTGAAAAAGGGAACAAAAATAATAAGTATTCTAATGTCGTCTGTGCTTGTTTTATCAGCAGTTGGATGTGGTAGAGTAGTAACGGGAAGCAAAGAAGCGGATAATGGACTAACAGCTTTTAATGAAATAGTAAAAGCTTATCCGGAAAATAAAGGCTTTCATAATGCTCTTCAACATTGGGGATTTAAGCTTCCAACAGGAGAAAAGTTTGAATGGAGCAAAGATATGTCAGCAAATAAAGCAGACTACGCAATGGTAATGCTAGCTGATCCACTGATTAAAGCTGGACTTGATGTTAATAAACTAGATAAAAATGAATGGATATTTGAGCCTGCAGGTAGATCAGAAGGAGAAGACTTACCTAACCGTCTAATTAAACCTTACAATGTAAGTGATAAAAAAGAAGATTCTAATGGTTCAGAGGACTCAATGAGAAGATTATTAAAAGCTGATTCAAAGATCATAAAATATCATAAGGATTTACAGCATTATAGATTAGTTCTTGGTGAAGGAAATGAAGTTCAATGGACAGAAAAATTAGGATTAAATGACGCGGACATGATTTTCGTTCTTAAAGCTGAACCACTTGTAAAAGCAGGTCTTGATGTAAGCAAGCTTGAAGGTAGTGGCTGGATGTTTAAAGAAGCAAGTAAGGATGATATGGGCATGGGAGAAAATCCTGATCAAATTATTCAAGTATACGATATAAAGAAATAATATAATAAAAAATAAAAAAAATATATTTTTTTAAAGGATTGACACCCCCCTAGGGGGTGGTATATTATAAAGGTGTAAGAAATTTAAATAGTATTATTTATTTCTTTAATAGTTCACTAATGTGTACTTACAAGCAAACATCAATGGTGTGTACAAGATCTATTTTGTGTAATGCTAAGTATGATAACAACTTATTGGGCCACTATTAGTAAATTCATATCTAGGCATTATCCAAAATGGACAAGCATACAAATTACGGTTTTAAATAAGAACACTTATGTGAGAGGAGAGGGAGGATGAAGGTCGAAAGAAACGAAGCGATGTTAGTCCTGAAAATTTCTAAGGGACAAATTGAAGGAATCATAAAAATGATAGAAGAAGAAAGATACTGCGTAGATATATCTAATCAGATTATTGCAGCACAAGCTCTTCTAAAAAAAGCTAATATGTTAATTTTAAAGCAACATTTACATCACTGTGTAAAAAATGCTGTAAAGCAAGATAATGGTGAAGAAAAAATTAATGAAATAATTGAAATCTTATCTAAGATAACAGAGAAGTAAAGATATTTATATAGGAGGGAAAGCAAATGGCAAATAAGTCATTAAAAATAGAAGGCATGACCTGTGCAGCTTGTGCAAAGAATATAGAAAGAGTCACTAAAAAATTGCAAGGTATAAGTGAAGCAAATGTAAATTTTGCCACAGAGAAACTTAATGTAAATTATGATGAAAATGTGGTTTCACTAACTGATATACAAGGAGCAATAGAAAAGGCGGGATACAAAGCTTTAATGGAAGCTAGTAGCAAAACTTTAAAAATACAAGGAATGACCTGTTCAGCTTGTGCAAAAACTATTGAAAAAGTAACAAGGAAACTGGATGGTGTTATTAGTTCAGATGTAAATGTTGCAACTGAAAAGTTAAGCATTGCCTATGAACCATCAAAGATCAGAGTTTCAGACATAAAAAAGGCAGTTGAAAAGGCAGGTTATAAAGCTTTAGAAGATGAAGCTACTGTTGATGCTGATAAAGAGAGAAAAGAGAAGGAAATAAAGCTGCTGTGGAAGAAGTTTGTTATAGCTGCAATCTTTACAGTACCGCTACTTATTATAACTATGGGACATATGTTTGGAGAGGGCATCGGATTTGAACTTCCTAAAATTATAGATCCTATGATGAATCCAAGAAACTTTGCGATGATCCAACTAGTATTAGTTTTACCAGTTATGGTAGCAGGAAACAAGTTCTTTACAGTAGGATTTAAATCCTTAATTAGAAGAAGTCCTAATATGGATACTCTAATAGCCATGGGTACCTCAGCAGCCTTCCTCTATGGTATTTTTGCTATAATTCAAATTTTTGATGGAAACGTAGATTATGCTTATGATTTATATTTTGAAGCAGCAGGTGTTATTATTACCCTTATACTTCTTGGTAAATATTTAGAAGCAGTAACAAAGGGAAAAACTTCTGAAGCTATTAAGAAACTTATGGGGCTAGCTCCTAAAACAGCTATTATAATAAGAGATGGTAAGGAGATAGAAATGCCTATTGAAGAAGTTGAAGTAGGGGATGTTATAGTAGTTAAGCCAGGTGAAAAAATGCCTGTGGACGGGGAAGTAGTACAAGGAACTACCTCCGTGGATGAATCTATGCTAACTGGTGAAAGTATGCCGGTAGAGAAAAATATTGGAGATAAGATAATTGGTGCAAGTATAAATAAAAATGGTACTATACACTACAAAGCTACTAGAGTTGGTAAGGATACAGCACTAGCTCAAATTATTAAATTAGTTGAAGATGCGCAAGGGTCCAAAGCTCCTATTGCAAAAATGGCAGATATAATTTCAGGTTATTTTGTTCCAGTAGTAATTTCTTTAGCTATTTTATCTAGCCTTGCTTGGTATTTTGTCGGCGGAGAAACTGGAGTATTTGCTCTTACCATATTCATATCAGTACTTGTTATTGCGTGTCCATGTGCTCTAGGACTTGCAACTCCAACAGCTATAATGGTGGGTACAGGTAAGGGTGCAGAACATGGTGTGCTTATTAAGAGTGGAGTTGCACTTGAAACAGCTCATAAAATTCAAACCATAGTATTTGATAAGACAGGAACCATTACTGAAGGTAAACCAAAGGTTACAGATATAGTAGTTAATGGTGAAATATCCAAAGAATACTTGTTACAACTTGCAGCTTCAGCTGAAAAAGGATCTGAGCATCCACTGGGTGAAGCCATAGTAAAAGATGCTGAAGAAAAGGCACTAGAGTTTAAAATGCTAGATTTCTTTAAAGCTATACCAGGTCATGGAGTAGAAGTTAAAATAGATGGTAAAGAGATTTTACTTGGAAATAGAAAGCTTATGGTAGAAAGTAATATATCCTTAGAAAACTTAGAGGAAACTTCTAACAAGTTGGCAAGCGAAGGAAAAACTCCAATGTATGTATCCATAGATGGAACCATGGCAGGAATCATAGCTGTTGCAGATACTGTTAAGGAAAATAGTAAAAAGGCTATCGAAAAGCTTCATAAAATGGGAATTGAAGTTGCCATGATTACTGGAGATAATAAAAGAACTGCTGAAGCTATAGCTAGACAAGTGGGAATAGATAGAGTTTTATCTGAAGTTTTACCACAAGATAAAGCTAATGAAGTGAAAAAGCTTCAAGCTGAAGGTAAAAAAGTTGCCATGGTTGGTGATGGTATTAACGATGCTCCAGCCCTAGCACAAGCAGATATAGGAATAGCCATAGGTTCTGGTACAGATGTTGCAATGGAATCAGCAGATATAGTTTTAATGAAGAGCGATTTAATGGATGTTCCAACTGCAATACAATTGAGTAAAAATACTATAAGAAATATAAAAGAAAATCTGTTCTGGGCCTTTGGATACAACACCTTAGGAATACCAGTTGCCATGGGGATTGTATATCTCTTTGGAGGACCACTTTTAAATCCTATCATAGCTGCAGCAGCAATGAGCTTTAGCTCAGTATCAGTATTATTAAATGCACTAAGATTAAAGAGATTTAAACCAGTTAGATAAAGAAGCTAAATAATATTAGTGAGGTTAATATAAATATTAGGAGGAATACAAAATGAAAAAGAAAATATCAATCGAAGGAATGAGCTGTAATCACTGTGTAAATCACGTTAAAGAGGCATTAAGTGAACTTAATGGGGTAGCAAGTGTAGAAGTTAATTTAGCATCTAAATATGCTGTTATAGAAGCAGATATTGATGTGAAAGATGAAGATATTAGATTTGCTATTGAAGATGCAGGATATGAAGTTATAGCTATAGAAATAATATAATAAAAGCAGTAAAGGGTTTTGAAGATTATAGCTATCAAAACCCTTTCTTTATATTTAAGAATTGGTTTTAGTATCTATGTAATTATTATCTAAGTTTTATATGAAGCTTAGATATAATTTTTCAATAAAGTCATCAGAAGGCTACTTAGATCTAACAACTCATGAGGGAGATTGACAACAAACAAAGTAGAGTTACGAATAAAGGAATTTTGGGAACAAAAGAATTTTGTTATACCAAAGTAATTTCCTTATGGGGTGTTTAATGTTTTGTTGCACTATAAGTATAGTAATTACATATAATATCCATATTTATGGATTAAAATAAACATAAGAACCTAGTATTCTTATAATTTATATATTTAGCTTTTAATTATAAATAATATTAACTTTATCATACAGGGAGGTAGAGCATGGGAATATTTTCTATTATGAAAAAAAATAAGGAATCACAGGAAGAGTCAAAATCTAATTTTAATGTTGCAATCACACCTACGGTTTTAAATGATGTAATATCACTTTTAAATAAGCAAAATAAAACTGCTGTAAGATTTGTTGTAGCTGGAATGTGTTGAAGTGGCAGTAAATTTGCTGTTGTTCTGGATGAACAAAAAGAAAATGACTTGGTAGTAGAACAAGATGGGGTAAAATTTGTTATAAATAGCAACTATAAAAACCTTGTTGGTACTTTGGAAGTAACAAAGGAAAATAATCAAATTACTGCTAAAAATCTTGGATAAAAAAACAATAAAGAGGAATTCGGCTAAACATCGAATTCCTCTTTATCATGAAAGTGAAAGTTATGCTCAATCATCGGGATGGAGGATTGAGTAAACTTACAATAGGTACATGTTAACAGAAACATATGTAGATAGTGTGAAGAATTCGACAAAATAATACAATTTTAATATGTAAGGTGAGGGGGCTGTAAAAAGTAATAAAAGAAATTCTATATGAATTTGGTATAAGCATGAATTCGTTAAAATCTAATAAAAACAAATATAATATAAAGAGACTTAGTAATTTTAGTATTGAAGCACAAGAAAAGTTGATATAAATGGATAGAGGTTTACGATATACTGAAAATAATAAAGAGGAATCTGTTGGCTGACAGATTCCTCTTTATTTAAACCATGAAAGTCTTTTCAACATCGGGGAACGATTATGATTAAACTTATCATATTTACATTATAAAACTTGTCTATGAAGATATTATGAAGTAATTAGAAAAATTTAGAGAACTTGTTAATTAATATATTTTCCACGTATTTCTTCTAGATTAGCATCTTTTAAATTATCAACAGCTTCGATTATTCCAAGTATTATTTCATCTTTAGCAATAGCATAGGCACCAGATTTAGTAGAATCAAACTCAACTTCAATTGTTCCTTTTTTTCCTGTGAAAGAAGTGATTTCTTCACCTGTATTGCCATCTAAAATATAAAAATCTCCATCTACTTCATCAAAGGCACTTAAATCAAAGATGAGCTTAGTTTTTGAACTGCTTTCTGTTACAACAATTAATGGTTGTAGTTCATAACCAATTCCTTTAATTATTGCACTTTGAGATCCATTTTCTACAACAGCTTTATTTACTAATATATCAGTTTTGATTTTGCTTAAATCAGAACCATAAATACTATTTTTTGCTTCTGTGCTTGAGTTGGAGCTGGAGTTAGCATCTACTGTATCCAAGTTGTCTACAACTTTTATTCTGCCTCCTATCATACCCATCCAACAACTAAAGTTTATATCCTTATCCCCAGGGGTAAATTCTATAATATTTTCTCCACTCTTTAATTTTTGTTGAACTTTTATAGATTGAGCTACAATAGCATTATTACAAGAATTTATTTGTTTTCCATCAATTACCCATTTAACAGGGATTCCCTTTTGAACATATAATACATTAGGGGTGTAACCTCTGCTATCAGCGGTCATATTAAGGATTTGAACACCATCTTTTATAATAGCCTTAGCACCACTAGCGCTATTAGAGCTAGATGAATCACTGGAATTTGAGCTTGAGAAATCTTGTGCTATATTCTTAAGAGCTGCTAAAGGATTAAGGTTTATTCCAGCTAAGGTAAAGCCTCTATTTCCCATAATGATACCAAGAACTATAATTAGAACACCGCTAAATTTAAGAATTTTCTTTGTGTAACCTTTACTTAAAAGTCCAGATACTGCACCAAAAGTTAGCATAAGAGGTACTGTTCCTAAAGCAAACATAAACATTGATAAAGCACCTTTTGTAGCACTGCCTGTACCTAAAGCAAATAGTTGCATAGTTTGAAGTGGGCCACAAGGCATAAGTCCATTCACAATACCCACTAAGAAAGGAGTCTTAGGTTTATTTTTCACTTTACAAGCTGAAATTGGGAGCTTAATATTAAATTTTCTAAAGGCACTAAACCCAGTCATATTAAGACCCATTATAATCATAAATCCACCCGCAAATATTTGTAGAGCCGATTTAGTAGCAATGGAAAGAGAAAATACAGAGCCTAGAGCACCAATTACTCCACCTAGAATTGTATAAGATACAACCCTGCCTAAGTTATATAAAAGTGCTGGTTCTATAGCATCAAACTTGTTTTTACTTACTTTGGTTAAGCTTTGGGAAAGCATTATTCCACCACACATACCTACGCAATGGATGGAGGTTAGAACCCCAACTAAAAATAGAACAGCGTATGAAGCATTAGCAAGTTTAGCTTCCATATCAAATCCACTAGTCTTCATTCCAAGTAGCACTATAGCAGCTACTACTATAAGAATTCCCATAAATTTATAATCCTTTGGAGCTTGTGTGCTATATCCAGCATTTTTTATAGAAGTTTTTATTTTATCTAGGGTACATTGGGTATCATCATATTCTACAACTGCATATTGTCCACTGTAATTAGCTTTTGCATAGATTACACCATTGATATGTTTGATAGCCTTTTCAACGCTAGTTTCACAGGAAGTACAGGTCATATCATAAACTTTGATTTTTTCTTTTTTAATACTCATAAATTCCCTCCTAAACAGATATTCTCACAGGATAAAAAAGCATTATATTTTATCTATGAGAACATTAAATAATTTATTCTTTTAATTTTCAAAGCACATCATAGTAATTCACCCAATCCTATGATTACTAAACTTTTTCTCATGAGAAAAGTATACAAAATTAATATGTTGATAATATGAAGATATAGGCACATTATTGAAAATTATGGAAAAATGTTTTAAAATCCTTTTACAAAACGGTTGCAAATTACAACTGTTTTAATTTACAATTATATTGAGGTGATTAAATGAAAACCAAGGGAAATGTTTATTTAAGGGAACTTATTAGACTACTAGTAAGAAATTTAGGAATACTGGAAAAAGACGAAGCCAGTTGTTGTGGTATCACAATTTCTCAATGTCATGCCCTAGTGGAAGTTGGAAGAACAGAGGAAGTATCACTAAATGAACTTTCAGAGTTATTGGGATTAGATAAAAGTACAATGAGTAGGACAATTAATAATTTAGTGGACTCAGGACTTGCCCAAAGAGAATTTCATCCTGAGGACAGAAGATATATAGCAATTAAATTAACAAAGGAAGGAGAAAAAATTTATAACAACATAGAAGATAGTATGGATAAATATTATAAAAGTATTTTTGAAGCTATTCCTGAAGAAAAGCGAGAACAAGTACTCGAGAGCTTAAGTTTATTGACTGAGGCTGTTAAGAAAAATAAATGTTAATAGGGGGAGTGGAATATGGGGTTTCAAGTTAGAGAAGCAACTATAAATGATGTAGATTCAATTACAAAGATTTATAACCAAGGTATAGAGGATAGGATTGCGACCTTAGAAACTAGGCTTAGAGATTGCAATGAGATGATTCAATGGTTAAACACTAGAGAGCCAAGATACAAAGTACTTGTTATTGAAGATAGTGGTAAGTTAGTTTATGGTTGGGCATCCATTAATGTTTTTAATTCTAGATGTTGTTATAGTGGAGTTGGTGATATTTCAATTTATATAGGTAGAGAGTATAGGGGGAAAGGCTTAGGGAAGATTTTATTACAAGGATTGCTAAAGATAGCTAAAGAGCAAGAGTTTCATAAACTTATACTAAGCACCTTTGATTTTAATAAAGTTGGACATAAACTATATAAGTCGTTAGGCTTTCGGGAAGTAGGGACATATATGGAGCAGGGAATTCTAGATGGTAAGTTTATTAATATAACCATTATGGAAAAGCTTTTACAGGACTAAAATATAAAAATAAACTAGCAAGGCATTGAACTGCACTCTGTCTACCATGGAGGGTGCATATCACTATCTTTGCTAGTTTTATTATTTTTCTTGATATAAGTTTTAATTTAAAATCTAAGCTAAGTAGTTAAATTATCTAGACCTTAAACACTTTCAATAAATAATGCTAATTCTTCTCGTTTTGTTTTATCCTGTTTATTCATGTTATCTAAAGAACTAGTAAGTCTATTAATAATAACATGTATGTTATTAGCTACATCAACCACATTATTAAGAGATTCTTCTATTTGGGATTGAACAACCCAATCTGAAATTAGTCCATCGAAAAAGTAGTCTGCAAAGGTATCAAAGCCACCGATATTAAGGGTAATATCTGCACCAATGTTTACATCTTTAAGCTCAGTTTGAAACTTATTAATAAGATTTTGAGCTACAAAAGCATGGACATTTGCTTCATCAATTTTAGAATGTTTTGAGGCAGTTGCCCAAAGTCCACCACCAACTAAGTCCCAAGTTCCCCAGTTTTCAGCACTCTCCAGGGTAGAAATAACATTTTGCAATTCTAGATAAACGGCATTTCCAGCAGTAAGGGCTTCTTCTAACTCTTTCATATTACATTGAATATCAGCTAATTCTTCAGAAATATTAATTAGTTGAAGTTTATTTTTATCGTTAATATTAAATATGAGCTTTTTCTTTTCTTCAATTAAGGCTTCATATTCCCTTTGTGAATCACTTAATTCACTTAGAGATGCCTCATATTTTGAAATATGTCCAGTTAAGGAAGTAACGCTGCTATAGCATTCATCATATTTTAATTTAGCAAGAAGTAATTCCTGTTTTTCCTTATTTAATTGCTCGTCTTTATTTCTAAGAATACTATGGAATAATGCAGTAACAGTCAACCCTTCTAATTTTTTTACGTCTAAGGCTTCTTTATCAAGTTGATTTTTTAAATCTTCAAGCTTTGAATTTTCTTTTCCTAAGTTTTCCTTTGTATTTTTCAACATAGTTTCAAGTCTTTCATATTGTCTTATTTTTTCTTTTGATTTAATGATTTCATTGGTAATCTCTGTAAACATATAAACCTCTCTTTTCTTAAGTAGATATAAACGTTACATCTATTTAAAAATTAATAAATATTTGGTAATTCCATATTAACTATTATAAATTATTATTTCTGTATTAGCTATTGAAAAGTTTAAGATTAACTAAGAGATAAAATTATAAAGATTTTCCTGTGATTTTATTAAATGCTTTAAAAATAAGGTGTTTTTATACCTACAATATGTGAAATGAATAAATAATTAAATAAATAAAAGTTATAAAAGGGTGAAGTTATAAATATTACTAAGATTATTTAATTTACCAATGTAAGTTAAACATTCTATTCTTTTTTCAAAATAATAGGTTTAATATTGAAAATTACTATAATTTCAGTTAACATATGATTATAAACGAATATGATAATATGAGAGGTGAAGAAATTGGACTTGTTACAAGTGATGAAAGCTTTATCTGATGAGACGCGGATGAGAATTCTCTACCTGCTAAAAGATGGTGATTTATGCGTTTGCGAGCTTGAATTATTGCTAGACATAAATCAATCAAATGCATCAAGGCACCTTAATAAATTAACAAATGCTAAGATATTAGAATATTATAAAGTTGCAAAGTATGTTTACTATAAAATGAATCCAGAAATAATAAATGAATTTCCATTTATAAAGGAAATTATAGATAACCATGGAAGTAAAATAAATCAGTGTAATTTAGATTATGAGAAACTTAAGAAATACAAGGAAAGTGGTCTAACTTGTGATGATTTAAAAGAAGGAAAAGTTAATTATGAATGTAATTGTGAAAACAATTGCCAGGTGTAAATAATAAAAGTAAAGATGCCATTAAAAAAACATTAAAATGGAGGGAAAACATGAAAACAAAAGTAGCTTTTATATGTGTACACAATTCTTGTAGATCACAAATGGCAGAAGCCTTAGGAAAACTATTTGCAGGAGAGGTGTTTGAAGCATATTCAGCAGGAACTGAAACAAAGCCACAGATAAATAAAGATGCAGTTAGAATAATAAAAGACTTATATAATGTTGATATGAATAAAACTCAAAAGTCAAAACTTTTAACTGATATACCAGAAGTTGATGTAGTAATAAAAATGGGCTGCAATGTAGTGTGTCCTATATTACCAGGAAAGCATATTGAGGATTGGGGTTTAGAAGATCCTACTGGTAAAAGCGATGAAGAGTTTATTAAAACAGCAAAAACTATTAAGGAAAAAATTAAGGACTTAGCTAAGAGAATTGAAAATAATGAGATATTGAATGATTAAATGCAATATTAGATAAATTTTTAGGAGGATTTTTTATGAGTAAAAAAGAAACCGCAGGAATTAGTTTTTTTGAAAAGTATCTAACAATTTGGGTAGCTGCCTGCATGATTATTGGAGTATTGATAGGAAAATTTTTACCTGCTATTCCTGAGGCTTTAAGTAAGTTCGAATATGCAAAAGTTTCTATTCCAGTTACGATTTTAATTTGGTTGATGATTTATCCCATGATGATAAAAATTGATTTTGGAAGTATTGTTCGTGTAATGAAAATGCCTAAGGGGTTAATAGTAACTTGCACAACAAACTGGCTTGTGTCACCTTTTAGTATGTATGCAATAATGTCATTATTTATGTTTGTGATTTATCGTAACATTATCCCTGGAGACTTAGCAAAAGAATATCTTGCTGGAGGAGTGTTACTAGCATCTGCCCCTTGTACTGCTATGGTATTTGTTTGGAGTACCTTATCAAAAGGTAATCCAGCATACACTTTAGTTCAAGTTGCTGTAAATGATATTATATTATTATTTGCCTTCACTCCAATTGTTGCATTCCTTTTAGGTATTAGTGGTATACAAATTCCTTGGGCTACACTTTTATTATCAGTAGTTTTATATGTTGTTTTACCATTAACAGCTGGTGCAATTACGAGAAGAACTGTGATAAAAAATAGAGATGAAGAGTATCTTAAAAATGTGTTTTTGAAGAAGTTTGATAATGTTACAATCACTGGTTTATTATTAACCTTAATTATTACAATTTCTTTCCAAGGGCAAACTATTCTTCAAAACCCACTTCATATATTCCTAATTGCAATACCAATGGTTATCCAAACTTTTTTAATATTCTTCATAGCTTATACTTGGAGCAGATTGTGGAAGTTACCACATAATATTGCTGCACCAGGTGGAATGATTGGTGCATCAAACTTCTTTGAACTTGCAATAGCTGTTGCAATTTCATTATTTGGTTTGAACTCAGGGGCAACATTAACAACTGTTGTTGGAGTATTGGTAGAAGTTCCAGTAATGCTCACTCTTGTTAAAATAGCAAACAATACAAAACATTGGTTTCCTAAGGAGAGTTAAGGAAACTTACATGGTTAATTAATAATTGTTATTTCCCAGTTGAAACTATGAAGGTTTCAACTGGGAAATTTGTATAAAATAAAAGTTATAGGGTTTAAATAGTATTACATAGATAAAGTTAATGGAAGTTTATCTATGTAGAGTTATTTGAATTTTATTAATCCATAAATAAAGTTTATTGCATAAGAGGTAATCTATAAAAACAATATATGTATTAGTATATAAATAAGATATTAAAAGGAGATATAAATTATGAAGTTAGAATTTTATGAAAAACCAATGTGTTGTCCTTCAGGAATCTGTGGGCCTTCCGTAGATGAAACTTTAGTGAAATTGCAAGAAAATATAAAAACATTACAAGAAAAGTATAGTGATTTACAAGTTGAAAGATATCAGCCACAGACTCATGGCCTTAAGTTTATGGTGGCAAGGGAAGTGTCTCAATTTGTTAAAGAAGAAAAGATGAAGGCACTTCCAATAACAATGGTAAATGGGAAAATAATAAAAAAAGGTGAGTACCCAACTTTAGAGGAAATTGAGAGTGCACTAAGGAGTGAATAAAATGAGCCCTAAGTTTATGTTTTTTTCTGGAAAAGGTGGAGTAGGTAAGACTTCTATGGCTTGTACTACATCAGTACATCATGCGGAAAAGGGACTTAAGACGCTGATTGTAACTACAGACCCAGCTTCAAATTTATCAGATGTGTTTGAACAGGAAATTGGGCATAAGGTAACTAAAATTAACAATATAGAAAACCTTTATGCTATGGAAATAGATCCTGATAAATCTACTGAAGAATATAAGGAAAGACTTTTAGCTCCTATGAGAGAATTGTTTTTCGATGAGGATATGATTAAAATTGCTGATGAACAGCTTAGTGGACCTTGTACAGCAGAGATGGCTTCCTTTGATAAGTTCATTGATTTTATGGGAGAAGAAGAGTATGAGGTAATAATCTTTGATACTGCGCCAACAGGGCATACCATAAGATTATTAGAGCTTCCTATAGATTGGAGCAAACATATTGAAGAGGCGTCAAAAGGAAGTGGGCAAACCTGTATGGGCCCAGTTTCTATGATTCAAGAAAGCAAGGGGAAATTTGATAGAGCTATAGAGAAGCTAAGAGATAAAAATCAAACAGAATTTATCTTTGTTATGCAGCCTGAAGCTACATCACTAGATGAAACTTTAAGATCTTCAAAGGAATTAGAGGAACTTCAAATTCATACCTCAAAGGTTATAATTAATGGATTCATACCTGAAGAAGAAGCAAAAAACCAATTCTTCAAGAGTAGATATGAAATGCAACAAAAACATTATGAAGAAGCCAAAGAAATCTTTAAGGGAATAACACTAGAGACTATGGAATTATTCCATACAGAACTTAAGGGGATTGAAAGGTTTAGAATTATTGGTGACGCGTTATTTAATGGAAAGTCTGTAAATAAGCATATTGATAAGTCTGAATTTGAAGATATCAAGGATGTAACTTCAAAAAAAGATGATGTAAGTAAGCTAATATATCCTGAGAAAAATCAGCATAAAAATATTTTCTTCTCAGGAAAGGGTGGAGTAGGAAAAACTGTAATGGCCTGTGTTACTGCGGTGAAAATTGCAGCACAAGGTTATAAAACCTTATTACTTACCACTGATCCCGCAGCTCATATTGGAAAGGTTCTAGATAAACCTATAGGGGATGTTCCTAGTAAAATAGAAGGAATGGAAAATCTTTATGCAGCTAAGATAGATCCAAAGGCTGCTTTTGAAGAATATAAGAAAAATGTGTTAGAGGAAGCTAGAAAAAGGTTTAATGAAAACACCGTGCGTACTATGGAAGAGGAGTTAAATTCTCCTTGTACAGAAGAAATGGCAGCTTTTCAAAAGTTTATAGCTTATGCAAGTGAATCAGAATATGAAGTTATAGTATTTGATACAGCCCCTACTGGCCACACCTTAAGATTACTAGAGCTACCTATGGATTGGAGCAAACAAATCCAAATTAAAGCAGGGGTGGATGCGGAAATAAGTGAAGAAGATAGAAAGCAAAAGGAAAGATTTGATAAGGTTATTTCCATGATGAAGGATAAAGATATAACAACCTTTGCCTTTGTAATGTATCCTGAAAAAACTCCAATAATTGAAGCTTATAGAGCATCTGAAGAACTAAAATCCACAGGAATACAAACTCAGCTTGTGGTAGCTAACCTAATAATTCCTGAAGAGCAGGTTACTACTGATTTCTTTAGAAATAGAAGAAATATGCAGGAAAAATACCTAGTTGAAATAAGAAATACTTTTAATTCTTCCAAGGTAATAAGAGTTCCTATGTATGATAAGGAAATTAAGGGACTTGAAATGTTAAAGGAAATAGGAGAAACTGTTTTGTAATATAAATTTAATTAGAAAGAGGTTGACATACAGCTAGGTTAAAAAACCACTGTTGCCAGCCTCTTTAAACTTTAAGAAAATGTTGAAAATGTATAAATTTATGAATATGTTAAATTTCAGTAACATCATTGACCAAAAATTAATTCAGGCATATAATGCTTATATACCCATATGCGTATATAAGCATTATGTTTTACATAAGGTCTTTGATAATTAACTGCTTTAATAGTTTATTATTTCATAGAACCTATATAGAATTTTAAAAAAGAGGTGATATTTTGGATAAGTTAACAGATTTTTTTAAATTAATGTCAGATGAAACTCGCTTAAGAATATTAGTTTTGCTTTATCATAAAGAGCTATGTGTATGTGAAATGTGTGGAATAATGGAAGAATCACAGCCAAAGATTTCAAAACATCTAGCAAAGCTCAGAGACATGGGTCTTGTTAGAGACGAGCGAAAAGAACAATTTATTTTTTATTATCTAAAGGCTGATAATGAGCTTTTTAAAGGAGTAATAGAGAAAATAGTAGATAACATAGAAGATTATACTGTGTTAAAAAATGATATTGAAAGAAGTATGGATGCTGAAAAGTATTTAGAGACTTGTAAAAGTAAAGCTATAGATTTGATTAAAAACAAGTAAACAGTTTTGATTAGGGGGGTGTCCTTTAGTGAGTATTCTTGAAGGAATATTTAATGGGTTAAATGATGTATTACTAAAGATGACTTGGCTTTGGGAATTAGTCAGATTACTTGTAGAAAAAGTTTTTGGACTTTCCATAAATGACAGATTGGGTGGAAGCATTCATTTTTTTATTTATGATGCTATAAAGATATTCATATTATTATCTGTATTAATATTTATAATATCTTATATTCAAAGTTATTTTCCACCAGAGAGAACTAAAAAAATTCTGGGGAAATTTAAGGGGATTAAGGGAAATATCATCGGTGCATTACTTGGAACTGTAACTCCATTTTGCAGTTGTTCCAGTATTCCTATTTTTATCGGCTTTACTTCTGCAGGACTTCCTTTAGGAGTAACTTTTTCCTTTCTTATTTCTTCACCCTTAGTAGATTTAGCATCTCTTTTATTGTTAATGTCTTTCTTTGGAGCTAAAATTGCCATTGCCTATGTGGTAGTAGGATTAATTCTTGCTATAGTAGGAGGAACTATTATAGATAAGCTCAATATGAGGGAATATGTAGAAGACTATGTTTTTGGAATACCTAGTGTAGATGGTGAACTTTTAGAAATCACAAAGAAAGAGAGAATAGCATACTGCAAGAGTCAAGTCCTAGAAATAATTCACAGAGTGTGGATATATATCCTTGTGGGTGTGGGTATAGGAGCCGCTATTCATAACTGGATTCCACAAGAAGTTGTAGAAAATATAATAGGTGGAGATAATCCTTTTGCTGTGGTACTTGCCACTGTTGTAGGTATTCCTATGTATGGTGATATTTTTGGAACACTACCTATTGCAGAAGCCCTTTTTGCAAAAGGTGTTGGTGTGGGTACAGTAATGGCCTTCATGATGGCAGTTACAGCTCTTTCACTTCCATCTATGATTATGCTTAGTAAGGTGGTTAAACCAAAGCTTTTAGGCATATTCATTACTATAGTTACCATTGGAATTCTAATTATAGGATATTTGTTTAATGGGTTTTCATATCTGTTTATGTAAGGTATTTTTAATAAGTAAGTAAATAGGTATTAAGTATAGTATATATGGTAGAGTCTTTGACCTTATAATTATTTCAAATAGATAAAGTTTAGAGAATAAGATTTTCGCTTAAACTGTTTGTTAAAGCGAAAGTATTAGTCACTGAATAAGAGCGAAAAATGTGGTTTATGCTTCAATATTACATGGTAAAAAGTTAATAAACTTGATGTAACAAAATAATATTTTGAATCATGGAGGGGATAAAATGGAAATAAAGATTTTAGGTTATGGTTGTGATAAATGTGATAAGGTGGAAAAAAACACAAAAAAGGCTATTGAAGAATTAGGAATTGAAGCTAATATCGAAAAGGTGGAAGATCTTAAAACTATATTAGGTTATGGAGTAATGAGTACACCAGGCTTTATGGTAGATGGAAAAATAAAATCTGTTGGAAGAGTACTTTCTATAGAGGAAATTAAAAAACTGTTAAAATAAAGGATTAAAGTTATTTTGAAAGGTGGATGTTCCAGGATTTGTAGGTGAAAGTACTTTGAAATAAATAACCTTCACTATGCCATGAAATCACATTTCAAAACCTTTTAGGAAAATGAATTTGTTAATTATTTAAAAGTTTAGGGGGAATTTACAATGACTAAGGAAAAGATTAATCTTTATTTGCTTACAGGATTTTTAGGTTCAGGGAAAACTACAGTGCTTTTAAGAATCTTAGATAAGCTTCAACAAGAAAAGGTTGGGGTTATTCAAAATGAGTTTGGGAAAATTGGTGTAGATGGAACTATATTAAAAAGAGATAATCTTGAAATGGTAGAAATAAATAAGGGGTCTATTTTCTGTTCTTGTCTTCAACTATCCTTTGCTCAGGCCATGGCAGAAATGTCAAAGATGGACTTAAAATATTTATTTGTAGAGAGCTCAGGCCTTGCAGACCCATCTAATGTGGAAGAAATATTAGGTGGAGTGGAAGTTCTAGTTGGAGATGTTTATGATTTTAAAGGAGTAATTTGTCTTATAGATGGTGTAAATTTCTTAGAACAATTGGGGGATTTAGAAACGGTTAATCGTCAGCTTAAGCACTGTCACATGGCGGTGATAAATAAGGTGGATTTAATAGATGAAGTTCACCTTGAGAGTGTGATTCAGGATGTAAGAAGTATAAACCCTAAATGTGATATTCAAATTTGCTCTCATGGACAAGTAGAGTTTGACTTTCTAGATAAAAATCTTTTAGAAAATAAATGGGTAGAAGGAGAAGAAACTACAAATTCTCCAGAAACTAAACCTAAGAGCTTATTTATGAATTTCAATGGCTCTGTAGAAAAGGAAAAGCTAGCTGAATTTTTAGATGTAATTAAGAAGGATTGCTACAGAATAAAGGGCTTCTTTAAATTAACTGATGGATGGAATCAAGTAGATGTTGTAGGAAAAAATATTGACTACAAGCCTTGTGAGGAAAAAGAAGTTTCTCAGTTAGTATTCATATCAAAGATAGGTCCAAAGATTATTAAACCAATTTTTGATACTTGGGAAGAATTTGTAGGAGAGAAAATGGAACTCAAAAACTAATACTTCCTTATTACTCCGTAAAACTTAAAACAAGAATTAATGGATGCACAAGTTCATTTTGGTAAGCTACTTCTGGAAGGAGATTTCACTCCTTCCTAAAGAGGGTAGATTTAAAATAAAACTCATGGTATATTTTCAGTGAGTTTAAATATAAATGTAAAAGTAAAAAATCTCTATGAAATTTTATATATTTCATAGAGATTTTTCATATATATGAAATAGGTACTTCATTTTTATGTTTTCTTTAAATTTCATTTTGAAAAGTTTGGAATTACAACAAAATTAATTATAAATTATTAAGGAAGTCCTGGTTATAAGATGGTATAATTTACATTATAGGCTGATTCATTTTATGGTGTGTTAATTAATCCACACTCATTGAGGGTAAATTCTCAGGAACCCACTTAATTAGTGAATTAGTTTATGAAAACACATATTTAATAATGATTCATGGGGGAAAGAATGGATAACAGTAAAAAAAGAACCTTCATATTAAATGAGTCTTTGTATAAAGTTATTGTCACATTGTCTTTACCAATTATGGTTAACAACTTAATTCAAACACTTTATAGTGTAATAAATGGGGTGTGGGTAAGTAAGCTTGGATCAACAGAATTTGCAGCCACATCTTTTGTATGGCCAGTGAATTTCTTGTTTATTTCTATAGGTATGGGACTTTCTATAGCAGGAACTTCTATACTTTCTCAGCTTATAGGTGCAGGGAGATATAAGGAAGCTAATAAATATGCAAGCCAACTTATTGTGGCATCTTTTTTATGTTCTGTAGTTTTTGCTATTGTAGGAGTTTTGATAAGTCCTTTAGCAATTAAACTAATGGGAGCCACAGGAGATTTGGCGGCATACAGCAATACTTATCTCAAATTAACTTTTTTAGAAATTCCATTTATGTTTTTATATTTTAACTTTAACTCCATAATGAATTCTCAAGGGAATACATTAACTCCAACAATCCTTAGTGGAATCAGTGCAGTGCTTAATGCAATATTAGATCCAATATTTATATTTACCTTTAACATGGGGATTGCTGGAGCCGCTGTAGCTACTATAGTAGTTAAGGCACTACTGGCTTTTGCAGGAATATATATCTTAATGAAGAAATCTACTTTAGTTAAGCCTAGTTTTAAGAATTTCAGTTTTGATAAAGAGATTATAAAAAGGCTAGTTCAAATAGCACTACCCTCTTCTATAGGACAATCAGGCTCTGCATTAGGGTTTATAGTTTTAAACAGCTTTATAGCCTCCTATGGAACTGCAACTTTAGCGGCCTTTGGTATGGTAAATAGAATTACCTCTTTAATAATGCAACCGGCCATGGGAGTTGGCGCAGCCTTGACTTCCATTGTAGGACAAAATTTAGGTTCAGATCAGCCAGAAAGAGTAAAAGAAGCTTTTATTAAATCCTTAAAGCTTACCATTGGATTTTCAGTGATTGGATCTATAATATTTTTCATGTGGGATAATGAGGTAATTAATTTCTTTATCCAATCAAGAGATGATGAAGAGGTTATAACTCAAGGAATAGTATTTTTACGATATATTTTATTATCTATGCCACTTATGGGGATATTCAGTGTGCTACAAGGAATATTTCAAGGATCAGGACACACAAAATATTCCATGGCTATGGAAGTTGGTCGTTTGTGGTTTGTAAGATTACCAATGATATTATTATTTAAATATCTAACAACTATCGGCTCCACAGGAATATGGATTTCCATGAGTTCTAGTAATTTGATAATTTGTATTTATGGATACTTAATTTATAGAAAAGGTCAATGGCAGAAAAAGATTATTAAGGAAGAAAAAAAACTAATTGCTTCTACTGAATAGATTTAGTAGTTTTGAGGAAACTATTTCTATAATCAGATTTTTAGGAGGAATTTTAAATGATAAGAGTTTGCCCAACTTGTTCTAATATTAACTCAGATAATTTAAAAAATATAATAGCCCTAGATGAGATAGAAGAAGGTTGCATCGGTGAGTGCAGTAAGCATGAAGGGAAATATTTTGGATATATTGAAGATAAGCTAGTTATAAAAGATTCAGAAGAAGATTTTATTCAAGAAGTTAAATTAAGTAGCAGCAAATAATAATAAAAATTCTATTATTAAATATTTTAAAGACAATGTTTGGTAATATAATTCAAAATAATTAAGGACACAATGTAAATTCATTGTGTCCTTAATTATTATTATAAATCTAATATTACGTCCTCTAATTTTCTCTTAGGTACATGGTGAACTTTATCTTCATCACGATAATATTTAATATCTCCAGTTTCATTGAGTTCTTCAAGAACCACTTCTTCTTTTGGTTTGCCAAGAGCAATAACTAAAAGTAACTCATATCTTTCAGGAATATCTAAAGCTTTTACAAGTTTTTCTCTATCAATAGACCCAAACATACAACCGCCTAAGCCTTTTTCGGTAGCGCCAAGAAGTATGCTTTGACAAGCTATGCCATGATCCCAAAAATAGTTTTTACTTATTGCTTTATCTAAAACCATCACAATATAACCAGTTGGTCTTTCACCTATTTCAGGACCATTCCAATCCTTTAGGTATCCAGCCCATCTTAAGTGAGGGAATATAGCATTGTTTTTCTCCTCAGTATAAGAAATAATGTATTTTAAGGATTGTAAATTAGCTCCAGAAGAAGACAAACGAGCTAAATCTACTAATTCTTTTAAAGTACTTTCATCAATTTTCATATCTTCATGAAACCTTCTATAGGATCTGTTTTTAAGTATAAGATCTTTAACCATATTAAAAACTCCCTTCAACGCTTATAATTATATTTTAATAAAAGTGTTAGCCACAAGCAACGGGACCTTACCAATAAAAAGTGTTGCTAACAGAACACCACAAAATGTAATATAATTAATATATGGTATTATTGAGAAAGAATAGGAAAAATGGTAAGGGGGTTGGGATATGGATTTTAATGCTTTTTTAAACTTTCCAATTTATAGTGGTAAATACTACCTTATTATGGGTATAATTTTAATTATGCTAGCAGTATTTAAAAATAGTGAAGTTTACAACCTTCCAAAACACATAAAAAGCTATGAGAAAAATAGAACTTTAAAATTATTATTTTGTATCTTGGTGGGGATGGTTATTATGGGGCTTACAGCAGCCATATCCCTTGCTTTTATTCAATACAACGGTTTATTCATTCATGAGATGGGGTTTAAGATGCTAGACTTAGGTGTTGAAAATAAACTCTCAATAGCTAAAAGTATACTTTTGTTTATTTACTCAAATGTAGCACCTATATGGATATTTATGGTGTTCCAAAAGAAATATTATAATTTAAATTAAAGAGAAGCAAGAAAAGTTTAATATCCCTTTATAAATGGTGAACTTATGATAAAAATAATGATTTACAGAAATTAATGTTATAAATTTACGAAGTAAAGTGAGAAAAAGGAGATTTTAATAAAATGAGTAACTATGGAAACTTACAGAAAATAAGAAATGGGAAAAGAAAATTTGGAATAACTCCACATATTCCAGGAGGTTTTATTAGTGCTGATAATCTTGAGAAAATAGCTAGAGTAGCTAAAAAATATGATGGAGTGTTAAAGCTAACCTCAGGTCAAAGAATACTTATAACTAATTTAGAAGAAAGTGATTTACCTGCTGTTTGGGAAGAACTAGGGATGTTACCAGCAGTAAAAACACAGAATTCTGTGAAAAATGTAGAGATGTGTCCAGCAGGTTTTTGCAAAAGAGCTAAGTACAATACTATTGGTATAGGAATGAAGCTTTCAAGAAAATATCAGTGGGAGATAATGCCTTGCAGAACAAAGATAGGGGTTGCTGGTTGCAGAAATGCTTGTGGAAGTGTTTATAGTAAGGATTTAGGAATTATAGCTGACAAAACAGGAATTATGGTAACAGTAGGTGGTTCTGCAGGATATAATCCAAGACTTGCAGATATTATAGCTGTGGACTTAGATGAAAAAGACACAGAAAAACTAGTGGATACAATATTTGATTATTATAAAGAAATTGCTGAAGATGGGGAAAAGTTAGGATTTTTATTGGATAGAGTAGGAGTAGAAAATTTTAAAAAGGTTGTGCTTGAGAGAGCTGGTTTAGAAGGTTAAGGGTGATAAACATGAAGAAAAATAATAAGATTAAATTAAGTAAAGAGAAAAAAGCCGAAATGGTAGATGAATTGAAAGAATACTTTTATAAAGAAAGAGAAGAGGAACTAGGAGATTTAGCTGCAAGTCTAATGGTAGATTTTATTGCAGAAAAATTTGGGCCAGAGTTCTATAATCAAGGTGTTTTTGATTCCTACGGATATATGATGGATAGAGTTGAGGACTTGTTAGGTATCCAAAAGTAAAACATAGATTATTTCAATAAAAATTGGAGAAATTCCTTAAATTTGAATATTAATTGATGCTTTGAGAGATTCTTTCTATATAAGGCATCCTAAAAATAGTTAGTAGAGATGCTAACTATTTTTTTCTTTGAAGTTTTGAGTATTGCTTTTAAGTTCACTTGTATCTTTGCAAGTTATCTTAGATTAAATCCTAGCAAGTTGCTTAAGGCTAACAACCCAGGATGCAGATTTGCACAAAATGAAGTACCTTTGTGAGTAAAAAGATTTTGTTTTAGCAATGGAATTTTCCTAGGCTTAAGATCTTCCACTTATAGAATTTGGGAGACTTGAAGCTTCTCAAATGTTTTTAAAGCACCATGAAAGTCAAAAACACTATAGTTTCTTTAATGAGTCATATATTTTTAAATCAAATTTAAGGAGGAGTTTTTTTATGAAATTAAAAAAAAGTACAATAACTTGCTTTCTTTTGGTATTATCAGTTTTAATTTTTACTTCTTGTACTACTAAGGAAACCAACTTAGGTTTTAATGTTAAAAAGGGAGAAAAGTATAAGATTGAGCAAAGTATTGAGCAGAAGATAGTTCAAACCTTAGAGGGTCAAAGCAGTGAGTCTAATCAAGTTATGAATATGGAATATACTTATGATGTAACTGAGGTTGACCAAGAAGGAGTAGCATCTATAACCACAACCTTTGATAAAGTAGTGGTTGACATTAAAGCTGACGGAGAAAGTCTTCAATATGATTCAAGTAAGGAAGGGGCTAGCAATGATCCATTAGGCAGTGTATACAAAGGTATCATAGGAAAATCCATTACTATGAGAATTGATAAACAAGGTAATGTTTTGGATATACAAGGTGTAGATGCCTTAATGTCAGATTTAGTTAATAGTTTAAATATACAAGACTCACAAACAAAGCAAAGTATAGAGCAGGCTTTTGAGCAAAACTTTGGAGATGAAGCACTAAAAGATTCTTTCTCAAAGGTTACAAAGGTGTACCCTCCTGAGAACACAAAAGTTGGGGATACTTGGGAAGACACTCAAACTATAAATATGGGTTATCCAATAACAGTTAATAATAAATATACATTGAAAGAAGACCAAAAGGAATTCTTAACTATTGATATGAATTCAGAGATTAAAACTAATGGTGATGCGGAGCCAATGGATATGATGGGAATAAAAGCAAGATATGATTTAAATGGTACTCAAACTGGAAGCTTTAAACTTAATAAGAATTCTGGGATGGCTGAGAGTGGAAATTCCACTCAAAAAATTGTGGGAAGTATAGTTTTTGAACCTAGTGATATTGCACCTCAGGGAATAACTATGCCTTTAACCATTGATGCAAAAACTTCTTTTCAGATGACAAAACAATAGGGAGGGGGATGTGCTTCTTCATCCCTGTTTTCTATTAATATAAACTTTCAATTAATCCTATACATAATTTAAACCCCAAAGGGAAAACTTATTATCAAAAGACTAAAGGAGTGAAATTTTAATGGGTGATTTAATATTAGAAAAAGCAGAAGGTCGTGGAAGTTATCATGACTCTGTTGAGGAAATGCTAGTAAGAATTAGAGAAGACGGTATGTCTAACGCCTTCGATAGATATCCACTTCAAGAGAAAATTCGTTGTAAATTCTGTCTTGAAGGATTAAGCTGTCAATTATGTTCTAACGGACCATGTAGAATAAGTGAAAAAGGCGGTCAAACTAAAGGCGTATGTGGTATTGGCCCTGATGCTATGGCAATGAGAAACTTATTACTTCAAAACATCATGGGAGCTGGTACATATAGCCATCATGCTTATGAAGCCTTCCGTACTTTAAAAGCAACTGCAGAAGGAAAAACACCTTTTAAAATAAAAGAAGTAGAAAAACTTAAATGGATGTGCGAAAAAGTAGGGATAGATACTAATCAAGATGTAAATGATATGGCAATTGAACTTGCGGTGTTATTAGAAGACCAACAAAGCATTGGGGTAGAAGAAGAAAACATAATGGTTAAAGCTTTTGCACCAAAGAAAAGACAGGAAAAGTGGAAAGAAATCGGAATTTACCCTGCTGGAACTGTTCATGAAGAACAAAACTGCGTAGCAAGTTGTCTTACAAACGTAGACGGAAACTATGCATCTTTAGCTATGAAAGCACTTAGACTTGGTATAGCTACTATATACAACACTCAAATAGGTCTTGAGATGGTTCAAGATATACTATTTGGAACACCAAAACCTCATGAAGTAACTGTAGATTTAGGAATAATGGACCCAGAATATATAAACATAGTGTTTAATGGACACCAACCTTGGGCTGGAGTTGCAACTATGGAAAAAGCACGAAGAATGGATGTTCAAGACAGAGCAAGAGCTGCTGGAGCAAAAGGTCTTAGAATAGTAGGTTCCATAGAAACAGGTCAAGAATTACTACAACGATTTGATGTTGATGATATATTTGTAGGACTTATGGGAAACTGGTTAGCAATAGAGCCTCTTCTTGCAACTGGTACAGTAGACGTATTTGCTATGGAAGAAAACTGTTCTCCACCAGACTTAGATATGTATGCTGAAAAATACCAAGCTACTTTAGTTGCTGTAAGCACACTTATAGATTTACCAGGATTAAAACATAAGATTCCTTATAACCCAGATGAAGTTGATGCTATGGCAGATAAGTTAATTGAGCTTGCTATAGAAAACTTTAAAAAGAGAAAAGATACAGTAAAACCAATGGTTCCAAAGATGACTACAAAAGCTATAGCTGGTTTCTCAACAGAAGCAGTTTTAGAAGCTCTTGGAAATAAATTAGAACCACTTGTAGATGTAATTGTTGCTGGAAAAATTAAAGGTGTTGTAGCTCTTGCAAACTGCTCAACTTTAAGAAATGGTCCACAAGACTGGAACACAGTAAATCTTACAAAAGAGCTTATTAAGAAAGATATATTAGTTGTTGCAGGAGGATGTGGAAACCATGCTCTTGAAGTAGCAGGACTTTGTTCTCTAGAAGCAGCTAATAATATGGCAGGAGAAGGTTTAAAAGAAATATGTAACGCATTAAATATGCCTCCAGTATTAAGCTTTGGAACTTGTACAGATACTGGAAGAATATCAATGCTCGTTACTGCACTAGCAGATCATTTAAATGTAGATGTACCAGACCTACCAATAGCTGTAACTGCACCAGAATGGATGGAGCAAAAGGCAACAATTGATGGTATATTTGCAGTAGCTTATGGGGCATATACACACTTATCACCAACCCCATTCTTAACAGGTGCTCCACAATTAGTGGACTTATTAACAGATAAGGTTGAAGGAGTAACTGGCGGTAAAGTTGCTCTTGGAGATGACCCTGTTCAAGTTGCAAATGATATAGAAGCTCATATAAATAGAAAGAGAAAAGGTTTAGGATTAAGCTAGTTATAAAGTTAGTAATAGAAAAACAAAGTAAAAGAAGCCTTAATATTTATCTTAAGGCTTCTTTTTTGCACCTAATGAGGTAAAATATACACTAGAGAGGAGTGAAGTTAATGGATTTAGAAAATATTAAAGCAGGTGTGATTACAAATGTTTATCATATTCATGCAGAAAAAAATGTGACACTTCACAAACATCCAAAGAATGATGAAATTTTCTATTGTATTAAAGGAGAAGGCTTTGGAGTTCTTGAAGATGGAGAGGTTGAATTAACTGTAGGTAAAGCATTTATAGTGCCAGCAGGAGTAATGCATTCCCTAAGAAGTGATAGTAATCTTTATGTAACATCTTTTTTAATCCCTTTAGTTGAATAATAAAAAGAGGTATAACACATTGGAAATGTTTTATACCTCTTTTCTATGTATAGGATGTATCTTTCACTTTAGGTTCTCTCATAAATTATGCATAAACAAAGATAAAGTATTAAAAACTAAAATGAACAAAATAATATAAACATTATATTTAACGACATTTTGTAAGGATAATTCACCCAGCATCTTTTGTGATAAAAATCAACCTTTGGTGGGAGTGGAATTTCATTCCAGAAGTGGTTTAACAAAATGAACTTGCTCATCATTTAAAAGCAATAAAATAAGCCTAGAGAGCTGAAATACGAGACTAATTTGTAATTTATAACGTATATATTTTAAAGAATAAAAATATATGGCAAAATAAATCACAAATATAAAAGATACATATTAAAAGTAAAAATAGATAAAAATGAAGATAAAGCACAATATAATATTTAAAGGGGAGTAGAGAAAAATGAAGAAGAAAATGTTGATTGTATTAGCAGCTGCATTAGTTATATCAATCCCTACCTATGTGGGAGCTATGGATAGAAAAATGCCTAAAACACAAGAACCGACTAAGGTTGAACGAAATCAAGGAATTACTGTGAATCAATTAGAAATAAACTATATAGATGAAAGTAAGGCTGAAGAAATTCTAGGAGAAAGATACACAAGTATAAGTCAAACCAAGGGATACAAAGTGATAAATATAAACAATGAAACCTATCTTTATATAGGTTTAGGTGAAAAACCAACAGGTGGGTATGGCATTGAGGTAACTAGATTAGAAGACAATGAAGGTATTTTAAATGTAGAATTGAATGTTATATCTCCAAAAGAAGGAGATATGGTAACACAAGTTATAACTTACCCACACAGGATTTTAAAGCTTAGTTTTAATCCAAGACAGGTTAATATTAAATCAAATAATACAAAGGATACCTTTTGTGAAATAAACCTTAAACCTTAAGTGATAAATAAGTTGATTTTTAAAGAGTTTGAAGTTGATTTGTGTATTAATCAAAGCCTACTTCAGAAAACAAAGATGAAAGTAAGAAATTAAAATTTACTTTAGTTATAAATTTTATCCTCCTAAAATGTATCTAAATAAAATAAGAAGTCTTCTTAGTTTAGAAGGCTTCTTATTCTGTTTCTAATATAAAGCTAATAGATAGGTTAGTCTACAAATTTACCTTGTTCTGGAACTGCAATTTCTTCAAAATGTTTTGCAAGCATATCTAGGTGTTCTGTGAGTTCTGTGCCTCTCATAGGCTTACCATGGCTTGGGATAACTAAGGATGGCTTTAAATCTCTAAGAAGTCTTACAGAGGTTTCTGCTGACTCCCAATCTGTAGTTAAATATGCTGGAGGGCCATTTATTTTTTCGTTTTGAGTAATAACAGAAAGCAAAGATTCTTGCTTTACAGTGGTGAAGGCATCTCCAGGAATAAGAATTCCATCTCTTTCACGGAATAGTGCAATATGACCTTCTGTATCACCAGGAGTATGCACCCATTTCCAACCAGGCATGCCTGGAACAGTACCATTAGAAGGAAGTTCTTTAGCATATTCACCTAAATCAATGCTTGTGTGTGGGAAAGGTTAATACATAAATTCTAGTTCAAAAATAGATAATAATATGTAACTAGAACTTTGGAGGTGTATTAAATGGAAAGAGATATTATGAGCAATAGAAAAAAAAGTTATACCATAAGAAAAGTCGAAGCTGGTTTGAATGGAGCACCAAATAACATTACTGAAGGTTCTGATGTAGGCAGTGAACCTTTTCCATTTACAGAGGAACAGCATATATCAAGAGAACAATTCCACTACGGAGCTATTCAAGATAATAGCGCATTATAGAAAAATTTAACATGTAATTGCCATGAATCTTGGTAAAATTGAGTTATAATATATTTATAGTTCAATAAAGTTAAAAAGCATGGAGGTTTCGAATGAGCAATTTACTTAAACCAATAGAAGTAGGAAAATTACAGTTAAATAACCGTTTAGTTATGCCACCAATGGCTACAGCTAAATCCCAAGGCGATGGCAAGGTAAGTGAAGAAATTTTAAATTATTATAAAGAAAAATCTGAGGGTGGGTATATATCATTAATCATCATCGAGCATAGCTTTATAAATCAACAAGGAAAAGCTAGTAATGGACAACTTTCAATATCACAAGATAGCGATATTGAAGGATTAAAAAAATTAGCAAAGGTTATTCAAGCTAATGGTTCAAAGGCTGTTATGCAAATTAACCATGCAGGTGGAGCGGCATCTAGAGAAGTTACAGGCACTAATCCTGTGGGACCATCAGAAGTGGAGAATCCTCGCTTCAAGGAAAGGGAAGTACCTCAAGAGCTTTCTAAGGATGAAATAAAAAAAATAATAAGAGATTTTGCTGAAGCTGCCCGTCGTGTTAAGGAAGCAGGCTTTGATGCAGTAGAAATACATTCAGCCCATGGATATTTACTTAATCAATTTTTCTCACCACTTTCAAATAAAAGAACTGATGAATATGGTGGAGATGTGAATAAACGTATTCGTATTCACCTTGAAGTAATTAAAGCTGTAAAGGAAGCTGTAGGAAATGACTTCCCAGTTCTTTTAAGATTAGGTGCAGCAGATTATATTGAAGGTGGAACAGTTGTCGAGGACAGTGTAATTGCAGCTATGGAATTTGAAAAAGCAGGAGTTTGCATTCTCGATATTTCTGGTGGGTTCCTTGGATATGTGATGCCAAACGCAGCAGAGCAGGGATATTTCTGGCCATTAACAGATGCTATTAAAAAAGTTGTATCTATTCCAGTAATTCTAACTGGTGGAATCACTGATGTTGAAGCTGCTGAGAGATTATTAGAAGAAGAAAAAACAAATTTAATTGGAGTTGGAAGAGCAATATTTAAGGATTCTAAATGGGCACAAAGAGCTATTGAAAGTCTTAAATAATTACTTGAAAAGATCCTAAGTTTAGATAAATAAAATTAATAATTTGTTTTATAACAGGATAAAAAATTACAGATAGTTTTATACAGAAGGGTGTGCTAATTAAATTGGCATACCTTTTTTTATCAAATTGAAAGCTTATTGGAATTGGACATAGGTGAATAATACTAGAATATAAAAAGTAATATTTATATATTTTTATAAATATAACAATATAAGAATATAAGAATATATAGCATTTAAGCCGTTTTGGGGGATTTACTTAAAGTAAGCTTATAAAAGTGGGGCAAAAATATTTGTTATTATAATCATAAAAAGATAAAAGAACCTTAGGCACAAAAATGGATTTAAATCATATTAAGATGGGATAATTATAATATTGTTGAATTGATAATATTTTTTAGTTAGATAATTTTATAAAAATAAAGTCATTGTTGAATTTGGTAATCTATACGCAAATTAAATAAATTAATCTTAATAGACAATTGTAAAGATGTAACTTATTGTTCACAGTAGTACATAAATAGGATAGAATACTTTTACAGTATTGTATGGTAAAATTTTATTAGCTTAATGAATTCATACATTATTTAAAGGAGAGTAAAATGATTTTAGGTTTTGATTTATTTATAAAATTAATGATTTTTACAGTTATCATCCATGTGGTTGATACTTTAGCTTATGCAGTTAGATTAAATTCAGTAAAAAGTGGGAACTTTGCATTATCCATGTCTCTATTTAACCTGATAGTGTTAGTTGCAAGAACTGCCAATATGTTTCAGGCACCTTTAATTGGACTTATGATTGATAAGAGCATCAAGCTTGCCTATGATCCTATTGTGGAAATTAGGTACATAATTTTTGCCACAACCATAGGTACAGTATTAGGAATTGTACTAATACCTACATTTTTAACCATATTTTCTAAGGCAGTTACAAAACTTGAGGAAACTGGTTCCGTTCCAAGTTTAGTAGTGCAATCCTTGAGTTTAGCAAATATAAAACGAGTGGCAAAAAGCACAGTGTCACCATCAAGAAGTATGATTAGGAATTTAAGATACAAAAATATCCCTAAAAGGTTACTTGTATTAAATATTTTAATAACAGGGATATATGCCATTGGGGTACTGGCAGCTTATTATGGATCAACCTTTAATCCTGACAATAGAGTAGCAATTTCCTCATCTTCGGGAATGATTAATGGAATTGCAAGTATACTTCTTACTATGTTTATTGACCCAAAGGCAGCGTTAATTACAGATGAAGCCACTAGGGGGAAAAGGGAATATGAAGATGTAAAAACTTTAGTAATTATGCTCATAGGAACAAAACTAGTGGGAACATTACTTGGGCAATTATTATTAATTCCAGCAGCTAAAGTAATAACCTATTTCTTCTAGATATTTACAATAAAAGAAACAGGTAAAGATGCAGCAACATTAGTGGTAATAGTAATATCAGTATAAGAAATAGTAGTAATGAATGAGTATATTTTAAGTAAAGAGAAATATTTAACGACATTTTGGAAGGATAAGTCTTCCAACCTCTTTAGTGGTTAAATAAGTTTAAATTGGGAGTCAAATCTCCTTCCAAAGTCGCTTAACAAAATGAACTTGTTCATTATTTAATAGTGTGAGAATTGGGATTTCACATTGTTTAAATAAATTGTATGTATTTGTAATGAGGGGATAAACTATTATCTTTGTATAAATTTTACCAATTAGTATAACTTTCAATTATTAGATTCGTATAGTAGATATAATCATTGAATAGGAGTGATAATTCATGAAGAATATTATGATTCTTTTATTGATAGCTGTAGGTGTGGGTGTTGGCGTACAACAACCAATAGTTAAGGAAACACCAAGAGCTGAGCAAAATCAAGGAATAACTGTTAATAAGCTTAAGGTAGAATACGTTGATACTGATAAGGCAAAGGAAATTATAGGAGATCAGTACTCAAATTTAATAGCTACAGAAGGATACAAACTCATAACAGTAGGGAACGAAAACTATCTTTATATCGGGTTAGGGGAAAAACCTAATGGAGGATATGATTTACAAGTTTCCTATATGGAAGATAATGAGGGAATTTTAAATGTAGAAACAAAGGTAACTCAGCCTAAAGCTGATGACATGGTGAGTCAAGTTATAAGCTATCCTCATAAGGTTGTTAAAGTTAGCTTTGGACCTAGAAAGATAAATGTTAATTCAGATATTAAAGAAATAAAATTTAAAGAAATAAAAAAATAGAATGAAATACAGAGAATGCAGTGAAGAAAATAGATTATTCTAGAGTCTTTACTGCATTCTTTTTAAAATAAGTTACTTTTGTTAATGTATTATTTCTTATTGTTCATTTCTGTGAAAGAAAATTTAGAAAATGCAGAAAATACATATTGATATAATTTCTAACATTGTATATAATTGTAATATAAGTAATAAGGAGGTTTTGTAAGATGATGAATACCGCTTACTAATAATTTTCATTGTTGAAAATTTAAAAGAAGTTTTTCATGCCTAGGTTGTTAGGTTTTTTGTGATGCTTCTTTGTGTAGTAAGTAGAAAGAGTCATTTTATAGAACCAAGATATTATATTGTTTTTCAACTGAGTAAATAAACTTAGCCAAGCTATGCTTATTTACGTATAATTAGTTTGCAAAAATAAGAAAGATATTTATGACTATAGGAAGGCGGTGCTTTCCTGTAGTCTTTTGTTTTATAGAGATATTGTAATAAACGCACAATGATTTTTAAGAGTTTCAAAGAAGCAGTGCAAAGATAAAGTGTCTAATAGAAAATATTTTTAAAAGGGTTTGGGGGAATTTTATTATGATAAAAAGAATGTCCAGGGAATATGAAGAGCAGTTAGTGGAGTTTTTATATAAGTATAATAATCTAAAGGAATATTCTGTGGCTTGGATTCCAGAAAACTATGGTGATATTTCTTCCTATGATAAAAGTAATTTCTTTCTATGCATAGAGAATGAGAAGGTTGTAGGGGCCCTTGGGACTTATATATCAAAGGAGCAAAACACAGTAAGACTTTTAGGTCCTATTATCGAGAAACAGTATTTTAATCAATATGCAAAGTCACTATATGAATTGTGTATGGAGGAATTGCCACAGGGCATGGAGGAGCTTAGAATAGCTTTCTTTCTAGATAATGAAGCCTGCACCAAGTGGTGTGAAGGTAATAACTTTGAACTATACAATGCAGAGAAAACAATGGTATATGATAGTGAAGGATTTTATGAGGCTAAGGTAAACAAGGAATGTAAGCTAGTGCAGTACAATCCAACCTATAAGGAAGGCCTGTCTCAAG
Source organism: Clostridium sp. (assembly GCF_036642255.1). Taxonomy (GTDB): domain Bacteria; phylum Bacillota; class Clostridia; order Clostridiales; family Clostridiaceae; genus Clostridium_J. The sequence continues at coordinate 35,004 of NZ_JAVWDJ010000016.1, read as the reverse complement.
TTCATCCTAAAGGAGTATTTTTTACTTTGGATGAACTAATTAATGAAATAAGTGATAATCATAAATTAGTTCTAGCAATAGATGATGAAGAAGTTGTAGGGTACATTTACTATGAGATATCTGAAGATAGAAAAAATGGTGATGTTGTATTACTACATGTAAAAGAAAACAGTCGTGGGAAAGGTTATGGCACTACACTTCTTATGGATACTATTAAAAAGCTGCTTAGCTTTGAGGTTGAACAAATTGAACTAAATGTTAGAGTAACGAATTATGAGGCTCAAAAGCTTTATGAAAGAGTTGGCTTTAAGGAGTATAGGACCATATATGCTTATAAAAAGAAAATATAATATAAGGAAAAATAGTAATTAGGATGTAGGAGCTAGATTGTATAAGCTTAGTAGGATAATAAGGATTTAATTTAATTATTAAGGAAAAAATCTAGTTTTCTATAGCAGAAGCGGGGGAGAAAATGATTCATAAAATAACAAATTTTAAAGTTACATCAGATTTAAAGAAAATATTTCAATTATCTTGGCCAGTAATGATAGGAATGATATTGCAAAGCCTACTTGGAACCGTGGACATGATGTTCATATCTATGCTAGGAACGGAGCCATTGGCATCGGCATCCATAGCAAATTCGGTGACCTCAGTAGTATTTGTGTTCTCAACTTTAGTTTCCGCAGGGATCATAGCACTGGTTTCAAGGAGCTATGGGGAAGAAGATATGGATTCTGTTAGAAAGTTTAGCGGAGAAGCCTTTCTAATTTCCATGATTATTGGAGGAATTCTCAGCGTAGTTTGTTTTGTTTATACAGTTCCTATAATAAAAGTAATGTTCAATCCAGAAGTCACAATAACTAATTATGCTAAAGAATATCTGTCTGTAATGTTTCTTGGAACTGTATTTGTATTTTTAAATTCCGCAGCAAGAACAATTATGCAAGCTCTGGGTGATACGAGAACGCCATTATATATTTTTGGGGCATCAAATATAATAAATGCAGTTTTTACACCTTTATTTATGTTTCCATTTAACATGGGCATAGCTGGAGCAGCTTTAGCTACTGTATTGTCTATGGTATTTTCATTGGTATTCATAGTTGCCATATTAATTAAAAGAATTTATGGTAATAGTTTTATAAGTTTTATCAAGTCTATGAAGCTTGAGATTGATAACAGTATAAGAATTTTAAAAATTGGAAGTTGGGCATGTATACAACAAATTGCAAGACCAATAACAGGAATGCTTATGGTGAGACTAGTTTATGAAGTTGGAGGAAACCCAGGTTCTGCAGCCTTTGGGGCAGGAGGTCAGCTCATAAATTACACCTTTATATTCTTAGTTGGATTATCTACAGCAATAGCAATTATGGTGGGTCAAAGTCTTGGAAGAAAAGATATTCATGGCTGTGATAGCATCATAAAAGAAGGAATAAAGCTGGCAGTGTTTAATATGGTTTTATTTGCAATACCGTATTTTATTTTTCCTGAGGCAATCATGAAAATTTTCTCTAGAGAATATGAAGTTATAAAAGTTGGAGCTGAGTATTTAAGGATAGTATATCTAGGATTAATATTTGTAATTTTTCCAATTATTTATGGTGGAGTTTTTCAAGGGGCAGGGGATACCTTCCCTCCAATGATTTCATCTCTAGTTGCTAATGTAGTGCTAAAATTACCAATTGCCTATGTATTAGCCAAGACTTTTAATATGGGAACAAACGGTGTATGGATAGCTGTTGCACTGTCGGTGGTTATAGAAGCTGCAATAATAATTATTTATTTTAAAAGAAACAAGTGGAAAGAGAAGGTAATATAAAATGTTAGCAAAAGTAGAAATGAATAAAGCTATAAGAGATTTCCTAGAAAGTGATCTTATTTATAATTTAAATATATTAGGAGTAATAGATAACGTACCAGATGCAGAGATATATGTAGATGATGAAAATTATCCAAAGGGAGTAATGGTTAGAAAGGATTATTTTAACTATATATATTCAGAAGATGATAATTTCATAGACGAAATGTTAGCCAGTTATTTTATGGAAGGATTCTTTGGGTTTTCGGGACTTAAAAAATCTGTAGCAGAAAAAATTAGAAAAAGATTTATGAATTCTTGGGAAAGTAAATGTACTCTTTATTATTTACCTGAAGAGAAGTTGGATCTAAGTCTAATAAAAAATCCTGTTAGTGATATAGATATAAAAGATGCTGAGATAGTAGACCAGTATTACACCTATAGATCACCATGGAGTCTTGAGGATATTAAGCTTGATATAAATAACAGACCATCCTCAGCAGTATATGTAGATGGAGATATTGCTTGTTGGGTATTAATCCATAAGGATGATTCCATGGGAATTATGTATACCAAAGAAGAATATAGGAAAAGGGGTTATGCAGTAGATGTAACCATTGATCTTGCAGAAAAAATTATTAAAAAAGGAAAGGTTCCCTTCCTTCAAATAGTACAAGGAAATAATATGTCCCCAGGACTTGCCCACAAGTGTGGATTCATTGAGCATGGAAAATGTGAATGGTTTGGAATAAATGCTGGGATCCCTAAGGAAACTGTAGAGGCAAGTTATAAGGGAAAAGAAATATTCTTAGAAAACCTTTTAGAATCTTTTAAAAACAGGTTAAGTTTAGATAGAATTACTGAGAAGCATATGTTTAACACTATGTTCGAATTAAACAAAATTTCTTGTAAGTTGGAAGATTTTAAGGTTGAGGAAGTCAAAGATAAAGAGGATATGGAGGTTTGGTGTGAAGTAGTTGCTTTAGCTTATTGCAACAATAAAGAAGAATTTAACGTATTCAAGGAGGAACTATTTGACACTGTGACTAAGGAAGAATCACCGTTTACTCTATATCTAGGGTACTTAAATAGAAGAGTAATTTCTGCAACTTGCACTATTAGGTTTGAGGAAGTGAGCTACTTCTACTTTACTACTGTGTTAGAAGAGGATAAAAATGAGGAAATGCAAAGGGCAACTGTAACTGAAGCTTCAAGATTAGAGATGGAAAACAATATGGAGTTAGTTGTACTTCAAACTTCAAAAGAAAGAGTGGAACTCTACAAAGAACTAGGCTTTGTTTTAATACCTGAGGAAAAGTTAATATAGATATTTAAATGAGGAATTAGATTACAAGAGTTTATTTAAAAGTTATTGAAGATGTTTGGGCACCTTTCTTTAAAGAAAGATGCTCAGAGTGTCGCCGTTCTACCTTTCGTCACTCTTTTTATGGGGGTTTCTTATTGAAGCTATAATGTGAGAATGAAGAAAATCTATATTTGAAGAGGTGAGATAGTGACAAATGAATTAATTATCATAAGGCCTTCTTTTGAATTAAAAGAAGCCATTTGGGAGTATAGACAGGAATATTTTGATTTTGGGGAAACTCATATTAATGGAAGTTGTGGCATAGCCCACGCTAATAATTTTGATGAATGGCTCGAACTTGTTCTTTCGATTGAAAAAGATAAGCTGAGAAATAATGTCCATGCAAGTACATTTTTTTCAGTGAGAAAAACTGATAATAAAATCATTGGAAGTATACAGCTACGCCATTTTTTAACTCCTGAATTAGAAGAGCATGGTGGGCATATAGGTTATGGAGTTCGTCCATCGGAACGAAGAAAAGGTTATGGGAAACAGCAACTTTTGCTTGCTTTAGACGAAGCATATAATTTGAAAATCCCAAAAGTTATGATTACATGTGATAAAGATAATATTCCTTCAATGAAAACTGCAATTAGTTGTGGTGGTATATTAACTTGTGAAAATATTTATGAAGGTAAGGCGCAGCAAATCTATTGGATTGACCTCTGTTAATAACCATTTTACGAATCTTAAATGAATGATATACAGTAAGAAAATTATCAAGGCAAAATATAAAACTAAGTTTAGAACCTTTAGTTTTTATATGAAGTACTAATATTGATGGAGGGTTATAATGGTTAAATTATTGAAATTGGGTAAAGAGGATTTTGAACATTATATATATTAGGAGGATAACATGTTTCCAAATAGAGAAATGGCTGAAAAGGAATTAGAAATAGCAGCACAATTAAACCATGGACCGTGGACAGAGCATTCTATCAATGTAGGATTAGCAGCTCAAATGATTGCTGAAAAATGTAGTAATCTTAACCCAGACAAGGCATATGTGCTAGGGCTTCTTCATGATATAGGTAGAAGATATGGTATAAATGCAAGAAGACATGGTATTGACGGATATAAATTCATGATGGAAAAGGGTTGGGATGAAGTGGGTAGAATTTGTTTGACACATTCATTCCCAGTTCCTGATTTTGATAAAGAAATAGGAAAGAACGATATGAGTGACGAAGAAAGCGAATTTGTTAGGAAGTATCTTAATGAAATAACTTATGATGACTACGATAAACTGTTGATTGTTTGTGATTCACTTGCAGATGATCAAGGCTTTTGTATGTTAGAAAAGCGCTTTGTTAATACAACAAGACGCTATGGAACATTTCCATTTACTGTGGAACGTTGGAATGAAACATTTGAAATAAAAGAGTATTTTGAACAACAAATGAATTGTTCCATATATGATATTCTTCCAAATGTAAAAGACACTACATTTATAGATGCACCATTATGGAAACCACCAGTAAGATAGAAATTCCAATTTTTAAAAGTTAAATTATAAGACTAAATTAATATTTAAAGGATAATCATAGGGGATAAGATTATGAAGAAATTAATTTTTATTAATGGACCAAATGGTGTAGGTAAATCTACATTATGCAAAACCTTAAATATGAAAATTGAAAATTCGGCTTGGCTAGAGAGTGAATGGTGCAGGATGACAAATCCATTTGCTTTTAATGATGAAATTATAAAAATGGTTGAAAAGAACATTTCATTTATGTTAAGGAGTTATTTAGAAAGCAGTACATTAGAATATGTTATATTCAATCATGGATTTCATGGTCCAAGGAAACAGATTTTTGAAAATGTAATAAAGAATATTAGGGATATAGACTATCAACTAATTCCAATATCAATAACTTGTAGTTATGATGAAAATAAATTTCGAATGCTCAAGGATGGTAGAGATGAGGAGCGTATCGGTAGAGCTTTAGCTGTAAGAAATATATATGAGGGTTTAGGCAATCCTAAAATTGATACCACAGACATGAGCGTTGAAGAAACGGCCTGTAAAGTATTAGAAATATTAAAAAGATATCAAATTACAACTGAATAATAGGAAAGTTTATAAGGGTAATTTCTAGTAAAAAGCTGGCTTAGACAGGAACAGAAATGTTGGCAGCACGAGACGTCTTGCGCTATCTGCATGTATATCTATTTAACAAGTAATTGAGGTTGGGGGATTGAGAAAAGTGATAAATAAAATTAATAATGAGATTATCAGAAGTGACGAAGATATATTTTTGATGTTGGACGATTTACTAGAGAAAAGAGATGCAGAGTGGTGGGGAAAATTCTACTCAAACAAGGATAAACCTATACCATTTTTTACGAATGATTCTGATGAAAATCTCGTTTCATATATAGATAGCAATATATTTAAGCCAGGTAAGGTTTTAGATATTGGGTGTGGAAATGGGCGAAATTCGCTTTACCTTGCAAAAAAACAATATGAAGTTCATGGAATTGATTTCTCACAAACCTCTATTGAATGGGCTCGTGAAAAGGCCTTAGAGAGTTCTTTGAATGTGAACTTTATTAATATGTCAATATTTGATTTTGAGACTCCAGATAATAATTATGACTACATATATGATGCCGGATGTCTGCATCATATAAAGCCACATAGGAGGAATAAATATCTTAGTAAAATATCTAAGATGTTAAAAGATGATGGCTATTATGCTCTTACTTGTTTTAATTTAAAAGGTGGGGCCAATATATCGGATTATGATGTATACCGTGAATATTCAATGCAAGGTGGGTTAGGCTTTTCAGAATTTAAACTAAAGACAATCTTAGAACAATATTTTTGTATACTTGAATTTAGAGAAATGAAAGAATGTAAAGACAACTCTTTATTTGGAAAAGATTTTTGTTGGGCAGTTTTAATGAGAAAGAAAAGGTGATTTACTAGCATTGCAAAGCACAGTTCTTAACCAAGTCAATTCTGGCTATTTTAACAAATACCTATTGATTATTTTGGGGAGTTTGATAAATGAAGCAATCAATTGAAATAATGAAAAATCATATAGTAGATATATTGTCTTTCAACAAACCTTCTATTTATATTATGGGTTCCATTGTACTGGAAGATTTTAAACTCGGATGGAGTGATATAGATATTCTTTGTGTAACTGAAAAAGCAATTACAGATAAACAAGCAGTAAAACTTGTTAATTTGAGACAGGAGCTTTTAAGTGAGTATAAAGATAATTTGTATTTTCGCTCATTTGAAGGTGGATTTATTAAATTAGATTCCTTTTTAAATGGAATTCCAGCTAAAGTGGTTTATTGGGGGACAAGTGGTGAAAGAGTAACATCACAATATAGTCTTGATCCTTTTTCAATGATGGAACTTATAGAAAATGGGCAGTTGCTCTTTGGTGAGGATGTAAGAAGTAAATTTAGTTATCCTACAGATAATGATATTAAAAAAGCAATTATTAGCCATTTTGATACAATAAGGAAGTATGCGGTTACAACAAATAGAAGTTTGTATTCAGCAGGTTGGCTTTGAGATATTTCAAGATGCATTTATACACTTAGAACAGGCAAAGTTATTTCAAAGACTAAAGCAGGTGAATGGGCTTTGGAAAATAACTTAGTACCAGATATTGAGATTATGAAAAAGGTCATTGAAATTAGGAAAGAACCAAATAAATATAAAGATAATGATGAAGTAATGAAGTGGACAGAAACACTGGGAGAATATATACAGAGGTTTGCTGATGTTTTAGAAAAAGAAATAGAAAATAAAAATTTGGAATCTAATGACAAAAAATACAACCTTATTTTGTGAAAGACTTTTTAGAAAAGTAAATTCTATTGAGAAAAAGAAAAGGGGAATGGGGAGTTAGCATGGACGCAATAGAAGCGATTTATAAAAGAAGAAGCATAAGAAATTTTTTGGATAAGCGTGTTGAAAAAGATATAATTATAACTTTATTGAAGGCTGCTACAGCTGCACCCACAGCGGCAAATTGCCAACCATGGGAGTTTATAGTTATTGATGAGGTTGAAAAACTTTCGAAGCTGAAAGATAAATTAGTTTTCGCAAGATACAATGCACCTGTTGCTATTGTTGTGTGCGGAAATATGAAATTATCTTTTAAGGGTCCTTCTCAAGAGATGTGGGTTCAAGATTGCAGTGCAGCCATAGAAAATATTTTGATTGCGGCAACGAGTATTGGTCTTGGTTCAGTTTGGATAGGCATATACCCTCTTGAAAACAATATAACGCCATTAAAAAAAATACTTAATATACCTGAATATGTTATTCCACTTGGTATTGTGTATGTTGGATATCCAGAAGAGGAGAAAGAAGCGAGAACACGGTTTAATGAGAAAAGAATATATTGGCAGGAGTATGAAACTAGTCGTAAACACAAGACTAAGGACAAGCCTGTTATAGGACATTATTAGAGGTTTTAGGGGGAGTGGTATTATGAATTATCCAGTACATATTGTGTCTGTTGGTGGGTTGATAGAAAATCATGAGGGGAAAATATTAATGATAAGAACTCCAGATAGAGGATGGGAAATTCCAGGTGGACAAGTTGAATCAGGAGAAACTCTTACAGATGCACTAAAAAGAGAGATAAAAGAGGAGACTGGAATAGATGTAGAGGTTGGAAGTTTGAGGGCAGTTCATTCTAATATTGGAAGGAGAGTTCAACCAGACGGGGTTAGTCCTATTGGGAGTATTGTAAGCATGATATTTACTGGCAAAGCAATATCTGGGGAATTGACCACCAGTGAAGAAAGTCTTGAAGTAAAGTGGTTTGATAGAGACCAAATACTAGATATAATTGATGAGGAATTCACTAGAGATAAGGTGAAACTAGTGCTGAATTATGATGGAAGAGTTGCATATGGCTCATTTTCGCGTAATCCATATATTCTTCATGGAGTGGAATATGTTTAATAATTAGATTGAAAGCTTCTTATATTATTAACTAAAAATTATTAATACTAAATATAATAAAGGCTATGTAAAAATTAAGTTACTAAAGATTTAAAATGGGGGTTGAAGATATGTTTCCTGAAAGATTAGATAGGACTGTAATTTATGAAAATTCGTGGGTAAATTTATATGTTGATAAAGTTTTATTTGCTAATGGAAAATTAATAGAAAAACATCATTACTTACACTATGATAAACAATCTGTAGGCATAGTAATAGAAAATAATGATGGTGAAATACTGCTTATTCATTCCTATAGATATGTAACCAATTCAATGGGATGGGAAATACCTGCTGGTGGAATTGAAGAAGGAGAAACGGCACAAGAAGCTGCTAAACGAGAAGTATTAGAGGAGACAGGTTATACAGTAACTGAACCTAAACTCATATACACATTTAATCCTTCAAACGGTATGTCTGATGCTGTTGCTAATATAGTGAGATGCAAAGCAATAACCAATATTGATGACTTTGATAAAAATGAGGTAAAAGAACTTAAATGGGTAAAAGTTAGTACCATTAAAGAAATGATAAATAAGAATGAAATAAAATGTGGAATTTCTATAATTGGATTATTACTCACTATATCCGGAATAGGAGAGGCTTAAAGTGATAATTAAAGATTTTTTAAATAATGAATGGACATGTAAATGTATAGGTTGTTCAATTGGAAGTGGAGAGACAATGCCGCCTGGAGGAATAATAGCTGAAACGAAAAACTTTGTTCTTCATCAAGATCCAGAGGTTCCTATTAAGGGATTCTTAATTATAGCATCAAAGGAACATATAAAATCTATAGCACAACTTACACAAGAGGAAGCAGCAGAACTTTTTGATTTAGTATACAGAGCAAGGTTAGCAATGAATAACATACCAGACATTACCGAAATAACTATTGTTCAAGAAGAACGATCAGGACATTTTCATTTATGGTTACTACCTAGATATGAATGGATGAAGGATAAATTTGAGAATTCATTAAGCAGTATAAGGAAAATCATGAGTTATTCCAAAGAAAATCTTAAATCAAAAGATAATCTGGAAGAAGTATTATTGGTGGTAGATAAGTTAAAGGATGCTTTTAAAATATAAAATTAAATAACAATGTTATAAAACAACACGTAATATGGACTTAGAACTAGTGAGTTAAAGTAAGCACTATCATCATTAAGAAATAGTAAGTATAATAGATTAATAAAATACTTAACTTATGAGTAATAATCTTTTAAATGATTAAGTATAACAATATAACTTTTTAACTAAAGTATATAAGACTTTATCAGCAAGTGAGGGAAGTCAAGTGAGAATTAAAAAGCTTTTTTTTATTGTATTAATGATAACATTATTTGCAGAAGTGTACTTTTATCCATTACAAAGTGACTTGAAACTTTCTGTAGGAGTTATTGTTTTTAGTTTTGTTCTTTTATCAAGTGAGGATTTTTCAGAGATTATTTTAGGTTTATATTGCGGAATAGGTGTATTCTTAGTAAGAAGCATTGTTGATGTGATTATCTTTAATTTTCAAGTTTATCAGGCGCTTAATTTTAATCTTCCTTCCTTCTTTTATTATTTAATTCTTGGAAGTTTAATCAAGGTAACTAATATAAGGAAACATAAAAATAATATTTTGTATAGTTTTTTACTTTTAGCAATTCTAGATTCAGGCAGTAATATTTTTGAAGCTTTAATAAGAAAAAATATTACCATGAGCATTTTCAAAGTTATTTTATTGGCTGCAATTATAAGAAGTTTAATAGTATATTTATTAACTTTAGCTCATGCAAAGCAAAAGTTATTTATTTTAAAGGAAGAACATCAAGAGAGATATTCTCAATTAAATTTATTAATTTCTAACGTTCAATGTGAAATGTTTTATTTAAAAAAATCTATGAAAGATATAGAAAAGGTCATGAGTGAAAGCTATAGTTTATATCAGGATTATAGGGATAACCCTGAATTAACTGAGAGAACTTTAAATATTGCAACAGAAGTTCATGAAATCAAAAAAGATTATTATAGAGTCATAATGGGATTAGAAACCCTAATAAATAATACAGAGAATGAAGAGAATATGACATTATCTACGTTGTTTATGATAATAAATGATAATACAAATAGATATATAAAGGCAAAGGGATTGTCAGTAAAATTAACATTTTCCTTTGAAAAAGATTTTAAAGTAATACCTTATTATAATTTATTTGCCATATTAAATAATTTAATTATAAACAGTATAGAAGCATGTGAAAAACAGTGTACCATTAGGGTTATAGAAGAGGAACGTGAAGACAATATATTCATAAAGGTAATAGACAATGGAAGTGGCATTGAAGAGGAGATATTACCATATATATTTAATCCAAGTTTTACTACAAAATTTGAGGAGAATACAGGTAAAGCTTCTACAGGGATTGGATTGTTTCATGTAAAAAATATTGTTGAGAGTTTAAATGGAATTATTTCTGTAAAATCAAATTTGAATCAAGGAACCACCTTTACATTAAAAATTCCCAAAATTTCATTGAGTAGGTGACAAATATGGAGAAGACATTTTTTATTATCGATGATGATATTAATATTAGAAAGATGCTTGGTATGATAATCAAAAAGAACAATTTAGGTAGAGTAATTTGTGAATTAGAAAATGGAGAACATGGAGAACAAGAAATTTTATTTTATAATCCTGATGTAGTGCTTATTGATTTGTTGATGCCCTTTAAAGACGGTATCGAGATAATTAATGGGGCTACTTCCAAGGGGTATAAAGGTAAGTTTATTATGATATCTCAGGTTGAAGATCAGGCTTTGATATCAAGAGCCTATGAAAGTGGGATAAAGTTTTATATTAGTAAACCAATAAATAATATAGAGGTTGTAAAGGTTATAAAAGGTATCTGTGAGAATATTGATTTAGAAAAATCATTAAATTTAATTAAAGATGCATTATTAAATTTAAAGGATATGGATAGTAATACTGTTGCAGAAGTTGATATAGATAAAAAGATAACGAATATTTTTACAGACATAGGAATTTCAGCAGTAGTTGGAAATAATGATTTGAGAAAAATAATTTACAAGATACTTGAATTAAAAAGAAAAAGTCCTGATTTAAATTATGTATTACAAAATATTTATGAAGAGATTGTTAGGGAAGAAAGTGGCGAGGAAAATATTATTGCTAACAAAAAGGCACTAGAACAAAGGGTGAGAAGAACAATTCAAAAAGCCTTCTTAACCTTGGCAGAGTTAGGTTGTGAGGATTATAGCAATAGTATTTTTATGGAATATAGCACCTTACTTTTTGACTTTAAGCAAATTAGGCAAGAAATTAGACATATAAATAATTCTGCAGAAGAACCAGGGAAGATTAATGTTAAGCAATTTATAGAAGGAACTATTACAAAATTAAGCTAAAGTAAAACTTTTTAGATAATACATAGAAGGCAATTAAGAAATTGCATAAACCTCTAGTTATGTTTTGCATTCTTTTAATATAATTTGTTTTAAGGTAAATTTATAATGTAGAAATAAGATTACAACTTAAATATTTAAAGTTACATAAATATAGGTTTCCATTATGAAAGTTTAATTTATCCATTCCCGGAAGTTTTAAGGGAATCAAGGCAGGTTCAGGCATAAGTTAAGCCTTCACTTTGGTTTCCTATACATATAAAAAGTACTAAAGGAATTTAAAATTGTTGAAATTTACAGATTATTAATAATAATTTTATAATTGCGAAATGTTTTCAGAAGTTTCTTGTAGTATTTTGTCATTATATGTAGTAACTATCTATAATTAAAGTTAAGCATGTAATTATAGAGGAGGTATGAAAATGATTTTCAAATTAGATATGGTTCAAACTGCAGCAATCGGAGTTATAGTATTGTTTATAGGACAATTTATAAAGAGTAAGGTGAATTTACTGGAAAAATATTGTATACCTTCCCCAGTAATTGGTGGATTATTATTTGCAATAATTACCTTAGTTTTAAGAGTAAATGGCATATTAACAATAGAAATGGATGCAACTCTTCAAAAACTATTTATGACTATGTTTTTCACAACTATTGGATTTACAGCAAGCTTCAAGCTCTTAAAAAAGGGAGGAGCCCATGTTATTATATTTCTAGTTATTTCAATAATTCTTGTATTGTTTCAAGATATAACTGGAGTATTCTTCGCAAAGCTTTTTAATTTAAATCCTCTTTTAGGGCTTTCAACAGGCTCTGTAGCGTTAGTAGGGGGACTGGGAACTTCAGGAGCCTTTGGCCCTGTGTTTGAAAAGGCTGGAGCAGCTGGAGCAACAACTGTAGCTATTGCAGCAGCTACCTTTGGACTAGTTGTGGGAAGTATGATTGGTGGACCTATTGCAAAAAGATTAATCGAAAAAAATAATATTTTGGGAAACAAGAAAAGCTCAACCAATTTAGAAGCTGAGGAAGTAGCAATTACACATGAAAACAGTAAAAAAGAGCTAATCCCTGACAATTTCATGAATGCTATGGCAATAATCTTTTTAGCTATGGGTATTGGAACAATAATTTCTACACTTCTTCAAAAAACAGGTATGACCTTCCCTGCATATATTGGTGCTATGGTTGCTGCCTGTATTTTAAGAAATATTTCAGATACTACAAATATGTTTAAGATTTATGAAGACGAAATTGATATTTTAGGAAATGTTTTCTTATCATTATTTTTAGCAATGGCGTTAATGTCATTACAATTATGGCTATTAGCAGAATTAGCATTACCTTTAATTATAATGTTATGTGCACAAACAATATTAATGATTTTATTTGCATACTTCATAACCTTTAACTTTATGGGTAAAGACTATGATGCAGCAGTAATAGCTTCTGGAATTTGTGGATTTGGAATGGGAGCTTCAGCAAATGCAATGGCAAATATGGAGACTCTTTCTAAGAAGTTCGGTCCATCACCAAAAGCATTTTTAATTGTACCACTTGTAGGAAGTTTGTTTATAGATTTCTTTAATGCTGGAATAATCACAGTATTTATGAACTTCTTCGGTAAATAGAAGTGTATTAAATTGTTATAAGGTTTGGGTAGACGTGAAAATTAATAACCTGAGACTTTAAATAAAAAATCTCCAAAGAGAAAAGACCTCTTTGGAGATTTTTTTATGACTTTTAAGATATAAAAGAAGAATTCGCATGATTTTTTGTGTGGATAATGAATTCACCAACGTCAATAGAAGAGGTATCTACAAAGTGTAATTAAAGAAATCAAGATAAGGCATCATTAGAGTTTAATTTCTAATCTAATTCTAATTTTTCATTAACTTTACTTTAATCATGGCCTCCTATAATAAGAGTATAAGGTTAAGACAAACCAATAAAAATATTTGGAGGAACAAAAAAATGACAGATAGATTAGAAAAAATTGATGAGTTAAGAAGAAGAACAAATGTGAGCTATGAAGAGGCAAAAGCAGCACTAGAAATGCACAATGATGATATGGTTGAAGCTTTAGTATATTTAGAAAGACAAAAGAAATTTAATAGTAATACTTCCTATGAGAATAAACCTTCTCTTTGGGATAAGTTTAAAGCACTTGTGAAAAAAGGTAACAATTCAAGATTTATGCTTAAGAAAAGAGATTCTGTAGTTTTAAGTATGCCAGTAACAGCTGCTGTAATTATCACAATAATTGCACCTTATTTAACTGTGATAGGTTTATTAATTGCCTTCTTTACAGGACACAGAGTTAAGTTCCAAGGTGAAAAGGGAGAATGCAGTGGGGTAAATAGTATTTTTGATAAAGTAGCTGACACTGTAGATAATGTTAAAAAAGATTTTACAGAGGAAAAAAGCTGTGAGAACAAAGATAATAACCCAAATAATCTTTAATATAAGTAAATCCCATATGTGTTTATTACATATGGGATTTGTTTGTATTTAGACTTTTAAAAGATTTGATTTTAAACTGAGAATAAAGAATTGTCACATGTAAGTGGAAAGATTGAAAATATAGGGCCAAGAAAAGATACAGGAGGATATCCATGGGAAGGATTATAAAAATATTAAAGCCCACTTTGAGTAAAATTGAACAATAAGTAAGAGCTAACTTGATATTAGGCATTTTAAGGGTAATTATGGCTTTAAGAGATATAAAGTTCGAAGTATTTTAGCGAAAAATTTAATGTGAATAAATTTTCAATTAAAGCTTTAAAATAAATCATTCAAAATAGTTGAAATTGTTAAAATAATCTATTATAATTAGGACAAGATATAAAACTCGATAAAGGCAAAGTTAGTGAAAGCTAATGACGCAAAGCTATAGGGACTAAAGTGGTTCACACTATGTCAGCCAGTTGCCGAAAGGTTTGGATAATGCCCAATTTAAAAGTGTTGGGGGTTTACTGCCCATACCTTTAAAAAGGGTTATTTTTTTGCCCTCAGGAGATGAATTTCACCTGATTTAAAAAACGTAACTGAAAATAACATAATTATAGTAACATCATTGTGACAAATAGTTTTTTTAAAAGGTTAAAAGGTCTTATATTCACAGATAAGCTTCCCCCAAAGCTGAAGACTTTTAATTTTTCCTTGTAGTGGAATACACACTTTTAATATGAACTACACAATCGACGTTTTATATCTTGAAATCAATTACTAAATCCTTTCCATTGATGAAAATATGGCACCTCGAAAAATCGGAGAGATTAGAAAAGGTGCTGTATGAGTAGTCTAGTTTAAATAGGGTAAGATAAGAGAAACTTCCATTAAAGATGAACAAAGTGTTTTCGTTGTAATCCTCGGATAGCAAAAATACAATTCTTATAAGGAATTTTAAAGTAAATGAATATTTAACTTAGTAGTAAAAGATTAGAAATAAAGAAAATCAGAATCATCCTAAAATTAAATTAGGATGATTTTTATTTATACTATTTTATCTTTTACTAGGATTACAATAAGTTTTGCAAGGAATTTTCTATTTTCTTTACTATTACTGTATACCCAAAATTGTTACGGGGTTTGGGGTGAAGTGCATAGTTAGTTAATTAGTTAGTTAAGTCTTTGAAGTCTAATTTATAACCTAATTCTAATAAATAGATGATAAAGTTCAAGGCTTAAGACTACTTCAACACCTAAAAGGGAAAACTATCTAAGGGAATTCATCACAAAAACCTAATGGAAAGTGTTGATGGAATAGTTCTTAAACAAGTTTTCTGTTATCTAGTAAATATTCCCAATATGTAATATAATGTATTAACTAGAATTTCTTAGATTGAGTCAATAGATAGGAAAAAATATTAACAATTTTATAGAGGTGAATTTATGAAAAAAATTATCATACTAACGGAAAGTGGATCTGATCTGCCATTAGACTTAATAAAGTTGCATAATATTGAGGTAGTGCCCATGCACGTAATAATGGGGGAGAAGTCTTATGCAGATGGATCTATACCAGTAACGGATGTATATGATTATTATGAAAAAACTAAAAAATTACCTTCAACCTCAGCAACAAATCCAGATGAATATGAATGCGCCTTTAAAAGTATAACAGAAGAAAATCCAGGATGTATTATTATCCATGTTGGGTATTCATCGAAACCATCCTGTTCATACCAAAATTCAATCATTGCTTCAGAAGGAATGGACAATGTTTATCATGCAGATTCACTCAATGTTACTGGTGGTTTGGGGGCAATTGTTTTGAAAGCAGTGGAACTTATAAAAGAAAATCCCGAAATGCTGCCTGCCGATTTAGTTAAAAATATTGAGCAGCATGCAGCTAGAGTAAGAGTATCTTTTATCCCTGGGGATCTTAAATATCTCAAGGCAGGGGGGCGCGTATCCAATGCAGCTTATTTAGGAGGAACATTACTACAACTGAAACCATTGATAGAAATTATAAATGGTCAGCTAGTTTCTACTCAAAAGTATCGTGGAAAAATAGGCAGTATTGTTGATAAATATTTAAATGATTATTTTGATAAATACAACATAGATAAAGAGCAGATTTATCTTTTACATTCATTGGGTCTTGAAGAACACATAAAAAAGCATATGTATGAAATTGTACTAGAAAAAGGCTTTAAAAAAATTACATGGATTCAAGCTGGATGTATGATTTCAGCACATAGTGGTCCAGGGGCCATTGGAATAGCAGGATTTGAAAATATGAGTTCAAAATAAAAAAATTGAAGTTCTATAAGTAAGGGGAAATAAGGGGAAGTAAGGATGAAAAATAATAATTTAATACAGGCAGTATTACTTACTATATTAATCTATTTTTTAACAATTTATGGGGTGTATGGTATAATGGCCATATTTCACAACCCATCTTCGGAGACTTTATACGTTTCATTTTTTATTGTCATTATTTTTGTTATACTTTATTGCACTTTAACAGTGTTAGAAAAGCTTGATAGTAAGAAATAATATAATTACTTGCATAATTAGTTTGTTTTCTAATGTAACTCTAATCTTTCATTAACTTTGCCTTAATCATGGCCTCCTATAATAAGAGTATAAGGTTGAGAGAAACCAATAAAAATATTTGGAGGACTGAAAAATGACAGATAGATTAGAAAAAATAGATGAGTTAAGAAGAAGAGCAAATGTTAGTTACGAGGATGCAAAAACAGCACTAGAGATGCACAATGATGATATGGTTGAAGCTTTAGTATATCTAGAAAGACAAAAGAAATTTAATAGTAATACTTCCTATGAGAATAAACCTTCTCTTTGGGATAAGTTTAAAGCACTTGTGAAAAAAGGTAACAATTCAAGATTTATGCTTAAGAAAAGAGATTCTGTAGTTTTAAGTATGCCAGTAACAGCTGCTGTAATTATCACAATAATTGCACCTTATTTAACTGTGATAGGTTTATTAATTGCCTTCTTTACAGGACACAGAGTTAAGTTCCAAGGTGAAAAGGGAGAATGCAGTGGGGTAAATAGTATTTTTGATAAAGTAGCTGACACTGTAGATAATGTTAAAAAAGATTTTGCTGAAGAAAAAAAATGCGAAAATGATGTTAATAACCAAAACAGCCAAAATAACTCAAATAACCTATAATAAAAATGACCTGCATAAAAATGTAGGTCATTTATTTTTTTGCGCATTAAATTTTTCTTTTTCATTATGTGCTAGCTTAGGTAACAGAAATGTGGGTGGAAAGTTTTCACTATAACTTAATGCAAAATATATATTTTTAGGTGTAATAGATTTTTAAAGCCGCAGCAAGTTACTTAGGGTTAACAACACAGGATGCAGATTTGGACTGCCATCAAAGCAATCTTCATATGTTGAGCAATTTTCACTTATAGGAGAAGGTAAACTTGAGCCTTCCAAATGTTGTTAAACCTCTGTAGAACCTTTTAAATTTCATATTCTATTTGTATAAAACTACATATAATTTTTATTCATGATATGATTTCTATTAAGACATGAGATTAAATTTAGTAGAATGTAAAAAAATATTACATAAAACCGTTACCTTTTAGAAA
The DNA here is from genome assembly GCF_036642255.1 of Clostridium sp. GTDB lineage: Bacteria > Bacillota > Clostridia > Clostridiales > Clostridiaceae > Clostridium_J. The sequence goes on along the minus strand of NZ_JAVWDJ010000016.1, from coordinate 17,364 downwards.
AAGTAGAGTCTAAAGAATATAAGTAACTAGCTAGTTATAATTTTGAGGTGATAATCGTTGGATATTAATAAGGATATGGATTTGGTTATAGTGGAAAGAGTCCTAAAGGGAGAAATGATAGCTTTTGAGCTACTAATAAAGAAGTATGAAAATATTATATTTAATTATATTTATAAAATAATTTTAAATAAAGAGGATTCAGAGGATATAGCACAAGAAGCTTTTATAAGAGCCTATAAAAGCCTTTATACCTTTCAAAGAAAATCAAGTTTCTCTACCTGGCTTTTTAAGATTGCATCAAATTGCATTAACTCATACTTTAAGAAAAAGAAAAACTACACTATTCAATATGATGAGATACTAACCAATGTGCAATGCAGTTCTTTAGATAAGCCAGAAGAAGCTTTAGAGGCTATTGAGACTAAAAAAGAAGTTGAAAAATTACTTAATTCCTTAGGAGTTGATCAACGAAGTTGTATTGTATTAAAGTATGTTGAAGGATTTTCACTGAGGGAGATTAGTGAAATTTTAGGTATTTCTGAAGATGCAGTTAAAATGAAAATATATAGAGCTAGAAAAAAATTGTGTGAGGGAAAGATAATTAATTTAGAGCAAAGAGGTGTATCAAATGAGGTGTAATGAAAATAAAATAATAGATTTTATAGATGATAATCTTACAGAAAAAAAGGCATTGGAAGTTGAAGAGCACTTAAAACAATGTAAGCACTGCATGGGTATATATAATAGGCTTATGACCTTAGAAAACTTAGAAAAAGATAAAGAAGTGTACAATGTAAATCTGTCAGGTAAAATCATGGCATCTCTTGGAGAAAATATCTATGCTGAAGATAAGCAATATGTTCTTAAAAGAACCTTTAATAATCATAGAAAAAGCTTCTTTAAATATGCAGCTGTAGCACTACTTGCAGTTGTTATTACAACTGGGGTTGTGATAGGTGGTAATGGAGAATTATTTAGTTATCTTAAAGGGATAAATAAAGGTGGAATTGAAGCTGTAAATAATGGTAAGGAAACAAAGCCAGAATCAAAGCCTGGTGAAGGTACTGATAAAGCAAATACACAGGTAATAAATATAGGTGACCTTTTAAAATACAAAGGAACCTATGTAGGAGATAATAGTGCAGTTGGGGGAATCCTTTCAAGCTTACCTGGTAGTAAGTTCATTGAGGAGTTTTCTCTTAAAACTGATAAAGAGCCATATGGAATAGAAGTAAACTATAAGCCAGGTAATACTGAGAAGTCAAAGGAGGAGTTTGCAAGGATTTTTAACGAAAAAACCACTAAGAATATCTTTGTTGATAATGCCATTACTCTATTTATTTTAGTTAAAAATGTAGATGAGGTTAAATTTAATTTAAATTCAGATGGTGAAACAAGCTTTTCTATTACAAGACAAGAAGTGGAGAACTTCTATGGTAGAGATATGAGAGAGTATGCAGGGGATAAGGCGCTTTGGGAAGTAGAAATTGCAAATAGTAAATCTAGGCCAAGGCAAGATGTAGTATATCCCACAATTCATATTAATTCTGAGGGAAAAGAAATTCCATGGGCAAGAGGAAATGCAAATTATGTTGGAGCTCCAGACAAATTTGTTGGAAATACAAATTTCGCAGATGTGGAAGCATGGAATGAGCTTATCCCTGTAGTGGTAAAACCAAATGCTGTTATTAACTTCAAAGCCGATGAGGTAGAAGGTCTTAATATTCCAATTTATAAAGTTTATTCCTCTGATGAAAAAGTGATTAGTCATAATGAGTATCCATCAAATAATGGATCAATGAAGGCACCAGCTGAGGAAGGTAATTATTATTTTGCAATTTTTTCAGAGTGGGGAAGAGGCGATAACAATATTGAGTATTTGATTAAGATAAAGGTAGAAAAGTAAACTAAGGTAAATGAAGAGTTAACAAGGAAAGCACTAACCTTATAAGGATTAGTGTTTTTCTATTTTCAAAAAAACCAGTAATTGTAAATTTCTAATCTAATTCTAATGTTTCATTAACTTTACCTTAATCATGGCCTCCTATAATAAGAGTATAAGGTTGAGAGAAACCAATAAAAATATTTGGAGGAATGGAAAATGACAGATAGATTAGAAAAAATTGATGAGTTAAGAAGAAGAGCAAATGTGAGTTATGAGGAAGCAAAGGCAGCACTAGAAATGTTCAATGATGATATGGTTGAAGCTTTAGTTTTTTTAGAAAGACAAAAGAAAGTTAACAGTGGATGCTGCCACGAAGAGAAAAATTCTTTTGGTAACAAAATTAAAGAAATGATAAAAAAAGGTAATAATACAAACTTTATGGTTAAGAAAGAAGAAAAGGTAGTTCTTAGTATACCAGTAACTGGAGCAACAATTATTACAGTTGTAGCACCATATGTAACTGTAGGCGGTTTATTAGTTGCTTTCTGTACAGGACATAGAGTTAAATTCCAAGGTGAAAAAGGGGAATGTACTCAGGCAAATAATATTTTCGACAAGGTAGCTGATACTGTGGATAGTGTTAAGAAAGATTTTACAACAGAAAAGAAATGTGAAAATCACAATGACAACCCAAATAATATGTAACTAAATTTAGTAAGAGTAAGTTTCACATCTAATTCATATAGATGCATCAGCACATAATAAAATTTGGAGGGAGTTAAGTCTTCTTCCAAAGTCATTAAGCAAAAGAACTCATTCAATAATTGAAATTATTTTAAGGGTAAGTATCCCTTTCCCATTGGAGTGGGGAATTCAAACATTAAATATGCTTTAAGTGCCAATAGTGCTCTTCTAGAAGCAGTTGAACAAAGTTATATTGTTCAAAATGAACTTATTCTAAAGGAATTTGTTCATTATTTAATATAAATGACCTACATGTAAAAATGTGGGTCATTTGCATATGTTCACTAGAATAAGTTTACAGTATAATTATATAAAGATAATACTGTAAATGGAGGAGTTAATTTGGCAGCACAAAGAATTCTAATTATAGAGGATGAAGTTAAGATAGCTCGTTTTGTGGAGCTGGAGCTTAAATATGAAGGTTATGTTGTGGAACAATCTCATGATGGTAGAGAAGGATTAGAAAAAGCAGTTGAAGGAAATTTTGATTTAATAATTTTAGATATAATGCTTCCATCTTTAAATGGTATAGAAGTTTTAAGAAGACTTAGACAAAGTTCAGAGGTACCTGTAATAATGCTTACAGCAAAGGATGATATTATGGATAAGGTTATGGGCCTAGATAATGGTGCAGATGATTATATCACCAAGCCTTTTGCAATAGAAGAATTGTTGGCAAGAATAAGGGTAGCTTTAAAGAGAAAAAAAGTTGAAGAAAATAATTCAAAGACTCTTCAATTGGGAAAACTGTGCCTGGACCTAGAAAAGCACACTGTAGCTTATAATAATAATCCAATAGATTTAACTAAAAGAGAATTTGATTTACTAGAGTACCTTTTGACAAACAAAAATATTGTAGTGTCAAGAGATAAAATTCTTGAAGCAGTTTGGGAGTTCGATTATTTTGGAGATACTAATGTTGTAGATGTGTATATTAGATATTTAAGAAGCAAGATAGATGATAAATTCAATGAGAAATTTATTCACACCGTTAGAGGGGTGGGATACATGATAAAACATGAAGAAAAATAATGAAGTAGCTATAATAATAAAAGAAATCCTTTTAGGTTTTTTAAAAATGCTAACAACTTTAATTAGTATACTTCCAAAGTTTTTTATAAAGGGTTTTGACTATATCAATGATAGGCTTCGTTTTTCCATAAGCTTTAAAATTACTACCTTTTATGTTTTTATATTTTCTACCTTGCTAATTCTTTCAAATATTGCGGTGGTAGGCGGATTCTTATACTTTATCCATAGTCATGCAGAAAATGTTACTACAGACAAAGGATTAGTATATATTGATTTTCTAAAAAACACTGTAGAAGTAAGCGAGAATATTGGTATCATAGGGCTTATTATAATTGTATCTGATATAATATTACTTCTTATTATGCTACCCATAGGCTCAAGAGTTAGTAAGAGACTATTGCTTCCAGTTAATAAAATGAATGAAACTATTAAGAGTATATCTGCTCAGGATTTAAATACAAGGCTTAATGTTAGAGGTTCTAAGGATGAACTTAAGGATTTAGCTAAAACCTTTAATGATATGTTAGATAGACTCCAAAAATCCTATGAAGTTCAAACTCAATTTGTATCTGATGCGTCTCATGAACTGAGAACCCCAATTGCAGTAATTCAAGGGTATGCAAATCTTTTAGATAGATGGGGTAAGGAAGATAAGGAAGTTCTTGAAGAATCTATTACCGCAATTAAGTCTGAGTCGGAAGCTATGAAAAAACTTGTGGAACAACTTTTATTCTTAGCAAGAAGCGATAAGCAGACTCAAAAGCTTGAAATGGTAGATTTTAAAATCAATGAATTAATTAATGAAGTAGTCAAAGAAACTAAACTAATTGATCCTAATCATCAAATTTTATGCCAATATAATGATGAAGTAACCATTAATGGTGATAGGAGTCTTTTAAAGGAAGCTCTAAGAGTTTTTGTTGATAACAGCATAAAGTATACAGAAAAAGATGGAGTTATTAAGATAAATTCCTATGTTAAAAATAATAGGTTAATCCTTGAAGTCGAAGATACAGGGGCTGGAATACCAAAAGAAGATTTACCATATATCTTTGATAGATTCTATCGCGCAGATAAATCCAGAACAAAAGAAAGTGGTGGAACAGGACTTGGACTTTCTATTGCAAAATGGATTATTTTAAAGCATAAGGGAAATATTGAAGTTCAAAGTAGAGTAGGCTCAGGAACTAAAATAACTATATTACTACCTATAAACAACGAGAGTCTATAGATATTTTCATTGTAGCAATTATAGAAGGTTACTGTGCTTTTCCCAAAAAAAATTTAACTTATTCAATTTAGTATTTTATTATTAATTATATAATTGCTTAGATCAGAGGATATATAGTTTGATGTTGGTGGTGCTTTATATTCTATTATTTATTTTAAATTGGATAAAAATCTTCCCTTAAATTCATACTATAATTGAGAAAATTATTGTATGGAAGGAGAGTTACTATTATGGAAAACGTACACTACAATGTTTCAGGAATGGCCAATTCACAAAGTAAAACTCAACTACACAATGCTTTAGAAAAATTGCAAGGTGTTCAACAAATTGCTATAGACATATCAAGAGGAACTGTTGAAGTTGGGTATAATGCACCAGCAAGTGAGAACAAAATAAAGGATTGTATTGAGCACACAGGATATACTGTTCAATAAATATCATAAAATAGAAAACCATACTGCTACATGTAGTATGGTTTTTTACACTGTAGAAAATTATATTTTGAAATTACTTATAAGGTGTTTAAAATTATTTCTCAGATTAGAAAATAACAGTAAATTTAACAGCTTAAACTTAAATTATCTAGGGTAATCCAGGTTGGTAAAATACTATAAAAGAATTCATATCAAAAATCACTTTAATTATTTAAGAAAGTATAAGCTGATTTTGAAAGGCAATAAAAATTGCATTCCATTTATTTTCATTTGGAAAATGAATAAGAAGAGCTCCATCATTCCAATGATTATTAGAGGAGGGAGCATTTTGTGAGATACATTGATTCATGTGAATATCATGAATTCCATCTCCAGGGGAAAAGTGAAAGATTTTATCTTTTCCTTCACAGTCCCACTTTTCTCCAAAGGCATAGAGGATTGAATCCTTGTCTTCCATTACCTCTTGCATAATAGAATATAGCTTTTCATTTACATCATTATCAGGTCCAGGTAGCTGATCAGGAATAGGTTGTAAACTGCTTATATCAACCATATCACCCTTAAGATAATCTATGCCATATTGGGTTTTCACATCTTCAGTAATTGCAGTGAAACCAAGAGGAAAGTCACAGATTTTGCTAGTTATATCATTGTGGAAATCTTTATCTATATAATATAAAACTTCATTGGGAGGTAATTGAGATTCTACATTAATTGAAATCCTATAATGAACTTTATCACCTAGAGTATGAATATGAAAATGTGGACAATCTCCACGATGTTCATGAATATCGATTATTTTAGATTTAAGCACACCATAGGAATTTTCATTCATAGCTTTGTCTCCCTTAAAATTATATTATAAAAAGTTTCTATAATTTTATTATTAATAATTACTAAAATTACATATTTTTATAAGTCATATACACAAGAATCAATAAAAATTTTTAAACAACGGTGATATATTAAAAGCTTTATTAATTATATTAAGTGTAGTTCCCATACTTTTTATACTTATTTTGTGTGGATGATAAAACAATGTAATAACAAAATATGTTTTATGCCAGAATGAAATTTTTACTAAGGTTAAAAGGGTGATTTTTTATCACCCTTTAAGACATTTTCTAAGAAGAATGTTGTTCATCTGTTTTCTCTGTTTAACATTTTTCTAAAGAAATATTGACTATAACCGTTAATGCAATTTTCAAGAACGCCAAAATTCTCATATCCCATTTTCAAATAAAATTCTGGTGCTTGAAATCCAAAAGTATTCAAGTAAATTGTAACGACACCTTTTTTTTCAGCTATAGATTCTATAAAATTCAAAAGCTTTGATCCAAATCCACTCCCCCTATAAGATTCATCCACCCAAAGATAATCAATAGTCAAACACTGATTTTCTCTTGATGCAACTATACCAGCAATAATATCACCATTTTCATCTTTAATGTTGTATCCAAAATCTTCGTAATCGGTAATATAATTTAAATTATGTTTTATCAACTTATTATGAATGAATTCCATGTCTTCCTCATTACATGAATGTAACGCTATACCTTTTTCCTCATTGTATTTTTTCATATTACTGCACCTCTCAAATAAATAGATTTTCACTTAAATTAGTAACAATTACTCCATAGAATAAAAAAGATTATTCTTATATAGGTCACATATATAGGTACTGCTCAAGTTTAAATTCTGTCACTGCAAATGCTGGCTCACCATTGCAATAAAATGTTTTACAATCGTATAATTATTTCAGCTATGCTACCATAACAATTTATTATTAATACGGTTTAAAGTTGAATTAGTGTACTTAAAGCTCAAATAAATAATATGAGTTTTAAATTAAAATGCAAGTGGCAATCAATAGGGGGTATATACTATAATATATAGTAAGTAACTATTGCTAATATATCAATTTATTGAAGGAGAAGTGAATATGGTTATTTATGATATTATTATTTCACTTTTAATTGGTTATTGTTTTGGATTAGTACATCCTGCTTACATCTTAGGAAAGGCCGTGAAAGGCATAGACATAAGAAGTGGAGGTTCTAATAATTCAGGAGCCTCAAATGCTACTATTGTCCTTGGATGGAAATATGGAGTTATTACTGCACTGATTGATATACTTAAAGGCACCTTTGCCATATTAGTTGGAAAATATATTTTAGACTACAATATGATATATCTATTTATTATTGGCTTTGGAGTAATAATTGGACATGACTTTCCTTTTCATATGAAGTTTAAAGGTGGTAAGGGCACAGCCTCTTTCATTGGGATATTCCTTGGAATTAATCCTATAATTGGACTTTTATTAGGAGCGACTATAATCCTTACAACAGTAATAACTGATTATATAGCTATTGGAACTATCGTTATGTATATAGCAGCTATTATTCTAACCTTTTTAAATTACCCTGTGGTTTGTACCATGATTATTTTCCTTCTTACTTTATTAACTATAAGTAAACACTGGAATAATATGATTAAGATTAAAAATGGAACAGAGATTGGGTTGAGATCAACTTTTAAAAGTAAAAAGTAAATTAAATAGAATTCATCATATAAAACAATAGCACTAATCTTTCATAACTAAATGAAAGGTTAGTGCTATTTATGTTTAAATAACAAGGAAGTTTATTCTCTCCAATAATTTTGGAATGAAATTTTAACAATTCAAAAGTTCGAGTAACAATGGGATATTCCAATAGATAAAAGCCGAAATAGTGCTACTTCCAAAAGTTCATCAAAGGCTAAATAAATTTCTTACAATCTTGCCATGATAATATCCCAAGGATATGACTAATTTTAGCAATAATACAGTGGCAATACCAGCTAAACTTCCTGTTATAAATCTTCTGGGATTATTACTAATCCACTTTCCTTTGTACTGGCCTAAACCGTCTACTAGCAGTGGAATAAAAAGTGAAAGTTGTATAAAAACATTATTAAAATAATCAGTAGCGAAGAAAAAAATACCTATAAAATAACCAATGAGAATACCAGTACACCGAGCGCATATGGGAAATTGTTTGCCATTTATGAAGAAAGACCTGTCCGGTATTCTATGACATAAAAACATATAGTGTAGCAATTTATCAATCATATGAATCTAATGGTAGCTAAAGTTAAAAGCTGCTATAAAGGATATTAAGTAAAATAATGCATATACAATTACTCCGCCTATCATCCAATAACAAACTAGCTTTGCACTATTAGGTTTTTCTTCTCTCCATATGAAATAAAGAATTAGACCTACCACAGGAAAACAACAGGAAGCAATCCCTGCAAGATGTGATGGATCATCATTTGAATTGTTTGGTGATGTATTTAAGTTATTAGAAAAACCTGAATTGCTAGATGAATTTCCAAATTGATTATATTCATTAAAAGAACTTGTCTCACTAGAGAACTTGAAACCACAATTACTACAGAACTTTGCATTATCACTTTGCTTAGCCCCGCACTTAGAACAGTACATAGGATACCCCCTATCTCAAATTAAATAATTCACATAGTTAATTATATAGAGATAAGGGGAAGAAAATTACATAAATTGTACAATATTAAATTTTATCTCTTGTAAAAGTGGTTAATTTAATTTAAGCTCAAAATTCTTTTATTCTTATTATTACAGTTCCACAAGTTCATAGTCTTTAGAACCTAGGCCAATTTCCTCTCCATATTCTAAAGTACGTCTACCTCTTTTGAAAACAGTTTTTCCGTTTATTTTATCTATAACATCAAGACTTGCTTTGTCTATGGTAAGGGGATCTCTAGAAGCAAATATTCCTACGTCATCAATGATTTTTTCCATCTTAGGACCTTCACAATCACAATTCCTTGTGATATTCATGGCAAAGGTAAATCAGAGTGTCTAAAAGAAAAGTTGATACTTCATTAATTTCCTCTGTATTGGAGTAGGATTTTATAGGTTTAAAATACACTTTGCTCATTGAACTGAGCCTCCTTAAATATAAAAATAATATTTATTGACTATATATTATAAACAATTATAATAGAAAATATATCTATGCAAAATATTCGCATACGAAATATTTTAATACAAAATATTTTAATATGAAATAGAAATTTAAAAAATATGTAATTATAAGAGTTTAACAGCATTTTGGAAGGATAAGTCTGTGTGCTTTTTTTTAGTGGGAGTACTCGGCAGAAAGAAAAACTTGGGTAAGAGTCAAGTACCCTTCCAAAGCCAATTACTAAAATGAACTTGTTCATTATTTAATGGTAAAAGTTATTTCAAAATAAAGCAATTAAATGAGTAGTTCAAAAGAAAAGGTGTAGCTCTTACAGTGAGCAAAATCCATAAATTAAGGTTTTAATTCATTTGTTTAAAAGGAGGTTTATAAGGAAAAATGATTAATAATGGAGAACTTATCTCTAAACTTTTAAGAGATGTAAACTCTTTGGTGCAAGATAATTTCAAGGAGTATTTTTGCGAAATAGGATTAACTCCACCTCAGATTATGGTGGCAGGGTTATTATGCAATAAAAAATCTATGAAAATAAGTGAAATCAGTGAAAAAATAAATTTATCAAATAGTACAGTATCTGGTATTGTAGATAGATTAGAAAAAGTTCATGCGGTGAAAAGAGTTAGAGATGAAAAAGATAGAAGAGTAGTTAGAGTTGAACTTACTGAGGAGTTTGAAAAGATTAATGTAGATTTTTATGGTAAGATAAAAAGTTATTTTGAAGATCTTTTAAGTGAATGCAGTGAAGAAGATTCTAAGAAAATAGTTGATGGATTGGAAACTTTAAAAGGAGTACTTCAAAAAGAAAGTAGTGAGAAGTAAAAAATATAACAAGGTATCAAAGAAATAAAATAATTAAAAATAGATTACAAAAACAAAGTGAGGTCAGTAAAAAATGAAGAAAAAAGGTGTAGTAATTACAGTTATTATCTTACTTTTAATAGTGGGTGGAATAGCTTTTAGTTCCAAGGGAAATAAGGAAAAGGGTGTTAATTTATACAAAGTTGAAAAGGGCGAGCTTAATGCCTATTTATCTACCACAGGTACAGTGAAATCAAAGAATGTTAAAGATTATTATGGTAGTGGGTTAAAGGTTGATAAGGTAAATGTGAAGCTTGGGGACACAGTTAAAAAAGGAGATGTTCTTGTAACTTATGACACTTCTGATTTAAAGCTTCAAGTAAAACAAGCAGAAATTCAACATAGCAATGCAGTATTACAAAAGCAAGACACTGTAAATCAAAAGAACAGCTTAAATGAAAAGATTTCGGACCTTGATAAAAAGATTAAGGAATTAGAAACTAGTACTAATCCTCAAGATATGCTCCAGGTGCAGACTTTAAAACAACAAAGAGATGCTATGCAAAGTATATCTCCTGAAAAGTTAAAGCAACTTGATAATTCAGTGGCTTTAGCAAAAGCTTCTTTAGACTCAATTCAAAATAAGTATAATACAGTTAAAGATGGAATAATAGCAGATTTTGATGGAGTAATTACAGCTTTAAATGGGGTAGAGGGAAGCATGTCCACTCCAACAGTGGCAGTAGTAACTCTGCAGGATTTAAACAATCTTAAGCTAACTATTTCCTTAAATAAGTTTGATACTGAAAAAGTAAAGTTAGAGCAAGTTGCCCAGATTAAGAACAATAACAAGGTTTATAATGGTAAGGTTACTTTTATAAGCCCCTCAGCTAGTAAACAAGGAAATCTTGCTATGGCCGCTGCTGGTGGAAGTACTGAGGGAAATCTAAGTGCTGAAATTGATGTTTTAGACAGCGCGCCGGAGCTTAAAGTTGACTTTGAAACAGATGTGGATATTTTAGTTGGAAATGTAACAGATGCCCTTAAGATTCCAATTGAGGCCTTAGTTTCAGAAAAAGATGGAAAGAATTTTGTGTTTGTAATTGAAAATGGAGTAGCTAACAAAAAGGAAGTAACTGTTGGACTTCAATCAGATATAGAAATACAAATACTTGAAGGTCTAGTAGAAAATGAAGCTATAATCTTAAATATCACTGATTTGAAACCTGGAGATAAGGTTGTAGAGGATTTAAAGGAGGAATAATTGTGGTTGAAGTTAAAGACTTAGTAAAAATCTACACCACAGGAGAACTAAAATTCACAGCTTTAAGAAGTGTGAGCCTTAAAATTCAGCAAGGTGAGTTCACCTCCATCATGGGACCTTCAGGTTCAGGAAAGTCTACACTTATGAATATTTTAGGTTGTCTAGATAAACTAGATGGTGGTAAATATCTTTTGAATAATAAGGATATATCTACAATGAAAGATGATGAATTGGCACATATAAGAAATAAGGAGATTGGCTTTGTGTTTCAAGCTTTTAACCTTTTACCAAGAATGACTGTGCTTGAAAATGTAGAGCTTCCAATGACTTATGCTGGTGTACCCCCTAAGGAAAGAAGAGAAAAGGCCCTTCTTGCTCTAAAAAGAGTTGGGCTTGAAGATAGGGTTAAACATAGACCTAATGAAATTTCAGGAGGACAAAAGCAAAGGGTAGCCATTGCTAGAGCCATCGTAAATAATCCTTCTGTTATCATGGCTGATGAGCCAACAGGAAACTTAGACTCAAAATCCACCGAAGAGATTTTAAGGATATTTCAGGATTTAAACAATGAAGGAGCTACTATTATCATGGTTACTCATGAACCAGATGTAGCTCAGCATACAAAGAGAATTGTACGTTTTCGTGATGGAGAAATTGTTTCTGATGAAGATGTGGAAAATAGGATATTATTGTAGGAGGGGATAACATGAATCTTATGGAAAATTTTAAAATGGCCTTAGATAGCATTATAGCAAACAAGATGAGATCCTTTCTTACAATGCTTGGGATTATTATAGGAATAAGCTCAGTTATAGCAATTGTATCTCTTGGAGAAGGGGGACAGAAAACTATAACTAGTGAGTTCGAGAAGATAGGTTCTTCTAGCATAACTATTAGTGTAAAAACAGCCAATGCAAGTTCTGGTGATTATATCACTCAAGAAGATGTGAATCAGATAAAAGAAAGACTACCCATGGTGAAGCATGCTACACCTTTACTTCAAAAGAGAGGGAACATATCTTCAAATAAAAAATCAAAGAGTGTTGTTCTCTTTGGAGGAAATGAGGATTTAAAATATCTTCAAAATATAGAAATACTTTATGGAAGATATTATAATGCCAGCGAAACATTAGAAGGAAAAGCTGTAATGGTAATTGACCAAATTTCTGCTAAAAGTTTATTTGGTTATGAAGATGCTGTGGGAGAAGTTGTCACAGTTGGCCCTAAAACTGCTCCTAAAAAAGCTACTATAATTGGTATAAGTAAAGGTCAGTTTGATACCTTTGGTATGGGAGATGTTGAAAATATGCCTGTGATGGCCTATGTACCAACGGGTTTTGTAATGCAACTCTTCCCTAATGATGCTCTAATTAGTAGTGTTATGATTACTTCTGATGATAAAGAAAACATAGAAGCTGCGGGAATTACCACTGTAAAGCTGCTAGAAAATAGGCATGGAAACAGAGGAAGAGATATATACAAACCAGAAAATGTTTTAAAACAACTTGACCAAATTAACAAGGTCCTTGGAATATTTACTGCCTTTATTGGAGCAGTAGCTGCAATATCTCTAATTGTTGGAGGTATAGGAGTTATGAACATAATGCTGGTTTCTGTAACAGAACGTACTAGAGAAATTGGAATTAGAAAAGCCATTGGAGCTACCACTAAAACCATTCTTCTTCAATTCCTTACTGAGTCAGTGATTATTACTCTTATTGGAGGAATAATAGGAATGATACTTGGAATTTTACTAGCTTATGGGCTTGGAAAATTTGCTAATATTACACCAGTGGTATCCCCTATGGTTATAGTAGGAACTGTAATTTTCTCCTCAGCAGTAGGTATTTTCTTTGGAATTTACCCAGCTAAGAAGGCTGCGGATTTAGATCCAATTGAAGCATTGAGATATGAGTAAATTTCAAGGCAGATGCATTTAGAATAGTTCTATAAAAAATATTATAAAATAATGCCCCTTGTAGGTAAGCTGCAAGGGGCATTAAAATGTTGATTTAGTAATATTTAAAAGTAAATATGTTATATAGTTTATTTTAGAAAGGTAAACACAGAAATTAAATTTGTATGTTCAGCAAAGATATTAAATCCTATAAGAATTAATACAACACCACCTACAAGTTCTGCATTCTTTTTTAAAAAGCTACCACAAATTTTCCCTATTAAAACACCAAGGGTACAGAGGATAAAAGTTATTAAGCCAATAATTGCTGAAGCTTTTAAGATTGATACCTTTAAAAAAGCAAAGCTTACACCCACAGCAAGAGCATCTATACTTGTGGCAATTGCCATTAATGTAAGAGTCTTATTACTTAGCACTTTAACTTCACAGGCATTACTATCACATTCTTCTATGGTCTCTTCTGGTTTAAGCGTTTCGTAAATCATCTTACCACCAATAAGCCCTAAAAGTATAAAGGCAATCCAGTGATCAATTTTTGTAATGTAACCTTCTAAATTTATTCCAACTAACCATCCAATTAGCGGCATTATTCCTTGAAAAAATCCGAAAAATAATCCAACTTTTAGTGCATTTTCTAGCTTCACATTCCTAAGCATTATACCATTTGTTACTGATACAGCAAAGGCATCCATAGACAATCCAAAGGCAGTTAATACAATAGTAATTAAGTTCAAAAAATCATCTCCTCATAAATTATAAATAAAAATAAAAAAAGACTCACGTATAGCAGAAAAATGCTATACATGAGTCTCATTATTTAATACAAGCCAGACCAAAGTCATTATGTTGACATTGTAACACAAGAATCTGTGCTAATTACTCCCTCATATATTAGTTAAACTAATACCTATGAAATTTTAATATCTTAAATACTTTATATGTAAGATATATAAAATTATAGTATAAATTATTTGAAAAAGCAATGAAAGAATAATGTTACAGAAAAAACATAGTTGAGTTTATAATAGTGATAAATCCAACTATTGGATTTTAAAATAGTTATTTACATATATGTATAATGGTAGTATAATAATCTTGTCTTAAAAGAATGTGTGCCATTAGCTCAGTTGGTAGAGCACTTGACTCTTAATCAAGGGGTCCAGGGTTCGAACCCCTGATGGCGCACCACAATTTATGTGTCATTAGCTCAGTTGGTAGAGCACTTGACTCTTAATCAAGGGGCCCAGGGTTCGAACCCCTGATGACGCACCAAAAAACCTTAAAGCTTTATAAAAGGCTTTGAGGTTTTTTTTATGTTCTCTTATATGATTAGCAACTTCAAATATGTCAATAATATAACATAGGAATTTAACAACATTTTGGAAGCTTCAAGTATGTAGGTTTATATAAGTGGAAGCTCATCAACTTAGGAAAATTGCTTTATTGAAACAAAATATTTTTGTTCACAAAAGTACTTTGTTGTAACAAATGAAATTTGTTCAGTATAAATATGAGCACTGAGTTGTTAGACCTAAGTAGCTTTTTGAGACTTTAATAGTCAAAGATAAAAATAAAGATTTGATTCTAATGAAAGATTTAACTCAAAAAGAATTTTCACAGAATTTAGGAGGAAAATATGAGAGTACCTAATCACATAGGAATAATTCCAGATGGTAACAGAAGATGGGCAGAGAATAAAGGTTTTGGTAAAGAAAAGGGATATGTAGCAGGTATAGACCCAGGGTTAATACTTTTTAAACTTTGCCAAAGTGCAGGGGTAAAAGAGATAACTTATTATGGGTTTACTGTAGATAACACTAAAAGACCTACTGAACAAAGAGAAGCTTTCACAGAAGCTTGCATTAATGCAGTTAAGATTCTTGCTAATGAAGATGCAGAGTTATTAGTTATTGGTAATACGAACTCCCCTATGTTTCCAGAAGAATTGCTTCCATATACCACAAGAAAAACCTTTGGCAAAGGTGGAATTAGAATAAACTTTTTAGTTAATTATAGCTGGAAATGGGATTTAGACGAACTAAAAAAATCAACCTCAAAAAGTAATAATATTGTAAATCAAATTCAATCTAATGATATTTCTAGAGTAGACTTAATAATCCGTTGGGGAGGAAGAAGAAGATTAAGTGGATTTCTTCCCGTTCAATCCATATACTCAGATTTTTATATAATAGATGATTATTGGCCAGATTTTAAGCCACAACATTTTTATGATGCTTTAAATTGGTATGATGAGCAGGATATAACTCTTGGTGGTTAAAAGGATTTAAATCCTATAAAAGCCTTTTAAGGAGATGTATTAATTTGAGGAACAAAGTGATAATTATAGGTGGAGGAGTTGGTGGACTAGGAGTTGCAGTTAGATTGGCTGGTAAAGGGTATAAAGTAGAAATCTATGAAAAGGAAGCTACTGTAGGTGGCAAGGTGAATTTCTTCGAAAGTGAAGGATTTAAATTTGATAGGACAGCTTCCATATTAATGACCCCTGAGATTTACAAAGAAGTATTTCAGTACATAAACAAAAATAGTGAGGATTATTTAGAATTTATTAAATTAGACCCTAATTACCGAGTTTTCTATGAAGACCACAGTAGTTATGATTTTTCAAGTGATTTACCTAAGCTTATAAGTACCTTAGAGGAAGTATCTCTAGAAGATAGTGCTTCTTATATAGAGCTATTAGGGGATTCTTATGAGAAATATCTTATAGCAGATAGATATTTTCTTAAAAAGCCTTTTACAAAATTCATAGACTTTTTTAACCCCGTAACCTTATCTAAGGCAATGCAAACTAAGACACTTTCTACAACTTATAATTATGTAAATAAATTTCTTAAAAACGATAAGCTAATTAGATACTTTTGTTTTCAAGCTATGTATGTTGGAATATCTCCCTATGAAGGTCCCAATATATATTCTCTTGTGCCAACAATTTCTCAGCTTTATGGATTATGGTACCTAAAGGGTGGCATGTATTCATATATTAGGGCTTTAGAAAAAGTTTTTTATGAATTAGGTGGTAAAATCCACAAAGAATGCGAAGTAAGTGAAATATTATTTTCAAGGGGAAGAGCTACTGGTATAAGAACTAACAAGGGAAAAGTTGAAGGAGATATAGTAATTTGCAATGCAGACTTTTCTTATTGCATGAAAAATTTAGTGAAAAATAAGAGGGCTAAGGGAAAATATAAGGATAATAAAATTGAAAATATGAAATATTCCTGTGGAACCTTTATGATTTATCTTGGGCTAAAGAAGAAATATCCTACACTTAAATTACATAATCTTTATCTTGGAGATGACTTTGAAAAAAACATTCAAGCTGCATTTAAAGGGGAAATTCCTGAAAAACCATCCTTATATATTTATTGTCCTAGTGCCATAGATGAGAGTATGTGTCCTAAGGACAAAGAAGTAGTTAATATCATGGTGAGAGTACCTAATTTGTTATTTGATAATATACATTGGGATTCTAATGACATAAGCAAGCTTAGAAATTTAATTGTGAATACAGTGAAGAAAATAAAAGGACTAAAGGATATTGAAGAAAATATTGAGTTTGAAGATTATTTTACTCCAATAGATATGAAAAAATCATATAATTCTTATGGTGGAGCTTCCTTTGGTCTTAGTCACACTCTTACTCAAACTAATTACTTTAGACCTAGTATAAAGTCACCTAAAATAAAAAATCTTTATTTTGTTGGAGATTCGGTTCATCCTGGTACAGGAGTTTCAATAGTTTTAAACTGTAGTAAAATAGTTGCTGATGAAATATTAAGAAATAATAACCCTATGTAGCTCAAGTACATAGGGTTATTTAAATGGATACTTTTACAAAAATATATCTAAGCTATATTTCTTATTGCCTAGAAAACTATAAGTTAAGGAGATAAAAAAGCATTTTATACATATACTACTAAAATCAAAATAAATAACCGGAATTAAAAGGAGTATGTATATGGACGCAAGAGTATATGTAACTAATGTACTAAACAATTTAGAAAGAGATAATCCAATGGAAAAGGAA
>NZ_JAVWDJ010000015.1:82263-88153 GCF_036642255.1 Clostridium sp. | reverse complement strand
TAGCTGCCGCAGCGCTCCA
The DNA here is from genome assembly GCF_036642255.1 of Clostridium sp. Taxonomy (GTDB): domain Bacteria; phylum Bacillota; class Clostridia; order Clostridiales; family Clostridiaceae; genus Clostridium_J. Next base: position 88,134 of record NZ_JAVWDJ010000015.1, on the reverse strand, counting down.
GGTTGAACCTGCAAGAATTGGAAAGACTATTTCACTTAAAAATGGAGAAAATGCTATGGTAGTTGTTGTTGCAGGGGATGCTAAAATAGACAATATTAAATTTAAGAATGAATTTGGCATTAAGGCAAAAATGCTGTCACCAGAGGAAGCACTAGAGTATACAGGGCATGCAGTTGGTGGAGTGTGTCCTTTTGGCCTTAAAAATGATTTGCAAGTTTTTCTTGATGTGTCGCTTAAACGATTTGAAACAGTTTTTCCAGCCTGTGGAAGTAGTAATTCAGCTATTAAGCTAACTTGTAATGAACTTGAGGAATACTCATTGAGTAATAAGTGGGTTGATGTATGCAAGGGCTGGGAAGAATAGTAGAAAAGCTAGCTAAAAAAGTGAAAGAATTCTTTGTCATACTTTTAGAACTTGAGAGAGTTAATATAAACTTAATTGTTTGCAATACTAAAATTCAGGTTGTAAATTTAAAAGCTACTTATCTGTAAGTGGTAATTTGTACATTTAAGCTTTAAACTATACATATATCTGACAAATTGCAAGTTCTCAGAAAAACTAGTATAGAGACTATTTAGAACTATGGCTTTGAGTATGCTTAACTAAGTTCTAAATAGTCTTTAATTTTAAACCAAGTGATGTAATTATAATAGTGAAAAAGGCATATTATTACAATGATGTATGACAAGTTAGAGCCAATAAAAACAGTGAACTTGTAACTTATTTTAACTTAGTAAATATTATATATTGAAAATTATTAGAGAGGGATGATATATGAAAATTTTGATTGCAATTTTAGACAAAAGAGATGGTATAAACCCACATTTCTGTAACAAGAAAATTAAATGATTCTGGTGATGAAGTAACAATTAGAGTTTTGTAATTTATTGTTTATGAGATAATTTAAGAAATTAGTATAATATAATAAATAAACAAAGTCCATAAACTAATAACAAGGAGCAGGTTATGAAAACAAAAATAAACATTACTGTAGAAAAGGTAAGAGTTGATGGTAATGGTGTAATTCTTCTAACAGGGCCTTCAGGATGTGGGAAGGGAGAAATCGCCAAGGCATTATGCAAGTTTTTATCTATTCCAGAGGAAAGACATTTATCCATGGGAAATATTTTGCGTAAAACAGTTATTAAAGCAAAAGAAGAGAAAGATTTTAAAGGTACACTTGCAGACAAATATAACATAAGCAATAAAGTGTCAATATTTGATATAAGTAAAAATAAACCAGAAATTATAAAAAAGGCTGAAGAGTATAGTAATGATATAATATCAACTTTTCGGTTGAAAAATAAGTTTGTTTCACAACTTCATTGGTTAGAATTTTGCATGGAAAATGGATTATTGATACCTGATGAATGGACAGTAAATATAATTGATGCATTATTTGAAAGTTCACCAGAACTCCGTAAGGGCATATTTATTTTAGATGGATATCCAAGAACAGTAGTGGCAGCAGAAAATTTGCTAAAAACATTTAACAACTTAGATATTTCTATTATTAAGGTTATACATCTTTTTATAACCAAAGAGCAAATGAGTGCAAGGGCATATAATAGAGGCCGGAGTGATGATACACAAAAAAGTTTAGAAAGAAGATATCAATTTTATATAGAGAAGGTACAGCCTTGTATTGATTATTTAAAGGATTATTTGGGATCCTCAATGGTATCATTGGTAGATGCTCATCAACCAATTTATGATGAAAATAGAGTATTAAATATAGATGAGTCAATTAAAGAGGTTGTGTTAAGTGTAATGGAAGTATTAGGATTACCCAGATTTCTCATGGATTTAAAGTGACGTTATTACATTTTAATTTTCAAATTTGTGAATATAGGTTAAACAAAACATAAATTAATTATATAAATTTCAAACAAAAAGATAAGTTTATTATTTATGAGATGTTGTAAGAGCCTGGAATTAATAGAGTCTCATAGACAATAGGCACATTTGCGCAAAAAGCAACTAAGTAATCAGAAAATGAAGTGCACCCCAAATGATAGACAGATTAACATTTGGAAGTGTACTTTTCTTACATTTTTCACTATTTAGGTTAATTAAAACGCATAACTTTATTGACAGAATTATCCAAAAGGTATATCATTTGCAAGAGCTGGTTCTTTTGTAGCAATTGAGTTAAGCATAGCATCAATATTACAATTTTTTATTTTTGCATTAGGTGAAGAAATTGCATGGGTTAGTACAATAGCACATTTTACTGCAAATATATTTGAGGTTATAGTATTCATATTAATTTAATACAGGTTGTGAGGTATTTATTGGTGCTTAAGCCCTGCAGTTAATAAGGAGTCAACTATAATAAACGGATAATTTTTAAAATGCCGTGCTATTCAGTAATGGATTCTACGGTATTTTTAAATGTAAAAAATTATGGGAATTCCATTGAAAGAAAAATAAAATGTAATAAAAATGTATTTAATAGTTGTATGATTATGGACACGTAGGTTGACATAGATAAAAAGTAGTAAGGGGGATCTTGAAAAATGAAATTATTAATACATGATTTGGGAAAAGAAGCTTTTAACAATGATATGCTAACTTCTGTTGATGGTAAAAAAATTATCTATAAAGATAGTGAAATTCATAATTGTATTGGTTGTTTTGGGTGTTGGATAAAAACACCCGCTGTTTGCGTAATACGTGATAAATATGGAGATATGGGTGAAATTTTATCCAAATGCGATACAGTCACCATTATCAGCAAATGTTTTTATGGCGGATTTAGCCCATTTATAAAAAATGTAATGGATAGAAGTATTTCATATGTACATCCGTACTTTGTAAAGAGAAATGGGGAAATGCACCATAGGCCACGTTATGAAAATCAATTTAATCTACAAGTTATATTTTATGGCGAAAACATAACTGAAAAAGAAAAACAAACAGCGATAAAGTTAGTAAAAGCAAATTCAGTAAATCTGAATTGTAACCTTCAAGAAATTTGTTTTGCTAAAAATATTAGAGAAATGGAGGGAATAACAATATGAAATTAGCTTTTATAAATGGAAGTCCCAAAGCTAAAGATAGTGCATCGGAAAGTATTCTAAAAGGATTGAAAAACTTATTTGCAAATGATGAGATGATTTCAGAATACCATTTTAGAACACCACATGTTGACAATAAACATTTGGAACAAATAGCTGAATGTAATGTAATAGCTATTGCATTTCCACTGTATGTTGATGGAATTCCATCGCATATGATTAGTTGTCTTTCTAAAATGGAAACATTTTTTTATGCATCTCCAAAACACAATATTAAGGTATACGCTTTAGTGAATTCCGGATTTTATGAAGGAAAGCAGAATTCACTAGCGCTTGAAATGGTGGAAAATTGGTGTGAAAAATCAGGACTTACTTGGGGGCAGGGGATAGGTATTGGTGCTGGTGGAATGTTACCTATGATATCTAATGTTCCTTACGGAAAAGGCCCAAAGAAAAATTTAGGGGAAGCCTTGAAAAATCTTTCAAATAATATTTCCTCTTATTCTAGGGGAGAGAATATTTTTATTACACCAAATTTTCCAAGAATTGCATATAAATTATCTGCAGAAGCAGGTTGGAGACAAAAGATAAAATCAAATGGTCTTAGTAAAAAGGATTTATTTCTGAGGAAATAAACTATGTAGCTGGAAGAAGGCTTATATATAGTAAACCTATTAAAAAAGACATAACTACAGTTATTTATAGTTTTCAACTAAATTTAGGGACGTTTCAAATCAACTTGTAAAGTAATTTGTTTTGAGATAGTCCTTTTTGTGCTTTAGAAAAATGGCAGAGTACACTTTTTCCATTTCAAAATTCACAGTATTAAAAGAATATTTAGGTATATACCTAAATATATTTTAAGTGGGACTTTTTATTGGAGGGAAATTAATTGAATTTATTTAAAGTAAAATCTGTAGAGGAACTGAAAAAAATAGGAAAGTTCAAAGACGTAGTAACGCAATTTAAAGATGGCATGGACAATGATGAAAAAGTAAACACAAGAAGTTGGCAGTCTCTTTATGATGCTATTAGTGATTATCAAAAATCACTAAAAAATAAGAAGGCCAAAGATTCAAAACAGGAAACCACTTCCTACTTTATTTCAAAGGAGGCTGAAATAATTTTTTACCTAATTGAACTTGATGGAGAAGAGAGAGCTAAGAAACTTGGATTAACTAAAACTCATTTCAAGAATAAAAAGAAAGCAACAAAATGGAGAAATAATATAGAGAAAATAATTAATCTAGATAAATGCAATCATCCAATGGCTGCTGAAGCCAAAAGTAAGTTAGATAGCATTTATAAAGAAATGGTTGGAAGCGAAGAATAATAAAATAAAATCCTATTCTCAAGCTGAGGATTCTTTTTTAATATGTTCCGAATAAGGAAGCATCTAAGATAAGGAATTATAAGTGGAGTATAAAAATATGGAAAAATGCTGCTTCTTTAGATTACTCAGGAAAGCCCTGGTAGGATACAAATAATCAATGTAGAATATGATGTAGAATAGTTGAATAAAATTGTTAATAAGAGTATATTAATAAACAAATCCCTTATAAATATGGATAAGGGGTTTGTTTTAGTTGTATGTGAAAGTATAACTTATAATATAATAATAGTTATAGAAGAGCTTTAAGATGATGAATAAATTCAGTTTATTAAATAAGTTTATAAGAGGATATAACTCTCAATATAAACTGTTACTATATAGCTCTTTTCTGGTAGAGTATCATGTTTTTTAGTTGATTAAAAGCAACTATGAAAATACATGTAGAAAAGGAGTAGAGAAACTATGAAATTTAATAAGCAAAGTCTAAAGAATTTTGGTGTTGAGATATAGCAAGAATCTCAACGCATTTCAAAATATCGGCTTTTTCATGGGTGCAATTGATATTAGCAAGTTTGTTGATATAGATATATTCAAACACAGAATTGACTCTATGTTTGATGAATTCAAGATGTGTCCACCAGCACCAGGATTTAGTAAAGTTATGTTACCAGGAGAAAACTCATACAAAGCTCTTCAAAAGGCGCGGTCCGAAGGAATTGAACTTTCTGAACCTATTATAAAGGAATTAATTGGGCTTGCAAAGCAATATGGTGTGGAACACCCTTTTAAGTAAGAATTTCAAGGAAGTAAATACAATTTATTAGTGAATAAAAACATGAATCTCTTAAAATGAGCGTAGAAATGCGAAAAATTTCAGATTGAGTTAACAAGTTGCAAACAAAATTAGATTTTCTAAGGATAAATTTAGTCATGAAAGGATGTATAAGTATGGCGAAAAAGACCACTAGAAATAGTGATATTTTAAGAAGTACTAAGCATACAACTTCACCTAAGATGTATGCTCTTTTAGTAAGTTTAGTAAATGATGATAGAGAAGACTTAGCAGAAGTTGTACTAAAAGTTGATTATTTATTACAATACACAAGCACTTGTATAAAACATAATGATTTTGAAGAAGGAAAGGAAAGTTTAGAAGGAGCAAAAGTTAGGATTGATAAGCTGAAAGATGAAGGTGTTAACACAGAATATCTGGATTATCTGTATGAAGGTATTTTTAATAAAGTTAAATAATAAACAGATGAAAATTTCTTTGAGGAAGAGTACAAACCACTGTGGTTAGAGAGCTTTCAAACATTTCCAGTGAAAAAATTGTGTTAATATAAAATGTTCTATGATATAATAACTCAGGAAAATAAAATATAAAATCCATAAATCCACTAATATTTTTAGTGGGACTGGTTCGAGAACTCCCAGTATAAAAAACTAAGGACTTAATACTGCGTGATAGCTGTATCCTTAGGTGCGGCTTTTTTTGCTTTTTTGAATAACTATAGACC
>NZ_JAVWDJ010000015.1:78698-82163 GCF_036642255.1 Clostridium sp. | reverse complement strand
ACAAGAGAGTTGTACGTTCCGTTCTCAGAGAAATGAGAGAAGGAGAAGGAAAATGGAAAAAAAGAGAAAGGTAATTATTGACTGTGATCCAGGAATTGATGATTCTTTGGCACTGCTTTTAGCGCTTAAATCACCAGAACTAGAGGTAGTAGGTATTACAGTAGTTTGTGGAAATGTTCCAACAAAGCAAGGTGTGGAAAACACCTTAAAGGTATTGGAGTTAACAAGTTCACTTCATGTACCCGTATATTTTGGGGAAGAAAATCCACTAGTTAGGGAACTTATAACTGCTCAAGATACCCATGGTGAGGATGGAGTAGGCGAATGTTTCTTCCCAAAGGTTCGTAGTGGAATTGTAAAAGAAAGTGCTGTTGACTTTATTATAAATAGCCTAAAAGTAGAAGTAATGTCAATTATAGCACTAGGACCACTAACAAACATTGCAAAAGCATTGATGAAGGATGAAAAAGCTTTTAAAAATTTAGATGAGTTAGTTTCTATGGGGGGAAGCTTTAGAAGTCATGGCAACTGTTCCCCGGTTGCGGAGTTTAATTATTGGGTAGACCCACATAGTGCAGATTATGTTTATAAGAATTTGAAAAAACAAATTCATATGGTGGGACTTGATGTGACGAGGAAAATAGTCTTAACACCTAATATTCTTGAGTTAATTACAAGATTAGGTGGAGAGACAGCTAAGTATATAGTGGATATTTCAAAGTTTTATGTAGACTTCCATTGGAAGCAAGAATGTATAATTGGTTGTGTAATTAATGACCCTTTAGCTGTAGCTTATTTTATAGATAGGTCCATATGCAGTGGCTTTAGTTCTTATGCCGAAGTGGTAAAAGAGGGAATTGCTATGGGTCAATCTATAGTAGATGTGGAGAACTTTTGGAAGAAAGATCACAATGCAATAATCTTAAATGAAGTAGATAAATTTAAGTTTATGCAAATGTTTCTTTCAAGAGTGTTTCCAGAAAAAGCTGAGATAATAAGCAAAACCAAGGGGGTAATATAAATGAAAAAAATGTCAACATTAAATATAAGTATAGTAGGTTTTGGAATTGCATTAAATATTATAGGGGCGTTTATAGCTCTAAACTTAAGACTACCAATATTTTTAGATTCTATTGGTACAATAATGGTTTCTTTTATACTAGGACCAATATATGGAGTAATTACTGGACTTTTAGGAAGTATAGTAAGTGGGATAACTTTTGATATTTACTCCTTATACTTTGCACCAGTTCAAATATTTACTGGTTTATTAGGTGGAATAATGTATAAAAAGGGATTTATGAAGGGTGCTAAGATGCCACTAGGAGTATTAGCAGTATCAATATTCTCATCCTTTATAGGTGCAGTAATAGCAGCTTTTTTATTTGGTGGTATCACTTCATCAGGGTCAACTTATATTGTTCAATTCCTATCAGGGCTAGGAGTTAATAAAGTTGTAAGTGTATTCATAGTTCAATTTACAACTGATTATGCAGATAAATTCGTAGCAGTTTCATTAGCTATGACAGTTATCCTAGGAATTCCAGGAGCCTTAAAACAAAGATTAGTAAGGAGCTAAATATGGACAGGTATAGTATCATTGAAAATAAAAACAAAAGAGAAATAGTACTACTTAAATCTTTTCCTTGTGTTTGGGGTAAGTGTACCTTTTGTGATTACATTCTAGATAATTCTGAATCAAGAGAGGAAATTAATATTCTTAACAATGAGGTTTTAGAGAATGTAACTGGTAAATATAAAACCTTAGAGGTGATAAACTCAGGCAGTTGCTTTGAAATTCCGGAGGAAACCTTAGTGAAGATTAGAGAAGTAATAAGAGAAAAAGGTATTGAAAAACTGTTTCTTGAAAGTCATTGGTGCTATCGAAATAGATTAAATGAAATGAGGGAATTCTTTGGAATACCTATAGTTTTTAAAATTGGAGTAGAGACCTTTGACTATGACTTTAGAAATAAAGTTCTTGTGAAAAATGCTAAGTTTGTTAATCCAAAAGAAGTTAAGGAGTACTTTGATTCCCCTTGCTTAATGGTAGGAATTAAAGGACAAACAAAAGAGATGATAGATAGAGATATAGAAATTATTTTAAAATATTTCTCTTATGGAACAGTAAATATATTTACTCCTAACACCTCTAAGTTGGAAAGAGACGAGGAGCTAATTCAGTGGTTTAAGGAAAAATATGAGTTGTTAAATCATAATCCTAACATAGAACTCTTGTATAATAATACTGACTTTGGAGTTGGAGATTAGGATTATACAAAGGTGCTACACCCATATATAAAATTTATCTAATTGAAAAATATTATGTTGAAAATAATCTTCTAAAAAGAACTAAAAAAGGAATAGCTTGAGTCTATTCCTTTTTTAGTTCTTTTATTAATGTGTTATTTATGTTATTTATATATAATACTAATGCTGCACATATAACAAACATAATAGATAAAAATGGATTTTCATAATTATCAATAGAACCAAATTTGGAAAATGAATATAGAGCAATTCCTGCACATAATAACAATACACCCTGATGATGGAATATTGCTTTGTTCGCATCGGTACCTCTATCATGAGTAAAATATGCTTTGGTGGCAACATACAAAAATCTTAAGCTAAATAATATAATAATAAGTCCACAAACACATCTTAATATTACAAAAAATATATCAATCATAAAAAAACTCCCTTCAACTAGTATAAATATATACATATATATACGCTGAAAAAAACATCTTAGAACTGTAGAAGTAATAGTATAAAAACATGTAGATTCTATGAGCTTTCATAAGAATATTGTAGGCGCAAAAATTATTAATTCATAGAAGACTTAACCTTTCTAGTGATACTGATTGAGAATAACTATATAAAAAATGAGAACATGGGACAGCAAACCTTGCTATAGCTTTAATAAATATTGATTTGATATCTTTTAATGTCCCATAATTTGATTTTAGGCATAAAATGGTAGTGTAAGCGTATCATTCAGGAGGATTTTATGAGCCATTCTATGCAATATAATTATGACAATAATTTTTATAGAATTAATCCAACCCATAAAACTTATAAAACAGTAGAAGGTGCTCTAAGACTAGTTAAAGAAGCTATCCAAGAGGAAAGAGAAGATGAATTATTTTATAATTTCCTTCTTTGTGTTGCACCTACTGAAGAAGAAAAAAATATTATAATAACAATAAGAGATGATGAGAGAAAACATAATAAATACCTTAGAGAAATATATGAGTTTTATACAGAACAATGCATATCAGCAACATTAAATACAAGTTTTACAAAGCCAAGATCCTATATTAATGGAATTAAAAAGGCTAAGCTTGGTGAGTTAGGTGCAGTAGAAAAATATAGTCATATTAGAGTAGGTATTCCAGATAAATATTACAGAGATATGGTACTTGAAATACTCATGGATGAATTAAAGCATGTTCATAAATA
>NZ_JAVWDJ010000015.1:0-78598 GCF_036642255.1 Clostridium sp. | reverse complement strand
ACAGAGATATGGTACTTGAAATACTCATGGATGAATTAAAGCATGTTCATAAATACGATTATATCCTGTATTTGAGGTTGGAGAAGCTTAAAAAATCACAAGGATCTTGGAAACCAGAGTTTATAACTGATGAACCAATGAAGATTGATAGGACATTTGGAGTTGATTTTAGCAGAGAAACAACGGAATTTACTCTAAGAGAACTTGCATATTATGACGGTACCATGGGAAAACCATCTTATGTAGCAGTTAACGGAATTATTTATGATGTAAGTCAGAGTCCAGCTTGGAGTAAAGGATCACACTATGGGTTAACTCCCGGTAAAGATTTTAGTTCCCTTTTTAATAATTGGCACGGGCTAACACCAAGTATGTTAGAGAAGTTACCTAAGGTTGGTATACTTATATGATACGAATGAAAAGCAACTTCAAACAAAATGATATAGTTCATTTATTGTAACCTTACTACATTCCGCAGATATTGAATGTGAAATTGATACTGGAAATATTACCGGCTGAGATGAGACTTTCACCTTAGTCGGAGTTTTATTTTTTGTAACATATGCTATTTCGCGTTTATATATGGCTAAAGAAGTGTCAGTTTGAAGCAATCCTTTAGTTCATCCTTGTATAATCAACTGTTAAAATAAAGGGTCATGTTTTTACAAAGTAACTAAATAGATATGAATATACATTTAATGATAATTGAGTTCATAATTTTTTTATGAGTTAATAGGAAGATTTTCAGGAATTACCCTACATAAATGCTCCTGAATTAAAGTAGAGTCAAACATTTTATAGATATTAAAATCAAATATCTAGTTAATTGTAAGTATTTAACTTATAATACAATTATGGGATTGTAATTCTAAAGAAGATTTATAATTAAGCTAAACTAATAATAAATATGGGGAGGAATTATATTATTGGAAGAAAAGCTTTTACTTCATTAGGTGCAGTTTCAGTAGGACCATATTCACATGCTGTAGGAAAGAGTTTGAAAAAATGAATTCTGTTTATGCAAAGCAATTTAATTCACCACCACCAGCACGAACAACTATTGGGGTTAGAGAATTACCACTTGGAGCAAGAGTTGAAATTGAAATATTTGCATATGGAAATAGATAGGGGGAGAAGCTTTGGGATACGTGATATTCTATTTAATATTGAGCTCTGCTATACTATTTTTTAATTATTTAATTATAAAATTGGCAGTGAAGCATGCAATAATTGCATGCCTATCAGAGATAAAGGCATCCTTTAGAGATGGAGTTAGTCAGAGTATTACCCAATATGAGTGGGATAAAAATAATAAGTAATATTTGAAAGATAACAAGATGTAGTCTATAGAATTTTAAAGCTTATACTATATATGGGGGGAATATAACATGGACTTCAATGGTTTGAATCCTATGAATGGATCAAATGGGTTAAGTATGATGAATCATGGTATGCCTGTAGTAGGATTATTATTAAAAGCAATTATATTAGGGGTTGCGGGTGTATTTATATCTACTGCTATTTTAAAATGGCTATGGAATATTACAATACCTGGAATATTTGGAGTGCGTGAGATAACCTTTTGGGAAGCCTTCAGATTAATTATAATTGCAGGAATTCTTTTTGGTAAAGGATTTGGATTTAATATGAATTTTTAAAGTATGTAGCCGTGGATAATAAGATAGCCCTTAGAGTAGACACTAAAAAGTCTACACTATAGGGTTTATTCTTATATTTAAAAGTGTCTAATACCACAGATAGGATTATAAATGTGGTATAATTTAAGTGTAATATTTTCTAGATTTATGTATTTTATGGATATATAAAAGCAGATTTTTATATAAATATTAATAATAGTGAAGTTTAACTGAAGTTTAATTATTAAGAAGAATTATTCAGAGTTCTACTCAAGAAGTTAATATATAAATGTGCATTTTAAATATAGAATTTAATGAATAAAACTTAATATATCCATCGCCGAAAGCCTTAAGCTAATATAGCACAAATATAAGGCAAGTCTAAACTCTGGTTCGCTACAATTACAAAAGATGTTAACAATGATTAATATTTGGAAAGGAAGATAAAATCATGGGTATTTTTAAAGCAATTACTAGTTCAATTGGAGGAACGTTAGCAGATCAGTGGCTAGAAACCATCGAGCCAGCACAAATGGACAACTCCACCTTAGTATCCTATGGTGTTTTTGTTAGAAAAAAAGATTCACGCGGTTCAAATAAAAGGGGCACAGAGGATGTTATATCCAATGGTTCAGTTATCCATGTGCCTGAAAATGTATTTATGCTTTTAGTAGATGGAGGAAAAATTATTTCAGCTACAGATGTTCCAGGATACTATCAAGTGGACAATTCAACCTCACCCTCTATATTTTTTCAGACTTTTGAAGGACTTGATTCAGCAGGATGTGGCAACACAGAAGGAAATAGCATAGAAAGGCCAGATGGATTTGTTAAGACTCTAATGGATTCTTGGGAGCGTTTTAAATTTGGTGGGGTGACACCTGTAAAGCAAAAGGTTGTTTATATCAATAAGCAAGAAATTCCTAATATTAGATTTGGTACAAGAACTCCTGTGTCATATACGGATAGAGTTTTAGTACCTGGAAGAGTAGTACCTTGCAAGGTTACTTCCTATGGAACTTACTCAATTAAGATAGGAGATCCATTGCTTTTTTATACTGAAGTTTGTAGTAAGGTTGGAAATGCTAATATTACGTCAGGTGATATGGCAGAACAGTATATAAATGAATTTCTACAAGCATACACTACTTCTCTAGCAAGTTTATCAGCAAGCTATGTATTAGTTTCGGATATAACTATTAAAACCATGGAGCTTGGCCAATATATGGCAGAAGTTCTTGATAAAGAATGGCTTTCTAAAAGAGGTTTTTATATTCATAGCGTAGGTATCGCAGGAATAGCTTTTGATGAGAAAACCGATCAATTGCTGGAGAAATATGCTAATGATTCTATATTAATGGATCCAAATGCAAGGGCAGCTCGTATGACTGGAAGTTTAGCCTCAGGGCTAGAGGCAGCAGGGTCTAATGAAGGTGGAGCAATCCTTGGTTTTGCGGGAATGTCCATGGGCATGAATGCAGCGGGAGTTATGGGAGCTATGCCAAATCAACAAATGACCTATAGACAAAATAATACTTCACCATCACCAGTGGCTGAATGGACATGTTCCTGTGGAAATACCATGGCATCTGAGGCTAATTTCTGCTTTAAGTGTGGATCTAAGAAGCCTGTGATTAAGGAACAAAAAGAATATGAGGCATGGCAATGTAGCTGTGGAAGAAAAGTTATTGAGGGAAATTTCTGCCCAAATTGTGGAAGTAAGAAGCCAGAAGAGAAGAAATGGATTTGTTCATGTGGTAATGTAACTGATGATTTATTTTGCTCTCAGTGTGGAAGTAAGAAACCTGATGGTTTAGCAAAAGAAACTATTTTTAAATGTAATAAATGTGGTTGGATTCCTGAGAATCCTAAAAATCCACCGACCTTTTGTCCAGAATGTGGAGACAAATTTAATGATTCAGATAAGTTGTAAATACTTCAGTAAGGAGAGTAATAATGAGTTCAGTAAAAGAGTATAAATGTCTTAACTGTAAAGCGGGATTAGAATTTCACCCACCTTCGCAAAGTTGGAAATGTAACTACTGCTTTAGTGAATTTACTAAAGAGCAGCTTGATGCTCAATATCATCAGGAAGAACCTCAAGACACAGAGATGCCAGAATTAGATTCTTATAAATGCACTAGCTGCGGAGCTGAATTAATTGCTGATGATACTACCTCAGCTACCTTTTGCTTATATTGTAAAAATCCTACTATTATCAAGAGTAGGTTTTCAGGAAAATTCAAACCTAAAAGTGTAATTCCTTTTAGGTTAACACAAGAAGAAGCTAAAGAAGTTTATAAAAAGTGGATTGGAAAGCGTAGATTTGCTCCAAGTGAATTTAAGGAAAAACGAGAAATTGATAAGATAACAGGAATATATGCTCCTTTTTGGCTCTTTAACTGTCAGGCCGAAGGAACCATCGATGGAGAGGGAACTAGGGTTAGTACCTGGACAGTTGGTGATTACAGGTATACTAATACTAAACATTATAGAGTTCTTCGAAGTGGAAGTGCAGAATATCATAAAGTTCCCGTAGATGCTTCTAAAAAGTTAGATGATAAATTTATGCATTTAATAGAACCATATAATTATGAGGACTTAAAGGATTTTTCCATGCAATACATGTCTGGTTTTATGGCTGAAAAATATGATGTCGAAGCTGTTGATGCTAAGGCTGTTTTAAAGGAAAGAGTAAAAAATTATCTTGAGGACAGATTAAGAAATACTGTAAATGGATATGCAACCTATTCAGTAAGAAACAATGAAGTAAATATAGCAAAGAGCACTGAAGATTATTCCATGCTACCTATTTATCTATTGATTAATAAATACAAAGGTAAAGAACATGTATTTATGGTGAATGGGCAAACGGGTAAGGTAGTGGGAGATACTCCTATAAGCTTGTTAAAACAGGTGAAGTTTGCTGGAGTTGTATTTCTTGTTGTATGGATATTTGTAGTGTTTGGAGGTGCTTTCTTTGTTTAAAAAAATTAGCACTATAATACTTGTATTTGTAGTTATTCTATTAGTTCCTGTAATTAATGCTAGTGCCTTAGAACAAAAAAATGTTAAGGATTATATGAATTATCTTAAGGATAGCGAAATTATTGATCTTCAAAATAATATAGAGAGTGTAATTAAGGACCATAATCTCGATGTGGTTGTGGTTATCACTAAGGACACACAAGGGAAAGACTCTATGACTTTTGCAGATGATTACTACGACAATAATGGCTATGGAGTTGGAGGAGATTATTCAGGCATATTACTACTTATAAATATGGATAAAAGAGAAACCTGGATTTCTACCACAGGGCGAGCTATTGATATTTTTACTGATAAAAGAATAGATGATATTACGAATCTCGTAACTAGCCAGCTTTCTAAAGGAAATTATAATAATGCCTGTATAAACTTTGTTAATGCAGTAAAAAATTATGCAGCGCAAGGGGTTCCACAAGGACAGCATAGAGAAGAAGTTAACCCAGGGACGTCACAGGGTCAACCCAATTTAAAAACGTCCTACTTGAAAAGGGTTTTATATATGATAAAGTTTTTTCCAGTATATTTGGGTGCTCTAGTTATTGCAATTGTTGCCACTATAATAGCATCTTTGTCTAGCAAAGGTAAAGTAACAATTAATAGTAGAACTTATGAAGATGGTTCCTTTGCTCTAAATGAAACTAGAGATGATTTTATAAGAGAATCTGTTACTAAGACCAAAATTCAAACTTCTTCAAATAATCAAAGTAGTACTCACAGCGGCAGTAGTGGACGAAGTCATGGTGGCGGTGGAGGAAAGTTTTAATAACGAAAGTATTTAAATATAATTTATAGGAGTATAAAAATCACCATTAAATTCATGTTGAATTTAATCTTCTATAAAACTTAGCCAAATATTAGTATGATTTTCTATAATAAGCATCTTTTCAGGATGCTTATTTTGTTTTCATCAACCTCATGGCATAGTAATGCACATAGTTATTTCTAAACATGTTTAAAAGTAAAATATATGGAATATGGTGGAACTATATGGTAAAATAGTAAGTATATTTTTAATGACTTTAACGATAAGCTTGAAATTTGGAGGTATTGTTATGTATAAGTTAAATGCTGTTTATCATACAAATAAATTACCTTTCATAGTTACAAAAAATGAAATGGTTGTTGAAGTGAGTCAAGAATTCTGTGATTTCACAGAGTATTTAACTTTTGATTTTATAAATGAAAATATTATAGATGTATTTAAAACTTTAAGAGTCGGTCCTAATATCAATATTCTAAACATTGATAAAGATACTGACTATTTTTTGTTTACTAAATCACTTGAAATTAGGATTGTAACTGTTAACATACTAGAAGAACTAGATAAGAAAATATATGTTTTTATAGAAGATACAAAATCTAGATTTGAAGATAAACTTAATTATTTTTATCAGCAGTGCTCTGCTAATATTAATGGAATGGCTATATATAGCTGCCCTGACCTAATCCTTTTGAAGGCTAATCAAAGGTACCTTGATTATTTTGATATTCCCTATAATTGTCCTGAGAGCACATTTGGAAAAACTATCTGGGAATTTACAACTGGCTTTAAGGGCAGCTCTGCAGACGTTATGTGGAAAGAGGTTGCCGAAACTGGGGAGCCCAAATACATTAAGGAACTTAAATATGATACATTTGCGAGAGGCGTAACCTATTGGGATATTATGATGATACCTATAAAAGAAGATGGAAACTTTAAATACATTATAAACAATGCTGAGGAAGTAACGGATAGGGTTATTCAGAGAAAACAATTAGAAGTAAAGAACAAAATAATAGAAAAGCAAAAAAAAGAGATACAGATAATTTTGGATCACATGAATGATGGGGTTACCCTAATTGATAAAGATGGAAAGTACCTATTGGTTAATAAAAAAGTACAGGAATGGATGCTAAACCCAGTAATCAATAATATTGGTGATGTTCTAGAAAATGTTAAACATTGTAATACAAATGGCGAGGAACTTACACTAGCTGAATTGCCTGGAATGCGTGTATTAAAAGGAGAAAAGTTTGACCAATACGATATACTTCTAAAATCTAAGGGCAGGGAAAGATGTATAAGTATTAGTGGAACACCTATCTGTGATAAAAATGGCAAAATTATTATGGGTGTTTTAACTTCAAGAGACACAACGGAAAGAGTGGAGCACTTAAAGCTTATTGAAAATCAAAAAGTTCAGCTTGAAACTATAATGGACAATATATCAGATTTACTTTTTGCGTATGACTCAAAAGGTAACCATATTTATATGAATAAAGCAGCTGCAAGATACTTTAATGAAGATAGAAGTAAAAAAGATATCGATAGCCTTAAGGAACTTGAATATTTGGATTTCAATAGAAAGCTTATTCCTAAAGAGAATATGGCATACTCAACAGTTTTAAGAACTAAAAAACCTGACAATAGAGTTACTATTATGAAAAAGGGAGAGGAAGAATTTTACTTACAGGTTAAAACCATACCGCTGCTAGATAATACAGGTAATATAAGTATGATTATCTCTTTTGCTACGGACGTAACTGAACATATTAAATGCTCAAAGTTAGTTCAAGAGCAAAAAGAGAAGTTAGAGGCTATCATAGAAAATATGTCTGAGGCTATTGTTGTATCTGATAAAGAAGGCAAAATACTTAAAATTAATGCTGAAACTAAAAAACTATTCTATGATATGGAAAAAGCAAGTGTTTTAGGTGAAACTTTTAAAACAACCAAATATTTTGACACAGAAGGCAGGGAATTATCATATGAAGATATGCCTGCTGTACGCGCATTAAGAGGTGAAAAAGTAAAAAGTGCTCGGCTAATAGTGAAAAGACCTGATAAGGAGTTAACTGTTGATGTTAACTCAACACCTGTATATGACATGGAAGGCAATATTTCAATGACGATTTCTAGCTGCCGTGATGTCACAGAGGTGGTTAAAAATAATGAAATAATAAGAAATCAGAAAAAGCAACTGGATGCCATTATAAGTAGTATGTCTGATGGTTTGAAGCTAGTAGATAATAATTATAAAATCACTTTTTTAAATCAGTCAGCAAAAGATTTTTTTAATAACTCTGAAGTTGGAGCTATAGCTGGTGAAACATTAAAATGTAATAAATACTATTATGATATTGATGGTGAAGAAATGAAACAAGAAGATTTACCTTCATTTAGAGTTATCAATAAAGGAAGCTTTCAGAATTACATATTGACTATACAGCGTCCAGATAAAAAAATGTATATAAGTGTTAATGGAAGTTCAATACATGATGATGGGGGAAAAGTGAAAGAAGCTGTTTTATGTGTAAGGGATATTACAAAACAGGTAATTCAGGAGAAGGCAATTAAATATCATCAAGAAGCTGCACTACAAGCGCAGTGTGAAAAGAATGCAACCCTTGAAAAAGCAATGGAAATGAAAGATGAATTTCTATCTCTTATATCACATGAATTTAGAACTCCGTTAAATGTTATTAGTGCCGCTATTCAAGGTTTAAATTTTCTTTATAGTCATGAATTATCGGATAAGGTTAAAGAATATCTTGCAACCATAAGGCAGAATACCTTCAGACAACTAAGACTAGTAAATAATCTTCTTGATATTACAAGGGCAGATGCTGGCAGAATAAAGATACATAAAAGAAACATAGATATTGTATTCTTAACCAGGGCTATTACAGAATCTGTTAATCAATATGCTTCTCAAAAGGGAATTAAGATAACCTTTGAAACTTCCTTCGAAAAGATAATAGTAGGTATTGATGATGAGAAATACGAACGAATACTGTTAAATCTTCTTTCTAATGCGATTAAATTTACACCAGAAGGCAAGGAGATTATTGTAAATCTGTGTTCCATAAAAGATAATATAGCTATTGAAGTAAGGGATTATGGATTAGGTATACCTGAGGATAAAACAGATATTATTTTTGAACGGTTTGGTCAAGTTGATAGCACATTATCTAGGCAGGCAGAAGGGGCAGGGATTGGATTATCCCTTGTTAAAAAGCTTGTTGAAGCCTTTGGAGGAAATATATCCGTTAAAAGTAAAGTTGGAAAGGGGAGTACATTTATTGTAACCCTTCCAAATGAGATGGTAGCTGAAGATGGTAATGATAAGCAAATGACTAATCTTATGGACAATCGTCTTGTGCAAGTTACAACTGTAGAATTTTCCGATATCTACTTATAGTATGCAATGCTAAATCACGTTCACAATACTATGAATCATTGTTAAAAGTCACTACTAGCTAAATAATCAATGTAAAAAGGTACACTAAAGTCAATAAATTAGTGTGCCTTTTTTGTTTTAATAACCGATAATGAGAAAGAGGTATGTAACGATCACAGGGTATTAGGTATTATAGGTGGATTTCATTTGTTTGAACTATCAGATCGAGTAAGAAAGACTATAGATTATTTTAAACAGAACAATATAAGGGAATTATATCCTTGTCATTGTACTTCCTTTGATGTCCGAGAGAAATGCATAAGGCATTGCCCTTGGAAGAAGCAGGAGTAAGATTAGAAATACAATGGTAAAAGTTTGGAGAATAAGAATTTTTAATTGGTAGAATGACTAGTAGGGCAAATTATGAAACAGAAGAATTAAAAGCTACACTAGTTTTGCGATTAATATTCTTAAGAGAAATATTTTAATTTGGGTGTTAATTCAGGAATTTTAACTTATGGAGATGGGCTCATTGGAAAATTCCTCGAAGACTTAGAAACAAAAACGCTTGAAGTGGTAAAATGATTGAAATTATGGGTGAGTTGAGACATACACCTAAAAGTATGGGTAAAAATTAATTTTTAGCTTATAGTATATATTACTTTTTTATTTCAGTTTTTTCAGTATTGACTGAAATAAATGAAATAACTATAATGAAGATACGGAGGCGTGATTATATGAAACGAGAGAAGAAAGAAATTCAACTCAATTCTGAGGTTTTGAAATTTATAGAGAATATTGCAGGAGTATATGAGGGATATGGTATTCCTCGTATAGGGGGACGTATATTTGGCCTGTGCCTGTCTGTAGCTACCCCATTGTCTGCTGAAGAAATGGCTGAATTGCTGCAGGCAAGTAGGAGCAGCATTTCAACTAATATTCGTGGGCTTATTGCCAATGGTTGGGTAGATAAAGTCACATTTTCTGGCGATAGAACGGACTATTACCAGTTTTGTCCTATGGCTTGGGAACGGGTATTGGAGCATCGAAAAAAAGGTCTTATTCCTTTATGGAAGATAGCCCAGCAGGGACAAGACGCTCTTGACCCTGAGGAACCTGCCCGTGAACAATTAAAGGAAATGAGCGAGTGGATAAATTTACAAATACAGTGCCATGATGAAATGATAGCTGCTTGGAAGGAATATAGAAATAAAAAAAATTTGGGGGATTAAGTTATGTATATGAATCCATTTGAACATCAATCAGGGAAAATTTCAAATCTAGGTATTGAGAGAGCCGGTTTTCAAGAATTGCAATTTTATACGGGGGAAATTAAAATTAACTACGTTGTTGGCCCAAATAATGGGCCTCCATTAGTACTTATTCCTGCACAGATGGGGACTTGGGAAAGTTATGAAAAGGTCATGATACCGTTATCTCAGAAATTTCAAGTATATGTTGTTGAAATCAGAGGTCATGGAAAATCAAGTTGGACGCCTGGTAACTACTCATGGAAGAGTATAGGCAAAGATATGAGGGCTTTTTTAGAAAAGGTTGTGAAGCGAAAGGCCATTGTAGGTGGAAACTCCTCTGGTGGAATTATAACATTGTGGTGTGCTGCCAACTTACCTGAATATATTATGGGTGCAATTATTGAAGATGCTCCAGTATTTTCTGTTGAGATGCCTCGCTTTAAAGAGGAAGACCGTTTTGTATATAACGGACTTAAGCATCTTGTGGATAATATTGGAGACCTTAATAAAAGGAATTTAGCAGATTATTTCCGTGGTATGGAAATGCCCGTTTCTGAAAAGCGTAAAAAGAAAGTTCCTGAATGGTTTGTAAATATTTTATCCAAGCAAATTCGAAAATTCGAAGTAAAGCATCCAGGACAACCCATTGAAGTTGGCTTTCCCGCAACCTTGAAATTGCTGTTAAAATCCCTATCCATGTTTGATCCGGATTTTGCCAGAGCTTTCGTAGATGGTCGTTTTTATGAAGGAATTGATCATTCTGAAGCTTTAAAAGCTGTAAAATGCCCTATGTTGGTTTTACATGCAAACTGGCACAGATATCCTGAGTTCGGCCTTGTAGGAGCCATGGATGATAATGATGTGAAGCGCATAATGGAATTGGCACCTCACACACAATATAAAAAAATTCCTGCTAATCATGTTATCCATGCATTCAAGCCAAAGCAATATATCGAGGCTGTACTAGATTTTGGAAGGAATTTGTAGAGAATACAAGCATTTTATGAGCCCAAATTACTACAGCAGTGTATTATTATTATATTTTAAAGAAGTTTAATTGAAAAACTAACTGAAATAAAGAGCTATTAAGTAAAGATATCCAAGGATTTTCTAAAGTACTAGGACACTTTTCTTAGTGGCTTTTATTTTATTTAATTATATTTTTACGACATTCTAAGTTTTAAGATCATGTATACAAAATTTAGTAGTTAAATATCATAGTAATGGAACTATTTTAGGAATGTTACCAAGATAAAGATGTAAATTCATGTAACAAAAGCTAAAGCGTGGATGGAAGTTTGCACAAAATTTCTTAGAGTATATGTAATAGAATGGTATTATTTAAACTGAAAAAACATATTGGATAAAACAGGAAGTTTTGCTGGGAAGATGTTTTCTTACTTTAGTAATAAATGATAAACAGTATTCTTATGAAGATGAAATAGATGAATGGTTAAAAAATTTTTCAAATCATGGAAGACAATACAACTGAGGGATGGATATTTTATTTAAGAATTAATAGTTCACTACGAAAATTTTTAAAAGATTGTATAAAGGTGGGGTAAGAATGGGATCAACTAAACTTATTGGCAAAGTGTTTGTAGAGCAAATGACATATCAAAATGAGGACAATTGGATACTGCAAAGAATTTCACCAATATGTGCAATTTGTAATAAAAATAAATTTTACAACATTTATAAACGCTATGAATTTGACCCAAACTTTAAATTGTTTATAATAGGTTCAAATTATGTAATTGTGTGCCCATATTGTGGAGATGCAATGGAGTTAGAAATTGAAGAGTTTTTAATCTTAAAGTTATTTATATCAATAAACAAGAAGTTAGAAAAGAGGAAAATTTCTGAAGAAGAACATAGAGTTCAGACTAGTAAAACTCTGTATAAGCTTAAAAGAAAATAATAATATATTAAATTATATGTTGTTATTGAAAGTAGACTAAGACTTAAAACAACTACCACTTAGATTTTGATAAAGCCAGCAAGCTTAGATTTGAACATGCCATATTTTTGATGCTTGTTAGAAATTAATAATTTTTTATTGAATATTTTCTAGTAGGATTTTAGTTGTTTTATAGTAAAATATAACCATAGTATTATTTATAATTAATACTAATTGTGAAATACTTTCGAAAAGATAATTAACAAAATAATAAATGATTTCGTAATAAATTTACCTAGGAACATTACGAAAAAGAAAGGAATCAAAATGAATAAAAAAATATCATTAATTCATTCTACAAATTTAGCCCTTGTTGATTATGCTTATGCTGGAAGAGTACCATCAGGTATGGATTTACTGTTCTTAGCTGGAGCATGCCCTCTTGATAAAGATGGAAAAGTACCTGATATGAGTGATTATGAGCTTCAGTCAAAACTTTGCGTAAACAATTTAAAAGAAGCTTTGAAGGAGTGTAATGCCACATTAGAAGACATTGTATATACTAGAGTTCTTGTAGCCTCCCAAAATCGATCAGATTTAGTTGCTTCATGGGAA
This sequence comes from Clostridium sp., assembly GCF_036642255.1. Lineage (GTDB taxonomy): Bacteria > Bacillota > Clostridia > Clostridiales > Clostridiaceae > Clostridium_J. Next base: position 65,985 of record NZ_JAVWDJ010000015.1, on the reverse strand, counting down.
ACTATAAGAAAAGAATTTGGTGAGCATGATGTTCCAAGCACTTTATCTGGAGTTACAGTATTAGGCTACACAAATCAATTAGTAGAAATTGAGGCTGTAGCAGCAGTAGATAATTCAGATAAATCATCATAATATGAAGGTGAGTTATTGTCATATTTCTTAGAATGTGACTTAGCGGTGGATACGATAGCTTATCTAAATTCATTTAAATAATAAACATATGTTAATATATATAAACAGCTTTTAAGAGGTTATAACTGCATGACAATATAAAACTATATAAAGAGGGGATAATAGTTATGAAACATATAACGTTAGATGAGGTTTTTAAAGTACTTGATGAGAAAAAAGATTCAACCCTAGTAGTAATAATAAACGCATATGAGCTTGATACAGTTTATTGTATTGATGAATTTGATTATGAGTTGTTAGAAGAGCGTCACGGAAAAACGCTGAGACTGATTAGTAAAACTGGTGAAAGGAACTATTATGACTTTCATGGAGTTTATGTTAGCTTAAAAGATATAAGTAAGATTTCCACCACAGAAGATACGATTTATATATACTTACAGAATCAAATAGTGAAACTAAAATTTAAATAAACAATATTAAAATTAAATAATAAATATACAATATTCAAGAAACAGGGGATGAAGTAAATGAGTGAAAAAGCAAGTAACAATGCTCTCGAGGTTGTGATAACCAACGCTCTAAGGATACCAGGAGTGAAAGTTAATAGAAGAGAATTTTTAATAAAAACTTTTGATAACCACTTATCAAATTTACAAATCCAAGATTTAATTGAGAAGGGACCAGTTCTAGCAGGAATTAAGCTAAGTACTATAGAACGAGAAGCAAAAAATCTTATAAACAAGAGAACCCTACAAAGTTCAGGTGCTTCCTTTGCCGCAGGACTACCAGGAGGCTTTGCAATGGCTGCTACAATTCCAGCAGATACTTTGCAGTTTTTTGGAGTAGTGTTGCGTATGGCACAAGAACTAGCATATATATATGGATTTAAGGATCTTTGGGAGAATGGTAACCTCGATGATAAAAATGTTATTCAAGAACTAGTGGTGTTCATTGGAGTAATGTTTGGAGTTGGGGGCTCAGCAACAGCCCTAAGATTGATATCAGTTAATATGTCAAAACAAGCACTAAAGAAGATACCTCAGAAGGCATTAACTAACACGATATACTATCCAATTATCAAGAAAATTGCTGCTGTTCTTGGGGTAAAGCTAACAAAGGATACCTTTGCAAAGGGAGTTTCTAAAGCAATCCCAATAATAGGGGGCATTATTTCAGGTGGAATGACTTATGCATCTATGAAACCTATGGGAGAACGTTTAAGGAAAGTTTTAGATAAATCAGTAACTAACTATAGTCAAGCTGATTATGACAGAGATGTGGCTGAAGTAGCCTCAGATATTACCCGCGATTTCGTTGAAGTAGACTATGAAGTGATAGAAGAGGATAACATCGGTAGATAAGAATGAAGGTAAGGACTCTAAATTCAAGTTTAATGAAGCATAGAAATAATTAGATTTAGAAACATTTGTTTTGTTATGTCCATGGAATTTATAACAATAATACATAGAAATTTAGGTTAAGTAAGAAGCCTTTAGAAACACAATCAATGTTTATATAGTAGGATACATCTTTTGGATTTATCTATTGATAAACATAGCAGAATAAGTATTCTAAATGAACAAATGTGATACAGTGTAAAGTGAAAAAGGAACCCGAATCGGTTCCTTTTTTTTATTTATTAAACATAATAAATTGAGTATAAAGGATTCGAAGTTTTTGTGAACTGTTATATTCACTCCTTAAATTGCATAACCTGGATTCAGAGTATAAGTTGCTTACATATAGCTAGGAGGAATTGAAGGTGAATTAAGATTATTAATGTTCATTACTCATATAAAGGCAAGATGTACGTAAATATAAAGTAATACATTTCAGGTGGGTGTTTGTTATTTGAGAAGGAAGAGGAAGTTCAAAGAATCCTTAGTAAATCATTATAAAAAGGACAAAAGTTCAATAGTTCTAAACAGAGTACGAGTACCTAAAATGATAAAAATAGCTGATTCCATTGAATTTTAAAAGAAATAAAAAGTGGAGTGATTATAGTAGTTTTCTTGCACAATGGTGCACACATTGTAAAATGTTATCTCTAATATTTGAAGAATTATTAGTGGATATGGATGAATGGTTAAATTTTTTAAAAGTTGATGTGGATAGAAATTTAGAAATTGCAAATAAATATAATGTAGTAAATATTCCTACTATGGTAATTTTAAAACATGATGAAAAATGGGATGTAATAACTGGTTTTTCATCAAAGAAGGAAATTGAAGAAAATATTAAAAAATATCTATTAGAGGAGAGATTAATATGATTTATGATTTTAAAGTAAAAGACATAGAAGGTAACGAAATTTCCATGGAGGATTATAAAGGTAAGGTACTATTAATAGTAAATACTGCAACAGGCTGCGGATTTACACCACAATATGAAGGCCTTCAAAAGCTTTATGATAAATATAAAGATAGGGGATTTGAAATATTGGATTTTCCGAGTAATCAATTCTTTGAGCAGGCCCCAGGAAGTAATGAAGAAATTTCCCAGTTCTGTAAGATAAACTTTGGAACTGCTTTTAAAACTTTTAGTAAAATCGATGTAAATGGTGAAAATGCAAATGAATTATTTAAATTTATGAAAAAAGAAGCACCAAAGGCTGAGGAAGATGAGGCATCAGAAGGATTATATAGTAAATTATCAGAGATGGGGTTCACTACAAAAGGTGATGATATTAAATGGAACTTCACTAAATTTCTTGTAGATAGAAACGGTAATGTTATTGGTAGATTTGCACCAACCTATGAGCCAGAAAAATTAGATGAAATTATTGATGATTTACTTGAATTAAATTAAGAAAGTGTAAGAGTACCCTACTAAAGGTACTCTTTATATTTGCAGTATATGCTATCTTGTATAAATATTGGTGGTAAAAGCACCCATCTTTCACAACAATCTCAGCGTATATACCACGATAAAATTGCAGAAAGTGAACATCTTTAAGTATATACAAATATAAACTAATAGATGAAATTTACCTTTCCATGGAAAAAATATTATTAGGAAATTAAATCTTCAAAAGACGCTAATTAATTTATCTTTTAAAAATGGAACTTAATTTTAGCATTTTGTAAAGTTACATTGAATATATTGCTATTAGTAGAAATTGAAATAGGATGAGTTACCACAATGGTGTATTATAATTATCATGACAAAATCAACAAAGAAATGGTTGGAGAAAGAGAAAGAAATCCTGTACATGAAAAGTTAGTAGAGTATCTTTTAGGCGACAATTATGAAACTTTTATTGTGGAATATATAGGAAATCTTGCAGAGAAATTATCAACCATTTATTATGCTGACGTTTTTATTACAGAAAAATTTTATGCAATATTGTTTGTGAAAAGAGGCATGATAAATCAATTGCTTGAAGCTGTGCCTGAAATTATTAATTTTGAACCAAACTATATATTTACATTATCACAATTATCTTTGGATTTTAATCCCAATAGTGAATTTATTGATAGAGGAGATATTTCCTTAGATGGTGAAGGGGTTATTATCGGTATCATTGGTAATGGAATAGATTATTTAAGTCCACGGTTTATCACAGAGCAAGGTGAAAGTAGAATTGTTGCTTTCTGGGATCAAACCATACAGAGGGGGCCAGGACCTGAATTCTTTCCCTTTGGAACAACTTATAACAACGCAGAAATTAATGATATTGTAGCTTCAAAGGAGAACAATACACTACAGAAAGATAATATACCTTCTAGAGATAAGGTTGCTTTTGGAAATGCTATAGCTGGAATTATTGGAGGAAGAAAATTGGACAAAGATGACACTTTTGTATCAATAGCTCCAAAGTGTGAGTTTGCCATAGTTAACCTTCAGCCACCAACTGAAAATTTTCTTCAATATTACGGAATTGAAAACAACTCAGGAACTATATATCAAACAAGTGTAATCTCCACAGCCATTCAATATCTATCGAATGTGCAACAAAGCCTAAAAAAGCCAATGGTAGTCTATTTACCTTTAGGCAGTAATTCTGGTGGGCGTAGTGGGGAAACTATTCTAGAAAGATATATAGATGTTATGACACAAAAGAGAGAGTTTAGCATAGTTACTAATACCGGGAATCAGGGGCATGGTGAAACTCATGCTGGGGGAACCATTAATGCTACTGGGGAAATACGAGACATTTTTATTAATGTTGGAAATAATCAAAGTTCTTTATATATGTCCATTTATACCAGAAACATAGATAATATATATACAAGTATTACATCCTCTAAAGGCAAGAAACTAAATCAAATTCCAATAGAAGAAAAAAATAAAATTCTTTCCTATGAAGAAAATGGTATTCATATTGTTTACTGTGAACAACAAAAAAATAGTGGATATGTGAATCTAGAGCTTATAATAAGAAATATGAATCCCGGTCTTTGGAAAATTAGTCTTTTCGGACAGAATATTGTAAGTGGAGTATATGATATATGGCTGTTTTCAAAAGAGTTATTAAAGCCAGGTACCAGATTAATAAAACCAAATCCAGAAACTACTCTATTAACTCCAGGAACAGCTGTCAATATACTAGTAGCATCTTGTTTTGATAACGTTAATAACAAAATTGCTACTGATTCAGGAAGGGGATATCCAAGGAGTGGTACAATACAACCAGGATTAACAATTGAGGGCTTTAACTTATTAACTGCTGGAATAAATAATGCGTTAGTTAACAGTAGTGGACCAGCTATGGCTGGTGCAATACTTGTAGGGGCGATTGCATTAATATATCAGTGGGGGTTATTACAAGGAAAGTACACAGAGCTCTATTCGGCTTTTTTAAAGAATTTGTTAGTTTCCTCAACTTTAAAAGACGAAAGTGTAATCTATCCAAATGCAGAAGTGGGATTCGGCAAACTTAGTTTTAAGAAATTAGTTGAAGCGTTAAAACACGAAAGAAAAGATACTTACAGTGGAATTGATAATTGCATCAAGAATAATAACTCTGCAGAAAACTTGTACATTAATATACCAGCTGAGATATATTATAGATTTAAATAAGCTTAATATTAAGGGTTAAGATTATGGTGTGGTTCATCGGAAGACTTTCTTAAAAGTTACACTAAGAGCATTTTTAGTGATAAAGATTCTGATGATAATAATTTCTATATAAGAATAAAAAATAGTATCTAAATATTAAAACCAGCGCAAAACAATATAAAGTTTTGCGTTATTTTTTTTCTCAAATTATAGGATTACTTATTTAAGGGTCTAGTAATAAAGCCTTTTTTATAAAGAATATCCCTAAATTAAATTTATTTGATTTATCACCTTTTGAAGTTGTTTTATGAATTTAAAAAACGTAAATAACAATGAAAATAGATGAATTATTTTTATTAAAATTTATATAAAAATATGGTAGACCGAAGAAAAAATATATGATACAATGATTGTGTTCAGAATATGAACACAAACAATTGGTTGAAGTTTTTTAAAAAAATTAAAGCACAAGAGTTAAAAACAATATATAAATAAGAGAATACATTTATATTCGTTAGCTAATTAAGCAAGAATATAAGTGAGGAAGTAGTCTATAAGAATTCATTATTAAGGTGAAAGAGGTTGATATTATGATTAAAAAAGGGAATGTGATAGGGCTATTATCTGGCTTAACATGGGCAATATATACAGTGATTTTGTATACTGTGTTAAATTTATATGCTAACTCAAAAGGAGATTTGCTAAGTGTACAAGGAATAATGCTAATTTTGATTACCACTTTATTAATTTCATTAGTAGACTTAGTGTTTAATGTAATATTTGAAATAATTGTAATAAGTAGAAGTAATTTAATGGATGAATTTAAAGGTGTACTTTTCACAAAGAAAGGCTTTGGAATAATTCCAGCGGCAATATTGGCTGGTCCATTAGGATTAATACCGTACGCAATCGCTAGTGCAATCTCAGCACCAGTAGCAGGTGCATTTTCTGCATTATATCCTGTAGTTGGGGCAGTAGCATCCTTCTTAGTATTTAAAGAAAAGCTATCAAAAACAAAGGCCATTGGAGGTATAGTTTCTATATTAGGTATAATGCTTACTTATCAGTTAGAGGCAGTTAGTCCAATTGTATATATGATAGCATTGGTACCAGCATTTGGATGGGGATTAGAAGCTATATTTGGTTATAAATTAATAAAAGATGATGTGAATCCAATTGTAACAATAACAATTAGACATATTTATTCAATATTAATATTGACACTGTGTTTAATAGTATTCTTACCTTTCAGCGGAGAATATTCATATATAATGGAGTTTTATAGAGGAATTCAATTTGCAGATCTATTTGCAACCTTAAGCACTTCACTTATTTGGCCAATATTTGCGATAGGCTCATTTATAGGAGCAACTTCATATATTCTATGGTATGTTTCAATGAAATATATTAGTGTAGCACCAGCTATGATTTTAAATATTTCTTATGTATTGTGGATACCAATAATATTATCATTACCTCCTTTTTCACAACAAATTTCACCTAATGTTTTATTAGGATGCATTGTAGTGTTTTTAGGAACAAGCTTGGTTATAATTGGCGATAGTATAAAATTAAAAAAAGAACAGCAACTTACTGAAATGTAGTTAAATAAAAGCAATAAGCCATAAATCTCAGGATTTATGGCTTATTTTATTTTGTTACATATAGTTTTATTAGTTAGATGAAGGTATTTTTTTATTTTAAGATAATGTTTTATTATAGATAAAAAGAAATTAACATTGGAAAATTTCACAGACTCGTATATACTAAAAATCGCCGAACATGGCAAAAGTATGCTTAAATTGGGGCCATGTGATATATAGTATTTGTACATAAGATAGTGAACATTAAAAAATATAAGGTCTTTAGAGGCAATTAATAGTAATTTTTAATACTTTGGAATAGTATAATCAGAAGTATGTTATGAAAGAAGAGGGTTGTTTAATGGACTCAAGAAAAAGAAATATTGTAATTTCATTGATGGTGGCGATGTTCCTTAGAGCAGTTGAAGGTACAGTTGTAACTACTGCAATTCCCACAATAGTTAAGACCCTAAATGGATTTGAATTAATAAGCTGGGTCTTTTAAGTATATTTATTGACCTCAGCTATTTCAACACCTATTTATGGAAAGTTGTCGGATTTATTCGGAAGGAAAAAGGTTCTTTCCATTGGTATAATTATATTTTTGATAGGTAGTTTTCTTTGTGGCGTTTCCGGGAATATGTATCAGCTTATAGCCTTTCGTGCAATTCAAGGGCTTGGTGCAGGCGCAATATTTACTGTAACCTATACAATAGTTGGTGATATTTTCACCCTTTCAGAAAGGGCAAAAGTTCAAGGGTGGATTGGCACCGTTTGGGGGGGAGCAAGCCTTGTGGGACCTTTTTTAGGTGGGTTTTTAATAGAGTATCTTTCATGGAACTGGATTTTCTTTATTAATATTCCTTTCGGCATATTATCCATATTCTTATTAGAGATGAATCTTAAAGAGAACTTTGAAAAGAAAAAGGTAAAGATTGATTATGCTGGTACGGCAGTACTTTCTATAGCAATATTAGCATTTTTATATGGCACTATGTCAAGTGGGGGAAGCAGCTTGAGTTCTCCTATAACTATAATAGCATTATGCATTGCATCAGTAATGTTCATTGCGTTTTATTTCATTGAGAAAAGAGCTTCAGAGCCTTTAATACCTTTTGAAATATTCACAAAAACCAATACTATTATAAATATAATTAGTTTTTTGATTTCTGGGGTTTTGATAGGAGTAGATGTATATATGCCTCTATACATACAGAATATTTTAGGCTTCAGTCCAACTATATCTGGATTGGCTATAGCTCCAATGTCAGTTTCCTGGACCATATCTTCAGTACTTTTATCAAAGGCAATACCTAAATATGGGGAGAAGATAGTAGTGGCAGTATCTTCACTTATTATATTGATAAGTTGTATATTATTAGTTACACTGCACGTGAATTCTTCAATTATCCTAGTTATAATTTATGCTTTTATCATGGGACTTGGCTTTGGAGGAGCATTTACAACCTTGACTATAGTAGTGCAGTCCTCTGTTAAATATAATATAAGGGGAGCAGCAACAGCAGCTAACGCCCATGTTCGTACCGTAGGACAAACTATAGGAGTAAGTGTTTTGGGCAGCACTCTTAACCTAAGTATAGTAAGATATTTTAGCAATTTAGGAATCGAGGATATAAAACCTAATAATTTGTATTCGTCAAATATTATAGCTAGTAATTTACCGTCAGAACAAATAAAAGGTTCAATATATTCAGGGGTTCACACAATATTTATCATTTTGACTGTTATAACTTTGATTTGTTTTGTAATCTCATTTACCTTGTCTAAGGGACTAAAGGAAAATATTAAAGATAAAGTTGTGAATTAATTTACTTAATAATTTTTCTATTATTTTTAAATTGTATATAATAACTGAAATCAGATATTTCATGGTCTAAAAAGGTATATAAATAGATTTAATAACAGAAAGAGCTATCTAAGTAAAAAATTACTTAGATAGCTCTTTTTATAAGTTAAGAAAGTTATTTCTATAATATTTCTCCAAAAAATAAAATAAACAACTATAACTAGTCGTTTTTAAGCATACATTTACTATTTTATTTCTACTAATACCTTATATTAATATCATAGAATAAAAACGGTGAGTTGTCAAGAAAAACTTAGAAAATAAATGAAAAATAAATCTCTTGTAGGATTCTTTTATGGGTGAGCATGAGCTACTGTTAAATCAGGGTTTTGAGAGTTTTACCTTTTCCTTTAAATTATGTAAAATATATTAGCTGACAGAAAAATAAGGCAATTGGATCAGCAAGAATTAAAATTTTAAAAACCAATTAGCCTAAAAGAATGTGAGGTGTTAAAATGTCTGCACTTAGTCATCCAGATTATAATAATGAAACTGAAAGATTAGCTTATACCATGGAGTATTTAAGAAACTATAACAAAAATATACAAGGAGAAAAGTTCAGAATTGATAAGGAAGTTGAGTATGGTTTAAGTCATTATAACTCAGATAACGCTGAGCAATTTAATGAACTTGTAATAAATAAATCAAGAAAAGACTCACTATCTCAAAAGTTAAAAAATCTCGATAAAAGCTTGTCAAAACCTTATTTTGCAAGAGTAGACTTTATTGAAGAAGGAACAAGTAATAAACAGAACTTATATATTGGAAAAATATCTTTAATGCGAGACAGTGACCAAGAACTAATTATAATTGATTGGCGGGCACCAGTTGCAACTCTTTATTATGAAGGAAGATTAGGTGAGGCCACTTTTAACAGTACTGATGGAGAAATAAGTGGAGAGATAAGACTTAAAAGACAATACTCCATTGAAAACGCTGAATTAAAAGAAATATTTGATATAGATATAACTACTAATGATGAATTTCTTCAAGCTGCCTTAGGATCAAGTAAAGATAATAGACTAAAAGATATAGTTTCCACTATTCAAGCAGAACAAAATAAAGTGATTAGGGCAGATATGTGGAAACCTTTAGTTGTGCAAGGAGCTGCTGGTGGAGGTAAAACTACTATAGCTCTTCATAGAATTGCATATCTTCTTTATAATTATGAAAGTTCGTTAAGTCCAAGGAACTTTATGATAATAGCACCAAATAGATTCTTTTTAAGTTACATTTCAGAAGTTCTTCCAGATTTGGGTGTAGAAAATGTTTTACAGACTACATTCGAGGACTTTGCCCTTAATATAATAGGTAAAAAATTAAAATTTAAAAGTCCTCATGAGAAACTTTCTTCTTTAGTAAATAATAGACAGGACAAATTTCAATATAAAAATGAACTTATTAAAACCATCTCATCTTTTAAATCTTCCCTAGAGTTTAAAGACACCATAGATAAATACATGAAAGTTATTGAAAATCATTTCATACCCAAAGAAGACTTTTTTATAGAAACCTTTTCTCTTGTAAAATATGAAAAAATAAATGATCTTTTTATGAGAGAATATAAAAATCTACCCATGACAAAAAGAATTAATGAAATTAAGAAAACCTTGAATAACACTTTAAAGCAAAATAAAAATCGTATTATAGAAGAAGTAATAGCAGAATATGATGGAAAAATTCATAGAGTGAAAGATGATATGAAGGATTGTGATGAGAGAAGAAAAATCATCATTGAAATTGCAGTCACTAGAGATGCTCTTGTAGAGAAGATAAAGAGAAAAACAAAAACCATAGTTAGGGAGTACTTAAACAAGTTCAAAATATTAACTCCTATGGATTATTACAAAAATTTATTTATGGATAAGTCAGTGTTTTATAATTATACAAAAGAGTATATTAGTGAAAATATAGCAGAAGAATTAAGAATTGAAACTTTATGTAATATAGAAAATAACACTACGGACATGGAAGACTTAGCTCCACTTATGTATATAAGAGAGTTAACCCAAGGACTAGAGGAACCAATCACTGTAAGACACGTAGTAATAGATGAAGCACAGGATTTTAGTGAATTCCAGTTATTTATTTTAAGAAAGCTCATTGGAGTGAATTCCTTTACCATCTTGGGAGACCTATGCCAAGGAATATACTCCTATAGGGGTATAAAACATTGGGAACAGGTTTCAAAAAAAATATTTGGAGAAGATAATTTTGAGATGCTTACTCTAGAGCAAAGTTATAGAACAACTATTGAGATAATGGAAGCTGCGAGCAAAGTTATAAACTTTTTAAAAGACCCAAATCTTCCAAATCCAAAGCCCGTAATTAGACATGGAGATCCAGTAATGGTTTTAGAGAAAGCTAGCTTAAGTGAAGTGTCAAAGGATATTGTAAATAAGGTGAATACAGTGCTGCAGGAAGGCTTCAAATCTGTAGCTATAATTTGTAAAACGCTAGAAGAATGTAAAAACATGAAGCTGGAATTAAAGAGTTTTGGCTTAAAAGTAGATATAATTACGGGAAACGAAAGCCAATACCTAGGTGGAGTTGTATTGATTCCTTGTTATTTAGTAAAGGGTTTGGAGTTTGATGTGGTAATAGTTGCAAATGGAAGCAGTGATGCATATACCACAGACCCACTAGATGTGAAACTTTTATATATAGCAATGACAAGACCACTTCATAGGCTTTATATTTACTCAGTGGGAGTAAAAGCAAAAATGCTAGAAATAATATAGTCATAGATTTAGAGGGAAAATCCATAGGCATTGCTAATGAGGATATTATATTGATTAATGTGTTTTCTCAAAATTTGAAGAAGAAAGAAGATAAGCTCATGGATTTTCAATAAAATCAGTATGATGTGATATAATAGTAGATTTTATATAGATTAGAAGAGTGGGAAAATATATATTAGATTCAAGAATATTTGCTTACTTAATAAATAAAGGGTAGTATTATATGGTTATTACATTAAAATACAAGGGTATTTATAAAATTATAATGTATGTCCCTTGTATCATGGAGCAAATAGATAAGAAAATATGAGGTGACTATGAAACCTTATTCATTAATTGATAATGTTATATTTCTAGATATAGAAACCACAGGCATAGATCCACTTCGTGATAAAATTATTGAAATTGGTGCCGTGAAAATTAAGGATAAAGAAGTTACTAGGTTTAATACCTTAGTAAATCCAGAGATTGAAGTATCTTTAAATATCTTTGATCTTTGCAAGGGCATCACAAAGGAAGCCTTAGAAAATGCAGATACTATAGATGTGGTTATGGGAAAGTTTTTGCACTTTATTGAAGATTTACCATTAGTATGCCATAATGCCAGGTTTGAAAAGATCTTTTTAAAACTTCCTAATGAATTTTTAGATTCCATGGAACTTGTGGCAATACTTTACCCTGAGCTTTTAGAGTTTAATCTTCAATACTTAATAAGTAAGTTTTTACCTGGAAGTAAGGAAGAGCAACACCGTGGATTAAGTGACTCAGAGGATACTATGCAGGTGCTAAATTACATCATAAGTAACTTCTATGTAGAAAGTGGTTATGCTCTTCCTCTAAGTATTTTAGAATTGGAAAATTGGGGTTGGTATAGATTTTTAGCAAAACTAACTTCTGAGAGTGTGAATTATTTCATTGGACACAAACTTAAAAATAATGACTCTAAAACTATAGAACATTATCCGACTTTTGCATTAAAGGATTATGAGAAGTTATTTAAAAATAAAAGTCTATGGAGTCGGAATGGCAAAAATTATACAGAAAGGCCACAACAAATCTATGGATCAAAATTTTTGAGAGAAGGATTACAGCAAGGCAATATTACTATAATGGAAGCACCAACAGGTCTTGGTAAAAGCCTTGCTTATTTGCTTCCTGCAGTGATTCACACTCATCTTAATAGAAACTCTGAAGAAGAAAAAGTAATCATATCTACTAATACTAAGGGACTTCAAACTCAACTTGTTGAAAAAGATATTCCTAATCTTTTAGAGGTGTTAAACTTAAAAAATGACATTATCTACACTTTAATAAAGGGGAAGGGAAATTATTTTTGTATAGAAAGATTTCAGGAGATAGAATATCCAACAGATATGAAAACCTTGCTTGGATACACGTATATCAGAAGATATATAAGTGAAAAAGGATTAGGAGATATAGAACAGATTAATTATGCTATAAGAAAAGCCTTCAATTTAGATTATTTAATTCCACAGTGTAACTGTGACTCAGACCTTTGTGATGTGAATAGTTGTAAGTATAAGGAACAATGTTATTATGCAGAAAAAGTTGAGATGATTAAGGAGTCCCAACTGGTAGTAATAAACCACTCTCTCTTATTAAAGTGGCCTTACAATGGCATTGTTCCGTTAAAAAATATTGTGGTAGATGAGGCTCATAATCTTTCGAAAGAAGCCTTTGATGCTTTTGAGAATACTTTGGTTTCAGAAGAATTAAAGAAATTTCTTGAGGAAATTTATAATAAAGAAGATAAAAGCGGATATTTGTTTTATCTTATGAAAAAGGGTAACACTAAAAATATACCCATTGAGGATATAGACAGAAATCAAGAAATTTGTATTAAAAATATAGATAGAGTAGAGCAAGTCTTTGGAAAATATATTAGAAATTTTAATCTGTCCACAGAGTACAATATAAAAGAACAACTTGAAGTTAATGATGCAAAGCATCGGGAAATAAAATATGTCCTAGAGGAATTTAAAGAAAATCTTACAAATTATAATATATATTTAGATAAAACAGTGATGATGCTTAAAGAAATATCCACCCTTGAAAAGGATAAGAGACTAAAAATTCTAAAAGATAAAGTTGAGGGTATTAACGGATATATTTCCTTATTAGAGAATGTAATAGAACAAAGCAAAGGAGATTACTGCTATTACTTTGAGGTAGAGAAAAGCTTTAAATGGTGGAAGGTGTCCTACATTCCTTTAGATGTATCTAGTATTTTTTATGAAAAGATTTTAAGTGAAGTCAAAAGTTGCTCTTTTATTTCTGCCACTTTAGCCACGGATAAGGGATATGGGAGATTTAGAAATGCTTTGGGAATTGATATTGCAAAAGCAGAAAATAAAAAAATAGTGGAAGTTAATCCTATAAAGCCTGTATTTGATTATAATGAAAGAAGCGCAATTTATGCCCCCTATATGCCCTTAGAATATCAAGGGGAGAATTCAGAGGAATTTATTTTTAAAATGAAAGAATTTGTATTAGAACTTTTACAAAAAACAGAAGGGAATATCCTGATGCTCTTTACCAGTATAAAAAGATTAAAGGCCTTTAAAAGTGAAGCGATTTCAGAACTGAATGCTTTAGGAGTAAGAGTATTGCAAAGCAAAAAAGAAATCGAAAAACTAAAAATAAAGGATAATAGGTATATATTTTTGGGTTCAAAAGGATATTTTGAAGGAGTGGATATTCCTGGGGATGCAATGACTAATGTGATTCTTGATAAATTACCAAATATAAATAGTGGTGACCCGTTTTTTCAGGCACTTATAGATAATCAATTAGAAAAGGGTAGAAAATATTGGGAGGCCTATCAAGATATAAATTTCCCCGTTGTTTCTATAGATTTAAAACAAATATATGGAAGATTAATAAGAACTGAATATGACTATGGATCCTTATTTATTTTAAGCAAATTTAATAATGATAACAGCAATAATTCCACAGTAAGTAAGGTGGAAAGATTACTTTATGGAGTTCCTATTATCAGAAAGAATTTTAAAGATACCTTTAAGGACTTGGAGGTAAGAAATCTTAGATGGAGGACTATGAATCTTTTCAAGATATTAAGAGAAATAGAAGAGGACCTGAAAATAAAGATAAAGGCTTCTAAAAAGAATAATACTTTAAAAACAATAAAGCATACAGAGAACTTTATTAATGAATACCTAAAAGCTCAATATGAAAAAAGAAGGCTTCATTGGAATGTAAATCTTAAATTAGAAAATGAAGTTAAAATACAAATAAGTGGTAAAAGTATAAACTTAGGAAGTAATAGAGAAAAAATAAACAAGTATTTCCATGATATTTTGTGAGATTAGATCTCACATGCTTTTCTGTAGTTAACAAGCTCAAGTGCTTAAATCTATTTAAGACTCTAAACAAGTTTAAGGTAGAAGCTTTTCATACATATTTAATTTTATATGTATTAATTTTAATTGAATTTTTCATTAAATTTGCTGAAGTTACAAGTAATATTCTAATAAGGCTTATGAAATCTCTTTAATTAAATAATTTACTGTTTTCATAAAAAAAGCCTCTACTGTAGTGAAATCAGCAACTTTACAAAGATGATGAAAGGTAAAGTTAATCAATTATACAATAAGGGTTTGATTTACTTTGATAAAGGGAATATAATATATGTGGATTTAAATCAAGGGAGGAATACATAATGGAAAAGAAAATGGTACCAGTAGGATTATCAAACAAACACATACACGTAAGTCAGGAGCACTTAGATATTTTATTTGGAGAAGGCTATGAATTAAAAAAATTCAAAGACTTATCTCAACCAGGACAATATGCAGCAGACGAAAAGGTTGATATTGTAGGAGTAAAGGGAACTTTAAAAGGAGTGAGAATACTAGGACCAGTTAGAAAAGAAACACAAATAGAAGTTTCTTTAGCTGATGGTTTTGTACTAGGAGTAATTCCTCCAGTTAGAGATTCTGGGGACTTAATAGATAGCCCAGGAGCTAAAATTGTTGGACCTAAGGGTGAAGTTGTAATAGAAAAAGGTATTATTGCAGCTGCTAGACACATTCATATGCACACTTCTGATGCAGAAAATTTTGGAGTTGAGGACAAAGAAGTTGTTAGCGTTAAGGTAGAAGGCAAAAGAGGTTTAGTATTTGATAATGTTTTAGTAAGAGTTCATAAAGAATACGCTCTTGAGATGCATGTTGACATTGAAGAAGGTAATGCAGCTGGTCTTAAGAATGGATCAATGGTGGAATTGTTAAAGTAGAATATATACTTTAAAAGTAAAAGGAAGGTAAGCAGTGATAAACTGTTAACTTTCCTTTTCTTTTTTATATGTAATTGAGTTTGAATCTATGACATACTGTTGTCAGTAAATTTATATATAATATAAATTAGGGGTCGTAACCTTTTATCATAAAAGGATGCAAATAAACCATTTTTATTTTCAAAATAAATATCAAGATATTAACTTAAGCTTTTGAAGTAAAAGTACGAATTAGATAGTGGGATTTAGATGATTTCAGTTATTGATGAACTTTATTGATAATTAAATGAGGGGGAATACATATTGGAGAAGTTAGATTATAAAAAAGCGTATAAGGAGTTGTATTTGCCAAAGAGGACACCAAATGTTGTTACTGTGCCAAAAATTAATTTTGTAGTAATAGAGGGACAGGGTGACCCTAATGGTGAGGAATTTATTTTTGCAACCGCTGCATTGTATAATTTTAGCTATACAGTAAAAATGAGTTATAAAAGCGACAACATACCTGAGGGGTATTACAATTATACGGTTTTCCCACTTGAGGGCGAATGGGATTTAATTGATAAAACTATAGCTTCTACTGTGAAAAGTAATTATAAGTACAAATTGATGATTAGACAACCAGACTTTTTAACCCTTGATTTGTTTCAGAGTTTTTTACTTATGACTAAAAAGAAAAAGGGTAACACTTATCTTGATAAATTATATTTTGAAACAATAGAAGATGGGTTGTGCTGCCAGATGTTACACATTGGCAGTTATGATGAGGAACCTGAAAGCTTTAGACTAATGGATAAGTTTTGTGAGGAAAATGAATATGAAAGAATTAGTAAAATTCACAAAGAAATATACTTGTCAGATCCTAGAAAAACAGAGGTTTCTAAACTTAATACTGTATTACGTTATAAAATTGAAAAAAAGTGCCATTAGAGGATTAAAGAAATTTAAAACATTAAGAAAATAAAACCTCTTAATATTTGTAAATTTAATCTATATAAATTTAAAAGCCACATATATAAATATGTGGCTTTTAAACGTTGGGTATAAGGTCATATTGGGGTGTAACCTTCTATTAAAACTATTAGTAACTTGATTTATAACAAGAACTTAATAATAAATACCATACCTACTAAAACTGTAGCTATATTTAAATCTTTAAATTTTCCAGTAGCAACTTTTAGGAATACATAAGATATCATACCAAATGCTATTCCGTCAGAAATACTGTAAGCTAAAGGCATCATTATTATTGTGAAGAATGCAGGTATAGCTTCAGTAAATTCTACTAGTTCTATTTCTTTAATAGGCTCCATCATGAATAGTCCTACAAGTATTAAAGCAGGAGCTGTTGCTGGAGATGGTATCATTAAGAATAGTGGCGAAATAAATAGTGCTAAGAAGAACATACCAGCAGTAGATACTGCAGTTAATCCTGTTTTCCCGCCTTCTGCAACTCCAGAAGCACTCTCAACAAAGGTACTTACTGTACTTGTACCTAAGCAAGCACCTACAGTTGTTGCAACCGCATCAGCTAGAAGAGCTTTTTCTACTCTTGGAACTCTTCCATTTTCATCAAGCATATTTGCTTTAGTAGCAACTCCAACAAGAGTACCTATTGTATCAAAGATATCCATAAACAGTAAAGTAAATAAAGCAATGAACATATCAACTGTGAATATATGCTTAAATTCAAATTTAAACATAATTGGTTCCAAGGAAGGTGGTAAACTAAAAATATTACCTTGTGGTAATTGGGTAATCCCCATTGGAATTCCAATTATTGTTGTAATTACAATCCCTATTAAAAGGGCTCCTTTTACATTTTTAGCAAGTAATAATCCTGTAATAAGAATACCAACTATAGCTAACAATGCAACACCAGAAGTTATATCACCAAGAGCTAAAATTGTTCCGCTCTCAGGATGTAAAATAATTTTAGAGTTTTCAAGTCCAATAAAAGCAATGAATAAACCAATACCAACGGATATTGCTTTCTTTATATTATTAGGAATAGCATTAACAATAGCCTCACGAACATTAAATATAGTTAGTAAGATAAAGATAATACCTTCTAACAATACTGCTGTTAAAGCAAATTGCCAGGTATAACCCATACTTAAAACGATAGTATATGCAAAGAAAGCATTAAGTCCCATTCCTGGAGCTTGTGCGAAGGGAAGTTTTGCATACAAACCCATTATTAATGTACCAATCATAGCTGAAACTGCAGTTGCAGTGAATACTGAACCAAAGTTCATTCCTGCGTCACTAAGTATTGCAGGGTTTACAACTAAGATATATGCCATTGTCATAAAAGTAGTTATTCCGGCAAGAACTTCAGTTTTCACACTACTTCCTTTTTCTGTTATTCCAAAAAATTTATCCATTTTGTCACCTCTTCAGTAATTTTAAAAGCGTTTAATACAAGAACATTTAATATGATATCAAATAAAATGTTCGGAGTCAATAAAGATGGACAAGTTAAAGTTAAAAGTTTTATTGGTTTAACAGTTCTATATAATGTAGCAAATATAAAGGAAAAATTTAGTTTAGGATATGTTAAATAGTGGATTGTGTATAACCATATAAATTTTAATATTACAATTATATGTATATAAAAAATTATATACAGTACAAGGAAGTTAGAAAGTATGTGAAACTTTGAAATCAAAGGCAAACTTCATTTCAAAGCCCTTGAATACAATAATGAACTTATTCACTGTTTAATAGGGCTTTGTATTTAGTTTTGATTTGTTATATGTTTAAGGATGATATTATGATTAACCTAAAGTATAAATATAAAAGTATGAAGTGAAAAAATACTTCATACTTTTATATTTGGTATAATTTTTTAGAAACTGCACATATTTCATTAGCCATTCTTTTTTTATAGATTTTAAGCAGGCTCATATTCATCAAAAAAGTATATAACTATATCACCTAAGCTTGAAGAGTCCAGTACTTCATTCAAGGCAGCTTCCTCATCTAAAACTATCTTGAAATTCCTGTTATAAAATTCTGAAGACAAAACTCCTTCTTTTATAATTCAGAAACCACTCCAAGAGTTCTTCCTCTATTATCTCTATCTTCTCTATATAAAATTTCTTGCAAAATAACTTCCTGAAATTCTGCCGACTTCTATGATGGTTGAGTCAGGTCTATCTTCGGGAACAGCAATTATGCCAATAAGTTTGCTATGCGTCATTTGTGATAGCCCTTCAAGTACAGATTTATATTCATCAATATTAAACATATCAAACTTTCCAGGATTTAATTTTTGTAGAAGTATTAATATCCTTATTGGATAAATATTCTTCCCTTAAAAGTCCCATTGCTATTTTGTCATAATGGTTCCCATCTCTATAGATTTCCTGTCTTAAAACACCTTCAATTTTAAAATTACATTTTTCATAACATCTTAGGGCAGCTTGGTTGTAGGAGTATACTGTAAGCCGGATTTTATTCATATTCATTTGCATAAATATGAATTCTACAAGAACCTTCATAGCGTCTGTACCGCAACCTTTGCCACGATGTTCCTTGCTACCAATAAATATACCGATTGTTGCAACACCATTTTTCCAATCAACACCGTTTATATTGCAACCACCAATAAATTTATTATCCTCAAGACTTTCAATGGCGAATTTATATGTATCGCTTATGGCGGTGAGAGAGTGAAACCAGTTCTCTTCCTCATGTAAAGTCATAGGATAAGGAATATCTGGTGTTAAACTTACACCTATATCAGGATCGTTTATATAAGTTAATCTAAGAGGTATATCTTCTTTTCTGTATTCTCTTAATCTAATTTTTTCTCCTATGTACATAATAAATCCTCCTTCATGGTATTTTAGGTAGCCAATACTTGTATCGAAAAACTTGGAAAATTAGCTATAGCTTATAGTATGTGCCATAAAGTGGATAAATTATTCCAGTAATGGCCAAAGAATCCAGAGTACCATTGTTAAGAAATTACTGTTTTATTGTTCAATACATATATTATTAAGAAAATACCTTATTGTATGTTAAGTATAGGAATAAAAATAAAAAACTCTTGAAACCCATGAGTTTTTCGATTAAAAATTAAATTTTACTTAAAATTAAGTTTTTCATTGAAAAGTCAAGTATCTTTGCAGAGTGAGTTAATTCACCTACTGACACATAGTCTACACCTGTTAGTGCTATTTTTTCAACTGTATCTAAAGTTACATTTCCTGAACACTCAGTGATAGCTTTTTTAGCTATTATTTTTACAGCTTCCTTCATGGTTTCAATGTCCATATTATCTAACATGATAATGTCAGCTCCAGCTTCTAAAGCTTCTTTCACCATATCTATGCTTTCAACTTCTATTTCGATTTGTTTGCCATAGTAACCATATTTTCTTACCATTTCTACTGCATTTTTAATTCCGCCGGCAGCTGCTATATGATTGTCTTTGAACATTATTCCATCAGAAAGGCTTAATCTATGGTTGCAACCACCACCGACCTTAACACCATATTTTTCTAGCATCCTAAGCCCAGGAGTAGTTTTTCTAGTATCTAAAAGTTTAGTATTTGTTCCCTCTAATTTATCAACAAATTCTGATGTTAGGGTAGCGATGCCACTGATTCTTTGCAAAAAGTTAAGAGCAGTACGTTCACCACTTAAAACAACTGAAGTACTACCAGATATCTTAGCAACTAGCTCTCCATTTTGCACTATATCTCCATCTTTTTTATAAAAGTTTATAACTATATTACCAAGGAGTTCAAAAACTCTCTTAAATATATAAAGTCCTGCTACAACACCTGAATCCTTTGAAATTAACTGAACTTCACAGCGAGAAGTTTCATCTAAAATGGCACAGGTTGAAATATCAGAATAAGGCATATCCTCCTGCAGAGCATTTAATATTATCTTGTCTATAACTAAATAATTCATCATTTAATAAATGTGACCTCCTTTTTAACTCCTCTATAACAGTTTTTCGCTGATAATCTTGAATATTTTCCAGTGATGAGACTAAGAGTGGAACTTTGTTGAAAGTAATACCTAAACTATCAATAGTTGAATTTATAATTTTCGCTGCTCGTTTTGAAAATACAAATCCCTCTAATAATGAGTTGCTAGCTAATCTGTTACTGCCATGCGCACCAGTACAAGAAGTTTCTCCAACGGCATAAAGGTTTTTCATAGAAGTTTGAGAAAATTCATTTACATTTATTCCACCCATGAAATAGTGTTGTGCAGGTGATACGGGAATAGGGTATTTAGTTATATCAATACCTTGCATCATACATTCCTTATAGATCGAAGGAAACCTATTTCTAATAAAATCTGAAGAACGGTGAGATATATCTAAATGAACAAAAGGGATTCCAGAGGAAGCAATTTCTTTGTTAATAGCTTGGCTCACCACATCTCTAGGTAAAAGTTCGTTTATAAAGGATTCACCCTTTAAGTTTAATAGTTTTCCTCCTTCACCTCTTACTGATTCTGATATTAGAAATCTTCTAGAACTAGAATTTCTTTTATAAAAGGCAGTAGGATGAAATTGAATATATGAAATATCCTTTAGGTGGATATTATATTTTAAGGCAATAAACAGGCCATCACCAGTAATAGATCTTTCATTGGTAGAATTTTTGAATAGACCTCCAATACCTCCCGTTGCAAGTATTAAAACTTTACAAAATACATTTAGTTGTTTTCTACCTTGGATTATTACTGCTCCTGAACAAGTATTATCTTTTGTGATCAAGTCTACTACTTGAGAGTTTTCTATTACAGTTATGTTCTTCTTTTTCTTAGCTTTATTTATTAAGGTATCTACCACATGTTTCCCAGTGTTGTCATTACAGTATGCAATTCTAAATGTGCTATGGGCACCTTCTCGGGTGTAACACAACTCTTCATTGACTTTGTTAAAGGGAGTACCAAACTCAACAAGATCATGAACACATTCCATGGATTCCTCACATAGTATCTTCACAGAGTTTTTGTTATTTTTATAGTTTCCTGCCCTCATTGTATCTTCAATAAAAGCTGGAACATCTTCTTTTCCTACAGCAACTGAAATTCCACCTTGAGCTAGGTAAGAATTACATTGTGTTAAATTTCCTTTAGTAATCATAATTATATTTAAATCTTCTCTTAAGTTAAGAGCGGAGTAAAGCCCCGCAGCACCAGTTCCAACAATGAGAACGTCAGTATTAATATCCATATCTATTACCTCGCGTAATTATGCATGTTTACCAATGAATTTAGTGCCTTTAACCTAAGTGATTCTTCTAATTCTATTGCATTACTTAAATCAAATAAACAATCATAAATGTCTTCTAGGACAGTTTTTTTCATATTCACACAAGTCATTGTATTACCTGGTGAATAGAAGTTTTTGTTTGGATTTTTCTTTTTTAGTTCATGATGGACACCCTGCTCTGTTACAACTACAAAGTCCTGTGAATCACTGTCAGTAGCATAGTCAATGATTCCTGAAGTGCTTCCTATATAATCTGAAAGATCTCTTACTTCTT
The DNA here is from genome assembly GCF_036642255.1 of Clostridium sp. Lineage (GTDB taxonomy): Bacteria > Bacillota > Clostridia > Clostridiales > Clostridiaceae > Clostridium_J. The sequence continues at coordinate 43,861 of NZ_JAVWDJ010000015.1, read as the reverse complement.
TTTCACATTCTGGATGACATAGTACTAGAGCTTCTGGTTTTAATTTTTTAATCTCTGTTATGTGACTAGGATTTACTTTTCTATGAGTTATGCAGAACCCTGGCCAAAGCATAATTTTTTTTTCAGGTAATTGATCTGCTAGATAAGAACCTAGATTTTTATCAGGTAAAAATATAATTTCATCCTTGTCCAATTTTTTTAAAATTTTAATAGCATTAGAAGATGTAACAGAAACATCACATTCAGCTTTAACCTCAGCAGTTGAATTTATGTAGCATACTACAGCAGCATTAGGGTGTTCATTTTTTAACTTAACAAGGGCGTCACTATCTGCCATATCTGCCATTGGACAGCCTGCATCCATAACTGGTAAAAGAATAGTTTTATGAGGAGATAATATTTTTGCACTTTCAGCCATGAATTTTACACCACAAAAAACAATAATATCTTCAGGCGAATCCTTAGCTATTTTGCTTAAGTGGTAGGAATCTCCTACGTAATCAGCTATGTCTTGAATTTCTGGTCTCTGGTAATAATGAGCTAGTATAAGCGCATTTCTTTCTTTTTTAAGTTTTTTTATATTTTCTACTAATGTCATATACATCACTCCATTAATTCATTTACAGGTGTATATACACCTGTAAATGAATTATAGCACTGCGTATGCTAATTTGCAACATTATTTAAGATTCATTGTGTTATGATAAGTGCTTCTTTAACTATTAAAAGGTTAAATATAAGAAGTTAATATAAGATTATTTTTACAAAACCTAACTTTACTAAGCAAAAGGTAAGTATTTATAAGTTCAGTTGAAAATTTAGAATTAGTGGAAGGATTAAAACTATAAGTGAAATCAGTATAATTGAAAAATACGCAATATTAAGTTAGTTATGATATTATAGATAAAGCTAAGCATTTTTTTAAATATTTAAAATTAATTTAAATAATAAAACAAATATCTCCATAAAAAGTTAATTGAGATTAATATGATCGGTCAAGTGTCAATGGAGGCTTCATAAAAATGGAAATGTTATTTATTATGTTTTATAGAAATTAATAAAAACAAAACAAACAACTCAATTGCAATTTAAAATGCAATTTTCGATTGGTATAATGTCAAAATGAAGTAAAAAAATCAGAAATGCTATAAAACCTGTTGTAAAATGGCGTTGTCAACTAAAAAAAACCATGCTATGATAGAAAACATCGAAATGATTTGTATAATTATTACGTACTTTAAATTTACTTTTAAGGAGGACAATTTCATGGCAGAGAATAACAAAAAATTAAGTTGGAACAACCTTGCCTTAATGGCCTTTGTTAGTGTATGGGGTTTCGGAAACGTAGTAAATGGTTTTGCTAGCCAAGGTATGAAAGTAGTTGTTTCATGGATACTGATGTTTGCATTATACTTTGTACCATATGCACTTATGGTAGGAGAAATGGGTTCAACATTTAAAGAAAGTAAAGGAGGAGTAAGTTCTTGGATTAGAACAACTTCTGGTGCTAAATTAGCATTCTTAGCTGGGTGGACCTACTGGGTAGTTCACGTTCCTTACTTAGCTCAAAAACCACAAGGTGTACTAATAGCTCTTGGATGGGCTGTTAACCAAGATGGAACACTTGTGAAAAGCATGAATCCAATGATATTACAATTAATATGTTTAGCAATATTTTTAGGATTTTTATGGATTTCATCAAAAGGTATAAGTTCTATAAAAAGAATTGGTACAATAGCAGGTATATCAATGTTTGTTATGTCCCTTCTTTACGTAGTTTTAGCCATAGCAGCACCTGCAATAACTAATGTTCAAACATACAGCATTGACTTCAGTATGAAATCATTAATGCCGGACTTCAACTTTGAATATTTAACGACTTTAGCAATATTAGTATTTGCAGTTGGTGGATGTGAAAAGATATCACCATATGTAAATAATATGAAAAATCCATCAAAAGACTTTCCAAAGGGAATGATAGCACTTGCAATAATGGTTGCAGTAACAGCTTTACTTGGTTCCTTTGCAATGGGGATGATGTTTGATCCAAACAATATTCCAAAAGACTTAATGATGAATGGTGCATATTATTCATTCCAAAAGTTAGGTGAATACTATGGAGTAGGGAACTTATTCTTAGTAATATATGCTATAGCAAATATGATGGCTCAAATCTCAGCACTAGCATTCTCAATAGATGCACCAATAAAAGTTTTGTTAGCTGATGTTGATAACAGATTTATACCAAAATCATTAACTAAAGTTAATGAAAATGGAACACCAATTAACGGATATAAATTAACTGCAGTGCTTGTTGGAATACTTATAATAGTTCCAGCCTTCGGAATAGGTGATATGACATCATTATTTACTTGGTTACTTAGATTAAATGCAGTAGTTATGCCATTAAGATACTTATGGGTATTCTTTGCTTACATGGCTTTAAAGAAAGCTGCAGCAGGCGATTTCCAAGCAACTTATCAGTTCACTAAAAATAAAACAGTTGGGTTTTTAATAGGACTATGGTGCTTTGGATTTACAGCATTTGCTTGTATAATGGGTATGTTCCCTAAGGGTGTAGAACTTTACTCAAGTGAATGGTTCTTCCAAATAACACTTAACATATTAACTCCAGTTGTATTATTAGGATTAGGATTAATCCTACCAATTATAGCAAAAAAATCAAACTCACAAGAATCTAAAAATGAAGCTGCTTAGAATTATTAGGTACAAGCTTTGTAATATTAAATAAAGTAAATCCTTAGTTAAAGTTGATTAGAAGCTTTAACTAAGGGTTTACTTTATTTTTATGAAAAATGAAAGTTTGGCTAAAGAATTCTTTAGAATGTATTTTGAGGAAATATATTTAATTCGAAGTATTCTAAATTGGCTCTATAAATGAACTTCTTACAATAGAAAATGCCGTGATTTATACAAGTAAATGAATTTTATTAACTCATTCCAGACAAAAAATGCTAAAATATTACTTAAGGATAGGAAAGTATCAAAAATATAATTTTTTAACTTTCTTAATTTGGAAATTAAAGTATAATAAGTAATATAATATTTCTTCTGAATTTTATGAAGAAGTTTCTTAAGGGGTATTTTAAAGAAAGGAAGGCTATGAGTTATTATTATGATAGAATTCAGGAAATTAAAGCATGAAGATTATCAAGATATGCTAGATATATCAAAAGATATTTGGGAAGGTACTGACTACTTGCCACATGTGTTTCATAATTGGGTGGATGATAATGGTATATTTTTGGGTGGAGTAGATAGTAATAAAAATAAAGTAATTGCTGTAGCTAAGTTATCTAAACTGTATGATGGAAGCGGATGGTTAGAAGGGCTTAGAGTTCATAAGGACTACAGAGGCCAAAGATTAGGTCGAAGAATCTCAGAAGAAATGTTACAAAGAGCAAAAATGGCATTAGAACAAGGAGAAATTGATAAAATTGCTTTCTCTACTCATATAACTAATGTGGAAAGCAGAACAATGATGGAGAGTCTTGGTTTTAAGGTGAAACAAGCTAATACTTTAGCAATTAAGAATATCTCTTCATTAAAAACAGAACAAACTTTAGAAAATTTCAAGGTTGAACCTTGGAATGTTAGTTTTGAGGAGTTTAAATATCACCCATATTTTGTAAGAAGAAAAGGGTTTTTACCTTTAGCATTCGTTTATGAGGAGGTTACTCGTGAATTATACGAAAAACTTAAAGAAAGCAATTGTTTTATTAAAATAAATCAGCATGAGGGAGTGTTTAAATATAAAGGAGAGCCAAATTTTATTGTTATGGATGATACCTTTGAAGGAATAAACACTTTTATGGATTACTACTTACTATCCTATAAGGATAAAGAGTTTAAGGAATTATTTACTCCATTTTTATCACATGATAAGGAGTTAATAGAAAAGTTTAAAAATGCAGGATATACATCTTGGGGAGATTGGAAGCCAGATTACTTCTATTATGTTTACTAAGTAATAAACATAATATAGATAATATATAATGCTATTGCTTTTGTGATGAAAAAATTAAACTTACTGAAGAACTAGAAAACTAAAAAAATCAAATGTTGAATAAGGAGTGTATATTATGAAATTTATGTGGAGCACCTTAACGGTTAAGGATATGGAGGCATCCGTACAGTTTTATCAAGAAATAGTTGGACTTAATATTGAGAGAAGGTTTAAACCTACACCAGAAATGGAGTTAGCATTTCTTGGAGAAGGAGAAACAAAGGTTGAGCTTATATGCAATAAGGAAGTAAAAGAATTTAAATTTGGAGAAAATATTTCATTAGGTTTTCAAGTTGACTCTGTTGATGAAATGATGACTTTTGTTAAAGAAAAGGGTATTAAAATTCACAGTGGCCCATTTCAACCTAATGAACATACAAAATATTTCTTTGTATTAGATCCAAATGGGTTGAAAATTCAATTTGTTGAATCAAAATAAATAATAAGACAACGTTAGTATAAGAACTATAGTAATGATTCTTGAATGAAGAATTTTTTTGAAATAACAAAATAGATAAAGAAGGGGCCATCGCAAAATAAGTTTTTGTGATGCCCCCCTTTCTTTATCATTAGTTAATTGTTTTCATTTTTTATTAATATTACATTATAGATAATATTTTACCTACAAGTAATCCGCCACCAGTTCCAATTCTATAACCCATTAGCGCCATTACAACTCCGATTGGAACTAATGCTTCGCTGTATGCTGCACCAAGAATTGGAGCCACAAATGAGGAAAGTAACCTTAAAAAAGAAATTGAGTAATATATTGTGAATAATTTATGAGGTGATATCAATGTTTTAAGAAATTATTCATGAAAATAGTTGTGAAAGGTTACCTGGAACTATAGTGCAAGTTAATATTCCTGTGGGGCTTTCTGTGAATATAGGAGATTTATTAGAATTGTCATCTCCAAGTGGTATATGTTTAATAGTAAAAAGTCCATTATTAGAAGCTAAAAATAATCTTAGTTTATCAGGGATTATCGATGGTATTAGAAAAGCTGGGATAAAAGTGGAGACTATATAATAACTTTATGGAATTCATATCATCGAGTCATGAGTGAATGTATACTCGTGACTCGTTTAATAAAAATTAGATATTCGCAAAAATGCATTAAAAATGCTATATAGAAAAAAGTATTAGATAATGAACTTGAAACTAAACAATACTTATTACCTCTCATCTATACTAGCTATAAAATTTAACAAGCTAGTACTTAGTGAATGCAAACAATAGCATTATTAGTCATTTTAATGATAAATAGCCACATAAGAACTGCCCATATTTACCAAAAACTATATTAAGAATTAGTATTCCTGTGGGGACTACAATAAATTATTAAATTTATTAGAGTTAACCTCTCCTATTGGAATATATTTAAAAATAAGAATACCGCTACTTGGTGGAAATAATGCTGTTGATTTAGATGGTATAGTAAATGGTATTAAACAAGCAGTAGTACAATTCGCTTAGAAATTAATTGAGTTAATATAATGAAAGGGCTATCCAAAGCTTAATTTAGGAATAGCCCTTTTTTATTTTAGACTCAATCTTAATAAGTTGTTATAAAAGTCAATGTAAAATTAACTGCAATTACTATAATTTATGAAATGCTGGATAATTCTATTGACAAATAAAAACAGGACAAATATAATTTAATTAACGATAATGATAATCAATATCAATTACCAATGAGAGAGGTGTATTTATGAATAAAGTAGCAATAATTTATTGGAGTGGCACTGGCAATACAAAAATAATGGCAGAGTTAATAGCACAAGGAGCTGAAAATCAAGGAGCATTAGTTTCCTTAAAAGAAGTTGCTAATGCAACTAATAGTGATATAGAAGAAGCTGATATTATTGCATTAGGTTGCCCATCCATGGGGGATGAAGTTTTAGAAGAATCAGAAATGGAACCCTTTGTTGAATCAATCGAATCTATAGTTAAAAATAAGAAATTGGCTTTGTTTGGCTCTTATGGTTGGGGAGATGGTCAGTGGATGAGAGATTGGGAAGAGAGAATGTTTAGTAACGGAGCTGTTATAGTAAGTGACTGTGTAATGGCAAATTATGAACCAAATGATGATAAAAAAGAAGAATGCATAGAATTAGGCCAAAAGCTGGCTAAGTAAATAAGTAATTAATAGATGAAATAATCAAAATAATATTTAACCCATAAGGAGTGTTTACAGTGAATTCTGCAGTGAAAATTTTTAGAACAAACTTAAATAAATTAAATGATATAGACTATGTGTTTAATGTTATAGCTTATAATATAGCTCCAACTTTAAAAAGACTTAAAGCTGCTACAACTGTAACCTTATGTAAGCATGATAGAAATATATTAGAACATTGGAAGAAGCATAAACATAGCATTACAGAGAAATTGAACATTAGCGCTTTTGAGTTAAAAGAAACGGATAGAGCAATAATTGTGCTTTTTTATGATAAGGAGCTATTAGAAGAAAAAATTAAAGAAGTAAGTAATTCGAATTTTTTAATTAATTTTGGCTATAAGCCTCAAGGGCATATAGAGGAAAATTTAAAAATACTAGGAGATAGATTTGAAAAATTTGTGTGTCCTCATGAGCTTGGAATATTTTTGGGATTTCCTTTAGAAGATGTGAAAGAATTTATTGAAAATCCTCATAAGGAGTGCTTATTGTGTGGATACTGGAAAGTCTATTACAATAAAGATAAGGCTTTAAAAACCTTTAAACATTATGATGAGGCAAAGTTTGAAATTGTAAATCAACTATGTAAAAATATTGATTTAGTGAAAACTATAGCATCATAATTTTAGCAAAGATGTTATCAAAACCATTGATAACATCTTTATTTTCTTTTAACGACGTTTTTTATTGCATGAAAAGGTTAACAATTTTGAGCCGTAACAAATGGTTCAATAATCAGTATAACTTTCAATTTTAAGTCAATTGAAATCGCAATAAAGTTCAAAATATACTTTACATTCCATATAAATTGTGGTACTATAAATATAATTTAATAAATTAATTCTCATCAAGAGAGGTAGAGGGACCGGCCCGATGACACCTCAGCAACCATCAGATTTCATTTGTCTGAAAAGGTGCTAATTCCTGTGCTAAGTTCCTTTGAGCTAGGCTGAAGATGAGAGAGGTGTGTTTGAATCGTTATACCTCTTTCATCATTTTATTTTGATGGAAGAGGTTTTTTGTTATTCTATTTACTATGCAAATAGAATAACTAGTCAAGGATGTGGAGAACACTTTATGTTACACAAGAAGAAAACTTACTGTGATAGTTGTGATAACTCAGGGTTCTGACAATGCAATTAGTCACACAAAACACTAACATGGGTACTAGCTATGTTAGAAGTTGCTCAAACTAAAAATACAATTTAATAGAATCTTATCAAGAGAGGTGGAGGGACTGGCCCTATGAAACCCAACAACCGATATCATATAAGTTGATACACGGTGTTAATTCCTGCAGCATTGCTGTGAGATAAGAATAAGTTTGGTTTTAGAGCCCAAGTTTATTCTTGGGTTCTATTTTTTTAGGTTGAGTCGCTACAAAGTAAATTAGTAGTTATACATAAATTAGAAGCAATATAAAGGAGACGGGATGGCATGATTAAAGTTTGTAATGTGAGTAAAAGTTTTTCAAAAGTGAGGGTGTTAAATGATGTTACTTTTAGTGTTGAAGAAGGGGATATTTATGGTGTTATTGGACATAGCGGTGCCGGGAAATCAACTTTACTTCGGTGCTTTAATGGCCTCGAAACCTTTGATGGAGGAACCATTAATATAATGGGAAAAGATGTAAAGAAACTAACGTCTAAAGAATTAAGAGAGTTTAGAAAAGATGTGGGGATCATATTTCAAAGTTTTAATTTAATTAATAGAAAAAATGTATTTGAAAATATAGCTTTTCCGCTGGAAGTATGGGGTATGGATAAAGGTTTTATTAGGAAGAGAGTTGATAGTTTAATAGATTTAGTAGGACTTAATGATAAAGCAAGTAGCAACGTAAAGAAACTTAGTGGAGGGCAAAAGCAAAGGGTTGGTATTGCAAGAGCTTTGGCTTTGAATCCAAAAATATTGCTTTGTGATGAAGCAACCTCTGCATTAGATCCTAAAACAACAAAATCCATATTGGAGCTTTTAAGAGATATCAATAATAAGTTAAATATAACAATTATTGTGGTTACGCATCAAATGGAGGTGGTAAAAGAAATTTGTAACAAATTTATTCTTTTAGAAGGAGGTGAGATTAAAACCAAAGGGAGTACTGATGATTTATTTGTAAAACCAACAAAGGAAATGAAAACTCTCATGGGAGAGGAAGAATTGTTACCTAACAATGGTAACAATATCAAGATATTTTTTCCAAAGGAAATTAGTCAAAGATGTGTCATTACTTCTATGGCAAGGGAATTAAATGTTGACTTTTCAATAGTTTGGGGAAGGCTTGAAAAATTTAGAGATAACGTAATGGGAAGTCTTATTATTAATGCCAGCGAAGAGAGTAAGGAAAAGATATTAAGTTATTTAGATGAGAAATCTATAGGATGGGAGTTGATTTTAGATGTTGTTTAAGGATATTTTATTGCCTGCGCTTTTAGATACCTTGTATATGGTATCTGTGTCTACAATTTTTACAGTGATTTTAGGATTTATTCCAGCGGTGGTACTGATAATAACCAGTCCAAAAGGGTTGAAACCAAATGACTTAATATATAAGAGTTTAAATTTGGTGATAAATATACTTCGCTCCTTCCCGTTTATTATATTAATGATATCTATTTTTCCATTAACAAAGTTTATTGTTGGAACAACTATCGGTACAAATGCGGCTATAGTTCCACTAACTCTTGGAGCAGCTCCCTTTGCAGCAAGAATAATAGAGTCTGCACTTTTAGAGGTAGATCATGGAATTATTGAAGCAGCTAAATCTGTTGGCGCAAAAACTCATCAAATTATATTCAAGGTGATGATTAAAGAAGCAATGCCCTCCATAATTTTGGGAATTACTTTAACCATTATAAACATTATAGGTTATTCAGCCATGGCTGGAACCATTGGAGGAGGAGGGCTAGGAGATATTGCAGTAAAATATGGCTATTATAGATTTCAAACTGATATCATGATTTACACTGTAATTATATTAATTATTGTTGTGCAAATTATCCAAGGTGTAGGAAACTTACTGTACAGAAAAATGATTAGATGATAAGTAAGGTACTTTTTATAAATAATTTTTCTAGAGTGACTTAATGCGAGTAAAGGTCATTTTACACAAAGGCTTTTACAATTAGAGTTTATAAACACTACACTTAAAAGGATATACATCAACATAAAAACTGGTTGATTAATTTAAGATTATAAAAACGATGAATTGACATTAAGTGTCTATATGTATAAATAAAAAATATTAGGAGGAATTTAAAATGAAAAAAATAATTAGTTTATTATTATCAGTTGCTTTAATCTCAACATTAAGTGGTTGTGGAGCAAAAACAGAAGTGGTACAAACCGAGGGAAAAGTAATTAAAGTAGGTGCATCACCAGTACCTCATAAAGAAATATTAGAGGTAGTAAAACCGCTACTTGAAAAGGATGGATATAAGCTTGAAATAGTAGAATTTACTGATTATGTAACTCCAAATACAGCTCTTGCAGAAGGACAAATCGATGCTAATTTCTTTCAACATGTACCTTACCTACAATCATTTGCGGCTGAAAGAAAATTAGAGATTGACTATACTGTGAAGGTTCATATTGAACCAATGGGTTTGTACTCTAGCAAGTATAAAGAGTTAAGTGAATTAAAAGATGGAGCTGAAATAGCTATTCCAAATGATCCTACTAATGAAGCGAGGGCGCTTAGAGTACTTGAAAAAGCAGGACTATTAAAATTAAAGGATGGGGACCTTATTTCTAAACTAGATATAACAGAGAATGTAAAAAACTTTAAAATAACAGAAATTGATGCCCCTCAACTTCCAAGAGTTTTAAATGATGTTGATGCAGCGGTAATAAATTCAAACTATGCAATAGAAGCTAATTTGAATCCAACTAAGGACTCATTAGCTATTGAAGCAAATGATTCACCATATGCCAATGTGCTTGCGGTTAGAAAAGAAGATAAAAATAAACTTGCCATTGTTACACTTTCAAAGGCTTTAAATTCACCAGAAGTGAAAAAGTTCATTGAAGGTAAATATGAAGGTAATATAGTTCCAGGATTTTAGATAATTACACAATTATGAACAATATTGGCAAAAAACATTTAAAAGAGGTGTTATATAGCACCTCTTTTATGCTACAATAAATTTTATTTACTACAGTGAATTTAATCTTTTTTCGGACTTAGGATAATAGATTAGTATGTCTTTACCATATAAAGTGATATAATTTAATTTCAAAGGAAAAACAAATCAGAGGTAGCAAGTAAAGAAGCTATATTTAAGGAGATATCTATGAACGGGAATATTCGTGCAAATATAAAACCAGGTAGCCATGTGAAGGTAGTGCAAAAACAAGATCAAAGAAGCGGTAAATTAACAGAGGGCATTGTGGAGACCTTACTTACCAATTCTGCTAATCATCCCCATGGAATTAAAGTAAGACTTGTGGGAGGAATTGTTGGGAGAGTTCAAGAAGTACTTTCTTAGGCTTGCATAAATCATTTTTAAGCAAAGAGTAAACACACTGTAAGAGTAAAACTTTTGTGGTGTGTTTTTTGAATTAGTGGAATAATACAACTTTTGATGCAATTATAGAAAATCTTCAAATGGATAAAACTAATTCAAAAGCAATAACAAAATTATAACGACATTTTGGAAAATAAATTTCTAATCCATCCATAATACTTAAACTTGTTTATGGCAGAAATCAAATCTTATTCCATAATGAAAATATAATAACCTTGTTAATTGCTTAAAAGGTACTATGTGAAATCAGAAATGAATAGACTTTTTCATATGGTATTTTGCTAGAGAGGAATGAAAACAGTGGAAGGTAAAAGTTTTAAATCCATGACATTAAAAGCTATATTATTAATAATAAGTATATTTTACGTTTCATTCTTATATATGGATTTTTTTAGTATAAGAAGTTATATATCAACTGATATAATTAAGTTTATATCCATTTTACTCTGCTTTTTAATAGGTCTACTTACTGGAAAAGATGCCATTAATATAAGAGATAAGCATTTACTTCAAGTTGGGCTTTTTTTCACCATAATGGCAGACTTATGCCTACTTATTCTTGATTATTTTGTTTTAGGCATTGTTTTATTTTGTATAGTTCAGATAACTTACTTTGTTAGGTACAAAGTTAATCAATCTGGTAAATCATCAGTTGTAAGATTTCTAATCTTATTTGAAGCATTGATAGTTCTATACATTGTAGCAAATTTCTTTTTTGTTAGAATACCGTTTTTATTTGTAATAGCATTATTTTATTCTATATGCTTGGGAAGTAGTGTGGTAAAAGCCTTAAAAGCGTGCAAAAACAACACATTTTTATGTCATAATAAGTACATGATTGCCTTTGGAATGATACTTTTTCTCTTGTGTGATATAAATGTAGGTATATACAATATGCCTAGGTTCTCATATTTATCAGGTTATTTTACTGAAGGTTTTTACAATACTTCACGACAATTAGTATGGTTTTTTTATTTGCCTTCTCAAGTGCTTTTAGCTTTAAGTGGATATAAGTTTTACATGATAAAAAAATAAATTCACCTATTTAAAGCTACATGAATAACATTCTACTGGAGATTATTTTATTACAGGTGAAGTCTGTGTGCTAACATGATGGTATATAGGATAATGATTGCCAAGTCATTTCTCTTAGCTATAGAGGGAAATAAAAGAATTAAAAACTCGACTTATAGCTTTTGAAAACTGTGTCCATGAATTGTTTTTATAAGAACTAAAAAATTTACAAGATTGATTGAGTTTATTAAAGAATAAATTTTTTTATATAATTGTACTTACTTGTTTAAAAAATAGAGAGAACTTTGATGTGACAGAGTTCTCTTTATATTATTAATATGTAACAAATGAGTTTATATTAATTTAGTTATAATTATAAGTTTAAAAATCAAGGAAGTAACTTTATTGCGTTTTATTTATTAATAACACTATGAAAGTATTAAAGTCACAGCAAGTTGCTTAGGTCTAACAACACAGGACGTAGGTTTAGACTGCCACCAAAGAAAGCTTTCGAGACTAAGCAATACCGCTTGTAGTAGCTCACAGACTTAAGCTTCCAAAATGTTGTTAAAAGTCAGAGATGGCATTCCTTTCATTGGAAAATCACATGAAAACTATTGCAAATTTAACTTGTTAATTATTTAATAGAGTAGGGTGTTTAAAAATTATATTGTTTCACACTTCTAATGTTATAAACAAATAGAACAGGAGTAAAATCGAATGAAGAAATTTAAAAAGTTTTATATAGAAATCACAAATGTATGTAATCTTGCGTGTAGTTTTTGTCCGCAAACTAAGAGAAGGGCTGAATTTATGAGTTTAGAGACCTTTAGCAATATACTAGATCAAATAAAGGCTCACACAGAGTATATATATTTTCATGTGAAGGGGGAACCTCTTCTTCATCCTGAAATAGATAAATTCCTCGATTTAAGCTATGAAAAAGGCTTTAAGGTTAATATAACTACTAATGGAACCCTTATAAATAAAGTTAAGGATAAAATAATGATGAAACCAGCATTAAGACAGGTTAACTTTTCATTGCATAGCTTTGATGGTAATGAAGGTGGAAAAAGTAAGAATGAATATATTAATAACATTCTTTCATTTGTACAAGAAGCTGTTGAAAATACAAATGTCTATATATCTTTAAGGTTATGGAATGTAGATAAAGATAGTGAAACCAATATTCAAAAGAAAAAGAATGGTGAGATTCTTGAGGTAATTGAGAAGAAATTTAATTTAAACTACAAAATAGAGGAAAAAGTCATTCCAGGTAGTGGTATAAAAATTTCACCTAGAATATATTTAAATCAGGATCATGAGTTTAAATGGCCAGATTTAAATGAAGAGGAAGATGAGGGAAAGGGATTTTGCTATGGGCTCAGAAATCAAGTAGCTATATTGGTAGATGGCACAGTAGTGCCATGCTGTCTCGATGGAGAGGGGATAATTAACTTGGGCAATATTAACAAAACGAACTTTTCTCACATTGTAGAAAGTGAAAGAGCAAATAATATTTTCCATGGATTTTCAAGAAGAGAAGCAGTTGAGGAACTATGCAGAAAATGTGGATACAGAAGGAAATTTGGTAATTAGCTTATGGTTTATATAATTTTCATAATTAGTATAGGCTAAAGTTTAAGGGGATTAATATGGGGAAAGTTGGTGTCAAAAATGAAAAAAAACAAGTTTTTAACTACTACTTTAATATTGGTATTCTTGATAATATTAGGTGGTTGTAGTAATATTAGCTCTTACCAAAAAGAAATTTATGATGATGATTCTAAAATATCAAAGCAAGGTGATAGCTATAGTTTTGCTTTGAGAAGTGGTAGCACAAATGGAAATGAAACTGAAATAAAATTTATAACCTTTAATGGAATGGAAACTCTTTTTAACATTGATTCAAAGGAAGAAGGAACTATTAATCTAGACTACAATTCTGAAATTAATAGTGGTTTATTTAAACTAGTGTTAATAAACCCTGACGATGAAATAATTAATATTTTTGAGGGGAGCCAAAATGGAAGTACTACTGTGAACATAAAAAACGGGAAAAGTAGACTAAAGATAGTTGGAAATGATGCAAAGGGAGAGATAAAGCTTCTTATTAAAGAAAATGGTAACATTAAAATATATAATTCTGAGAATTAGAATATCATTTGCTTTGTTTATATGAACATTACTTTTTCAATATAAAATTTTAGGAATTAAAATGCTAGAATATTGATGGTGAGGATTCTACCAAAGATACAAGATATTACAATGCTATTTAGTGATATATGGAATGCTCAGATTTGTCAGGTAGTTGATCCAAAAAGGACAGCAAGGTTTGTCATGCCAAAATGGACTCTTGAAGCGTATGAATTTAACTTTTAATGTAGATAATTTCAAAAACTAAGGATATAATATTAAAAAGTGCATTTAATAGCTTTTTAGAAGAATAACTCTTAAAAATACATTTGCATGAGCATGTCTTTATGAAGTAAAAGTTTCTTTTTAAAGGTGATATTAAGTGAATTTTTTCATTTTTGAAAAACAAAAGAATTAAGGAGTAAACTATGAGATTAAATTACAAAGTTCCTAAAGAACTAGCGTCAGCTTTGAAAGACTTAATTGATTCGTATTTGGACGATTTAATAGACTATGATAAGTTGAAAGAAAGATTAATAAAGCTTGTTGAGGCTAACGAAGATAGGATTTATAAGGATGGAATAATGTCTTTAAAAATATCTAATGTGTTAGGTGAGTCAAGGGTAGAAATAGTTAATAAAATAATGGATAAATAATCCTTAAAATTGAACATTTGAAAAATGCCTCAACAAAATTGTTGAGGCATTTTTTGTAAAAATCTCAAGACAATCAATTGTTAAATAAAGGTGTTTTCATTTAGAACTTGGCCGAAGATACTGGAAGTTCACATAATTTCATAGGCTAACATTAATTTATATTAATTAAATAAGTTAAGAATTGCGTTATATAATATGTGATTATTAAATAAATAGAAGGTAAATGATGATTTTTTTGTGAATTTGTATATGGTAAATTAATTAATATTGTTTTATACTAATAATAATTTAAAGAAATAAGAATATTTGTATGAATTTTAATTTACAGTAGATTATATCCAGCTGAAGTTCATTTAAATATTGAAAAAATAGAAAAATGATCACTCTAAAGCGTAATTAAATAATTATTTGATGAATAGGGGAAAAGGTCTAAATTGAAGTTAGTAATTTAATGAGATTTGTAAAATCCACGTTAAATTTGAATATTTTTAAGTTGAAAGTTTTTTCATAGCTAGGGGGGGGCTTACTTGGATAATTTTATTTTTCAAATTAAGGATTTAAAAAGTTCCAATTCTATTGGTGATACTATAAATGGTATAGATTTAGATTTAAAGCCTAATGAAGTTCTTGCTTTGGTAGGTGATAATGATTCCATAACAAGAACATTTACCCAAGCTGTTTCAGGGCAAGAAAAGAATGTAAAGGGTAGAGTAATATTTAAAGGAGTGGAACTTGATATTTCACAAATAGATAAAATTCATGGTGTATCATTTTTACTTCAAAAGTCATTATTAGTTAAAACTCTATCAGTTGCTGAAAATATATCATTAGATAATATGCCAACCTTAGGTTTTTTACCCTTAGTCAATTGGAGAAAAGTTAAAAAAAATGCTAAAGACCTGCTAGAAAAGTTCAACTTCGAAGTAAATTATAAAGCTACAGTATCTAAGTTATCAGATGAGGAAAGAAAATTAGTAAGCATCGCTAAAGCTTTCTCTAATAACTCAGATTTTATAGTTTTACATAATCCAACTGAAGGATTGAGTTCTGAGTCTGTTCAGAAATTATATCAAATGATTCAGAACTATAAAGTTGATGGAAAAAGCATAATATATGTTACAAAAGTATGGGAAGAAGCTTTAAAAGTTGCAGACAGAATTTCAGTAGTATCAGAAGGTAAGACTAAAAAAACTTTTATGTCAGAAGAGGCTAAAAAGAATCCACAAGAGTTACTAAATATTTTAGGTAGATATAATCGTAAAGATAATCAGGAGAAAATAGACAGTGAGAACGAGGAAGTTTTAGATGCTGTTTTTAGGGCAGCGGAATTTTTAACTTCCGAATATGAGTTAAATGACGTACTATCATTACTATCCAAGCAGGTTACAAAATTCATGAATGCAGATGGCTGCACCATTCATTTAATTGATGAAGGTACAAATACAATTATAGATACTTTGGAGTTTAAGATTAAAGAGGAATTACACGCGAAGTTAAAGAAAGAGATTATCTTGAGCATTGTTGAAAAGGGAAAGTTATATTATACAAATCAGAATAATAAAGACTTTCCTTCTATTTTTGAACATAATAATAAAGTAAAAACTATTATTTGTGTTCCAGTTTTAATAAGATCTCGGGTAACAGGAATTGTTCAAATTTTCTATGAGGAATTTTATGCTCAATCCAAAGAGGAGACAAAGTATTTATCGGCTTTTGCACGACATGCTGCACTGGCAATTGAAGATACTAGATTAATGGGGAGGTCAGCGCTACTTCAAGAAAGTCACCATAGAATAAAAAATAACTTACAAGGAATTATCAATATTATCTCTCTGCAAAAACAAGTAAGTGAAACTGAGGTTGAACATAAGTTAAATGAAGTTCTGGATAATACTATATCTCGGATTAAAAGTATAGCAGCGGTTCATGACTTGTTGTCTAAGGATAAATTGGGTAGAAGTATTATTAATATTAAAGATATAGTAGAAATAGTAGCGAAATATTCAAGTGCAATGAATAAAAAGCTAAAGATTGAGTTAGAGTTAGATGATATATTTATACCGTATAATAAAGCTACGTCCATTGCTTTAATTATAAATGAACTTATAAGTAATTGTATTAAACATGCCTTTCCTAGCGATGGTAAGGGCATTATCGATATAAAGTGTCAAAAATATAAAGACTATATTTTACTATCGGTTGAAGACGATGGTGTAGGTATTACCCCAGAATTTGATATTGATAACATGAATAGCTTAGGAGTGTCGATAGTATCCTCTATTATAAAGTATGAATTCAAAGGAAATATAGAGTTTATCTTAAAGGCAAAAGGAACAAAGGTTAAGATAAAATTACCAAATGAAAAGGTTTTTGTAACTTATATGAAAAGAAATGAAAGTATATAGGGGGGAGCTTATTAATGAGTAAATCATTAAGGATTTTACTAGCAGAAGATGAATATTTATGCCTTATGGGTCTAGTAGCGAATTTGAAAAAGCTTGGGCATGAGATTATCGGAGAAGCCTGTGATGGTGAAGAGGTTGTAAAAATGGCACTTGAAAAGAAGCCAGATTTAATTATTACAGATATTAATATGCCCTTTTTAGATGGTATTACAGCTCTTAAGAGGATTAATGAAGTAATGTTTATTCCAAGTATAATAGTAAGTGGTTATCATGACAAAGAGTTAATAGAAAGAGCAACGAAACAAGGTATATTTAATTATTTAATTAAGCCTGTAGATGCATGGGATTTAAAAGTTGCTATTGAAGTGGCTATGTCTAAGTTTGAAGAGTTTAAAAAAATTAAGAGCAAGTTAGATGAGACTGAAAAAACTCTTGAACATCGAAAGCATATAGAAAAATCTAAAGGCATTTTAATGGACAGGTTCTACCTAAGTGAAGCTGAGGCTATGAAGAAATTGCAAAAAATGAGTAAGGATAAAAATAAAAAAATGATAGATATAGCTAAAGAGATTATTGAAGCTAATAAACTTTTAAGTTAGTAAAATTCTAATCATAAAATGCTTGATATAAAAATATAAAAATTTAGAAGTATTTATTCTTGACTTTATATAAAAAATAGAATAAACTTTTAATAAACATAAAAAAAGTTGAAAAATAAATGAAGTTTTAGATGTTTATTTTTTTATCTTGTATGTATACGTTTTAAATAATAATAAAATAAATATTAATAAATAAAATTTTTGATTAATTTTGTTTGAGTTATTCCTATGGCAGGTATAAATTACAAGAATTAATCATATAGTTAAAGTAAAGTGAAAATTAAATATATTGAATTTTGTGTTTATGGTAGATTCAGAATTCTAGAGGTTATGGTGCCTCGTATATACATGAGCCCTAGGGAGTTTTATGCCCTTCTCATGTATAGACGAGGCATCTCTTTTTATATAATTCTAATTTCTAAACTAAATAAGGTTATTTATTAGATGCTAGTAACATTTTATTCAAGTCATTAAAAACATTAGAATATTTCTTAATTCTAGATAGTAAAAGCACTTCATAAAGCACTGCATAGCATTTAAAAAATAATCTTAAACTATACATAACAAGTTACTAAAGTTTGTTATTTGAAGGGAGGAGTTATGATTTAAAGGGAGATTCAAAGGATTGATGAATAGGGACTTTCAAAATGAAAACTTCAAGTAAAGGTTTACTGTTATTTAATTTAGGAGGGGTATTATAATGAAAATGAAAAAAATATTAGGTTTAGTAATTGCTACAACTTTGTTAGTTACAGGATGTAGTACAACTGCAAAAACATCAACAGACAAAGAAGCTACTGGTGCAGCTAAGGAAATAACTATAGGAATGTCTTTCCAAGAAATGGACAATCCTTATTTCATTACTATGAATGAGGCTGTTGAAGAAGCAGCAGCTTTGGTTGGAGCTAATCTTATAGTTACTGATGCAAAGCATGATGTAAATAAACAAACTAGTGATATAGAAGATATGATTCAAAAGGGTGTGGATATTTTACTACTAAACCCAACAGATAGTAAGGGGATCGAAACAGCTGTTGTTACAGCAAAAAAGGCCGGAGTTACAGTAGTTTGTGTTGACGCACAAGCAAATGGACCAATCGATTCTTTTGTAGGCTCTAAAAACTATGATGCAGGATATCAAGCTGGAAAACAGTTAGCAAAAGATTTAAATGGAAAAGGAAAAGTTGCTATTCTTAATGGTATTCCAGTAGTTCCAATTCTTGAAAGGGTAAAAGGCTTTGAAGCTGCTATGAAGGAATTCCCAAATATTCAAGTTGTAGATAATCAAAATGGGGAACAAGAGCGTAGTAAGGCAATGACTGTTACAGAAAATATGATGCAAACAACTCCAGATTTAAATGCGATCTTCAGTGTTAATGATACTGGTGCTCTTGGATCTGTTGCTGCTATAGAAAGTGCTGGAAAAGATATTGGGGTTTACAGTGTTGATGGTGCACCAGAAGCAGTAAAAGCTATAGTTGAAGGGAAAATCTTCAAAGCTACAGTTGCTCAATATCCTCGTGACCAAGTAAGAATAGCTTTTGGAATAGCATTAGCTAAACAACTAGGTGCTCATGTCCCAACAGAAGTACCAGTAGATGTAAAGTTATTGACAAAAGAAAATGCTAATGGTTTCAGTTGGTAAGAGTTTTTGTTAATAATATTGGCACTCCAATTTTTGGAGTGCCATACTTTAATTTTTTTAGTGAAATATGTACTGGTGGAATCGAATGTCTTTCCAGATATGATTCAATAAAACTAGCTTATTATAGTGATTAAGTTCACTATTTAAATGATCTTAGCAAGAAAATGGAGGAGGTGTTACAGTGGATAAAATTTTAGAGTTAGTGAATATAAGAAAAGAATTTCCTGGTGCAAAAGCTCTAGATGGTGTAAGTTTTGATGTAATGCGTGGAGAAATTCATGCCTTAGTTGGAGAAAATGGAGCAGGAAAATCAACTTTAATGAAAATTTTATCTGGAATTTATAAACCTACCAGTGGTAAGGTGATTTTTGATGGAAGAGAGATTGTTTTAGAAAATACAAAACAAGCACAAGAATTAGGAATAACCATTATACATCAAGAATTTAGTTTGATTCCTTATCTCAATGCTGTTGATAATATATTTTTAGGTAGAGAATTGAGAAAGAGTAATGGTCTGCTAGATAGGAAGGCTATGAAAGAAAAGGCTCAGGAGCTGTTAAAAAGAATTGATGTTGAGGTCAATTTAGATGTAACGGTGGACGAACTTAGTGTAGCGGAGCAGCAATTTATTGAGATTGCTAAGGCAATTTCAGTGAATTCAAAATTCCTAATATTAGATGAACCAACAGCCACATTAACTGAGGGTGAGACAAAACATCTCTTTGATTTAATGAATACTTTAAAGAAAAATGGAGTAACTATGATTTTTATTTCTCACCATATGGATGAAATATTTGAGATAGCAGACAGGTTTAGTGTTTTAAGAGATGGAAAATGGATTGGTACTGAATCAATTGATAAAGTTACTGAAGGTATAATTATACATATGATGGTTGGAAGAGAATTGAATGAGACTTTCCCACAACATAAAAACCTTGAAGATGAAAAAGAAGTGGTTTTGGAAGTAAGAAACCTGAATAACAGCAAGGTGAAAAATGTATCTTTTAAACTTAACAAAGGTGAAATATTAGGGATTTCAGGCCTGGTAGGATCTGGAAGAACTGAAGTGGTAAGAGCATTAATTGGTGCAGATAAAGTAGAGAAAAAAGAGATCTTTATAAAGGGGAAAAAGACTAATATTGAATCTCCTTATGAAGCATTAAAGAGTGGTATAGCTTTAATACCAGAGGACAGGAAAAGCCAAGGACTAGTTTTGGAGGCATCTATTAAGAGTAATGTTAGTTTAGCTGGGCTTGATAATATTATTGGCAAGTTTAAACTTATTGATAAGACTAAAGAAAAGAGCATTGTTGATAAGTTTGTGAAAAGCTTAAGTATTAAGACGCCTGGTATTGAGAGATTAGTAAAAAATTTAAGTGGTGGAAATCAACAAAAAGTGGTAATAGCTAAATGTTTAAATACAGAAAGTGAAATCTTGATTTTTGATGAACCTACTAGAGGTATAGATGTAGGAGCAAAATCAGAAATATATAAACTTATGAGGCAATTAGTTGATACAGGGATTTCGATTATTATGATATCATCAGAACTTCCAGAAGTGCTAGAAATGAGTGACAGAATACTAGTTATGCGTAAGGGTGAGATAACTGGAGAATTAAGTGCAAAAGAAGCAAGTCAAGAAAAAATTATGTATTATGCAACCGGGGGTGTAGAGTAAATGATTGATTCTCAAAAAGCATATGAACCAAAAAAAAGTGGAAATTTTTTAACTGGAATTTTAAAAGGAAAAGAGTTAAAGAAAGAATTTGTAACCTTCTTGGGATTTTTAGGACTATGTTTATTAATGACATTAGCTTCGGATAAATTCTTAGATTATGATAACTTAGTTAACATAATAAGACAAGTTGCAATAAATGGAATTTTAGCTGTGGGTATGACCTTTGTTATTTTAACATCAGGAATCGACCTTTCTGTTGGATCTGTTATGGCAATTGCAAGTACCGTTATGGCTGGTGCTATGATTAATTTTGGAATGCCTCCTATTGTGGCTGTACTTCTAGGTATTGCTGTAGGGGCAATATTTGGACTTATAAATGGTACCTTGATTGCTTATGCAAAGATGCCTCCAATCATTGTTACCTTGGCAATGATGGAGATTCCTCGTGGATTAGCCCTTTTATATACTGGAGGATATCCATTAGCTGGGCTACCTGATGGATTTTCGTTCTTAGGTAGAGGATATTTATTCAATATAATCCCAATGCCAGTTATTGTTATGCTTCTTATCTATGCAATTGCTTATATAATTTTAAATCATTTACCTATGGGTAGATACATCTATGCAATTGGTGGAAATGAAGAAGCTGTTCGTTTATCAGGGGTTAAGGTAAACAAATATAAAATCATTGCTTATCTTACAAGTGGCTTAACTGCTGCAATAAGTGGAATGGTGTTAACTTCTAGGCTTATGTCAGGGCAACCAATGGCGGGTGTAGGCTTTGAATTAGATGCTATAGCTGCAGTAGTGTTAGGTGGAACTGACATCGCAGGGGGACGTGGAAATATCTTAGGAACTTTTTTAGGTGTACTTATAATGGGAGTACTAAGCAATGGACTTAACCTTATGGGAGTTTCTCCATACGTTCAAAGAGTGTTAAAAGGACTAATAATACTTTTAGCTATTTACTTTAGTTCAAAAAAGAAAAAATAGATTGTAGTTTGAATTTTGAAAACTAATGAATGAATAAAAATTATTAATGAATGTGAAATATTAAGGAGGATTTAATATGTCAAAACTACCTGAAACAATGAAAGCTTTAGTAGCATATGGTAAGGGTGATTATCGTTTTGAAGCAAATTACCCTACACCACAATGTGGAAAAGACGACATTATTATAAAAACTGAAGGCTGCGGGGTTTGTGCTGGAGATTTAAAATGCCAACATGGTGCAGCAATGTTCTGGGGAGATGAAGTACAACCTTCATGGGTAAAACCTCCATTTATACCAGGTCATGAATTTCTTGGAGTAATTGTTGAAGTAGGTGAAAATGTAAAGAATTTCTCAATAGGGGATAGAGTAACTGCTGACCAAATAGTTCCTTGTGGGGAATGTAGATTCTGCAAGGACGGACATTATTGGATGTGCCAACCTCATGATATTTTCGGATTCCAGAAACAAAACAATGGTGGTATGGCAGAATATGTTCGCTATCCTAAAACTTCTGTGATTCACAAAGTGCCAAAGTCAATGGAACTAGAAGATGCATTGTTAATTGAACCTTATGCTTGTTCTAAGCATTGTGTAGATAGAGCTCAAATTGGATGTGAAGATATTGTTGTAATTTCTGGTGCAGGTACCCTTGGATTAGGTATGGTTACTTATGCAAGAATGAAAAATCCTAGAAAACTAATTGTTTTAGATATGGTTGATTCACGTCTTGAAAAAGCATTAGAATTTGGTGCAGATATTGTAATGAATCCATCAAAAACTGATGTGGTTAAAGAAATTCTTGATATGACAGAGGGATATGGTTGTGATATTTACATTGAAGCAACCGGTCATCCTTCTAGCGTGACTCAAGGACTAAGTATGATAAGAAAGTTAGGTCGTTTTGTTGAGTTTAGTGTGTTTAGTGCTCCAACAACTGTTGATTGGTCAATCATTGGTGACCGTAAAGAATTGGATATTTTAGGTGCTCACTTAAGCCCATATTGCTATCCATTTGTTATTGAAAACATTGCTAATGGAAACTTAAAAACAGATGGTATAGTGTCACGCAGTTTTCCGATAGAACAATGGGAAGAGGCTTTTGAGTACGCAACAGGTAAACATGGAGATTTTAAAGTAGCAATTACCTTTTAAAAGGGAATGCTTTAAAAGTGATAAAAATAAATCTAATACTTGAATTAACAAGAGGAGTTGAAGATATGAAATATTTAATTGGAGTTGACATAGGAACTCAGGGAACTAAAGCAGTTTTGATAAATCCAAAAGGTGAAGTGCTAGCACATAGTTATAAAGGATATGATGTTGAAACTCCAAAGCCTTCCTGGGCACAGCAATGGCCTGAGCCATGGGTGGAAGCCACTTTCGAAACCATAAAAGGTGTTGTTGATAAATCTAATGTTAACGCAGAAGATATTAAAGGGGTTGCTATAAGTAGTTTGTATGGTGGTTCCGGCATCCCTGTTGATAGAGAAATGAATCCTTTAGCTCCTTGTTTAATTTGGATGGATCGTAGAGCTGAAGATGAAGTTACTTGGGTAAAAGATAATGTTGATTTGGATGAATTGTTTAAAACCACTGGCAACTCTGTTAATTCATATTTCGGGTTCACTAAAATTTTATGGATGAAAAACAATCTAAATATATGGGATAAAATACATTATTTTTTACCACCAGCTTCTTATATTGTATATAAGCTGACTGGAGAAGTGGCTGCTGATCATTCATCAGCAGGAAATATCGGTGGGGTATATGATTTAAAAGAAAGAAAATGGTCAACTAAGATGCTAGAAAGCTTAGAAATACCAGTGAAATTCTTCCCTCAAAGACTTGTAGAATGTACTGAAGTAGTAGGTGGAGTCACTGAAAAAGCTGCTAAACTAACAGGATTGAAAGTTGGAACTCCAATCATTTGTGGTGGTGTTGATGCAGCGGTTGCTACATTAGGGGCAGGAGCATTTAATGATGGAAATCATGTGGCTATGATGGGGACTTCTATGTGTTGGGGATTTATTACTGAAGAGTCTAATCTTTCAGAGAGTTTAGTTAGTATGCCTCATGTGATAGACTCAATAAATAAAATTTATACCTTTGGAGGAGCTGCTACTGCAGGAGCTGTGATGAGATGGTTTAGAGATGTGCTTGGAGTAGAGGAATTATCTCAGGAAGAAGAAACAGGAATTAATGCCTATAGCTTATTGGAAGATAAGGCTGTGAATATCCCAGCAGGTTCGGAAGGGTTGATTGTACTTCCATACTTTATGGGAGAAAGAAGTCCAATTTGGGATAGTAACGCTCGTGGAACTATACTTGGATTAAGTCTTGTTCATAATAAAGGACACCTATATAAAGCATTTATGGAAGGTGTAGCTTACTCATTACGTCACAATATTGAAATGGTATCAGGTACAAATGTGCAGTTGGATAAAGAAATTATTCTTGTTGGTGGAGGTTCAAAATCAAAGATTTGGCCACAAATTTTTGCTGATGTTACAGGTAAGCCGGTGAGGATTATAAAAAATGACGTGGAAGCACCGTTAGCTGATGCATTGTTAGCGGGGCTAGCAACAGGGGTTTTCGAAAATCCAAGCATATTGGCTCAGTGGTTAGAATTTGATGAAACAATTGAGCCTAACTTAGAAAATACAAAATTATATGATAGAAATTTTGCAATATATAAAAAGATTTATTTGAATTTAAAAGATAATATGGCTGAAATAGCATGTTTGAAATAATTAACATGTTAAAGTTATCTAATATATTTCGTCTAACAATAATCTAAAACAGATACAGACTGGGCCTTATTGATAGTTAGGTTATTAATAGGTCCTGTTGTTGTGATATTACCAAAAATCACTAGCATATAGATTGATTAGTTTTGAAGATATAAAAATAAATTGCAAAATTATTGTGTGATTTTTCTTAGGAAATTGAAGGATATGGAGGTTTGTGATGAAAGATTTACATGAAATTTTAGATGATGTTAAGGAACTTGCTAAAAAGGTAGGAAGTATACAGTTAATTAACTTTAGAAAAGAGAATTTATATATTGAATCAAAATCCACCGCTATAGACTTGGTTACAGAAGTAGATAAACTTTCAGAAGAAATAATTCTAAATCATTTAAAGAATGTGTACCCGAATCATGGGATTCTCTCTGAAGAGAGTGGAAAGTTTGATAAAGAATCAGATTATCTGTGGGTGGTGGACCCGCTTGATGGCACGAATAATTATGCTAATGGTATTCCAATATTCGCCATATCCATAGCACTTCAATATAAAGTTGAGACTATGCTAGGTGTTGTGTATGCACCTTATATTAATGAAATGTTTTCGGCAATTAAAGGTGAAGGTGCATTCTTAAATCAGAGGAAATTAAGGATAGGAACTAAAAATTCACTAGTGCAGTCCATTGTAGCTACTGGTTTTCCATATGATAAAGCTACTCACAAAGCAAATAACATTACATATACTACAGCAATTGTACCAAAAGTAAGAGGATTTAGAAGGTGTGGTGCTGCCGCTGTTGATCTATCATATGTAGCGGCAGGATTTTTTGATGGATATTGGGAAATGAATATAAATCTGTGGGATGTAGCGGCTGGAATCCTCTTAGTAGAAGAGGCGGGAGGTAAAGTTGTTAACTTCAGAGATGATAGGAAAATCTCAATTATTGCTGGTAATGAAACAATATGCAATTTGCTTCTTAATGAAGTTCAAGAAGTTGATAAAAATTATTAATGCTATAGCAGTTACTACAATTAGGAGGCTATTATGGGAAAATATTTAGTGGGTTTAGATAATGGTGGAACATATATAAAGTCAGTTATTTTTGATGTAGAAGGGAATACAATAGCTTCTGCATATGAACAGGTTGAGTTGATTACACCTGGTGAGGGACGTACAGAACGAGATATGGATGCCTTATGGGAGGCAAATTGTGGAGTCTTAAAGCAATCCATTGAAAAAGCTGGGATTAAACCAAAAGAAATCTTGGGAATTTCTCTTTCAGGGCATGGAAAAGGACTTTATTTATGGGGTAAAGATAACAAGCCTGCATATAACGGGATTGTTTCAACTGATACAAGGGCCTATATGTATCCAGAAAAGTGGAATAGTGATGGAACAGCAGAGAAGGTATTTGAAAAAACTTGCCAAAAGATTTTAGCTTGTCAGCCTGTATCGCTTGTTAGTTGGCTGAAGGATAATAATCCTGAGGTAATAGAAAATACTAAGTGGATATTTGGAGTTAAAGATTACATTAGATTTAGATTAACAGCACAGGCTAATGCTGAAATTACAGATATTTCAGGTTCAAGCTTTGTAAATATTATTGAAGCAAAATATGATAGAGAACTTTTAAAGGACTTTGGATTGGAAGATATCTATGACAAGCTTCCTCCACTGAAATACTCCACAGAAATATCAGGATATATTACAGCAGATGCTAGTGGAAAAACAGGACTAGCTGAAGGAACTCCTGTGGCAGCTGGAATGTTTGACATTGATGCTTGTGCTATTGCTATGGATATTACAGATGAGGACAATCTTTGTGTTATTGCAGGTACATGGAGCATTAATGAATATATTTCTAAGGAACCAGTTCTTAATAAAACAGTTATGATGAATTCATTATATTGTATTCCTGGTTATTACCTTATTGAAGAGTGCAGCCCAACTTCTGCGGCAAATAACGAATGGTTTTTAAATAAATTTATGGGTGAGCAAAGAGCATTAGCTAAGGAAAAAGGGATTAATGTTTATGACTTGCTTAATGAAATGGTGGAATCTGTAAATCCAGGTGAACAGAACATCATGTTTTTACCATATATCTTTGGTTCAAACTATAATCCACAAGCAAAAGCTTGTCTAATTGGAATGGATAGTTCCCACACAAAAGAGCAAATGACCCGCGCAGTGTTTGAAGGAATTGTTTTTTGTCATATGGTTCATACTGAAAAGCTACTTATGAATCGTTCAAAGCCTAAGGCTGTTAGATTAGCTGGTGGTGCTGCAAATTCTAAAGTTTGGGTTCAAATATTTGCTGATGTGTTTAACTTACCTATTGAGATAATAGAAACGAAGGAGTTAGGGGCACTAGGTTCTGCTATGGCTGCTGGTGTAGCTGCTGGTGTTTTTGAAGATTTAAAAGAAGCAGCAAAAGTATTAGTTAAAGTAAAACAAAGAGTTGAACCCATTAAAGAAAATGTTGAAATTTATAAATCTAAATTTAATTTATATAAGGAAACTACTGAAGCTTTAGATAGCTTATGGAAGAAGTTTTAAATTACTAAAGCTTTTTATAGTATATGAATTGAAATGGAGGCTTTTATGTCATATCTATTAGGACTATATGAAAAATCCATGCCTAATGAACTTTCTTTAGAAGAAAAATTAATGGAAGGTAAAAATGCTGGCTTTGATTTTTTAGAAATTAGCATTGACGAAACAGATGCAAAGTTGCAGAGACTTCAATGGAGCCATGAAGAAAGAAAGGCAATAGTTGAAGCCATGTTTCGTACAGGGCTTCCGATAAAAACTATGTGTTTGAGTGGGCACAGAAAGTTTCCAATTGGAAGTAATGATAAAGTAATTGTTGAAAAAGCAATGGATATAATGAAAAAAGCTATTGATCTAGCAAGTGATATAGGGATTAGAATTATACAAATTGCTGGATATGATGTTTATTATGAGGAATCTACATCTGAAACAATACAGCGATTTGGTAAAAATTTAAAACAAGCTGTTGAATATGCATCACAAAAAGGTGTTATTTTAGGCTTTGAGACTATGGAAACGGAGTTTATGAACACTGTTGAAAAAGCAATGAAATATGTAGAAGCAATTAATTCACCATATCTAAATGTATATCCTGATATTGGGAATATTACAAATGCATCTAAGAAATACTTTACAGATGTATTAGATGATATCTCAAAAGGAAAAGGAAAGATTGTAGCAGCACATCTTAAAGAATCTTTGCCAGGAAAGTTTAGAGAAATTCCTTATGGCACAGGCCACGTAGATTTTCAAAGTGCTATTAAATTGCTTAAAGAAAATGGTGTTAATATGTTTACTGCGGAGTTTTGGTACAATGAGAATTTAAATTGGAGACAAGAATTGATTTTTGCTAATAACTTTTTAAGAGCAAATTTTAAAAGCAACCAAAATTGAACATGGTAGTTAGGTGATTATATACTACTTTTTAACAGGATTTTCATTAAAAGTGTCCACTTCACCCTAAAGTGAAGTAACAGCTTTAAATTAAAATCCGGATAACAACTAAATCTTCTGTGAAAGTTATTGAATAAAACAACTTGTTTATTAGTTAGTGGAAAAATATATATTAGAAATGAAAGGAGAAGAATTATGTTAGAAGCATTGAAAGAAAAGGTTTTAAATGCTAATCTTGAATTGCCCAAAAAGGGATTAATAACTTATACTTGGGGTAATGTAAGTGGAATTGATAGAGAAAAAGGATTAGTAGTTATAAAGCCAAGCGGAGTATCTTATGAAGATATGAAAGCAGATGATATGGTAGTAGTAGATTTAAATGGAAACATAGTTGAGGGAAAGTTAAATCCTTCATCAGACACACCAACTCATTTGGTTTTATATAAGGCTTTTCCTGAGATAGGTGGGGTTGTACATACCCATTCACCATGGGCTACTAGTTGGGCTCAAGCAGGAAAAGATATACCATGCTTTGGGACAACACACTGTGACTACTTCTATGGAAATATTCCTTGTACAAGAAAGATGACCCAAGAAGAAGTTGAAGGAGAATATGAATTACAAACTGGTAATGTAATACTTGAAAGATTTAATGAACTAAATGAAAACTTTATTCCAGGTGTAATAGTATGTAATCATGGACCTTTTTCATGGGGAAAGAGTCCAGAAGAGGCCGTTCACAATGCGGTGGTTTTAGAGGAAGTAGCAAAAATGGCTTATAGAACCATAACAATAAACTCTAGCCAAAGTGCAACTGAAAGTTATTTACAAGACAAGCATTTTCTTAGAAAGCATGGTAGTAATGCTTATTACGGTCAAAAGAAACAAGCATAATGAAAACTTCAACACAGGCTGCTTTTCACTGGGTAGAAGTGAAGAACAATTAGTCCCCGTTGTTGTTCTTATATAGAAAACACCTCAACTTATATGTTGAGGTGTTTTTGCTTATATTATAATAAACTTAGTAGTTTTAGAGTTAAATTATATAAATGTTATTCTAAAAGCCAGAATTATACCTCAGTATTGAGTTAAAAAAATCACATTTTTTACAACTTTAAAGTGATATTCAAAGATAAAATATATTGTTAAACATTTATTTATGATAAACAATAAAAAGATATATATTTTTAAAATACCTATTGACCTTAACGCGACGTAAAGGTGTAAAGTAATAATAAAGGGAGGCGAAACCATGGAGTACACAGTGCAAAAGCTTGGAAAATTAGCAGGAGTAAGCACCAGAACCCTAAGATATTATGATGAAATAGGAATTCTTAAGCCGGCAAGAATTAATTCCTCAGGATATAGAATTTATGGTGAAGCAGAAGTTAATAGACTACAACAAATTCTATTTTATAGGGAGTTAGGTGTAAGCTTAGAAAGTATAAAGGATATAGTAACTGCACCTTCCTTTGATGGAGCAAATGCACTGAGAGAACATCGTGAAAAACTCCTTGAAAAAAGACAACAATTAGACATGTTAATAGCTAATGTGGATAAAACCATAGCTCTAACTGAAGGGAGAATTAAAATGGCAGATAAAGAAAAATTTGAAGGTTTTAAACAAAAGATGATAGATGATAATGAGAAGAAATATGGCAAAGAAATCAGAGAAAAATACGGTGATGATACAATAGAAAAATCCAATAAAATGTTCAAGAATATGACTCAAGAACAGTATGAGGCTGTAGCAAGTCTTGAAAAAGAAGTAAGAGAAATTTTAGCGGAGGCATTTAAAACTGGTGACCCAGCTGGTGAATTAGCACAAAAAGCAGCAGATTTACACAAGCAATGGTTAACTTACTCTTGGCCAAAGTATAGCAAAGAAGCTCATGCAGGTCTTGCTCAAATGTATGTGGATGATGAAAGATTTAAAGCCTACTATGATGATAAGCAACCTGGATGTGCTGAATTTTTAAGGGATGCAATTTTTATTTATACTGGAATGAATAAATAAATCTAAAATAAGGAAAACTCTATTCTGATTTAAAAAGTTCAATATCCTTAAAGATTGATTTTCAAGAAGAGTTCAATTACAGGGGTAGCATAAAGCTAAAGATAAATAATATTGGATTTAAATAATTTTAGATAATTTATGTACTAAATATTTAACTGATTTATAGATAGATTCTATATAAAATTATAAAAAATCATACGAAAACCCTCCACCTTAATAATTTTAGTAAGGTAGAGGGTTAATTTATATAAAAACTTTTTTTATTATATACACTTACACACTATACAGTTCTTCTAGGGATCTTAAATTTTATAGTTCTCTCAATATCTTCTAAGAGCCTAAAATCCTTTGGATCTACAAATAAACAAGTGTAGCCTTCTTCACCAGCTCTTCCGGTTCTACCTATACGATGTATATAGGTTTCAACAGTTTCTGGAATATCATAATTATAGATATGGCTAACTCCACTAATATCTAAACCTCTAGAGGCTACATCTGTCGCTATTAAATACTGGAAATCAGCATTTTTAAAAGCTTTCATCAATCTTTCGCGTTTTGATTGAACTATATCACTATGTAACTTAGTACAGTTATACCCACGTCTATATAGTGCAACCTCAAGGTCGTCAGCTCTTCTTTTAGTTCTACAGAAGATGATGGCCATAAAGGGATTATCTTGATCTAGAATAGCACATAAGGCATCTTGTTTTCTTCTGTCAGTAGTTTCTACCACGTATTGTTTAATTGCATCAAGAGTAATTTCTTCCTTTTTTATGGAAATCATTGAAGGTTCATTCATATACTTATAGGCTAACTTTTTAACATCAGAATTTATAGTGGCAGAAAAACAAAGAGTCTGTCGCTTTTTTGAAGTTTCTTTTATAATAGACTCAACTTCATTCTTAAATCCCATAAGTAGCATTTGATCTGCTTCATCTATTATTAAGGTTTGTAATTTACTTAGATCCACTGTCTTTCTTTCAAGGTGATCTAAAAGTCTGCCTGGGGTAGCAATAATGAGATGAATGTTGTTTTTTAGCTTCTTTAATTGAGAGCCGATATCTTTACCACCATATGCAGCTAAAATATTTATATCTTTACCTTCTTTAAGCTTCATAGCTTCCTCAGTAATTTGAATAGCTAGTTCCCTTGTGGGAGTTACAATCAACCCTTGAATTTCACTTTTCTCTATAGATATATTTTCAAAAAGAGGGAGTAAAAATCCAAGGGTTTTTCCAGTGCCAGTTTGGGATTCTGCTATAACATCTTTACCAGCTTTAATAACAGAAATACATTCTTGTTGAATAGCTGTTGGCTCAGTAATGCCATTATGTTTTAATATTTTTATTATATCTTCACTAATACCTAATTCTCTAAAATTCATTCTTTTCTACCTTTCATTTGAAGCTTGCATTTTTATTTACCATTTTAAATAAGGATGGATAAATGTTACCAATATTTTATGTTAGATAATAAAACATATTTCCATGCGATGTTTCTTAAAGCTAAAGTTCATATTACAAAATATGAAGTAAGAAACACTATAAATTAACTGATTGTATTTAAAGCAACTTATTTAATCAGTTAATAATACCATACTGTGAGAATTAATACTAATAATAGTATAATTAGTATGAGATTTTTTATTACATTATCATCAATTAATATAAGTTTAATATTTTTTAAAAAATTCAAGAAAAAGTGTAATCGTATTCAATTGTTATAAATCAACAAATTGAATAATCAATAATCTTATTTTTTATATATGGGAAAAAATGATATATTGACAAAGTTATTTTTGCAAGTTAAAATATCAATAAGTTAATTTTCTGAAAAACTATGACGAGAAGAGTAGGTATAGAAAGTAGTCAAAGCGAGTGGACGATAGTGAAAGTTCCACACGAAGTCTATAGTGAAGAACATCTCTGAGTTGCTAGCTGAAATCTTTGTGAGAGTAGGTGTGGACGGAGCCTAACCGTTATATATAGGGCAGTATCGAAGAAAATTCCGTACTGATTTAGAGTGAGCTTTTATAGCTAATTTAGGTGGTACCGCGAAAGTCCAGCCCTTCGTCCTATTGTATAGGATGAAGGGCTTTTTGTATTCTCTTTCATTTTCTAAAACTAATCATGGCCATGATTAATATCAATAATAACTCGGGAGGTAAAAACTATGATAACTTATAAAAAACAACTTGCAATACCAAGTGGGTATAAACCACTTCTTGGACTTAAGGACACAGAAATTGCCATTAAACAAGTGAAGGACTTTTTTGAAACAAAAATATCAGAAGAATTAAATCTTACTAGAGTTTCAGCACCTCTTTTTGTAAAAACCGACACTGGTTTGAATGATAATTTAAATGGTGTTGAACGCCCTGTTACCTTTGATATTAAGGATATGGCTGGAGCTAATGTAGAAATTGTACACTCACTTGCTAAATGGAAGCGAATGGCTTTATTTAGATATGGGTTTAATAATGGTGAAGGATTATATACAGATATGAATGCAATAAGAAGAGATGAGGACTTAGATAATCTTCATTCTATATATGTTGACCAATGGGATTGGGAAAAGATAATTTTAAAAGAAGAAAGAACAATAAATAAGTTAAAAGAAATAGTAACAACTATATATAAGGTTTTTAAAGATACTGAACACTGTATTAACAAATTATACCCACAAATAGAGAAAATTTTACCAGAAGATATTTATTTTATAACTACTCAAGAACTAGAAGATTTGTATCCGGATTTTACTCCAAAGCAAAGAGAAGATGCTATATGTAAAGACAAAAAAGCAGTATTTATTATGAAAATAGGAGACACGCTAAAATCTGGAGAAAAGCATGACGGAAGAGCTCCAGACTACGATGACTGGACACTTAATGGTGATATTATATTTTGGTATCCTGTGTTAGAAAAAGCTTTTGAACTTTCATCAATGGGAATAAGGGTTGATGAAGAAACTCTTGAAAAGCAACTTAAGTTAGCACATTGTGAAGATAGAAAATCATTAGAGTTCCATAAGTTATTAATGGAAGGCAAACTTCCTTATACTATAGGTGGTGGAATAGGACAATCGAGGATATGTATGTACATGTTAAGGAAGGCTCATATCGGAGAAGTTCACGCTTCAATATGGTCACCAGAAATGATACAGGACTGCATGGAAGAAAATATTATTTTACTATAATCTATTTTATAACGCAAAACTCCCATCTACTTAAGGTGGGAGTTTTATTTTTAAAAGATAACTAATAAAATTGTTAATTAATTAATTATAAATCATAATTTCTTGAAGCTTTATTCATGAAATTTCTATAAAAACTTAGAATATATATTATCAAAATCTAATTTAATTAAATTTAGTCTAAAAAATAGATATTTTCATTAAACTTGCTGAACTTACGATAATTTTTGTAATGTTCAATATTGACATTTTATTAACAATGTTAAAAAGGTAAATTAAATATCTTGTTAAAGAAGGAAAAACCATTAAAAATATTGAATAAATAGTAATGAAATTAAAAGATATTCATAAGTTTAAAATGATTCTTAAAAATTTATTAGTATTTTAAGTGGAGGTAAAGGTACATGAAAAAAGTACTCACTACTTGTGGTTATTGTGGTTGTGGTTGCAATTTTTACTTGAATGTTGAAGAAAACGAAATAGTCGGTGTTACGCCTAAAAATGATCATCCAGTGAGCAAAGGAAAACTATGCGTTAAAGGATGGCAAGGATATAGTTTTGTTAAACATAAAGATAGAATTAAACAGCCTTTAATGAGAAATGAAGATGGAAGTTTTAAAGAGGTTTCTTGGGATACTGTACTTAAATTTATTGCAACATCTTTGAAGAATATTATAAAAAGAAATGGTTCTGATGCGCTTGGATTCTTATCCTCTGCAAGATGTACTAATGAAGAAAATTACCTAATTGTAAAACTGGCAAGAGCTATTTTGAAAACTAACAATATTGATCATTGTGCCCGTCTCTGACATAGCCCCACAGTAGCTAGTTTAGCTACAGCATTTGGAAGTGGAGCTATGACGAATTCCATTGAAGAATTAGAAGATGCAGAAGTTATTCTTGTTATGGGGTCTAATACTACAGAGCAGCATCCCTTAATTGGCATGAGGATAATAAATGCAGTTAAAAGTAAGGGGGCTAAGCTTATTGTAGCAGATCCAAGAAAGATACCTCTTGCAGAATATGCAGATACTTATGCTCCGATTAAACCAGGAAGTAATTTAGCACTTATAAATGGTATATTGAATGTAATTATAAGTGAAAATTTATACAATGAAAATTTTGTGGTCAATTTAACTGAAGGTTTTGAGGAATTTAAAGCTTCAGTTGAAAAGTATACCCCTGACAAGGTTTCTATTGAAACCGGGATATCTGAAGATACCATTAGACATATAGCAAGATTGTATGCTAAGGCAAAAACAGCTTCAATTGTTTATGCAATGGGGGTAACACAGCATGTTACAGGAACAAAATCTGTGGGAGCAATTGCTAACCTTGCTTTAATAACTGGGCATATTGGAAGAGAAGGCACAGGTGTGAATCCTTTAAGGGGACAAAATAATGTGCAAGGAGCCTGTGACATGGGAGCACTTCCAAATACACTTCCAGGATATCAATCTCTAAAAGATGAAAAGATATTTAATAAATTTTCTAAGGTATGGGGAGAAGATTTTGCCTGTGATAATGGAAAGACCTTAGGCGAAATGATGGATGGTGCAATTGATGGAAGTGTAAAATCACTTTTTATAATGGCAGAAAATCCAATGCTTTCTGATCCAAATCTTAATCATGTTAAAAAAGCTTTAGAAAGTTTAGAACTTCTTGTAGTTCAAGATATTTTTATAACTGAAACTGCAAAGCTTGCGCATGTAATATTACCTGGAGCAAGCTTTATTGAAAAGGATGGTACTTTTACAAATACAGAGAGAAGAGTTCAAAGGGTAAGAAAAGCCATAGAACCTGTTGGAAACAGTAAGGCAGATTGGGAAGTTTTATGCCAAGTAATTAAAGCTTTAGGACAT
The DNA here is from genome assembly GCF_036642255.1 of Clostridium sp. GTDB lineage: Bacteria > Bacillota > Clostridia > Clostridiales > Clostridiaceae > Clostridium_J. Next base: position 8,744 of record NZ_JAVWDJ010000015.1, on the reverse strand, counting down.
CCTGCAGAGTATTCTTCACCAGAAGAAATAATGGAAGAAATTAGATCGTTGGTGCCTAGTTATGGTGGTATAACTTTCAAAAGACTTGATAAAGGAAGTTTGCAGTGGCCCTGTACAGATATAAATCATCCAGGAACAAAATTTTTGCATAAAGAAAAGTTTGTACGTGGACTTGGAAAGTTTACTGTAAATGAATATGAAGAATCAAGTCAGAAGTCTACTGAAGCATATCCATATATTTTAACTACAGGTCGTTTGCAGCATCATTATCATACTGGTACTATGACTAGGAGAGCTTGGGCACTAGATAGAGAATATCCTCATGGTTTTATGGAGATTAATCCAATCGATGCAAAAAATCTTGGCTTAAGAGAGCGTGGTAAAGTTAAGGTAACTTCTAGTATTGGGCATGTAATTACTGAAGTTCACATCACTGATAAAATAGTGCAAGGTGTTGTGTTTATTCCATTCCATTTTTGGGAAGTAGCCGTAAATAACCTTGTAGGAAGGAATTTAGACCCAGTTGTACAAATTCCAGAGTACAAAGTTTGTGCAGTGAAAATAGAAGGGGTGAAATAAATGGTAACACTAAAAAAAGAAAATTTGCAAGGTTTACTGAAACTTTGGTCTAAGGAGTTTGTAGTTTATGCACCCACAGAAGAGGAAGGAGAAGTTATGCTTCTTCCTTATGAGGAAGATAAATTAACTTTAGATTATATTAATTTTACCTTTCCTGTAAAGGAATTTCTTTTTAAACAAAGAGAGGCACTTTTTAAATGGGAAAGAAAGGGTGAAAACATAAAAGTTGAGACTTACAAAGATTCTAAAAATACTAAAAAGATACTTTTTGGAGTTAGATCCTGTGACGCTTATGGGATTGCATATATGGACAAATTTTTCTTAGAAGATTACGTTGATGGGAATTACGAACAACATAGAGATTCAACTTATATTGTGGCTACAAACTGTGTAAAGATTGGAGAAAGTTGTTTTTGTAATTCATTGAAGATCGGGCCTTTTGCTGAAGTGGGGTATGATGTTCTATTAACCCCTCTTGAAGATGTTTATTTAATAGAGATAGGAAGCAAAAAAGGCGAAGAACTAATGGCTCTTGCTGAAGATTTCTTTGAGAAAGCTGATGAATTAAGCTTAGATGAAAAAAATGTAATACAGCACAATGTTATGAAGGAATTCAAAACAGAGATTAAGGCACATAATGTGCATAAGGTTCTTGAGGAAAATTTCAATAACACAATATGGGAACAACTTTCTAAGGACTGTATTAGATGTACAGGGTGCACAATGATGTGCCCTACATGTACATGTTTCAATGTGGTAGAGGAAAATAATTGTAATAATAGCGGCTGCAGAGTTAGATATTGGGATTCTTGCCAAAGTGATTCCTTTACTAGAAATGCTGGAGAGCATAATCCAAGGAATGGTGTTTCAAGAGTAAGATATAGAATATACGACAAATTGAAATATATAGAAGAAAGATTTAATATGAAGGGCTGCACTGGGTGTGGAAGATGCATAAAAGTTTGTCCAGCAAACATAAATATTGTTAATATCATCAATGAGTTATCAGAAAAAGGCATTGACATTGAAAGTGATTTAGATACGTTAAATAGCGAAGTTGCCAGTGATAGTGAATTTAATAAGAAATATAGCAATGTAGAAGGGGTGAAAGCGTAATGAACCATAATCATGAACTAAATCAAGGAACTAGTTGTGAGGAGGTTTACACACCACAAGTTGCAGTGATTACAGATATAATTGAGGAAACAAGAAATATAAAGCGTTTTATAATGCAGTATGAAGATAAAACCTTACATGATAATTTTAAATTCCATGGACAATTTTTTGAAATAACAGTATTTGGTGTAGGGGAAATAGCTATATCAATTCCATTTTCTCCAAACACAAAGAATCAATTCGATTTTTGTATAAAAAAAGCTGGAAAAGTAACTAAAGCAATACACGACATGAAGGTTGGAGATAAGGTTGGGTTAAGAGGACCATTTGGTAAAGGTTTTGAAGATGAGAACTTCAAAGGTAGAGATGTAATAATTGTGGGAAGTGGAGTAGGACTTGCTCCAGTAAGGACAATGATAGTTAGAATGTTGGAAAATAGACAAGATTTTGGCAAAGTTGTTGTTATCGGAAGCGCTCTTTCTTATGAGGATTTAGTTTATAAGGAAGATTTGATACAATGGAAAAATAGTGAAGGTGCGGAAGTTCTATATGCATTAAGCAATCCCACGGATAAGGTTGAAGCTCATGTAGGTTATATAAATGATTTGCTACCTGATTTGGGCCTAGATTGGAAAAATGCTTCTGCAATTATTTGTGCATCACCTAGAAGAATAAAAGCAGTAGCTAAGGATTTAATAAATCTCGGTATGAAAGCAACGGATATATATACTTCGCTGGAAACACATATGCGCTGTGGTATAGGTAAATGTGGACACTGCAAGGTGGGAAGTAAGTATATGTGCATTGATGGACCAGTTTTCAACTATGAGGAGATGCTAGCATTACCACCTGAGTTCTAAGAATATAAATGCTATTCGGGCATTTCTCAGGTAACTTATAATGAAGATTATCAACGTGAGATTATCCGATAAGCTTGTATTTAAATTTATTAAGGGATTACAAACCACAATTTATATATGAAAACTAAAGCATAGATGAATTGATTTTTAGGTGGATTTAAATTTTCAATTTTGTAAATGCCTATTACGTAAGTATGTAGACATTTTTTCGTTCACAAAATTACCTTAGTGCTGTTGAAGCTATCTATTTGGACAGAAAACTAGATTTTGCACAGAAAATTTAATTTTGTACACACAAACTTGGTATGTACACACAATGGAGGAAAACAATTGAAAGAATTTGGAACTGCGGCAATTTTATGTGGTGGAAAAAGTAGAAGAATGGGTTTTGATAAGCGAGATATTAAAATTGATGGTAAACTCCTTATTGAAATCATTGCAGAACAATTGGAGCAAGTTTTTGAAGAGATAATTTTAGTGTCAAATGACAAGAAAAAGTTTAGACATATGAAATACAGGGTAGTTGAAGATTCGCTTCCTGACTCTGGAGCTATAGGCGGAATTTATACTGCTTTAAACTATGCAGTTTCTAACTATGTCTTTATAACTGCATGTGACATGCCTATAATAAATCTACATTATATAAAATACATGAAAGAACTTATAAAAAGTGAAAATTATCAGGGTGTGGCTTCATATAATTCTGGACAAATTGAGCCTCTACAAGCTTTTTATTCAAAAGGAATGGTGTCTATTTTTAAACATCAGTTAGATGAAAATAACTTTAAGTTATTAAAGGTAATCAGCAATTGCAATATGCATTATGTAGAAGATGAAATTGTAAGAACATACTGTAAGGATATGTGTATTTTTACAAACTTAAACTATAAGACAGATTTGATTTTGCTGGAAAAAGCTTGTAATTTAACTTTGGAGGAATAGTTGCCTATGAATAATACAAAAAAAATAAACATTTTAAAAATAAATAATGAAGCATGGGAAGAAGTGCATGATTCTATAATAGTAGAAAAGCCATTGAAAATATATATAAATGAGAAATTTTATACAGTTATGATGTGCACACCAAGTGAAGCCATTGAATTGACAATAGGATTTCTATCTTCTGAAGGCGTCATTTCATCTATGGAATCTATTGAAAGTATCGAAGAGAAGTTCGATGATAGGGTATGTGTAATTTTAAAAGAGCACATTAAAATGGGTTTTGATACAATACAGGCCACAACTTCTGGTTGTGGAAAAGGGAGTATTCAACTAAGATTTATTGAGGGTTGGGGAATTGAAGCAATTCAAAGTAATCATGAATTTTCATTTAAGACTATCTTAAAACTTATGAGAGAATTTAATTGTAAATCTGAGCTTTTTATAGAAACAGGGGGAGTACACAGTTGTTCTATTTGCGATAATGAAGGTATTCTTCTTTTCGCAGAGGATATAGGACGACATAATGCCTTAGATAAAGTTATTGGAAAAGCTATTATGAATAACATTAATCTTCAAGATAAGCTTGTAATGACTACTGGTAGAATTTCTTCAGATATAATTATTAAAGCAATAAAAGCAGGTATTCCAGTGATAATATCACATTCAGCCCCGACAAAATTAGCCTTAGAAATAGCTGAATCTGCAAATCTAACAGTTATAGGCTTTGCACGTGGATTTAGAATGAATGTTTATTGTGGGGCAAATAGGATTACTAGATGAATTCTAGTTAAAAGAATCATGGTAAAATTCATTAGTATAATTTGTTATATACCATAAAAATCTGTGGTTTCTTTTAGATAATAATTTTTAATTTATATTAAAAGATTGCACAGATTTTTTTGTGAAAAAGATAAATAGGTACATAAGTAAGGACTATTCAAATAGAGCTTAATTTTAAAACTATAATAAAGTAATGGTAAACAATTACAAACTTTTATTCATGTGAAAAATAGAGGATTTCAATAGTGGGTGTCGAAATAAATTTAAGAACTTGTTTATTTTATGAGAAAAAAATGCAATTAGTCGAACTAGGGGGTAAGGGAATATAATGTTTAAATCATTAAAAATGAGGATATTGACATCTTTCATAGTGCTAACTTTTGTTTGTACACTTATATTTACAGCAGTTTCTATCTATCAAATTAGATCTGCAGTAACCAATCAAATGAAAAATGATGGTACAAATCTTGTTACTGTTATTAACAGAGAAATAGGTAAATATGATTTTAATGATTCAAAGAAAATTGAAACAATACTAAAGGAAGTTAAGTCGCAAAGTAAAGAAAATATAAAATACATATCTCTTGCAGATACAGATCTAAAGATAATTGCTTCTAGTGATAATGAAGGTTCACAAGACTCAGGAGAAAGCACCGATGCAGTAACTGGTGCTAGTGAGCAACAAAGTGAAGAAGTTGCAGGGAGTATAAAAGAAGGAAAATCTTCAGGATATATTTTTGAAACAGAAACTGGAGAGAAGGTTTATAATGTGTCTACTGCTTTTTATCAAGGTGAAAAGTTAGTTGGAACTATTAGTATTGGAATTTCCTTAAATGTAATGAATGACATGATTACTGCAAGCTTAAAGCAAATTATTATTATCGCTTTAATAGTTCAGGCTCTCGCCATCGTCGTTGGTGTAATTATGGCTAAAAGAATAACAAAACCAATAACTAATGTTATAGATAAGTTAGATGATTTTGCAAAGGGAGACTTTACAGTAGAATTTAATAGTAATAGAAATGATGAAACAAAGAAATTAGCTGATGCTCTTAATCAGTCCATATATATAATAAAACAAATGCTAAGAGAAATGAAGGATAGTATGCATGATCTTAGTCGCATATCGGTTTACTTAAAAACTTCAAGTGGAAATGTAGAAAACTCTAGTAAGATTGTTTCTGATTCTATTCAAGAGGTAGCACAAGGAATTTGTGAACAAGATAGTAGTATGAATCATGCAACTAAAGCCATAGAAAAATTTAGTACCTCTTTATATCATATACAGGAAAAAGTGAAAGATACCACTACAAGCAGTGTAGCTATTGAAAGCACTGCAAATGTTGGAGCAGAAAGGCTGACAGAATTAGTTAAATCTATAGAAGATGTTAGAAATTCATTTGGTGCTGCAACAGAAAATATAATGTATTTAAATGGAGATGCAAATAAAATTGGCGAGATAATGAGCGTTATAAATAGTGTGGCAGAACAAACAAATTTACTTGCATTAAATGCTGCTATAGAAGCAGCTAGAGCAGGTGAAGCAGGTAAAGGATTCTCGGTGGTTGCTGAAGAAATTAGAAAACTAGCTGAGCAGGTAATGGATTCATCTAGGAGTATTAATGAAATAACTACAGGAATTCTTACCAGTGTACAAAGTGTATCTAGTATTACAAAAGATATTTCAGTTAAAATGGACAATCAAATGCATATGGTAGATAATACAATGACTGCCTTTAAAAATATACAGTCAGAAGTTAATAAAACTACTCCTGAGTTTAAAAACATTTTTCAAGCTATAAAGAGCGTAGTATCAGAGGAAGAAGCGATAATGAGTAATGTGGAAGAAGTATCTGCAATATCAGAGCAAATATCTGCATCTACTCAAGAAATAGCATCTTCTGTGCAAGAACATGCCTCTACCATGGAAGAATTATCAAATTTATCTGACAAAATCAATGATCTGACAAATAGATTAAATGATAATATTGATAAGTTTAAAATATAAGTTACAAAAGAGCTATTGTATAGCTCTTTTGTTTTTTACCGTAAAATATCTATTTTAAAGAACTTATAATAGAAAATAACAAAAAAGGAGAAGTTATTTTGAGGAAAAGATTCGGTGACTAAAATTTGTTACTTATTCAGTTTATGAATGTTCTTAGTATTAAAGTTATTGTGCAAAAAAAGTCCCATGAATGGGTGTCAATTTAAAAAAGCAAGAGTGGTATTTGATAAAAAAGTATCAATGAATAAATAGTTAAATTTTTAGCAATAATATTGCGATATTCTTGCATTTCCTTTTTACAAATAAAAGAAATCTTGAATATGAGGTTTAATTGGTATCCTATATAAAATAGTTAGAAAATTATTAGGAGGGTCTAGGGCCAAAGAATATAGAGGAAATATAATAAAAACAAATAAAAACACGTTGCTTTTATCAAAATATCGTTGTCGTTGACATTGGAGGTTTATTGAAAATTGTGAAGGATTTAACTTAATAAAAATCATTTATTAATAAAAAAGCTTTTTTTACCCATAATTATTTAATATTAGAAATATTAGTCACTATTGAAATATTTTAAAAATTAGCATAATATATAATCGTGATAATAATTTAACAATATTTCAAGGGGGAAATATAATGAGTAGGCTATTTGATTATCGGGACTTAGACAATATTTTAGAAAAACATGAGTTTAAAGCTAGCAACATCATAGCAATTCTTCAGGATACTCAAGAAATATATAGGTATTTGCCTAAGGAGATATTTGCATATCTCTCAGAGAAACTTAGTATAAGTAGAGCTAAGATATACAGTATAGCAACTTTTTATGAAAACTTTTCTTTAGAACCTAGGGGCGAATACATTATAAAGATATGTGATGGAACAGCCTGCCATGTTAGAAAGTCTATTCCAATATTGGAGAAGTTAAGAAAAGAATTAAAATTATCTGAAATTAAGACTACTACAGATGATTTGAAGTTTACGGTAGAAACTGTTTCCTGTCTTGGTGCATGTGGACTTGCTCCAGTTATAACGATTAATGAAAAAGTTTACGGGTCTATGACTCCAGAAAAAGTAACAGAACTATTAAATGCTCTTAAGGAGGAGAAATAATATGCTTCTTAATAGACAGGATTTAATTAATATTCAAGGGACATATAATAAGAGATTAGAATCGCAAACAATAAAGATACTTATTTGTGCAGGTACTGGTTGTGTTGCTGGTGGTGCGTTAGATATTTATGATGAATTTACAAGACTGATGAAAGAAAAAGATATAAACTGTGAAGTAAGTCTTGAAAAAGAGCCACATGATGAATCAGTGGGAATTAAGAAAAGTGGATGTCATGGTTTTTGTGAAATGGGACCACTTGTGAGAATTGAGCCTTGGGGTTATTTATATATAAAAGTAAAACCAGAGGATTGTGAGGAGATTTTAGATACAACTATTGTTAATAATCAATGTGTAGAGAGACTTGCGTATAGCAAAGATGGAGAAATACATAAGAGACAAGAAGAGATCCCTTTTTATAAAAAACAAACTAGAGTTGCGCTAGAACATTGTGGTCATATTGATGCAACATCTATAGAGGAATATTTTGCAGTAGGAGGGTATACAGCTCTTCAAAAATCACTATTTGAAATGAGTGCTGACGATATTATTAATACCATAGAGGAGTCAACTTTAAGAGGACGTGGTGGTGGAGGTTTTCCGGCTGGCCGTAAATGGTCTCAAGTAAAACGTCAACAGGAAAAGATAAAGTATATTGTTTGTAATGGAGATGAAGGTGATCCGGGAGCTTTCATGGATAGAAGTATGATGGAAGGAGACCCACATCGAGTACTTGAAGGAATGATGATAGCTGGAATTGCTTGTGGAGCTCAAGAAGGATATATATATGTTCGTGCAGAGTACCCTCTTGCAGTGAGTAGACTTAATAATGCTATAAATCAAGCAAGGCAATACGGTATTCTAGGAGAAAATATTCTTGGTACGAACTTTAATTTTGATATAAAGATTAATAAAGGTGCAGGTGCCTTTGTTTGTGGTGAAGGAAGTGCTCTAACTGCATCTATTGAAGGAAAACGTGGAATGCCAAGGGTAAAACCGCCAAGAACTGTGGAACAAGGACTTTTTGGTAAACCTACTGTTCTTAATAATGTAGAAACTTTTGCTAATATAACTTCAATAATTTATAGAGGAGCACAGTGGTATAAAACCATTGGAACTGAAAAAAGTCCAGGGACAAAGGCTTTTGCCCTAACTGGAAATATTGAAAATACAGGGTTAATTGAAGTACCAATGGGAACGACTTTAAAAGAAGTTATCTTCGATATAGGTGGAGGCATGAGAGGTGGTACAGGGTTCAAGGCTGTACAAATAGGGGGCCCATCAGGCGGATGCCTAACAAAGGAACATCTTGATTTACCTTTAGACTTTGATTCTCTTAAAAAGGCAG
>NZ_JAVWDJ010000014.1:61851-91348 GCF_036642255.1 Clostridium sp. | reverse complement strand
GGAGGTGATGTAATGTCTAGTGGAGCTTTTGCTGCAGATAAAATTATTGTTGGGTCTGGATTAAAATCTATTAAAGACTCTGGAATTTTATTGAGTTCTTTAGCCACTCAAAGTTGAGTTTCTAATTTGGGATTTGTTACCGCAAACACATGACGGCCTATTAAAGTCGGTGATGCTACATTAAATGATTCTTCTTCAGCACTTACATTAACTAACGGCTTAGGAATTAGTCTTAAGTTAGTTAATGGTGTAGTTACAATCTCTAATAGTCATCTTATAGAAGAATATATATTACCTGCTGCTTCGAATATTGCGCTAGGTGGTATTAAAATAGGATATACTGAAACATTGGGTGATTCGGGCATAGCCGTGCGTTTGGACGCAACAAATAAAGCATATGTCAATGTAAGCTCCAGTTCTATATCCGCTGCTTTAGGATATGTGCCAGCTAATACAAATAGTATTAAAGAAATTCCCACTGTCCTTCCAAATCCATTCCCACTATGTATAACCGCAGGTGGAAGTGAAACTGTGTATACTGGTGCTACTCAGAGTAATATTAATGTGGATGGTTTCTATACTAAAAAAATGATATATGAGATCAGTCGCGAACATGTTGGGAATGGTGGGTACATTCACTCACTTACTCAGTCTTGGGCTCTTACAGGAAATGAAACATATAGTGAAGATAATCCAGATTCAATTATAATAGTGCCATTTAACTGTGCAGTAACTACTACTAGAAATCCAAAAGTAAAAACTTCAGAAGGATTTAATTCTATAACATCTACTTCTGGATATAAGTGCTATTGCTTTACTAGAATAACAGATAACTTAATACTTGCTAACGTTCAAATCTATATTTAGTTATGATGAAGATTATTATGGATCTTTTATTAAGAATAATTAATGATATTGATACAGGTAATTCTAATTTAAGTTCTGTAGAATGTGAAGAAATTATAGAGTATCTTACGACTATAACTAATAAGAACGAAAAGCTTAGTAAATATCAAGCGTGTAAATACTTAAGTATAAGCAGATCTACATTTGATAATCATGTACGTGAAGGTATTATACCTAATGGTATAAAACAACAAGGCTTCAAAGAGCTTTTCTGAAGGAAAAAAGATTTAGATAAATATTTAGCATCGAAACGTTAATGATATATTTTTGTAACCCTTTTAAGTTTAAATACTTAGAAGGGTTATTTTATTTATATAGTAACATTAGGCATATACTACTTTCTGTTGTAAATTTACACTGTAAGCTTACAATAAAATAGATAAAATTAACAATTAAAAAACCAATAACTATGGAAGTAGTAGAGAAGAGAGAAATCGTTCATGAATATGAGAACGAAAATAAAGAATATGCGTCTAAAGGTGTTGCTGGTGCGGGATTAGGCTTAGGAATAGCTGGTACAGCATTGGGTCTTTTATCAATGAATGGGAAAGGTTTATTTGGCCTTGGGAGTAACGCAAGTGATACGTGCGTTGGCCCAACATCTTTTCAAGCTTGAGAGAAAGCATGTAACGCAGAACTTACTGATCAGAAAAATCTATATGATTTTGCATTAGGAATGCAGAATATTAGATTTAATGATCGCCAAACAGTTAATACTGAAATGTTTGGTATTTATAAAAATCAAAGAGATGGATTTGATGTGTTAAAGTCTCAAATTGACGATCTTAAGATCCAGATCGCAGTGGATTCTGCTATTCGTCCTTATCAGAATCGTTTGGTACAATGTGAGATTGACAAAGCTTATACGGCTGGTATAAATTATACGGATCGTAGAACTTGTCGTATGATTACAGGTGAGGTAGTATTGCCTAGTACTCCAGTTATTTCTGGGTATGGATCTTATCCTAATCTTTGTGGATGCCCAGCATCTGTTTAAATTATTATTATTAGGGAGAGTGTAATAACTCTCTCTAATAATTAAAATATAAGATTATGAATAATTTTGTAGATTGTATAAATAGAAATATAGCTATACTTGCTAGGCAAGTACGAACTCTAAGTACCACTATAAGTACTAAGATTAAAGTGGGACTGACTACGACCCTGCCTCCTGGATCTCCAGCAACTGTTACAAATTCTGGGACTGATACAGACGTAGTATTAAATTTTGGTATTCCACAAGGTATTCCTGGAGGAACTAATAGGTCTATCCATTCTAGTTTCTACGGGATTATGTTAAATGATGTCGATCAGCCTTCTACTGTAAATTCTGGAGCTAGTATTCCATGAAAAGTACTTACTAATAACGACGGTGGATTAATAACTCCTACTTTAGATAATTCATATTTTCAATTTACTAAAACTGGTAGATATATGGCTACTTTTAGTTTGAGATGTGCTACAAAAACTAGCGGAGAGAATGGTGTCATAACATGAGGGCTATTGGCTCAATTTATTAAGAAGGCTATGGTTACATCTGCATCTGCGTTTGTAACGCAAAATATGACTAATATTTCAGGTGTTGGAGTATTTGATGTTACCGATCTTAACGAACGTTATAACTTCATTAATAATAGCAAGGTAAGTATTCAAGTGCAGGGGGCAACGTCTGCTCAAGTATTTATTAATGCCTTTAAAGATTTAAATGGAGTAAATATGATAGATGGTATGAGCTGTGTATTTATTAGATTAGGAGACGCTATAATAATATAATAATAAAACTATGATTCTTATATTTAACTTCATATCCTGTTTAAAAAGGATTATAATTAAAATTAAAATAAAAATAAAATGTATCCAGTAAATCAAGTTTTCCTTGGTAATTCAGATCCATTACTATCTCAGAATGATGTGCAGTCTCAACTTCAGATGCTTAAACAGTATGAAGCCCAGCTAACACAAATGCAAACAAAGGGAACTCTCCAAACTGAATTAATTTGAGATAGTATAGATAATGAGATGAGTTCTTTATCCGAGACGCAGAAATCTAAATTTTCTGAGGATAAAGAATATAACGAGATTACAGCTTCTTTGCAAGGAATAATTCAAATAGAGCTATTAAAATTAGTTAAAGTTAATATTGAGAATACATCAGATGGTAGAGATCTATTGCAGAGACAATTAAAACTGGTAAAGAAGTTAAAAAATAAGATAGTAGAAGATACCGATAATGAGATGGCTCTCTTTAAAAAGTTTAGAGAATTTTCTAAAGATAATCCAGATTTAACATACGAAGAATTTATTAAGCAATGGCGCAGCATGTAGACGTAATAATGGGGGTATTTCATACATATGTAGATGCTCAGCTAACTTCATTGACGCAAAGTAGTCCTTTAATTGCCTTTGCGAAACCTTTGATTAGTAGAGTTATCGATAATAATGCATATAAGGTTGAAGATATGTTAAAACAAGTCTCTGATAAAAATGGAATGGTGGATATTGATGGAATACTTTCAGAGATGGTAGAAAGTGTTATTAATACCAAGCCTTTTAAAATAAATACTAAATTTATAGGAGATATTGAGATAGGAGGAGGAAAGATAAAAATAAATCTGCCTTTAGTTGATAAGGCATTAGTATTTAATCATCAGGATTTAATAAAGCTTAAAGACACATTAAATTATAAATCTATAGATGAATAGTGAAAGGAGTAGCAGAAATGCTACTCCTTTTTTGTTATAATAATTACATAAATATTTGGATACTGCACAAATATTGTTTAACTTTGCATATTAATTAACTTAATATGAACAAATATGAATACACAAAAAAGTAAATTTAATTTAAATGTTGCAGTGCGCTTAGTACTGCTTATGAATTTGCCAGAGCAAGGCTCGGTAACTGATATGATCTCTAAAAGAAATATTAGAGGTAAGATAGACCTCTCAAGTAGTGAGGTAGATGATTATAAGATTAAAAATGAGGAAGGGAGGGTCGTTTGAGCTACTGATGCCCCTTCTATAGAAGTAGAATTTACAGATAGTGAGATTAAATTCATAAAGGCACTTATTAATAAACTAGATGAGTCTGGAGCTGTTACAGATAATATTCTAGACTTTGCTGAAGATATACTAAAGAGTTAATGGGGACATTATCTAATAACTCTAAAATAGGGGATAAAGGTAAAGATCTAGTATTGCAGACTTTAGGTAGAGTCTATGTACAAGTTAAAGATAGATTTTATGAAGTACAGTTTAGAGGAGAAGATCCAAAAGAAGAGGAAGAAAAGAAAGAGACTCCATTAGTAATATTTATAGATTCTGAAGAAGCCTTAGAAGGATATCCTTACCCTGGAGATGATTATTTAATTATAACCGCAGATGGTAAGTTTTTTCAGACGGATAATACTACTTATACGCCTATACCTTTATCAGCAATATCCTCTACAAAATTCTCAGAGGCTCTCACTATTGATACTATAACAACTCCTTTTATTATTACATCTTCGCAGTTAGTAAAAAATCTAAATGCTGAATTCTTAAATGGAGTCGCATCATCTAACTATGCTAGAAAGGATATTTCAGAAGATATTCCTAATGAATGAAGATTTAATTCTCTGGTATCTAAAAAAATCACAGATAAGAATTTATATACGCAGTTAGATCTAGAAAGAGGTGTCCTCTCTATAGATACAATTAATGCTAATAATATAAACATTCCGTCTAGACCAAATAATCCTATAGAAAAGGATGTTGCATATTCCTCTATAGACATTATAAATAAGCCTACATATTGTGGTAATGGACTTAAAGTACTAAAAGTAGAAGTCATTAATAAAATAGTTTACTATTCTAATAAAAATCTTATATGGTATTCAAATAATGAAAATGCAGAAGTTGGGGGATATTCTATATCTAATCTTATAGATATTGCATATAATGAAGAGTTATTAAATATTACCAATTCTTTATTTTATTATTATAATCTCTTAACAACTGCATTTAAATATAATGAAATCTCAGGTAAATGAGATGATTATACTATTACAGAACTAGATTTTAAACCATCAGGTGATAGTAAAGTGCTTATATATCTTAGTTTAAAGTTTATGCCAAAAGATAGATCTATATATGAGACAATTCAATATGGAACACGGTATAACTGTGCAACTCATATATATGATAGATGATTTAATATATTAGAATACACTGGTACTATTAAAGATAAGTATAGAGGTATTACTTTTGAATGTACTACTGAGATTACGCAATTACACGCTGGAGTAAAATTGTATGGAACTGGAGATAAAGGTATTGTAGAAGGCTTGGTAGTTGGATGTACAGATACTAAGGTTAGAATACTTACATCTGGAGTAGATTGTAAATTTTTATATATGACGGACGAAAGTACTGGAGTTGAAGATCTGATAAAAGCATGTGCATTAGAACAAAATGTAGAAAAAGGAAAAACCATATCTGCAGATATAGAGATTGGTAATATACTCTTTGATGTTGAATCTAATAATATAATCGGTAATATTAGTAATATAGTAAACTCTGTGTTTGGGACATTATCTGGATATGGCCTAACATCTGAAGGAAATTGTTTTTTTGTAAATCCAGGGATAGCGTTAGTAAATAGTGATGGATTTAATTATCTAAAACTAGGTAATCATAAAGATTCATTTATTGGAATAAATTCAATTTCTGGTACTCCATGAATTACTATAAATGAGTATGGTATAGGAAACATGACTGGTATTGGTGTAAAAGATACAATAACATACGCGTTTAATAGTATTGATGGTTCAGCGTCGATAGGAAGTTCTGAATATAGAATTACTGTTGACTCTAATGGTGTAGTTAAGATCCCCCAAAAGTGTATAGTCCCAAATCCATAAAGATTATAAAATTAATGTGGTGATTAATTAATATAAGTATTATCTACTAATAGATGATGTTTATATAAAAGATATTCGTTTAAATGAAATAAATTTAAAATTTGATTTATTTTCAAGTTAAAATTAAAAATAAATCAAATATATTTGGAAATTAAAAATTTATATATTATATTTGTCGCGAATCTAAGAATAGATTAATAATCAATTGAATAAGAAAAAATAGGAAAATATGTCAAATCATTTTGAATTTAATAATGACGGCTTTGATAACTTACTAGATGTTACTGAGGGAACCACCTTGGCTAGTACTGAGCCAGTTGTTGAAGAAACTCCTGCAGGAGAATCTTTATTAGCATCGCCATCTACTGAAATTAATACAGATCCTAGAACTAGATCTGAATCTAAACAAGAATCAGAGTCAGATACGGGAGACTTTTTAAAGTCTTTTTTGAATGAGTATGGTCTTAAAGATGGTAAAGTAACTTATGAAACAGAAGATGGTGGAACTGAAGAAGTAGACTTTAATAGTTTAGATTCTGATGAAAAGTTAAATATTCTTAAGGAGCTTGCTACTCCAAATCTTAGTAAAGACGAGGTTGAAGTTGTAAACTACTTACGTTCTAACAATGCAACATTTCAAGATGTAGTTACGTATTATTCTAAGAAGGCTGTTGATGACTATATTAAAGAAAACGGCCCTATTGAGAAACAATACTCTGTTGATGAATACTCTAATGATGAGCTTTATGTTGCTGATTTAAAAGAAAAATTTAGCGATATGACTGACGCGGAGATTAAGACAGATCTAGAGAATGCAAAAGAGAACAGCGAATTGTTTAATAAAAAAGTAGACATACTTCGTAAACAATATAAGTCAAAAGAAGAAGATATAATTGCAGAGAAAGAGAGAGAGAGAGAAGATCAGTTTACTTCATTTAAAAACGCTCTCGAAGGTCAACTTACAGAGTTTAATGCAATTTCTATGGATTATAAAGATAGTAAGTCGGATAGTCTCCAGATAGAAGATTCTGAGAAAGAAGAGATTTATAACTATGTCTTAAATCAAGATGAGAATGGGGCTACTCAGTTCTTTAAAGATTTAAATGATCCAAAAAGGCTAGTTGAATTAGCATGGTTTGCACTTTATGGTAAGGACGCTGTTTCAGATATTAGTAATTATTGGAAGTCTCAACTTAAAACAACTAGAAGTACAGAGTCTAAGCCACAGACTACTATAGTTACATCAGATGGTAAGATACGAGAAGATAATTTTAGTAATCATCGTAAATCCGTAGAAACGAAATACGGTGAGGATTTATTATAAATTTAAAAAAGTTGAATAAATATGAGAATTACAAGTTTTAGTTCTTCGCATGCGCAAATGGGTGAAGTATTGCCCCTATAGTAAGTAATTATTATAGCAAATCTTGTGAATTGCTGGAATTCTTCCTTTATATTAGAAAATCAGCAGCCAAGCCCAATGATGGGAAGGTTCAACGATCAATAAATATTAAATAGTATATTATGAAATTTACTAATTATGATAAGGCCATTATGATAGGCTTAACTCTTGGAGATGGGTATATTGACCCAAAAGGAATGCTCCAGATAACACACTGTGATAGAAAAAAAGAATATTTAACATTTAAAGCAAAACTACTTCATTCTGTAGTTGGTGGTAAAAATATAAAAGTTATTAATATTTTAAAACATTCTATATATAAAAAGAATGGTAGTATAGTATCGGAAAAGACTTTATCTTATTTTAGAATACGTAGACAATCTACTTCATTTATGCTTTTTAGGAATTTATTATATCCTGAAAATAAAAAAATGATTACATCTAATACATTAGATCTATTGGCTCCAATTTCGATAGCTATATGATGGATGGATGATGGCTGTCTAACTGAGAAATATGTATACAATAAAAATGTAAAGACGAGATGTGGATATATTCTACGACTACGTACGTATTTATCTAAATCTGAAAATGAATTAATACAAAAATATTTTATAGATAAATATGATGTAAAATGGAATGTTGTCAAAGCAGATGGTGCTAAAGATAATACACAGTGAATGTTACGTTGTGGAACAGTTGAGGGTAAAAAATTTCTAAATATTATTAGAGAGATTATACTTCTAAAAGTTCCATCAATGAGTTATAAAGTAATTAATATTTAACACGAGCGCAAGACTTCTATACTTAGAAGATGATATGATCTGAACTACTAAAATGGTAAATTAGTAGAATTATAGGATAAAGAGCCTATAAGATAACAATTTGAGTACCCGCACATATGAAGATTTACACAAATGGTTAGGAGAGAAGCCTGAGCGGTTAGGTATTGTATCTAATCTGTATAAACAATATACTGCAACAAGTTTAACAGAGGCGTTAATGAATATCTACTATATGGACAAAGGTAAGCCAGGCAAATTCCAACCTATTAACTCATTTTTAATTGAATGGGAAATTGACGTTAATTTTGTCAAGAGAATCCCTATTCTTGCAGTTGAGGGGAACGGTTCAAATGGTTCTGAAGTTATTTTCCATTTCCCCGAGCGGTATTACGAGATGTATGACGTATTTGTTATTGAGGAAACTCGTCAGCAATGTATGGTTATGCTTTCTCCAGTTAGACGCTCTGACGCTATTGTTGAATACGTTTGTCGTGTTATTGACAATGACTACAAAGAGTCTCTTGATATAGACCTTATAGTTGGTACTGATACACGTTTCATTACCAATCATATGCCTGAATTGCATGAAACAGGATTTACAAAATATCAGAGTAATATTGAACGTCATAGAACCGTTATAGGAACTACTAGATGCGACCTTGATTACTCCGCCAAGTATATGGCAATGGAAGATCAATTTATTAATATTGCAACAAAAGATAAAGATTTTACATGCAAACTTTTTGGTGCAGACAAAGTTTGTCTTGATAGTTTTATGGCAGCTCGTAACAATAAGTTACTATTTTCTAAAGGTAACTTTGATAAGAATGGAAAATCAACTATTACCGATGAGATTGGTAGACCAATTATTGCAACAGAAGGTATAATCCCTCAAATAGAGCGTTTTGCAACTAAATATGTGTTCAACAAGCTTACTACACGTATTTTTGAAGGGGCTATGAATGAGATGGCTACAAAGGCTGATGAGCCTACAGGAAATTCTTGGGTGTTTATCTGTAATACACGATTCTGGCAAATGGTTCAGAGAACCATGTCTACATGGATTCGTGATTGGAAAACTACAGGATGTTTTGTATGGTCGCAAGGTGCTAAAGATTATGTAGATCTTGGTGCAACTTATCAGTCTTATGAATTTGCAGGTAATAAAATGATTTTCCGTCTTGATAGATCGTTGGATCTGGAATTCCCTAAGAAAGCTTATGGTATATTCATTGATTTAACTACCGATTCAAACGGCACCCCTGGAATAATGATGTTCAGTTATAAAGGTGGAGATATTATCCACAATATTATCACAGGAGTAGGTGGAAAATCTGGTCTTGAATCTGGAGAAGTTTCAAGTCCAGTATCTGGCGCCAGAATTGTTAACTGGGGTTACCACGGCGTTGGTGTTATGAATCCTTATCGTTCTGCAATTTTAGAAGAGGTATAAAATATATAAATATAGATGTATTGTTTTAGAGTATCCCCTTTAATTAGGGGGTACTTCTAAAAATTTTATAGATAAAATAGTAATAATAAGAACAAACAGTAATGAATAAAATAACACTTAAGAATGTGTATGGTAGAGAGAAGAAATATTATCTTCAGCCAATGAAACAGAAGAATGGGACAAATTTTCCTTTTGTAAAGAAGGTTAGATATAATTCTAATGGCGAAAGTGAAATGGTCCTAAGTCAAGATGAACTTAATGATTCAGAAAGAGACTTTTTCATTCCAGAAGATGAGCTTATTGAGATTTATAGTGGGCGTGTTTTTAATTTAAATGATTCGTATGAGGCTAATCTTTGAAAATGTATTGAAACAAGTCCTGTGATAGCCCCTGAAAGAACTGCTAAAGATAAACAAGGTAACTATCTTATTGATGGTACACAGGAGAGATATGGTAGAGCGGATTTCTACATAGAAAGAGATGGTGAAATTTCAAAGAAAAAAGTATCTCGTATTCAGTTGGTTACAAAGGCATATGTGTTTATTGAAAATGATTCGCCATCAGGTAGAATCACTAAGTGTAAGCTGCTAGGTAAGGCTATGCGTAATGCTCCTGATACTGATGTACAAGATTATCTATATAATCGTGCAGAGAAGAGTCCTCAAGAAATTATTGATTTATATACTGGGTCAGACCAAGCAGTAAAACTTCTAGTTATAGATGCTAAGGATAAGAATATTATTGTTAACCAGAGTGGAATTTGGATGTTTAGTGAAACAATGCTTGGTGCAACAGATGATGCAATTATCTTGTATTTAAAGAACCCTGAAAATAAGAATATATACGAGGCTATTAAGGACTTAACATTTCCAGAGATGGTAATGCATAGACAAAAGCAAGAAATTAAAAAATAGAATATTATATAATTTAAATATAGCATAGTATTTAAATACCACTAATATAGGCATATAAATCTATAATTTAGATTGACTATGTTTCATAAATAAATTAAGAAGAAATGCGACTTAGACAAGCTTATGAATTCGCTTTAATTGAATGTAACAAGTTAAAAGCGCCTTCTATTTTATTAGAAGATTATATATACTTGTTTAACAAAGCTATTCAACAATATATAAACGGTGTATACAATAGATGTGAGTACAATCAACAAAGTTCCGATGATCTTAGTTTTTTACAAACTACTGTTATAATAAAAGTAGAAAATATTGTACCAAGACAGGAGTTTAATGATTCTATTTGAGAATTAGAGCTCCCAAAAGATTATCTACATTTATTAAATTGTATGGCAGAGTTCACTGGAAGTAACTCTAGATCTAGATGTGGAGATAATGATTTAAAAACTATTACGTCTCCATGTAATAGATTGACTGCAGATTTATATCCTGGAATAATTAATAATTATTATATGAGGCCGTCACATAAGAAGCCTTACTATTATATTATTAATCATAATTCAGATAATAAATCTGTGACTAACCCAGAGATGGATAATGAAATAGAGGCTGGCTCATACACTCCAGCGTTTATTGGCAGTGATGGTTACGAGTTTTATGCATTAAAATCAGAAGGAGATAGAACGTCTAATCAATCCACTGTAAGGATTGAAATACATAGTGGCAACTCTATGTGGGCACTATCTAAGCTGTATGTAACCTATTTAAAAGCGCCAATGTATGTTTCAATGTCACAAGAACAGATATTAGATATGGTTGATAACACACAGGTTTTGGAGTTTCCAGATTATGTATGTTACGAGATTATTAATATTTACGTTAGATTATTACTTGAGAACTCAAGTGATCCTAGATTACAAACTAATGTACCTGTTAATCAGACTATAGCTATACCTGGAGGTAAATAATTATTAATTTAAAATTAAGAAAAATATGTTTAATTTTCAAAAAGAAGTTGTTCTTAACAGCTTGAAAAATGCCGAGATAGTTCCTGCTGGTGGCGATACCAAAGGTGGTAAACCTAATATAGATAAGAAACTTAGAATTCATGATGGTGGCGAGTATTTTGCTAAGTATATTGTTGATAATAAAGTTTATAAGACTACGCCCATTGACGGAGTAAATGCTGAAGTTACTATTAATACCGCTCCTTTAGCTGGAAAGCATGTTCAGATTCTTATTGAGCTTGGATTAGATCGTGACTATCGTGGTGACTTTGGCTCGGCTCTTTGGTATTTTCGTAAACCTATTATGATAGATGTAGAGGTCCCTGCGGGGGTAACGAATGGTGGAGTTGTTGGATATAAAGAGGCGACCGATCTATTAGTTAAAGCGTTCAAGACTGTAGTCCCTAAAGAATATCAGTTTGTAACCGTTAAAGCTAATGGCGAAGTAGGAGTAGATATTAAGTGTTCTGACTCATATATGAAAGTGCGTAAGATTGTTATTAGTGAGTTTGTATGTGACAATCGTTGCTCTGGAAATTCAGAGGAAGCTGATGAGCTTATGTTGTTCTATGGAACCAAGACTCCTAATGCTGAGCAAGCTGTATTTATTGAGTATACTCGTAATAAGGTAGAGTTTGGTACATATGATTATATGATCCATAATCTTCGTCTTCCTACTTATGAAAATCTGCGCTTTACTTCTCCTTCAGTTGTTGAGATGCCAGTTCTTGGCGCTAAATATGTACAGTATTCATTTGCATACTGTGTACCTCGTGTAGGTTTTGGTGGTATGGGAGTTGCTGGTCAGACTAATCACTCTACAACTATGCATACTTTTTTTGTACAAGAAGGCCTTATGAGTAAGTTTGACGAGCTTATAAGTGATGCAACTAAAGGCATTGGTGTTGATATTATCAACATTATTAATCTCTCTGACGCGGATAGAATTACTATTCTTCCTGATGCATATGCCTCTTCTAAAGATTTAAAAGCCGCTAAGGATGTTGCTGCTAATAAGAAAGCTATTGATGATAATGCAAGAGCTGATGCTGCTGAGAAAACTAGAGTTAATGCGGCTTTAGCGCAAAAAGTAGATAAAGCTTAATATGTCAAAGTTTGTGGTTTCAGCTACTGTCGATGATAAATATATAAAAGGGGACGCGAAGTTTAGATATCGTATAATAGATAATCCCCAATATATTATTGATGATTTTGGAGGAGTTGAGGCGCATAAAAGCTATACTCCTCAAATAGGAGATACGTTCACAGTAGAAGTATCTTATATATGTCCTGATGGTTTTAGAATTAGAACAAATAAAACTTTTACTGTTAAAATATAATTCAAAGATGGCAGGGCGGGGGTTTCCCTGTCCTGCCTTATTTTTTATAACAATAGTTATGACAATTGAAGCAATTTCTAGTGCTGTACTTAATAATATATATTCGGGTCTCGCTGGATTGAATGCAAACATAAAAATATCTATAGAGCAGTTGGTTGATGAGGTTGTGGCTGAGAAGAATCATATAATGAGAGAGTTTCTATTAAATGGTCTTGTATCATTAGATGAGTTATACTTAGCAATAAATTGTGTCGAGGTAAGTTGCGATTATAGATCTAAATGTTGTAATCTTCAAGTAGGAGAGAAAGCATTACATTTTGAAATTCCACCAATAGTATATCTTAATAATGTTGATACAATTAGATTTATTGGCAGTATCGATAGAAATACTAAATATAGTGTTTATACAGATCAGGCTTATAGATTTCATAAATATAGACGTTATGGATCAGAGAATCCTTATGTATATATAGATACGGCTATTAATACTAATGGTAATATGGATGGGTATATCTTTAATGTTTCTTTTGTAAAATATATATCTGTGATAGCCTTATTTCAAGACCCAAGGCGACTGCTTGATTGAGATTGCTGTTCTGAGAACCCAGAGGCGTATCTAGATATGGGGGCTCTCTCTAATGAAATAATTAAGAGAATGACTGAGAAGTATATAAGATGGTATAGAAATCTTGCTTTTCCTGCCACTCAAAATAATCAAATCCCACAATAAAATTAAATAATTATGAAACTACATAATGCAAAAGCAGTATACGCACAGGCAAACATTTTATATGGGACTGTAATAGATTCTACAAATTTTGAGGATATTTTAATCTCTGGATGAGAGCTTATTGGAAATAGACAAACTAGACTATATAAATATACAGCACCTACTGATGATAAGAAATTAAAATTACCATGTAATGTAGATCTTATAGAGGCTGTATTTCTTCCTATGATTGACGCTCAGGTAACTCATCCTTATAGCATGTATCCAGATATATATAATCAATGAACTGAACAATATATAGAATCTTGGAAACGTAATAAAAATATATTTTATGATAAAGGAGTTCTTGCTAAATATAGACGTGATGGAGACGATTTAGTCTTCGATAGAGATTATCAAGCCGTAACTGTGCTATATCATGGAGTAGTTATGGATGAAGATGGGCTCCCATTATTAAATGATAAAGAGGTTCAAGCTTTGGCTTCATATTTCGCTTATATGGATATGTATAAGAAGAGTTTAACGCAAAGAAACGGGGCTCTTTTTCAACTTGCCTCTGCTATAAAACTAGATTGGTTAAGATTATGTAATTCTGCTAGAGTGCCTATGCATATTTCACAGAATGATATGAATGATATATTAGATGCTAAGGTTAGAGCTGATAGAAAGACCTATGGAAAATCGTTTAAAGCAATGTTATAATGTATCGTATTGGAAAAAAACACGCATTTCTTGTGGAAGATATGTATGATGGATTAGATAAAAAAATCTTAAGAGGGCAGTGGGTCAAGAATAGATATAAAGATCCTAAACAATTAGCTACTAAGATTTTTAAAGATTGTTTTTTTGAAATACTTTTGGATATTATTAATAATAATATTACCTTTGTGTTGCCACTTAGATATGGAGCATATGCTGAAATTAGTATGGAACAGTTTTCAGGAGATAAATTTAAAAGACTATATAAGATTGGAAAATTTATGAATATAGATTATATACTATCTCAATTTACAGGTAATGAACTTGTGTACAGATATAATACACGTACGGTTGGGACAAAGGAAAAGAATATACATGTTGATGGAGAATTTAAGAAGTTGATAGATAAATTTACACATGAAGCTAGAGAATATTATTAATATGGTAAAAAATCTTGATGACTACCTAGATGTAATGGAGCAGAAGTATAATCATATACCACGTGAGGAGCTTAGGATTGTCCTTGAGTATGGATTTTATACATATTATATGTTAACAAAAAAAGGGGCGGATATTAATGTGCGCACTCATTTGCAGTCTGCATATTGTGGATATCAATTCTTAGATAATTACAAGAGGGTATTATACAATACAGCTAAATTACAAACAAAGTTACGGCTGAAATATAAGTACGCCCAAGAAGAATATGACGGGGCGTACTATTTCGGTTTAAATGACGAAGAATGAGAAGATTATCAATCCCAGATATCATCTAAAAGAAATAAAGAAGTTACATTTACTAATATATGATTACATAAGATAAAAGAGGAGATTTTTAATAATAAATCTAAGAAATACTTTTTTATATTAAACTATCCAATAGATGTTGGATGGTTTTTTCAAGAGAAAGAAATCACAACAAGAAGCTTTAAGCATTTTGCTAGTAGAAATGCTAAAGGTAAAATTGTTACAATATAAATAACTATGGAAACAAAGCAGGCGCAAGCGAATTATTTTACAGATGGGCTAAATACTGATTTACATCCATTAACTACCCCAAATACAGTTTTAACCGACTGTATTAACGGTACAATTATCACATATAATGGTAATGAGTTTATACTGCAAAATGATATGGGTAACTATAAACTTAAAAAAGCGCAGTTACCACCAGATTATATACCAGTAGGAATTAAAGAATATGGAAGTGTTATTTATATTGTTTCATATAATCCTATTGATAAGAAATGTCAGATAGGATCGTATCCATCACCACAAACATTATTTGATAATACAGATAGATCTTCTAAAAATGATTTTTATCATGGAATCCAAATAAATCCTCTTGATCCCGATTGAGTATGAGATGATATCGCATTAAATGTAAATAGTCCTAAAAGAGATACAGATGGAAAAATTATATATGTAGGTGAAGGTGATAATAAACATATTGAATACACATCTATAACTGATGTATTATTTACAAACTATAGTCCAAAACAAAATATTACAATCCTATTTCCAGAAAAAGGAGATATTAATGATACTTTTTTAAATCCTGGAGATAAATATTGATTATATATAGAGCCTGATAAAGAAGGGGATAAACTTCCAGCAAGTACTAAAAATACGTGAATATTTCAGAAAATTAACTATTGTATTCTAACAGATACAAAGGAAGTGTATGAAGTTAATAATGTAGAAGAAAAAGATTCTCCATATGTTATAGATGGTAATATGCCTTCTGTAACTTGAGAAACGCCAGGATGATTGGGGTATAAACCGTCATTACTTAATTTAGAATCTTTTAATATATATTTAACTGATATTAAACTTCCTGCATTTATTGATGCTAAAAATAAAGCAAATGGCGGAACTTTATTCTTTAATATACAAGGGCAGGCAACAGTAAATACTAATGTGGATTGAACTGAAAATTTCGATCATTTAAAAGTATTATTTGAAATTAAAACAGATGATAAGAGTTATACTATATTGAGTAGAGCAGATTTTTCTAGTAGAGATAATTATGGTAATAAAATCGACGTTATAACTTATAATCTTGAGAAACAGAAGTATTTGATTCTAAAAGGGGATAAGGCTGTAACTATTAGAGCTACTCCGTATTTAATAAGTGATATAACTGATAAAAAGACTTTAGGAATTGTATATGATAATTTTAGAGTCGAATATCAGATTAATTTAAATGACTTATATACTGCAAATAAAATAAAAGTATTTGAGATATATAAATATTTAGTTGGTACAGATGATATAACAATTAACTTTAGTATTGTAAGTCCTTCTATTAATATATCGTCTTTAATATGTAAATATAAATTACATTCTATTAATGATAACTTTAATAGTACATGTGAAATAACAAGCTATACTGAAATTCCAAGTATAAATCTATTAGGTCAAAATATATTAAATATTAGATTCGATACAAAATTTAAGAAAGAGGAAATATATTTATTTGAAGTTGCCTTTTTTACTAAAGATGATACAGGTTCTGAAAATCTCATATTTAAAACAGCTCAGTTTTTAGTTACTTCTGAAGTATTTAATAAATTTTACTCATCTAAAAAAACTTTTCAAGATATATCTTTAACAGAATGAACAAATAAAATATCTGATTTTATTATTACTGACGGTACTATTACACTAAATGATGCTACACCAAATAAGGTTATACATAAATCATATAGTTATTATAGTAATGTATTTAATGATGCTGATCTTTTTGACAAAAAGTTTTATGATGATATTGATTCTGGTAAAAATAATAATATTATATCCGAGATAACTGATGAACTAGATGATTATATCACGGCCTCAGAAAAAGCTATGAATAAAGATATCTCTACCTCTAAAAGTTCTGGTTGCTTTTCATCAAGTATTTCAAAGTTATCATATAATATAGCCATTCCAATTATTTTAAATAATAAGGGGATATGGGCTGATACATCTTGAAAAGGTTTAGTTAAATCTACAACTACAAATACTAGAAACGATCAATCTGTATCTCAACAAAATAAAGATCAGATATATAATATTTCAAAAGATACTTCTAACGAGTATGAAAATATTAGTACAATTTACACAAATTCGATATTAAGTAATTTTTATGCTAATTCTTACAGTGGCCAAAAAGGAGAAAAGTGATATTTATATAAAAATTTATCCATTGTATTAGATCAAGCGTATAATGGAGTATGAAAAACTAGTGATATATTAAGTTATAATTGAAAGGAGTGGAAAGAATATCCAAAAAAGTCTACAATAAATAGACTTACTATTATTGATAGTAGATTATTAGTTAATTCTGGAGTTAAAAGAAAGGCGTATCAAGCTCTCGCTATTAGTAGTAAAAATAGTCATTTTAAAATGATCTATAATATTAAAAATCTAGATACATTTGACTTTATTAACCTGGATTATATATTTAACTGGACTGATTTATCAGAATATATTGAAGATGTTGATGGCACAGCTGAGAAATTTGATAATACAATTGCTAATAGTAATTCACCATTAGCATTTGTTAGTATACTGCCATCTTCTGGTAACACCGATCCAACTGAGAGTTATTATAAACGAGGATGGAACTTTGCAGATGAAGCTAGTATTGAAGCATATGGGTCATACACACTTGCCTCTAGTGGAATAGCTATACAGTGTAAAGATGGGTCTAAAAAATCAGCAGCAGTTATCAAATTTTTCCCAGAGCAATTTAATACCGATTTCCGCGGGTTATTAAGAACTACTGGAGATGGCGATTTATTAACAACTTGATTAGTGTCAACAACAGCTAAGACACAAAAACATATTATAAAGAATCTTGTTCCAACTGAAAACACAGTAGAACAATTTATGAATTGATGTGTTGGGGCATTGATGTATGGATTAGGAATTCATTTATATGGATATATAAATTTAGAACGGGCATCACAATTCATTACAACATATACTGGGCAAACTAATAAAGTGTCTTCTAATAATATTTTTAATAATACTTTTATTAGAACTGACAAGTTAGAGACAATTACGTATAAAAATATAAATATAAATAATCTACCTAAAGAAACACTAAATAATATATTCACTAATATCGGAGTAGATTCTGAATACTATTCTATATGTAATTTAACTGGAAATGTAGCTAATGTAGTCTCTAGTAATAAAAAATTACAAACTGAGTACATAGACAAAACACTACTTAAAAATATAGACACAAAACAGGCAGATTTTATAAATCTATTAAGTAATACACTAAAAGTTAAAATATCAGACATTGACAAAAGTAATAATTATAGTTTAAATAAAGTTTATACTGATTATAATAAAGATAACAGAATTAGTAGGAATATCAATAAGATAGCAGAATCTATGTTATTTGAATATAAAAATAATACTGGATATTTTTATTATTCTGGACTTCCAGACGTTATGCTTCATCCTATATCAGGCGGAAGAGTGCAGGACGGGTGTATTAGAGGCTTGGATTGATCTTCCTTAATTACATGGGACGAGGTTTATTTATTACTCACTCCAAATTCAGAGTTTATAAAAAACGAAAATTTAGAATAATGAAAATTCAACTTACAGCTAAGAAATATAAATCAGAAGGAGATCTAGCTCACGAGTATAATCCTCTACATAATAAATTCTCAAAAGAAGGAAAAATAGAGGATTTTACTACTGATGAAATAGATATAAATTTGAGTAAGCCTGTAGATATTGAATGTCAGCCGTCGTATGATGGGACTGTAAATTTAATTATAAATGATGATATGAATCCTCCAAGAATTATTAATACGACATATTCTGTTATTGAGGATAATAAATATCGTAGAATTGTAAGAAATCAAACAGAACAGACTAATCTCTATAGAGAAGGAAAGATAGATGCGCAAACAAGATTATTTAGGAATATAAATAAGATTCCAAAAGTAGACCTTATGGATGTGTCTTATCATGGTCAGCTGAAAGGTGGGAATTATACATTTTATTTTAAATTAGCGGATAATGATTACAATAAGACAGATATTGTTGCAGAGTCGGGGTTAGTAAGTGTCTTTAAAGGGACTATTGAGAAGATTCATTCTATCTCAGGAACTTTAGAAGACGAACGTACAGATAAGTCAATAAATTTTAGTTTAACTAATATCGATACTTCTTTTAGTAAAGTTTTCGTTTACTATAGAAGAGATTATTCTGATTTGAATGGGGTGATTAAATCAGAAACCTGTGCATTAAAGACTCCTTATAAAATAGTAGGATCTGCGATGCTATTATCTATCGATGGATTTGAAGAAGTTGATCATATAAATCAGGAGGAGTTAAATATTAAATACAATATATGCACTGGAGTAAAATCACAAGCGCAAGTACAAAATATGTTATTTTTTGGAAATGTTCAGCAGACAGTTATAAAGAATGATGAACTGCAGAATATATCTTATTTTATAGAAGCTTCTTGTAAGCAAAAAGAAATTTCAATTGGATATATTGAGCCGAAAAATTATTATATACAGCCTGGAGCAAATACAGGTAAGAGTGAATATTATAATCCTTTAAACATCTATTATTCGTTAGGGTACTGGCCCGACGAGTTATATAGAATGGGTATAGTTTATATCTTTTTAGATGATTCATTAAGTCCTGTATATAACCTTAGAGGGTGCAAGTTTGCTGAGAATAATATGGAAAATTTTGTATATGGTGAAGGAGATTTATCTTCTTTATATAAACATGAAGAAGGGAAAGATAAAAAGCTAGTTAATATTAATAACGAAGATTTCTTCTTATCTACAAATTCCTATTTAACTAATACTAAAGGCGTATTTAAATTTCCAAAATTACATCCTATTAATTATAAAGAAAACGAGCATAGCGTAAATCCTATTGGCATTACATTTACTATAAATAATGAAGTGCTAGATGAACTTCAGAAATATTATAAAGTAAAAGGATTCTTCTTTGTTAGACAAAAACGAATTCCTACTATACTAGGAGAAGGATTTACTGTCGGAGTAGATAAAAGTAGTTATATTCCAATGCTTTTTAACGATACCGTTGATAAAAAGATAACGGATATAAAAGATAGTGATAGATGAGGTAAACTAAAAGATGATGATACACAATTTCCTGATGGGTATTATTTTGCAGAATCATTTATTAACAACTCTAAAATTCTAACTACTTCTTATGAAGATAGAATAATTAAAACTTCAACAAAGCAGTGCTCAGGCCTATTATGTTTAGACGCAATAGTAAATAAGCAGTTACAATCGATGTTCGATAACTCAGAGTTTTTACTTGAAGAGGAACATAGATTTAACTTATTTAGAAATGGAATGATAAGATCATACTATGCTAATCCAAGTATTATGGATAGTGGAAATAAGACATTAAGTAAATTAATTTATATACAAACCGATATTCCTTTACGTTATCTTGATGATTATGGTTATTCTACAAGATGTGGATCTTCTGAGGAGGCTAAAGATTTTAGATTCCTGGAAAGTAGAAATTTTGCAGTAGATAACACTAAAATTGTTAGAGGTATATATTGTTCATTTGTTGGCACTAATCAGAATCTAAATAATAACTCTTTATATTTAATTAGAATATCTAACTATTCTCAAACATATGAAACTAATTATTTTAAAATTAGAGGTAATGATTTATCTCCTTTTATGGCAATTAGCCCAAGATATGAATTAAACGATAAGGAGTTGAAGAAACCTTATCAACTTAATAAAAAAGTAATTAGTCAAAGATTGATAGAAGGTACGTGAAAAACAGAATCAGAAGTAAATACTATTATAGAAAATGATGTTATAGTTATTAACAGAGATTTATATAAAGATTCCATAATAATAGACGGAGTAGTAAAGATTATTACAGTATATTCTCTTATAAATAATATTCGTTCTATTGTTCCAGATGTATATAGAGGGGATTGTTTTACTTCTACAGTCACTATTAAAATAAATACTAACTTTATTGATTCTGATGTCCCAACTAATGATTTGATTGTTAGTCCAGAAACTTGAAAAAATAGTTATGAAGGATATAGTGATACATCAATTGAAAAATGAAAAGATATGAATAGAGCTGATATCAACACAGTTCCTATGGGGCAATGAATAACTTACAAATGTTTATCTAATTATAATCTTGGATTAAGATCTGAAAACCGACAAAATACTGAAGAAATGTCTTTAATGGGTAATCCAAGAAGTTTTTATCCATTACAAGGTATGACTACTGCGCCTGTAAGTAAGATTCCAGAGTCTGAATTATTAAATGCTGGTTATTCAACATCACTTCCATTTAAAAAGTATTTCACAATACCCAATGTTCCTTATGTAAAGGATATATTTGATACAAGAATTATGTTTAGTGATGTTCAAATAGAAGATGATTTTAGAAGTGCATATCGAATATTTCAAGGATTAGCTTATAAAGATATTGAGCGCCAGTACGGATCTATTGTAAAGTTATTGCCTTTAGGATCCAATTTATTTTGTGTATTTGAGCATGGCTGCGCTATTATTCCAATTAACGAAAAAGCCTTATTAGCTACTACAACTGGGCAGTCTATACATATGTATGGCGCTGGAGTATTACAAAATCAAGTAACACCAATATCTCCAGATTATGGGAGTATTTGACAAGAATCCGTAATTAGAACACCTAATGGAATTTATGGAATAGATACATTCGCAAAGAAGATTTGAAGATATAATCAGGTAGAAGGATTTAAAATAATATCTGATATGATAGTTCAGAGATTCTTAAATGATAATATTATTCTTAACGAGAGTGATAAATATCCAACTATAAGTTTAAAGAACGCTAAAACTCATTATAATAATTATAAAGGCGATATAATGTTTACATTCTATAATAGAGATAAAGTTTGAAACCTATGTTATAATGAACGACTTCAAAAATGAATTTCTAAATATAGTTGAACACCATTAGCGTCTGAAAATATTAATAATATCTTTTTATCTTTAGATAGAAAAAGAGCCTCTTTATATGGTATAATTTATGATAATATAAATACTGAATCTGGAATACATGTTGAAGATAGAAATAAATCTTTTGGAAGGGCATGTGGTAATTTATGAGAATATGATAATGTAACTAGGACATTAGTTATGAAAGGTTATGAGTTCTTTGATAAGTTTAATATTAGAATAACATCTATAACATCGTCTCTTTTAGATAATCAAGGTATTGAGCAACAAGTTATATTTACAGAAACGCCAAGAGAAAATAGTATGGATATTCCTTGTAAAATATTAAATGCAAAGGATATAAGTTGATCGCAATATCTAATTGGAGAATATGATAAAGAATCTATACCTAAATATATTAGAATATATCAAGAAGGGAAAAATCTTAAATTAGAAGTTAGTAAATGTAAAGAAACTGATAAATTAATTTATTTAAAAATAGATTTTGAAGTTACACCTAACTTAGATTCTTTAGATAAGTCTGAAAATGGTGAAGGAGAAAAATTACCAATAGATAATGCAGAAAATCATTCATCTCAAACAAATCAAAATAAAATTAGAGCAAATGGGAATTCTGTAATTGAGTCTATTGTTTTAGTTAGGGATATTGAGGATAAAAATACAAATATAGATCTTTATGAAAAACTATTAAGAAATGGGTTTTATGTTCATGGAAGAGCTGGAATTTTTAATGAGATTAATTATTTTGACGATGATCTTGATAATGAAATTCTTCCTACTAAATGGTACAACAAACAGGAGCCATTTGAATTTGAGTTTGTAGTAAATACTCCTATAGGAATACATAAAATATTTGATAATTTAGTATTAATATCGAATAATGTAGAGCCAAATAGTCTAGAATTTGAATTTATTGGAGATATTTATGATTTTAACAAAGCTGGTATTTATAAAGCAGAACATGTAAATGCAGATAAATATTGAAATGCTAATGGTACATTTAATAATATAGGTTATAAGAAAGAACAGCTAGATAATGAGTTTTCTCAGAATTCTAAAAATTCTAAGAATAGTACAATGTTTAATAAAAGACAAGTTGAGATTAATAAAGATATTGTCACAGGTCAATATTATTTAAAAATAAATCAGCATCTAAAGAATATAAAGACAAACGGCCGTAGACTTGGAAATATTGAATATAAAGAAGATAGATGGCTTACTACCATAGACCCAATATATTATTATAATAAACAAAAAGACGCTAATGATAAACTATATTTATCAGATCTTAAATCTACAAGAGTACGAGATAAATGAGTTAAAATTCGTATTAAATATACTGGAGATAAGTTAGTTATTATTAATGCTATCCAATCATTATTAAGGCTAAGTTATGCGTAAAATGCTAAAAAGCAATTTGGCGTATCTACTTTTGTAGTTATAAATTATAATCTACAAATTATAGTTAATAAATAAAGATTTGGAAAAGTTTTTCAAATAGAATTAAAATGGGAACTATTTATAAAGGAGGAGTTAAAAATATGTCTAAATGGCTCCAGAACGGTTTAGGAGCCGTTGGTTCTGGATTAGGCGCTGCATCTGTTGGTGGCTTATCTCCAGAGCAGAGTGCTACTAGAGAGAGTATTAGAAGTGGTATAAGTTCTGCTGGACCAGTAGGAGCCATAATAGGAGCTGTTTCAGGAGTAGTGGACGCTATTGGATCAGCTACTGGTCTAAATTTAGGAAATATAGATAAGGGTGCTGCAAAAAGAGCGGGAATGAGTGGTGCTGCAAATACAGCTGGGTTTTTTAATAGTCTTCCTGGAGTATCAATGTTAGTTGGTATGTTTGGAGGAAAAACGGCAAAGTCTAATAAATCGGTAGAAATAGATCAACTAGCTAGTTCGTACGGAGGGTCTACAGCAGATATTGATGCGGCACAAAAATTAGGTAATACAAGAATGTTGTTTGGAAAGGGTAAAGCGAATAGGTTTATAAATGAACAAAATAGAGTCAATACTTTATTAACAGATATAGGTGTAGAAAGTAAACTTAGAAAATCTAACTCCGCTTCTGAGACATATTTCGCACAAAATCAAAATAAATATAATGGATATTCTCCACAATTAATTTTATCAAAAAAAGGAATAAAATTTCCAGAATTAGATAATGGTAGATTACTTATTAATAAATGATCAATAAAACCTACAGAACAAGATCCAAAAAAATTTCAGCTTGGAGGAAAAATGAATCTTATTCCTGAGGGAGCTTTACATGCTAGAAAACATAATATTACTGAAGTTGATCAAAATCTAAAAGATCAAATTACTACTAAAGGAATACCTATAGTAATACATTCAGAAGGCGGTGTCACTCAAACGGCAGAAGTAGAAAAAGATGAATGGACACTTCGTAAAGAATTTACACATGAACTAGAATCATTATATAAACTATATAAACAAGATTCTTCTGATGATATAGCTATTAATGCTGGAAAATTAATTTGCTACGAATTATTAAGAAATACAGATGATAGGAGTGGATTAATTAAAAGTATAAAATAATGAAAGAAGAGATAATTGAAATCGCAGATAAAAAATATAAAGTTCTAATAGCTAAGACTGAAGAGGAGAGATCTAAAGGTCTTTCTAATGTTGAGTCTATGGAGAATGATGAGGGGATATTATTTGTTTTTCCAGAAAATCAAGGGCAGGTAATATTTAATACGGCTGAAATGGAGTTTGATATTGATATTATATTTATAGATCAGGACGACGAAGTTTATAATATAGTGTTAGGTAAAGCTAATAGTAAAGAGCTTATTATTTCTACTCCTAAAGGTTTAGAAGGACAAACAAAATATGTACTTGAAGTAAATTCTAACTCTGGAATCAAAATAGGCGATGAGTTAGACCGTGATGTTGATGATTATATTAGTGAGGAGGATATTGATAAAATGTATATTCTTGGATCTGATGGAAAGCCTCAGATGGATTTAGTAGGAGGGGAGAGAATCTTTAGTAGAGAGAATTCTAAAGTTCTGATTAAAAAGGCCAAGAAAGCTAATAAAAGTAAGAATAATGTAGACTATGCTAAACTTGGTAAAACTATATTTAAATATATGGATACTCAGGATACTAATCCTGTAGAGTATATAAACGCTCCAAATTAAAAATAAAAAAGGGAGACAGTATATACTGCCTCCCATAAGAAGATATTAACTATCCTCTTTAACCCTATATTATCTAATGTTTAATCTAGCATCTCCTTAGAGAATGAAATAGATTCTTCTTTATTCTTGGGTTGTGCTGCAAAGATAATAATTTATATTTAATATAACAAATATATTTTAATAAAATATAATGTATATAAATATTTTATTATTTTTATTTTGAAATTAGAAACTAAAGTGTTATCTTTGAGCATTAAATGAATAAATGATAATTATAGGATAAAAGATTTCTTAAATTAAATAAAAATAAATTATGAAGGTAATAAAATTTATGCAAGAAGGTGGGAATATCGTTTCTACTCCTGTAGGCGGTGCGCAAGAAGAGAGCCAGGATCCTATTCTTCAAATAGCTGAAATGATGGCTCAGGGACTTCAATCAGGAGATTGTAATATGTTATCTCAAGCGTGTGAAGCTTTTCTATCATTACTACAACAAGTTCAAGCTCCTCAACAAGAGCCATTGGGGGCTCCCGCCTCTTCTGCTCCTGTTTTCAAAAAAGGAGGAAAGATGATAAGACGTAAATGTGCTAAGAAGCAAGATGGTGGAGAAATCTACGGTAAATTAAAACAGAATCAGAAAGACAAATCCCTGGTAGTTGGAGATGGGGCCTTTAGTAATATTAAAGGTAAGAAGGTCAAGATTAAAATGTAATAATGGCCGCTAAGAGATTAAAGGGAGATTTGAGACTATCAATCTCCCTTTTTAAGTATAATACAAGTGTGATAAAAAATGGCACAAGTAATTAAATATGATAACGGAGGCTCTACTACTAAGAAATATGGCACATTTACATACGATAATATTACACATCAGGTAGATGATGATTTTATTAATCAACTCTCTTCATATGGTAAAAGTTTAGAATCCAGAGTTGGAAACCAATTTCAGAATATAATTGATGCCGTTAAACATGGGAAGGATGTAACATTTACTTCATCTGGTGATGGCAGTTTATCAGATAATGTATCTTTTGATGTTACTGATAGTCAGCAAGAAAGATTAAAAACTCCTAGAAGAGCTCTTGGGAGATTTTTTGGAAATGCCTGAAAAGGAAAAGAAACTTCTTCTAGAAATGCCATTAGTGCCTTAAAGAATTTTACATACGTTAAACCTACTCCAGGTAGTACTACTCACGACTGGTCTAAGAATATAAATGTAGAATATAAGAAAGATAAAGATGGTAAGTATGAACTTGTAGATGGAAAACGTGTTCTTATTGGTGGTGCTAATAGTTTACAAGGATTTAGAAGATTAGGAGATTTAGAAGGTATAACTAATTATACATCTAATGACACGTTTAAAGGGTATGGGAAGCTTGATAAGCAAGCTTATATTGATCTATATAATAAACTAGGAACCGAAGGAATAAATGATCTAAAACAACGTATAGAGGATGGTTCGTGAACTGAGAAGGATAGACTGGCTTTAGATGATATAGGAATCTTTTTAGGAGAAGAACCTTCTGAAAAAGATATAGTTACTGCACAAGCTGTAAGTATAGATCCAGAGACGGTTAGAATCAAAGAAGAGAAAGATAGATTTAATAAAGCGGGTTTAGATTATAATTTAAAGAATATATTTAATGTAGATAAAGAAGGTAAAGTTTCTATTATAAATCCAAGTCTACAAAGTATTATAGGTAATGGAAACGTATGATTAAACGATGAGTTTAAGAATATCTATGGAAGTGATGCGAATTTTGTTCCAGAAACAACAGGTTTATTTATAATTAATGGAAGAGTGTATAGAGGTGATAATCAGGAGGCTCTCTCTAAATTGCCCGAGTATTTAAAATTTGTGTCTGAGAATAAAGATACTGGGGGAAATGCGTCAAGTATTAAACAATATTGAAAAGATAATAATTTTTCGGGATGATCTAATTTAGGGCATGACGATAGAGGTAATCCTATATATTCACCAGTTTTCAAAGACAGTGAGTACGGTAGAGATGTGTCTGGGCAATATATTAGAGAAGCAGACGATCCATTAATTTATGATTACTATAAAGACTATAATACAAAAAATAATAATTTATTTGATATATTTGGGCATCCTTTAGTAAACAAAGCAACTAGAATATATATTGACCCAATAACTAAGAAAGCTATTAAAGTTGATGATCCTAGATATAAAAATTTTATAACTAATCTAAGAGAGCAGCCTGATAAAAAAGTTATAGAAGATTATTATACAAATGCTACAACTGGGGCTTTTAGTCCATATTATACTCTTGGCGCAGTCGGTAATGTAGTTAAAATCGCTGATTATGGTAATGCTGAGACTCCTAATACTGGTTATTCTCTATATCAAAAGCCAGGAAGTGATTTATATTACTGATACGATGAGAATCCTGGAGGAGATAATTATATATTAAATAGTTCTTTATCTGAAGATTCAGATAAGATGAGAGACTATCTATGAAATGTTGATCCAAAATTAGGTGATTATTTATCTAGAAATCAGGACGTACTAAGAGATCCTATTGTTAAAAATGCAATTAGTGGACTTATACGAAATCCATATCTCTCAAATATAAGTTTAAGACGTGTTAATCCAACAGATTATGAACAAATTACACGTAAATATCCAGTATTGTCTAAGATACTTTCTGATATATATACTAAAGGAGCAACTATTGGGTATGGGGACTATCGTAAATTATACTCTGGAACCGTAGATAATCCTGAATTAAGAGAAATTACATCGCCAGAGGATCTAGAGTCTAGAGGACTTGCTTATAGACTTAGTTCTTTAGGACAGATTCCATATAAAAAACAAGGAGGGGTCTTAAAACTTCAAATTGGGGGAACTTCTATATCTAGAGCACATGCGATTAAAGCTAGTAACGATAATGTTAAAAAGGTTGATACTAAGCTTCGTAAGTCTGGAGAAGATAAGATTATTGGGGATGGAACTGAGATGACGGGTACAGATAAAGCAGAACTTATAGCTTTAATTGCTGATGCCGCTTCTCTTGGTGCTACTTTTGTACCAGTATATGGTAATGCTGTTGGAGCTGGTGTTGGTGCTGTTGGGTCTATGACAGGCTTCGGTGCAGATGTTTCTCGTGATGGTTTAGATTGAGGAGATGTTGGAAGTTTAGCTCTTAATTTAGGGCTAGATGCCGCTACATTACTTCCTGGACTAGGAACTGGAGCTAAGGCAACAAAGTTGGCAAAAGCACTAAAAAGTTCTAAAGCTGTGGCCTCAATAGTTAAAAATTCATCTAAAATATTATCAGGTGCTGCTGCTGTGAATGGTTTATCCACAGCATGACAGAATCTTCAGGACGGTGAGTGAACTATTAAAGATATACGAACTATTATAAATGGGGTACGTGGTGCGACTAATTTAGGAAAAACTGCTGGAAATGCTCAGAGTAAAAGTGCTACTGGTGATATTGTAACATTAAGACCAAAAACAGGAGAGCTTCCTAGTATAAAGCTTAGAAGATCGGAATTAGATAATATACATAAACTCCCAAGTAATATACGTACAGAAAAGTTAGAAGAGCTCTTAATTAGTAAATTACCTAAAGAAACTAAAACTGATCAGATAGCAGATATTATATCTGAGTATGGAATTAAGCAGTCGGGTAATCTTGACTGGAGTTGAAGAGAGCCATTTAATATAAAGAGAGGGAATACTGTATCTACTAAACAATTTAATTTTGATAAAGTTCCTGGTGAATTTAGAGATCCTAATAAATTAAGTTTGTGAAATAGGCATAGAATCCCATCGATTAGAGATGCTAAAACAAATCGTAATAATCCTTATTTTAAAGATTTTTCAATAACTAGAACTCAAGAAGTTAATGGTATTCCTACTATAGGATATTGAAGATCTCCTATTACTAATTCTATATATTCTAATTTTGCTCCTAACTTTGGAGTATTCGGTACTATTCCAGACGAAAGACGTTTCTATGATATGGAAAATAAACCAACATTTTATAAAAATGGTGGAAAAGTAGTAAAAGCTAAGGATGGTGAGCAACTACAAAATAATCAAGATGGCATGTGAGATCCAGTAGGAATACAATTTAGAAAAAAATTTATTAATACTGATAACAAACCGCGTATAGAAAAAAATACTAATTATTATTCAAGTCGTCATAATACGAATAGTAAT
>NZ_JAVWDJ010000014.1:43687-61751 GCF_036642255.1 Clostridium sp. | reverse complement strand
GAATAGTAATATTTTAAAGAATAATGATATAATTCCATCTACAGTACAAAGTAAATCATCTAGTAGTGGCTCTTCTAAGGGGCAGGAAGATACTCTATCTTTTCTTGATAAATTAAAAAATATTAATCCTGACATATTTTTAGGAGTTGGCGATTTTATCACTTCGGCAATGGGAATTAATAAGTCTAGTCAGAAGATGAAGGATTCTTTTAAAAAGAAAATGATAGGATCTCAGAAACAGATGCCCATAGAGTTCTATTCTACATATAGAGATAATGGATTATTTAGAATGTATGGAGATCGTATTAATAATATTCGTCAGTTTAAGACAGCTACTAATGATCCAAACCAAGTAACTTCTGAAAGATTAATGAGGGATCAACAAGTTGACCAGTTGGCTAATGAGCGTGATACTAAATTATCTCAGATGGTCGGGGATTTTAACGATAAGCTTTTAGCTCAAAAACAACAGTATTCTAATATGAGAACACAGGTAGCCAATGATAATAAGAATAATTGATATCGTGGACTGGCAGAGATCGATATGGTAGATGCTAATAAAACTGCTCAGCATACACAGAGCATTAAAAATCTTATTCATCAGTTTAGACACGATGCTGCTTTAGATACGAAGGAAGCAGAAGTTGCTCAAAACGCAAGTGCTCAATTAAAAGCTCAGAATTTATATGAAGCCGCACTTAATGATAAATATAGATCTTTATATACTCCAGAGATGCAAACTAAGCATGGGACTTTTGAAACATTTTTGGCTAATCACGATCCTAGAGGAGTTGCTAATATAAGAAATATGTATCAGACTGATTCAGTTATAGATCAGTATAATGCAGGGCGTTCTCATTTATGATGGGGAAGGCCAGATATAAAGCGATATGAAATGCCTTATAGATATGTAACTCAACCTGGAATAGACCAAATTATTGGACATAAGAGTGGTGGTCGTATACAACGATTTAGAAATGTTGGTAAACAGACCTACTTAGATCAACAGAAAGCTATTAATAAAGCGGTTAATGATTTAAATAATAATATTATTAAAATCTTTCTAAAAATGATGTCATAATATGAAGATTAAAAAATATCAAACTGGGGGTATGGTTTATACCCCCTTTTTTAGAGAATCTGTAAGACAGCAATCTGCACAGAGACCAATAAATGCTACTACAAATGGCGATAAAGATAACTCGATTTTACAGAAAGAAATTATAAATATATTAAAGGAAAATGGTTTACCTAATGATGTAGAATATTTTCTATCTAAAGCTGATGTATTTTTAAAAAAATCTAAGAATTTAGGATCATTATTTGATACTGGAAAAAGCTCATCTTATGATATGTCTGATTTAATAAGAATACAATCATTAGCAAATAGAATTAAACATAATAATGCACTTCATAAGCAGGCAAGTGACCAAATTATTACAGAAGGATCTGGATCTGAGGCAGCAATGACTAATACTGGAGATTTATATGTATACGACGAGGATCAAAATGTAAAGACTATTAGTTTGAAAGCTTATCATAAAAATTCTAATAAATATACTATACTTACAAACTCAGAATTAATGCTACGTAGAGAGGAACAGCGTGAGTTAGCATATAATAGTTCTGTATTAACAGATCTTTCCAATACTGTGGGTATGAAATCTATTATAGACTATGTAAAGTCTACAATAGGATCATTTGGAACTAATAAATCATCAAATCAATTAGATAAGTATACTTCTAAACAAAAGGGTATGATAGAAAAAGGATTTGAAGAATTACTTGGATTTAATACTCCTGATGGAGTTTATAAAGCTACGGGATCATCTGCAATATCAAATCAAGGATATTCTGATGACAATAGTTTAAACGCTGCAACTAACTATTTATATAGGACGTTACCAAATAATATGAAAAATGTTTTACGAGCTAATGCGGCTGCTAATGGATTAGATCCTAATAATGCTAACGATGTACAAAATTTATTAACTGACGCTATTAAGGAGCATACAAGTCATAGTGTAGATACTACTCAGAAAATAGATTACGAATCTGGATTAAGTTCAGAGTCTAATACGAAAAAATCATCATCGCCTTCACAAGTTGCTCTTCCTTTTGGTGCTTCTATGCAGAGAAATACTGGGGAGATTAGAACAAACGGATGGGTCCTTCCTGGTGGAAATGTTCATTTTGATTTACCTACATATTGGTATGATGCTAGAACTATAGACAATAAAGCAGTTCCTGGAATAACTAGTGCCATAGACTCATATCAGAATTTACGTGACCATGGGGTTGTAGATACTAGGGGCACAGTAACTTTTGGTGGAATACCTATTGATCAAATAACTTCTCAAGGCAATGAAATTATTGTTGATAATTCTAAGGGAATGGGTGTGGCATATCTTCCAGTAGACAAATCTGGTAATATAGATATGAGTATATTTACAGTTATGACTGGGATTCAAAAACAAATAATAGATGATAGAATTACAGACATGGCTAAAATTAGAGAGATATGAGAAAATAATGGATTTCAATATGATGTCGAGAAGAAAGTAGGAGTTCCTCCAGACAGCCCTTTGAAAAGATTTGCACTTCAATCTGCTTATACTAGTACAAAAGGACAGATTGATAAACGCACTCTAAAATCAGCTCCAATGCTTTCTAGTATTCCTGATGATATTTATGATAATATTATTAGAAGCTATAATAATAATTCTAATAATAAACAAAAGATTGATGATACAGGATGGTTTGGAACAGCGTTTCAGGGAATTTTACTTATACCCCTGAATGATAATGAAAATGCATCAAATGTTGCAGGTGGAATAGCTTATACTAATAAACCTGATGCTGATTTAGTTAAGGCTAGACAAGACGCAGCACGTCAGGCAGGTGTATATGATCCAAATACTGGAATATATAATAGAACAATTAACGGAATGTCAGCTAATGGGGTGACTTCATCTAGTTTAGATTAACATGGATAATAAAACAAATGATTGGTTTGCAGCGAGATTAATGAATATCGACAAACCTGTAGAGTTTCTTATAAGCGAAGGTATTGATGCAACAAACTCAGAAATGCAGGATAAAGATTTTTATAAGAGTAAGCCAAAAGTACAAGAAGCTTTTAAACACGAGAACGGTGGGTTTGATAAAGATAAATATGATAAGTTCTACGATGATATCTCTTTAGAATTTACCTATTTAAATTCTATTGATACAGAAAATTTTATTCTTAATGCATATGAAAAATCTGGTTCAAATTTCTCTACAGATTTTGGGACAGTAGTAAATCCTAAGATAACCACTAGTGCAGTTACAAATCCACAAGACCTATCATTTGGTTTAATTAATACTAATGAGTGGTCTTTACCTACCAAGAGCATTAGAGAATCAGCTCAGAAAAATCAATATTTTGATAAGGATACTGGAAAATGGTCAGATAAAACAGTTAATGAGTCAGGCGCACTTGGACTACTTAGTGATAAACCATTAGTTTATGCGACATGAAATTCTGATGGAAAACATATTGATCAATTTTCAGGAAAAGAAGAGTCTCATAAAAAAGATGAATGAAAAACAGATGAATTTGGTAATTTTTATGCCGAGACAGTTAGTAATGAAGATTCTATAGGTAAGCAGTTTGTAACTATGAGTGAAGTACTTACTGATGATGAAAGCCCTTGGAATAAAATTGATGTTTTTGATTCAGATAATATAGATTCAAATATAGCTAGAACTCTTATTAAGGGCACTGCATTAGTTGGGGCCTCTGTTTTATTTCCTACCGTAGGGAGTACTTTATTTTATACCACAGCGTCTGTTAACTTAGCTAGAGTATTACCGCAAATTAGTAAATCTTTACTTGCTTTTTTTGGAACCGAGGATTTTGATACTTTAAATAAATGGGATAACTCAATGCGAAAGTATGGAGGGTCTTCCTCAGACTATTCTCAGGAGCACTTCTTTAGTTTGGAAAATATTCTTAATATGGCAATTGATTCATATATGCAACTTGGAACCCAAAGAGCTATTGCTCAGATACCTCAAAAATTAGGAATTGGAAGTAATGCTGCTAAACAAATGGCAGCGGCTGAAGGAATGCAGAGAATAAAGTTAGCACAATCTGGAAAGGTATCACAAGAAGTTATAGAAGCATTAACAAAAGGTACAGATGTGTATAGAAATGCAAGTAAGGTGTTTAATAACGCATCTAAAGTGAGTACTGCTATATCTCGTGGTTATTTAGTGGCTACATCTGTAGAAGATGTATATAATAGTGCTAAATCTTATGGGTTTGACTCACAAACCGCTGGATTTATTTCTTTAGCTACATATGCTGGTATAGGTACACTTTTTCAAACAGATTATTTTAGAGGTATGCTTACTAATTCCTCTGATTATGAAGTAGCTAGAGATATTAAACTACTAACAAGACAGTGGTTAAAGAATAGTTCTGAAGCGATAAAGAAAGATTTATCTACTGCAACATCTGAAGTAGTTAAGCAGTCTAAGTTAAAATATTGAGGGAACTCTATTCTAAATCATGTAAAAAAACATGTTGAAGATGTATCTTCTGGAAAATTTGGAGTAGTTAGTGGAGCTATTAATGAGGGATTAGAGGAAGTAGCTGAGGAAGTTACTCAAGATCTATCATATCAGATAGGTAAATCTTGGCAATCTATAAAAGAATTATACACAGGGAATACATATAAGAATGAATATAGCTATGCATCTACCGACCCTTTAGCGAGATATGGTATGTCTTTATTTGGCGGTGCAATGGGTGGTGCT
This sequence comes from Clostridium sp., assembly GCF_036642255.1. Classification (GTDB taxonomy): domain Bacteria; phylum Bacillota; class Clostridia; order Clostridiales; family Clostridiaceae; genus Clostridium_J. The sequence goes on along the minus strand of NZ_JAVWDJ010000014.1, from coordinate 56,945 downwards.
ATATTTAGATTATCTGATAGATTTCATTTTCAGAAAAATGCATATAGCAATTGAAAAGATATGATGGGAGGTGATAACTCTCAACTTATGAAAGAACTTATCTATCATGTATCACAGGGGCATACTAGTACTATTATAAAACAGATAGATAAGTTGCAGGAAAGTTCAGTTTTGAGCTCTTCAATATCCGCATTTACTGGACAGGCTACTACAAATATCGATGAATCGCAAAATCATGTTATCTTTAATATGTTTAAGAAATCAATTAATGATATTGATTCTTTCTTAAATAATAATAATTTAGCTATTGATTATGATCGTTTTGGAGATATAGAATTATTAAAAGGAGTGCGTACAGCTTGGTTAACATCTGCTGCATCTAATGGTAAAGGGATACAAAATTCATTATTTGAAGATTATCAGAAACGAGTTACTGAAATTATAAATCTTAATAACGATATTCAATCTAAAAGACTTGGTTTATCGGATAATGCTAAGCAGGAAGAGATCGACGTAGTAAAAACTGAGACTTCAAAACTACAAAAAGTATTAGACTTTAAAATTGAACAAGTACGTAAGTTAGTAGATGGTAAAGATGAGTCTTATATAGGGCGTTTAATGCTAGAAACCAATAAAGATATTTTAGATAAGATTGTTCCGACAAGTAAAGAAGGCCTATCTAAATACTTGTATGGAATAGAATATTTAAATTTGCCAACTATTTATAAGAATGAAATAGATAAGAGAGTAGCTGATGGCGGAGAATCGGGACTTACTGAAGTTAACTATATGTCTGCATGAAACATATATAAAAGTATTTCTGGAGATGAGTCTCTTAGAAAGACATTTGGAAATATAGATAAAACTTTTAATAAGTTTATCTCCGTTGATACTTTATCACATGAAGATTTAAAAGAGTTTTTAGTTGCCGTGGAGGCTTTTAAAACACTTGAGCCTCTTTGAAGTGAGTCTCAAGTACTTAATCTTTTTTATAAGTCTAAAGGAATAGATACTCCAGTATTTGATTTTCAGGATGATGGGGTTATAGAGCCTGATCTTACTAATAGTAATTTTATAAATGATGCTGACGAACTCTATAGTTCTTGGGAAAATATATCAAAGAGTGCTTTTGATAAAATAAACGAAGATCCTTCTATCGTAGATACGTGAATACATGAATATAATTCAGGGTCAACAAATAAAAATCTTACTACTTCTGAAGCTTTTTCACTACTTACTCGTGAGCTTTCTAGAGATAGATTTAATAGTATTATTACCAGTATGTATAATTCTTTAGAAGGTGATCCTATGAACTTTGGTTTAGGTCTTCAAGGTAGAACTATGATATCTTCTAAAGATATAGATTCTTTAATTAACAGTATAAATAGCAAAGTAGACGGTATCGATAATATAAATTTAATAATGCAGCAGTATGGTCTTTTTAAATCTCAGGGAAATAAATATTTTATGTCTTCAGAAGTTAATAAATCCTTTGCAAATTTAAAAGATATACTTAGTTTAACAGAATCTATTTCTGAAGGTAGTGATGAAAATAGACATGTAGATATTATAGATATTCCTTTTGGCGCAAATAATTATCTTAATAAGGCTTTTAAAGAAAAAGGTATTAATTTAGAATTATCTCAGGTTTCTTCTAATACGGTTTCTGCAATTAAAGATAGAATTAACTATCTTAAGGATCTTATTGATTTACTAAAAGATGCTGATATTAAAAATAAGGGAGCTGTAATTACTACTGAGAAAAAAATAGGTATTAAGCATTCAGAGTTTAAGATTAAAACGATACAAGCCTTATTAGAAAGTCCAAATACTTCGCAAGAGTTAAAAGATAAACTTAAAGAACTTGATTTTACAATAAGTAGACTTGAAGATATAACTACTGATGATGATTATATTCAAGTTTCATCTAACTATAGAAATATTATATTACAATTTGAAAGAGAATTTTTTAATTACTGGAGTTCATTAGACGATGTTAAGAAAGTTGATTTTATAAAAAATATAACAACTGTATTTAATAAGAATTTAATATATGATACTGGAGCTCTTAGTGCTGATATTATTTCCGAAGAAGGCGAAATCTTAAATGATAGTACATCTTATATGTATTTATTAAGTTGTTCATTTGGTAACTCGGATATTGTCACAAAAGAGTATAAAGATAGTATACAAAATAGTAATATGTTTCCATTTGATTCTCAAGAGGATATTATTTTAACGGTTAGTAAATTCTTGCTTAGAGATTCTAAGGATGATATTAAATTATGAGTAGATACTATACTATCGGATACTGGTGCTATTGAAAAGGGGTTGACTAAACTTTATAGAGCAATTAAATTGGTATGCTCTGGAGGAACAGGAAAAACTTCAGCATTATTACCTGGAATTTTTAATATCATTTCTAAGGTTATTCCAAATAAAAATGTTATATTTGCATCTAATACAAATGATCAAATAATAGCGATTAATGCTAATATAAGTAATGTAAATTCTATTCTTATCTCAGATATTTTAAATGACTCTATTAATAAAGATTCATTTAAGTCTAAATATGAGAATAGTATTATATTTATTGATGAATGTACTAATATTGATATATCAGATCTAAAAGTATTAGATAACTTATCTACTGCGTATAATGTTGATATTGTTTATTTGGGGGATGTTAAACAGCATAGTAATGGTATTAGTATTGATGGGTGTGTATGTACTATGACTAATCAGCTTACCGAGTCTAAACGCTCTAGTACAGATATTTCTAGACGTAATAATAATATATTTGAGAAATTATTTAAGCAAAATAGTACTGGAACTCCAGATCTTAATCCATTAGTATTGGATAATTTTACATATTGAGAGTCTTCTAATACAATAGAAGGCGTTAAATTTGAAGATACTAGAGTACTTACTAATGAATTTATAGAGAATTTCTATAATAAATACAATCTTACCCCTGAAACAAAAATGTTGATATTTAGTAATAATTTAAGTACTATAAATATTAATAATTTATCGAAAAAATATAATATTACTTTTGCAGATAATTTTGCTAATATTCAAGGTATAGAATGGGATTATGTACTTACTGATATTAATTTAAATGTTGTAGGAGACGGCAAATCATTAGATTATTTACAAATATATGGTCAATTAAAGGATATATACACTCTATTTACTCGATATAAACATGGTCTAATATCTCTTCAACCATTAGTATTAAAAGATCTTACTCCTAATACTAAAGGTTTATATATTGCAGATTCAACTCATAATGAGTTATCAATTTTTTCGCCAGTAGAGAGCGGGATTATTAATAATAAAGAAGCCTTACAGCAATTTATTGATTATAAGTATAAAGTATTAAACAATATAAATCTTATTGATAAGGAATTACCTATAACTGAAGATGAGCTAGATGTTTCTAGTAAATCTAATGTGGTTCAAAAACCATTTAAATCATCATTGGCGCAAGTAGCTAGTGGTTTTTTATTAAAAAAGAACTTTACAGATGAATTTATACAGGAGATTGGTGTATCAAAAGAACAATATGGAATTGTAAGAAATATCTTATACTCAATGCTTACTACAGATAGTTCTGATTCTTTAAGAGATAAATTACCAGAATTATTAAGAAATGGTAAATTCTTAATAAAGATAGAATATTCTACAGTTAAAGATTTATATGATATGGGAAACTTATATAGAGATGATAAAAGTCTAAGAGGAGTTCATCCATGAATTGTATATCATATAGATGGTTACGATAATAAAGATATTTATCTAGGGATGTTCCAAAATACGGAAACTTCTCAAGTAAATAACTCTAATATGTCACATACTAGTTTTATTATAAATAGTCTTACAAGTAATAGTTTGCCTAGTACTGCTCCAAGATATTATGAGATTTCAGATAAATTAAATATATCAAGGTCTGCAAATATTATTGATATTCAAAATAAAGAGACTGACTCAGGAGCTCATATAGGACTTACTTATATAGATGGAAAGATTATAGGTACTAACATTAATGGATCAGACCAACGCATAGATTTTCTAGAAACATCCCTATCTATCTACTTTAGACGGGGAAATGAGAATATTGTTAAAGTAAATAGTATTCTTGATGAGTTAAATAATCTTCGTACGTTATATTCTAAATTTTATGATTTAAGTCTCACGAAAGGATTATATACCACAGATGTAGAATCTATAAAAGAATTACTACACTATAATCGTAAAGATAATAAGTGGGATGCCAGAGGGGTTCCTGATCTGGAGGATAAGTTTGTAATTTTTACAAAGTTACAAATGGGGGATAAACAAAATTCACAGTCTGCATATCTACAAAATTCTTCTAATAGTTATCTTATAACATTACGAGAAAAATCAAAACAGATAGTAGATATTATTCAAATTTTAGAAAGTGCTGCAACGGATGACTTTAAAAAAGAGAAAATAGATGAAATTTTATCAAATAGAATATTATTTGATAGTGTTCCGATATCTTTTGATCCAGATTTAAGTACCGATATAGAATCTTTTAAAGAGGCTATTGATAATATTACGTATGATACTTTTATGGGAGACCAAAGAAGTCGTAAATCATATAATGACGCGATAACGCATCAATTTGGGAATGTACTTCGTAGAATAGCTGCATTAGTTAAGTATGGTGATCAACTGAAATTAGCTAATAGTAGTGTATCATGATTCGATAATAAAGATTTATCATCAATAAAAATGCTTTGAAATAAATATAAAGATTCTTTAATAAATGCATATAGGAAATGGACAGAATTATCAGATATTAATGAAGACTCTTTACTGTCGTTTTTAACAGAAACTTTTACAAAATCGTACTCTGGAAAACATCAGGAAACTGTGCCTATATTTATGAATAATAATTCACATTTGCTGCAAACTTATGAATTTAAACAATTTCTTCAAGAAGTATATTTAAGTAAGACATGGCCAATAATGGCTGGAAAGTTAAATACTCTTAAATATTTTAATCAAAGTCCTGAAGTGAATGTTATGTTTGGTGGCCACTTGTTTCCTCATATTATAAAAGATAATGGTATAAATATACTTACTAAAGGAGACGCTCTTACTATTCCAAATAAGGCAACGTTTATTATAAATTCTAAAGTTATTCAGCAGGGAAGAATATTTATATATGGAGATGATTCTATAAGTACAGAAGATTTTAAAGAGTACTCTAAACAAAGTAATAGTATGGAAAACAAGGCTATTAAACCTATAACTATTAAAAAATCAAAGATTAGTACTAATAAAACTAAGTTTAAAAAGGAGTTACTTAATATTGGAAGAAATAGTGGAAAAAGAATAGCTCTAGAAGATAGACAGAGTCTAGGAGATTTAATAGAGCAAATAGGTAAGAATGATAATGATAATGATAATGAGAAAATTATTAAAGATGCTATACTTCAGTTTGCTAAAGATGGAGATTTTAATATTTTCTCTAATGTCGTTAAGAGTTTAAGTCAAACTACCCCAGAGCAAGTAAAAATACTTCTTGATAATATCTTAGCGATAATTACTAATTATATAGATTTATGTTAATTAAATTTTAGTTTATGACTGGATGCGAAACAGATCTTTTAATAGATCTAAAAAGAAAAATTAATTCTACTGTCTCAGAGAGAACGGTTATAAACGATGCTGCAAAATCTATAGCGAGTCAAACTGGACTTGCTATAGATTTTGTTGAAGACCGTCTCTCTACTCTTTTACAAGAAAACACACAAAGTAATAAGACTGCCCCATTAAAAAACATTAAAGAGTTTTTCAGGGTTGGTAAAGTTAATAACATTGAGGCTTATACAAAAGTAAAAAGGGAGGTTAGACGTAGAGTTATATCTGAAATATTAAATGGTAATAACTCTTTAGTAAGAACAAATAAAGATGTTAATAACGTATTATTTGCACTACAGAGAAGAGCTACTCGTGGAATAAACTTAAATGGAAGTCTTGTATCCCCATTAGCCTATTATATAAATATGACTCAGAATGATGATGTTTGGTTACATACATTAAATAATACATCTATTATATCTCAATATTTACTTTCTGCTTATTTACCAACAGTTATTGAAAGCTGAATCTCTGATTTAGTTAAATATGATATAAATACTCAAAAGTATTCCCTAGTAGTAGATTCTCATATAAGACAAGATTGAGGAGATAATCCTGAGAATGAAGAAGCTCAACTAAACAGCTTATTAGAAACAATGTGTAAAGCCACAGTTCTATATAAGTTTAATACTTTAGGAGAAGTTGAGAAGTCATATGATAATACATATCTAACAAAGAATTCATTCTTTGCAGCTATGAATTATGAAATTAAAAATATGTCTCATGATGTATATGTTAAGTATATAGAAGATCCTTATACACTTATAGATTACCTTATTAATAAATATAAAGATATTGGGGCGCATTCTATATTAGAGGAAAATATTACACATAGTATTGTTTATACATGGCTACATAATGATTTTGGTGATACTAATTTTTATAAAAATGCTGTGGCCGAATTATCTGAAACTTCGGGATATAATCTATTAGACATTATAGTTAAGAACTCTAATAAGTTTACTATAAACTCATATATAGAGTATAATCTATCTGAGGCGGAATCTATATTAACATTATCTATGGATGAGAATAGTAAAGAATATTCTAGACTAACCGACAATATTACTTTAAGCGCTAATGATTTAGATGTCTCAGTATTAAATTCTATAATTTTAAAAGATTCTAAAAGTAAATACTATTTAAATAATAATTATAAATTATCAGATTTAGAAAAAGCTTGTAAATATTTTTTTGGCCCTAATATTGTAGTTGATGAATCTAATAGTACTTTATTTCAATTAGCACTTATGCAGATTATTGATTATAGAAACTCTAATTCTGAGAATGATTTTATGAGTTTCTTAAAAAGTGATTCAGATAGAGCAAAGGCTATTTTATCTATAATGAATAATATAAATGCATATAATCCATATTCAATTACAGGTACTGTAAATAATAAGTTAAATATTGGACTTCCAACAATAGGCCTTGCTTCAGTAGCTAGTACTATTGAGGAAAATATCTATAGAAATAGATCTCGAAATAAAAGATTAAAAGAAGAATATGAATATGCTAAAAGTTTAAATCAAAATATTATTATACCAACTGCTCCATACGAGCATACAATATTATATAATCATAAGAAGAATGGATTTAATAATATATTTTTAGGCACTGTTTATCGAACTACAATGTCAAAGGAGATTAATAAAGAAATAATTATTAAAGATACCAATGATTTAAGTATTTCTGAAGCTTTTTATTTAACTATCTATCAGGATTTTTTAAATAAATGAGAATCTTCTGGAGATGAGGTTGTTAGAATAGAAGCTATTACGCCTTCCGATAAGCCTAAAATTCCTTTATTTGAATTTAGTACTAGAGTATTAAAATCTATATATGGAGTAGATAATAAAACTATTGAAAATACTACTATAAATCAACTTAAAGCAATATATGGTCAATATTTATTAAACTCTTTAAATGATTTTATTCAAGTATTGGAGATTCCAAATATATCATTAATAAGTAATATTAATGATATTTACGTAGAGGATCTTATTAGTCATGTGGAAAATATAAATAACTGATTAAAAGCTAATAATATTACAAAAGATATTATCTATACTAATACTTTTAATTTTAATAATAAATATAGAGTTAATAAAAATATTGCAGAGAATCATGATTTTGTAATAATTAATGGTGATATACAAATATCTTCATATTTAGTTGAGACTGTAAAATTACTAAATTCAGAGAATCCTTTTGATCAGATATACTTAAACTTTTTACAGAATCTTCCAGAAAATAATGAAGCTTTAAAACTTTATAACTATAAAGGACTAACTGATGAAGCAAAAAACTCTAATTTATATACGTATTTTTTATTAAAAAATATATTATCAGATAATATTTTAGTAAATACCGTAGGACTTCCACTATCTCATAAGGCTAAAGGAGATGATTTTTATTCAAAAGATTCATCTGCTCAGATTACTATGGTTAAACGTATGGTGGCATTAACTGCAACTACACATGCGTGTTTACCAACAGCTCTTAGTGGTCTTAGTAGTAAGATTAATATGATGACTGTGAGCAATGATGTTGCTGAAATGTTTGCATACTCTGGTAATGCGACATCTGGAAATGGATTTAAATCTAAGTTAGAGATATCGGATGGGGCTATGTTTTCTTTAAGATTTGTTGATAATCTTTTAAAACAGTCTATTACCGATACTAAACCTAAAGGAATTGATTTAAAATTATTACTACATAGTTTAGATCCAGAGAAAGCCTCGGCATATCTATCAAAGTTAGCAAGCTTTGGTATTGATAATGCTATGTTACGAACTTTTGGGGATTATAATCTTCAAAAAGTTGGAGGTATAAATGCTAGAACTTTTATGGAGCTATCTACTAAGTTGGCAACATTTAGAACTAATTCATTTAATAGTGACGGATTATTAATTGATTATAATGGTAATGAACTTGAGTTTGATATTTTTGTAAATATTGATGGAGATATATATGAAATTACTGATATTAGATTTAGTAATAATAAATTCTTTGCCACAAAGATCGCTCCTACTGGAACGAAAACAGATATTGGGCCAGTAGATAATAATTTATATGATTTTTGGAGATTTATATTAGGAGGCGAATTTAGCAGTGACGCTAGTGGAATTTATGGTGAGCAATCTCAGGATCAACTTAGTGAAATTCTTAATAAAGTTGGTAATAAAATTAATGATAATGTTATGTCTCAAAAGAATGTAGATCAATACTTAAAGAAGCAAGTTACTCATTATTTTTGTACAGAGTCTGCTCAAAAATCTACAAAAGCGCCAGTAGTAAATCTTTTGAACGCGTTAGAAGACCCGAATAAAGCATGAACTATTAAATTAGATATTGATAACTTTGGTATTCAATTAGATGCGGATCATGACGCAGCAGATGCATCTATTCGTGAGATTACTCAGCTAATTTCTTTTATAACTGAGAATGGGTATGTTCCAAATACTGTAAAAAGTATTTATAGAAACTTAGCACGTCTTATACATATTTTAGGAGAAAAGACATTTATAGATATTGAGAATATTTCTAATCCTATAATTAGAAAAGAAGCCGCTGCTAAACTTGATAGTGTCTTTGCTAAAAGAATAGAGAGAGTTCTTACAAACCCAAATGAAAATGTTATGGGGCTTGTTAATGAAATAATGGCGGAACTTCAAAATTTAGGAAGCAACTATAAGGATGGAATAAAACCTCCATATAGTGATCATCAGATGCTTGGTAAACTTCATACTACTGTAGGATCTTATTTAAATAAGTTTATATCTAGAAACTGAACAGGTCGTGGAGATGTATTAGTTCCATCTCATAATATGTTTATGTTATATGAAGATGATGATAATATTAAGTTTATGTTTAATGATTTTAAATATAATGATGATGGGTCTAAAACTAAAGCTCCTGAATATTTACATAATAAGGTATGAAACATTGATCTTAACGGTAATGAATCTTTAAAACCTGAGTATATTGCAACACATACAGTGTCTCCTTATGAAGTTATGCCTGTTGATGTATATTATCGTATTAATCCTAATACAAATATACCTTCAGTTGTTATTATTAACACTTGATTTGATTTAAATAATGTTACCGATGAAATATTATCTGGAATTACTTATGTAAAAGCCATAGATCTTCCTAGAAACTTAAGATCAAAAAGAGCCTTTATAGATCTTATAATAGATAATAAAGTAGTACGTGTAGGATTATATCATTTAAAAACTTTTCAGGAAATAGCAAAAGTGGGGAATGCTTTAGATAGTGATTTGCTATATAAAGATAATGTGTGAAGTAAAGATAAACTTATATCACATAAAAAGCAACTTCAACTACATTGAGAAAATGTAGTATTAAAGGCTATTGATGAAAGAAACATAAATGTTATTTCTGACGAATTGCCTAATAATATTACTAATAGTGTTCCAACAAATGTCTCCTATGTAGTATTTAATGAGGAGCGGGCAACAACAAACTATTATAGTAATAAGTTTGGAATTAAAGATATGAACTTCTCAGAAATTCAGCAAAGAAAAGCTAATTACTTTAAGGAAAATCTATTAGTTAAATTTGACGATATTGGAGTTAATTATGATTATCTATTATACGCATCAAGTGGAGATCCAACATTAATATATGAAAATTCTAATACAGATTTTAATGGATATATTAATAGTACAGCTATTGTAGATGAAGACGGATATCGTATAGATAACAATGGGGATCAAATGTATAAATGGCCTAATAATGCTAGACTATTAGTATATAAATATGGAAATAGAAGTGCTGACGTTATTGTAACTAAGGATATAGAGACTATAATAGATGATGATTTTTTTATACTATATAGATCTAAGAAAAATATAAATCGTAAGAATTTTTATAATCTAAATAATGGAAATCAAGATATTATATTTAATGCTTTAGCACAAGCACAATATGAATCTTGAGAAAAGACTAATACTGCAATAATGGCACGTATTCCATCTCAGTCTTTGGCTTTTGCCATGAATATTGATACTATAGCATATTTACCATATTATAATAATATATCTTTTGTACCAAATCAACAGGTATTTTTACAGGGAAGTGATTATGATATTGATAAAGCTTACTGTATTATGAGTGCGTTAGGATATAATGGAATATATAAGTATTTTAATAGTGGTAGTCTTAGTGTAGAGGAAGATTTAAAAGTTGAAGATCTTACTGATACTGAGTTGGAACTGAATGAAGATATTGCAAAACTTGTATTTGATAACTTAGAGTCAGATCTATCAGTAGATACTTTACAACTTGCCACATCTATTAATAATATTATAGGAAATAGTACAATTAGAGTTAATAAAGATTTTATTATAAATACTTTATCTACTAATATTGTTCAGTCTCGGAATGATGATGCCAGATTCTTAGGAATAGCTCGTAAAAATAAAATACAAGTAGAGGAGAAATTAAATAAAATTATTAATAATATTAAGTTAGAATTATTTGCTCTTCATGGGCTAAGAAATTCTAAAAAGGATCAACAAGATTCTGTTCAGAATTATATTCTTGAGAGCATTAAAGATGTATATAATAGTCCAAAAACATTATCTGCATCTACTAATCCTACTACTATGGAGCCTATTAATAGTGCCGTAAAAGATTTAAATTTAGAGGGAGTTCTTCGTAATCATTGAGATCCGTCAACAGATATTTATATAAATCAAAGTACTTCTGTAGGTAAAGTTGATATTGGTATTTCTGCTGTTGCGCAAAAGGCTTTTTATGCAATTACATATTATAATGAACTTAAATATGAGAATAATCAAAGTCTACTTAATATTATAAATATTAATTTACCTAAGGACTGAGTCTACGATAGAAAATCTATATTTAGTCTTGGTTTTGCAGGATCTAAAGTTAATGAGGCTACTCTAAAGGCGTTAAATGACTGAATAGTAACTCAAAAAGTAGTATTTAGTTATGGAAAACTTTCTGTATATACAAGTAATAATGTATATTTTATAATCGAAGAAGATGAGTTGAAGAATAAGTTTATATATTATGGTCAAAGTATTACTGATAATTATAGTAATATTATTGAGACTAAAGGTTATCCAGCGTTAAAGAGTTATTTAAAATGAGTTAAAGTTGGTGATAATCTATGTGATTTTATAGCTACAACAATAAATGCAAGCTTTATATCATCAGCTACAGATAATGCAAAAGAGATGAAACTCGATCTTTTAAATGCTTCGCCTGAAATTTTACCTATATATGAGTATTTTCTATCTATAGGAATTCCACCGACAACTGCAGCAAAGATTCTTACAGATCCTATTATACCTAAGTTAGTATCTTTATCTAAAGGAAATTTATTTAAAAATGCTATTTCTAGTGGTGGCGTTTCATCTATTTTAAATACTAGTTTATCTAGTTTAGCTACTAAACTTTTTGAAAATGGAGGTACTCAGGCAGAGATAAATAAAATTATCGATAAACTTAAAATATATAGAAAATTATTTAAGGGAGCTAGAGAGTTAACTTCTATTGGTACTACTCTTGGTATTAATGGAGGTATAGATGTTGTTCTTGGTGCCCCACTATTATACCAACTTAATGTGGAATATAATATTAAGAAACTTAGTGGCGTTCCTAAAAATTTCTCAGCAGAAATATTTTTTAATAATTTAGCATATGCAGAGAGTTGAATACAAATATTAGAAAGAAATAAGACTAATTATAATTTATTAGATATTATATATTCTGTTCCTCATTATAAAGCAATGTTTGAGGTGCCTTTTCAGTTTAAAAACATTATGCAGGTTTTATCTAAAGATATTGATAATACATATACATCTATCTATAATAGTTTAAAATATAAATATAAGATAGATGAAGATGTTGTACGTCAAGTTCTTAGGGTATTTAATGATCGTAAGATTTTTGAATATTTTAGAGATAGTCCCTTTACATATGTTTCTAATATAGCATTACAGCAAAAGGTTAATAACGGGTATAAGATGTTAACAAAATTTGAGGAAATAATGTATAATGATCCTATAATGTTATCTACAGATTCTGTAGAAGGTTTAGTTACATTAAAAAAACATATTGAGAATGTTATAATTCCAGCATTAAAACGAGACTTTTCTAATAATGAATTTGTCAAGAATTTAATATTTAATAGTCAGTTTAATACATTATTCGCTGAAAGAGTTGGAGCTTATGGGTCTAGAATTAATTTATCTGATAATCAATATGAGGATGTAACAGCTATGATTAAATATGAGTTTTATAAAATACAATATGAAACTATTGCTGGTCATTCTATATTTGATTGAATGTTTATATATGATTTACTTAATTATAAGCATACTATAAATAGAAATTCATTCTCTATTCTTTTTGATGGTAATATTGATTTTAATAATCCCAATAATTTAGTAACCAAATGAATTAAGTTTGTAAATCAGTATGATAGCTTAGATATAAACTATCCAACACTTTTAGAGTTATCAAGTATACCTACTTTAGTTCCATTAAAGACTGATGAAAATCCTGAGGATGATATGAATAT
>NZ_JAVWDJ010000014.1:0-43587 GCF_036642255.1 Clostridium sp. | reverse complement strand
CTTTAGTTCCATTAAAGACTGATGAAAATCCTGAGGATGATATGAATATGGATATTCAATATATGAATAATAATAGTCAAAGGCCCAGATGAGCAATAGATCCTAAATATATGCCCTTATTTGTTAAAGTCAATGCATTTAACAATCAAACGTTAATGAATAGAAATATTCTTTCGAGAGCTTTTAGTAAAGGTTTAATTACAGTAACACTATGTTAATATGGCATGCTTAGATATTAGATATAAGAATGTAACTTTTAAAATAACCAATGGGGAACAGTCAGATGTATTTAATACATCTGACTATAACCTGTTGTATGATTTTTTAACTTCTGGAAAATTACCATCGGGAGTTTATGTAGAAGGAGATAATATAGATAGAAACTCTTTATTTGAATATTTATGTAATGAATTAGTAAATAGTAAAGATAATAATGAACTATTTATTGGTTTTATAACAGATAAATCGCAAGATGATTTTATTAATAAACTTGTTGGAAATAATAGTATAGATAATATTATAGATGAGAATTCTAAAAGTTTAGATAATAATGTGCTAGTAGTAAATAGTTGAGGAGATAGTAAAAACTGATATGGATTTACAGATAAGCGGTCTATAATAATCACAGGAGATAAATTCTTTTCTAATAGGTTTGTAACTAGATCATTATCTAGTATATATGCATTAGCTAGAGCTAATCATAGCCGTACAATCAATACTATTGATTACTTATACAAGAAATATAATACACAAAATACTAATATTTATAAAAAGTTAACATGACTTTCTAATCATAGATTATTAGAACTTTTATCAAATACTTATACTCCTAATAATTCTAGATATATTCCACCGAAGGGAAAAACAATTAATAATATATTAAATAATAATATAAGTTTAGTTATTGGAGATTATATAAAGTATGAAGATAATATTTATATAATAGAATCAAATAAAGAGCTTAATTCTATTAATGTAAGAAATATATTAACTAATAATATTGAAAGTATCGATACTAGACGAATTAATATGATATATAAATCTATACATATATACCATGATAATACTATACATTATCTTATAGATAATAATTGATATATAAAAGAAAAGTCAAAATTTAATATCCTAAGTGAAGAACTTTCGGATACTCTCTTTCAGGAGTATTTTGGGATTACAGATAATTTAGAAGAACGAGTTAGTGTATATAATAATAATATTACAGGAAAATCTAAACTTGATGGAGAGCTGCTTATTAATAAATTACAAGAAGGTAGTAAAATTAGAACAGCTTCAGGAATTTATACTAAGACTAATGGTGTATTTATAAATGGTTTTGAAGATTTAGATCCTATAGAAACTATATATGATATATATATTAATAATGATAGTGACTGAGAGATAGTTAATAGATTAAAAGATTTTAATCATCATGATAATATTTTATCGCCTTCTGATCTAAGAATTATTTTATATGATCATTTTAATATTAAAGATTTCTCTAATATCAAATTCTCTTATAAGAATAACTCTCCAGTAGTTTTTGTAACATCTATGACTACTCCGAATGATACTGGACAGTTAGAGTTACAACCACAGTTGATACTAAAATATAATATACCTTCTAATTTAGATAATTATGCTGAGATAACTTTAGCGGTTAATTTTTATAATTATTTAAATACTACCATAGATATTCCATCTGAAGTTGCTGATGTAAAAAAGTTTTGGAAAGTACTACATGATGTAGTAATATTAAATAAAAAAAATCCATATATAGGAACTTCTATAGAAAATATTATTAATACTCTATCTGAAAATACTTCAGTAGATGTTAATTTACTAGATAGTACTTTAGAATCAAATAAACAACAGTTATTAGGACAAGGTCATAATGATTTAGTAGAAGAATTGATTCGGAAAGGATTATATATAATTAGTTGTGAATTATAATGGCGTGTATTATAAAAATTAAAGGTAAGGAACAGTTTAGAGAATTCCAAAGCGAGGAAGATGCTAGAGCGTGATTAGAGGAAAATAGATCTAATATTAATATTGAAGAATTTATAGATCCATATACTAATAAAAAAGAACTCTTTTTAAATTTTAAAAATTCACACGAGGCTTCAGTAGCAATAGTCAAGACTGCTAATAAAATATCGTATGAGGCTACTAAGAATACTTTATCAGTAACAGAACTCGGAGATTTTGATGTTGAAGAATATAGTAAATACTCGGACGCGCTATCACTAGGAAAAGCTCTTTCTAAGGTTAGAGTTAAGTCCAATGATGGAATATATAAAAGACTATTTCCAGAGTTTATAACTTCTAATTGATTAAATATAGTAACTCAGAATAAACTACTACAAACTATTATAGATTTTAGTGGAGAAAGCATCTCTTCTCAACAGTTAAATGATTTACGTTCTAAGGTTTTTGACGAGCTTATTATACCAAAATCGTGAGTTGAGGATGGGAAACTTCATAAAGCTAACGAGTGGTATAATATAAT
Organism: Clostridium sp.; assembly: GCF_036642255.1. Classification (GTDB taxonomy): domain Bacteria; phylum Bacillota; class Clostridia; order Clostridiales; family Clostridiaceae; genus Clostridium_J. The sequence continues at coordinate 41,078 of NZ_JAVWDJ010000014.1, read as the reverse complement.
TAAAAAGAATTATAATGAAGTACTAGATCAGAATATTTTAGATTCTATTGATTTAGATGTGAAAAGTATAAATCAAGAGGCTATGGACATAATGTTACGTGGCGAAATAGAGCATAAAATCTTTGAATCGTTAATTAAGCATCCAAAAGAAAATGAGGATAAGATTAAAGAATTAGTTTATACGATATTTGACGATTTTAATAAAAAGTATAATTCTAGTAAATATAAAAAGGTAGAAAATCCAGAAGAAGTTATAGAAAAGGTTAAGAATGACTTTGAACGTACTTTCAAATCTTATTATAAAACTACTTTTACTGCAAAATCCAATATTGAAAAACAATTTAAAAATGCAAATCCAAGAGCCCAGATTAGCTGACTTTCAGAGCAACGTATTACAGCAGATCTGGACGAGCCTTTAGGAGATAAACTAAAGATTAGAGGGAAAATCGATGCTATCCTTATTGTCGATGGAGTTCCTCATATTATTGATTTTAAAGTATCTAGAAAAGTTTACAGTGAATGGGATAGTGCTAAACAGTTAAAAACTGATTATACATTATCTATGTATTATAGATTATTAACAAAATTAGGGCTACCTACAAATAGTTCTACTGTACATATATATAATTTTACTTTAGATTCTAATAATAATATTAGTTCTGAAGAATTAATTTCTAGAAGCGCGAATATTAAAAATAATTTTAAGTTACAAAATAATCTCGACGAGATTTTTAAAAATGTTGTTGAAGTTAAAGATATAAGTCCAAAAATATTTGAAAATGTTAATACATATATTTCTAAACTATTTGGGAATACATCTGTTAAAGGGAGAAGAGACATTTCAGTAGAGTCGATGATTGAGATGCTTAAGGGTAATCTTCAATATGCTAATGGTAAATATAGACTTAGATATACTATATTTGATAGAGAGACTGCTTCTAATAAAATAAAAACTATGAATGCTAATTCTAAAGATGAAGCATATAGTAAAATAGAATTTATTGCTAAAGATATTATTAAACTCAACGAAGAGGCCTTTTCTATTAGATATGATACGTTAATTTCAGATATGACTGATTATTTATCTGTTGGGAAAGAAATAAATGAATTTACGTCAGTACACGAAGATCCAAAGCTTGCTAATTTCTTTGGGGCATTACTTTATAAATATAAATCTTCTAATACTAAAATTATAAATTCTCAATTAGCAAAAGAAAATGGTATTATACTCTTTAAAACAGATACTGGAATAGACATTATATCTGTAAGCGCATATGATCCTTTTGCTGATTTTGATCAGACACATAAAAATCAAGATTTATTTGATACTGGAGCCTCTAAAGGAACGATTAAGCGTACAATAGGTAATGTAAATATCACTAAAACATTATTAATCGCAAATGAATTATTACTAGATTCCACAGATACTATTGATAATATTATTACTATACAACTTGGGCAACCTATAGGCCATAGAGTAAGAACTAAAGATTTAAAATATATTATAGATTCAGTCTGCTCTATATGTAATATATCTAATAACTTAACTTCTAAATTTACCGATCCTCTTACTAATGTTTTAAATAGCTGAGTTAGATATTTTAATTGAAGTAATAACATATCTATTAAGAATGGTAAAAAGTTAAATTATAGTAAGCTTGATAAGCTTTCTTCAATAGATTCGAATAAAATAGATATATTAAAAGATATTTTATTATCTGATAATCAGAGTAAGATTAATGATTTTACAGGATTTGAAAAATTAAAAGTTTCTCAAAATCTAGAAATTTTAAAGACTCTTAGAGAGATTTTAAGAACAGAATTTTATACTATATTTAACAGTGGTACTGAGGTAATAGTTTCTCCTGAGACTGTGTTAATGGTAGAAATAGAGAAAGCTATCCAGACCTATTCAGATAATGAAGTTTCTGATACATTTAGTCTAAAACGCTATTCTTTAGCTAGTGGTACGGTACTTAACTCTATGGATACACTGCCTGATGAGAATGTAGCTATTATAAGAAATGCTATTAATAGAAGTTTTAATACTATTGGTGGAAATTTTAATAAGTTTAATTCTAAACAGAGAGCTTTAGTACAAAGATTAATGGAGAGTAAAGGATATTCTAAATTTAGACAATATACTAGTGGAGATTTAGTTTATATATATGATAATTTATATCGTAAAAAAGATGAAGAATTTCCAGATTTAATATTAAAAAACCCGTGAACTGATCAAAGTTTAAATGGAGTAGAGAAAGAATTTATTATATTTACCTTATTTAATTTAAATAAACGTAAATATAATTGGAAAGTTTTAAGTGATTTAGATTCTAGTAAACTTCAAGATGTTGATTATTATATGCCATTAGTTAGAGCGGATAGTATTCAGAAATTTAGAAATGCTGATAAGAAGGTAGACTTTCTAAAATTCAGATCTCAGTTTGAGGATTTAAAAAACAAGATGGTTTCTGCAGGTGATATTTTTGAAGAACAGATTAAAGAACGACAAAATGCTGCTAATCAGTTTGAAAAATATTATAATCAATTTAGTATACGACGTAATAAAGAGATTAGAAAAGATACTATTGATAGATTAGGAGTTTCTGCATTTTCTACAGATTTAGAAACTGTTATGGATCATTTTATTATTGCCGAGGAATCTCAGCACGAATTTGATAATAATACTATTCCTTTGATTAGATCAGTACTTTATGTATCTCAATTTAATGTACATATTACTGGTAAAGATCAAAGTGTGTTTAATGAGTTTATTACTAAGAATACTAAGAATATTATTTACAATGAGTCTATAATGGATTTTGAGGTTCAAGGATATATGAAGAAATTGGCTCCGTTAAGAGCAGCAGCGTTTTTCATAGGTCTTGGATTTAATACTATGAACGTTCCGCGTGAGTTACTTACTGGATTCTTTACGAATATTCGTTCTGCTGCATTAGCTACATATGGAAAAGAAACATTTTCTGTAACTGATTATTTAAAAGCTTTTGGCATAATGAGTGGTGATATTCCAGGATTTATTAAAAATATCACTAAGATAGAGCTATTAAATGAATTTTATAGAATGTCTAATATGACAATTACTGAAATTCCTGAGCAGGTCACAACTAATAAAGTAGGTGCTTTTGCTCTGTTTAATAGATTTATGTCTTGATCTTTAACTGCTCCTGATTATTTTAATAGAATGTCTCTATTTATTGCACAGATGATACACGATGGTACTTGGGAGGCGCATGAAATAATTACTAACCATGATGGATCTAAAGAGCTTAAATATGATATTTCTAAAGATAAAAGATTTGATATGTTTGTAAAGTATAAAGGAGATATATCTAAAGTACCTAATAGCGAGAAAGAAAAATTTAATTTTCAAGAATCTTTATATAATGTAATTCTTGATGAGATAAATATAGACGCTGAAAATCCATATATATATAAAAATGGGGATATCCCTTATTTGTCAAAGGCTTATACTAATAGACAGCGTACATCTATTAAATCTTTTGCAGATACATCTTTTGGATACTATGATAATGAAACAAAAGCTATATTCTTTAAGACTGCTGTTGGACAAATCTTTAAACAGTTTATGGCATATATGTCTGGGAAAAAAGTTCAATACTACCAAGCTGGAAGTGATCAAATTGCTCGTGGTAATTTTGAACAACTTACTGATATTAGTGGTAATAGACTATGGAGAATTATAGATGCTGAAGGTAACCCCGTTGTTAAAAAGGATACTGATCTAAATAATGACGAGAGGAAAACCGCTAAGCCTATCTTAGGTTGAAAAGGAGCCTATATTGAAGGAGTTTTTCAGTCGTATATGAATCTTATTAAAGAAGTAGGCTTTAATACTTGAGGAAGTTTAACAGGAAGTGACTCTACTACATGGATGAAACTTTTTAAAGATTATAGTACAAAAGGAAATATTAGAGCTAATAATCTTATGCAGCCTTGAATAGATATATTAATTGCAAATATGATTCTTGCTATATTTAGAATTATCTTTTTTAATGATCCAGAAGTAACTGGAATAAGTTATAAGAAGCAACTAGAGCAAGCTAGCAGTCTTAAGCAAAACTTATATAGTATTATAGATAATGCAACTCGTGACTTTGATATATATAATGTTGTGAGACAAGGTTTATTCGTCTGGGAATCCCCATCATTTAGTATTTTACAGAACACTGTAAAAACATTTTGAAAAAATGCTGGAGATGACGACTTGAATTTAGCTCAGGCTACATTAATATCAGGAGTAAATACTATCGGTGCGTTACGCCCAGCACGTCCTTTAGTAAAATGATATGAGGAGTCTATAAAAGAACAATAAAAAAAATACCCCCTACTATAATCATAGTAGGGGGTATTTGCGTAGTTACATAAATATTTAAAAATTAAATTATAACAATGTTATTATTTAGGTATTAGTACCATATTCATTCTTTTTCCTTCAAGTTTAGGCATAGCTTCAACTTTTGCAATATTTTCTAAATCTGTGGCTAATCTTAATAGAATAGTTTCCCCTTGTTCCTTAAATATAATTTCTCTACCATGAAATATAACACAGGCTCGTACTCTAGCTTTAGAAAGAAGGAAGTCTTTTGCATGCTTAAGTTTAAAAGTATAATCATGATTATCTATATGTGGGCCAAAACGTAACTCTTTAGTTATTATTTTTATTTGTCCTGCTTTTAGTTCTTTTTCTCGCTTACGTTGTTGATAAAGAAATTTTTGATAATTTTGAAAAGTACATATAGATATCTGCTCGTTATTAGTATAAACAGATAGTTCAATTAAATCTGTATTATTTTCAATAGCTCTTTTCAATGCGTTGGGTAGAGAAATTAAATCGTTTTCATTCGGAAGTCTTATAAATTTTGAGTTAATTTCTTTATTTATACGATATTCTTTCATTATTATTTTTATTTCTTTGTTTTCTTCCCACTACAACATACAGTGCAAGTGGATGTTCCTGTCTTTTCATTTATATTGAAAACTCTTTTAAATTTTCCATAGGTTATATCCTGGAATTTATGTTCAATGTTATTTACAGAACAGTTTGTACAGTATTTTATTTCTGAATTTGCCATTATATTAAATAATAATAAGTTATACTTTTACATGCATAAAATAAATCCTTTAATGTGCCATTATTTTCTAATAACATATTATATTTCTTAGTATTTAATAATTCTTCTAATTCCTTTTCTGACGCATGGAGACCCGCAGTATGCCCACTTCTTACTATATGTATAATATATGTATTATATCCTGAGTTATATACTGTTTGATTTTCAATTGCAAATCTTTGATCTGAAATTATTAAATTATTATACTTAGTATTTAAAGTAGTATGTATTCAAAGTTCGTTTCCAAAGAATTTTCGTATAATATCCGTTCCAAAGAATTGTAGTATTTGTCTAACAGATAATGTATATTCCGTAGCCACATTAAGATTATTACGTTTTAATTCTCGATTAAAAGATTTATCAGTTAAAGTGTTAGGAACATCTTGTTTATTAGCATCTAATAGTTGATATGTATTAAAGTTAAAATAGTAAAATTCTTTAAAATCTCTATTTTCAAACATACTAACTTCAATATTCATCATAGTAGATAACATTCTTTTTAAACTATCTGCATATTTCACAATTCTTCATTTATGCATTATTGGTTTGAAATTTAGTAATTTAGCAAGCCAGTATATATGCATTCAAAAAGGAGTATTTAACATATAGTTAATATATTTAGCTACTTCATCTTTTCCAGTGGCTTTATACCCTTGTATTGCAATAATATTTTTCACTGATTATTCAATTATTAATTTAAAAGTAAGCTCCAGAGAAGAGAAACTTTTTTCATATCTAGATAAAATTGATGACATTAATTCATTTTTAATTTTAGATATGACCACTTTTTTAACATATTTTCTATCATCATTAGAGATATTTTCATATAGTTTATTAATTATAACTTCAAACGAAAACGTATTTAATTTTTTTATACTTAGACCTAAAGAATTTAAAGTTTGTTGAAATCCAATAGATCTAGAAGTAGGATTAAATTTAATATGATTCCAATTGTTTGCAATGATTATACCAATAGAGCCTTTGAAGTTACTAAGATTATAATTAGATAGAAGTTTTAAACCCATACTAATTATGGAACTGTCAGTAGAAGACAACATCTTATCTAAAGTATCTATATCCTCATTTGTAGGGCTTTGTAAATTATTAGATATAAGTTTATCTAATTCCGTATCATAAGTAAGTAGCATATATTTTGTAGATAAATTATTAATAAATTCCGTATCATCTCTATTAAGAAGAACTACCTTACCATAATATATTTTTTTACTATCATTAGGTAATATTCCAGAATTAATTAATACTTGCCCCCAAGTATTAATATTTAGTATTTGATCTCCTAAATAGTTGTTAAGAAGTATTTTAAACTTTTTAGTCTGATCGAAATTATGTAAATAGTCTATTAAAAAGTCTATAAAATAATAACAATTATTTGTAGCAGAGAATAATACTAGGGCATCTTTAGAAGAATCTGTATAAACTGATGAATACCCTTTATAAGTATTAAATTTATGAGGACTGATAATTATAGAGTCTGCCTTAGATGGATCAGTACATCTTTTAATTTTAGTTAATTCACTTACTTTAAATCTTGGATATTTACAGAATTTATCAAAATACAGTGTTTTAAACGTATTTGGGCTAGCTGGATTTATTTTACTAATAATTTCATTATGTATATCATCGGAGTCACCTAAATAAATTCCTTTAGCCGTTATTGGAGATTCTATATTACGGTATCGATATTCTCATAACTTATACGTATCTTTAAAAGACTCATTATATATAGTAACTCCTAAAGGAGCTAGTCCTATATAGTCTTTAAGATTGGCATTTTCTATAGGTGGATATGCTCTACATACTGAAATATACTTTATATCTACGCTTGTGGTAGTAAGTATCATATTATATTAATTTTTTAACAATTTTTGGATTAAGAAGCAGTTTATTACATCTACCAGGATATTTCTTATTAAGTGTTTTTACTAAACTGAATATAAGATCTTCACTAAGAAGAAGTTTGTCATTATCGATAATATTAATTATACGATTTGTAACTAAGTCAGTCTTAGCTCCTTCTTTTTCAAAATATGCAATACTATAATTTATAAATCGCGTAGTAATAACTGATGCGATATCTGCTCTATATTTATTATTATCATATAGCTGTGTCTCAAGAGTTGTACTAACATATTTCCAATCTTTATGAATAAGGTCTTCTGGAGATAGAAGTTTATCTAACTTATTAGCAATAAATGTAGTAAATAATCCTCCTACGATATCATCATCGTCTAAAAAACATCCAGACGATATTTGAAGAATTCGTACAAGATTTTTAGGATTGGACCAATCTTTAATTCCAGAAATAATATTTGCAAACATAGTATAATTACGAGCATTAACTTTTGCAATCTTTGCTTTAGAACGATCGGTTAGTTCATCTCCATATAAGAGAAGAAAATTTATAGATCTAGAGTCAAGTCCCTGACTCTCAGCATATTTTGCTCAATCATATTTATCAAACTTAACATTAAAAGATATAAATCTACTAGCTTGTGCTTCATCAAGTGAATTTGTATTATATCCTTCATCGGGGTTAGTAGTTAATATTACTGTAGTATTTGTTGGTAATTTCCAAGAGATGTACTCTTGTTCGTATGTTATCTGCATACAGGCTTGCAAGACGGCAGGTGTAGCACGCGTGTAATCATCTAAAACACAGAGAGTTGGCTTATTTGGATCTAAGCCTTTAAGCCATGCTGGGATAGCATATCCCATTCTAGTCTCATCTGTCATTGAATATCCAGCTTTTATATAAGCTTCTATAAGTTCTCCAGTAATTCATGTGCAGTCTCCATCTTTACAGACATAATGTTCTTTTATAGGCCATCCGCATAATTCTGCTGGATCAGAGAGCTGGGCAAGAGAAAGAAATATAAAATTAGCATTCATCTCTTTAGCTAACTGTCGAATAATTGCAGTTTTGCCAACGCCTGCATTTCCACAGATATTAATAGCAATTGGATATTCTCCATTTTTTTGTAACTCTATATTATTAGCAACAATATAGTTTATAATTGGTTTTACTTCTCCTAATGTTAATTCCATATTTTTTACGGTATAAAAATAGTTTGTCCTGGATATTTCTGAGATTTATTCCCATTATTTGTTATAATCCAGATTAAATTTTTACAATAAGGTAATTTAAAAGTAGAGAGCCATCCATCAGTAAATAGTACGCAAGAGCTAAATTCCTTATGTTTATTATAATATTCTAAACCATCGCTCATGTCAGTGCCTCCACGTCCTTTAAATTCTATCTTTTGATTTTTTGAAAATTTAAATATTTGTGTAATCTTAGTATCACATTCTACTATAGTTATATTGACTCCAGTTTTATGAATATGCGTTATTTCTGAGAAAAACTCCTCAAAGTTTTTCATATTTATAGACCCTGATGTATCTATAATAACACAAATATCGGGTTTTCTTTTAAGCTTAATTCCTCTAGATTCGGGAATTCTTTTAGAAGGCCGCAGTCTAGTAAGCTGTATATCAGATGTAATAGTATTCCCAATAACTCTTTTAAAGTAGTTTCTCCAATTAAATATAGGAGGCATATTTTGAATCTTCTTTAAAATTTCAATAAGTTCCATAGGAATTCTTCCTGCCTGCCTAGTAATAGTTTCGGTAGTTTCCTTAAGTTTAGATTTTATTTGATTTTCATATAGTTTACATTCTGCTTCTGATGCGTCTGTAGGTCACATACTATGATCATCAATTTCTGTAAAATTATTCAGCTCTCCATTTTCTTTACATTTATCAGGATTATTTTTTGCAAAGTTTTGAATTTCATTATAGTAATACCAAGATCCAGCACAAGCTTTTAGTGATTTTCCGAGTATATCAGATAAATCAGCAAGAGTTACGCATCCCTTAGGTAATCCTGTGATATTCTGATTAATTTCACAGTCCATGGCTATATTCATATTATGTTTATTATCGCATTTAAAATTATCTGTTAAATGAAAAAAACATATGTGCATAAGCTCATGAATAAGACAAGCAATTTGTTCACTATTATTTAGAGTATCTCAAAAGCTTTTATTTACATATAGTGTAAAATTAATACCATTTGGGCCAACGGCTGCGGTTTTAACTGAATGTTTATCATCTACGATCTCTTTACATAAATTCAGTAGGAAAAAACCATAGAACGGCTCTCGAATAAGTAATTCTTTTGCACTTTTTATAAGTTCCATAAGACATCGTCATTAGTAAGTCACTGTTTAAATGTTAGTTTTACAATTCCTTTTATAGGACTATCTAACATTTTATATTCATCATCACATTCATAAAATATCCTAGGATTGTCGGAGTAATTAGACCAACAAATTCCAGGATATTCATTAGTTAAACAATATTTTCTCATTAGTGTTGTTTACAATAAATTATACCTTGATACTTACTGTCGTAACAAAGCTTACATATACTACAATCCCCTTTACATTTAACAGAGTTATTAGGTAATTGTTCATATTGTACTTTGTCTATACAGAAAAATCAACGGTGTGCTTTGATTTTTGGAGATGAAGAATTAACTATAAAATTAACTTTTTTAAAGTTTAAGTCTTCTCTACAAGTGTAACAGTAGGTTTTAATATTAAAAACTCTATATGACCATAGTGATATTTTTGATCATCTCTCTATAGATTGCTGATTAGGGAAATCACCCGCCTCATTAAGCCTTATATACTTAATTTTAACAGGGGAATTAAGTATATAGTACATTAGCATTTCCTTAATATCTTCATCATTTCAAAGATGCATATAAGACTCTATTAGTAGATTTTTATTTAGATATGCTTTGTAAATACGCTCACACTTTTTGGCATAACATATTTTGGCACATCTACATAATCCTAGTCATTCTGAAGGGCAATTAATAGCGGATGTAATATTTACTATAAGTGTTTCTTTAGGAAGCTTAGTGTTTCCATAAGAAAATATCTGCATATTACCTAAATTTCATTTCTTTTGTATCTTTAAAATATATTTATTCATATTTATCTATTCAATTTCTCGGTTAATATCGAAAAAGAAAATTATCTAATACTTTCATTTTATCTTTAGGTGCTTTAATATTAGTACTTTCAATTATATCTTGTTTTACCTTAGTTATTATATCAAATCTATTATCATTACAAACATCATTCATATATTAATAATTTATAATTCGATTTTATTTTTAAATTCTTTAAAATACTTTCTTTGCCAGGATCGTATCGCTTTCTTATTTAAATATAATTTATTTTTATAAATTCCTTTTGAAGAGATCTTGCTAGTTCTTGGGCGGTAGGATGAGCATCTTTTGCAGTTCTAAGTTTAAAGAATCCTTTCCATTGATTAATTGTTCCAGTCATTACTAATTCTGTTTTAAGAGAGTTAGGAAGTACTGACCTAGCTTGTTGAGGAGTCCATTTATTATGTAGTAGAGTAAGATAATTTTTCTCAGACCAAGCTATTGATTGTAAAAAGTTAGATGTATTTGCATCTTCAGATTTCTGCCACCCATCTATATTAGAATCATAGTTATAGAAAGAATTATTTGAAATAGTATCTATCCAACTAGGAATAATAAAAGTAAGTTCCTTTCCAAACTTATCTTTACTATAGTTACAATATCTTGTACTTTCTTGAGCAAAAGAAAATACTCTCAATTTGTTATGTATAAGCTCTTTATCTTATACTCTCCTCTTTTCAGAGGAGTATCGGACTATATCATCATCCATTTCTGGATGCTCCGCACTCGTGTCTAATTTATATTCTAATATAATTGCTTTTATATCCATAAAACCTAATCCAGTTTTCTTACGAATTGGTTTAAGGTTTTCTAAAGTAAAATCATTAAAAGATACCATTTAATAACTTCATCCTTTTAATATTTATATAATTCTATTCTCATATTAGTTTCATTAGTTAGTCTCTGAACCTTCACACTTTGTTAAAGGTGCGCTTGGCTGCTGATTAGCGTGATTTAATACTTTATTACAAAATTCATATAGTTCATTCATAGACATAATGTGTTTGCTAAGATTAGCTTGTTTATTAACTCATTGCACATTTCCTTCAATATATGGGAGATTAGAGTCTATTCTATCTAAACTTGCTACTTTTATATCTGGAATAGAGTCTCCAGTAATAGCACACGTCCTATTTTGTGATTCATATAAATCTCATAGATATTTTTGAGAAACGTTAAACTTAATATTTCTTCTTGTAGCTATTCTTTTCATTCTTCCAAATTTATCTGCATCTAATTCTTCTACAATACCGTTTTTAATCTTAGAAATTATTCCTCGATTAATCCCTGCACATTTCTGACATTTCTGTGCTTTATTAGGATTATAGAATTCGTTAGCATTCATTAATCTTGTATTACCACAGTCACATTGAACTTCATACATAACTTGTCTATTTTGTATGATAGGATTAGATACGATTGTTCAACTTTTAGACTTAGTACCATTAGGAATGATTATTCTTCTATTAACTGCGATGCAGGATTTACAACTATTGGTTCTCCCACTAACTAGATCTGAGGAAGCTACTGATTGCTCTTTTCCACATTCACATCTACACTTTACATATCTATGATCGTTATTGACAATAACTGTATTATCAATAACTTGCCACCTTCCAAATTTTTGTCCATTTTCTAAGTTAATACCTTTCATATTCTTATATATTTAATATTTACAAATATACGAATATTTCTTAAGAAATGCAACGATTGTATTAAATTTTAGCCTTCCAGCAATTCACGGAGTTTATTTTTCATAATATTACTATTATGCGACACAAAGTATTTTATGTCTTACAAATTCATGGGAAACGCCTCTATCACATATAAACTTTACAGAGATTCTCTTTTCATGAAATTCTGTAGGTTCAGTTAAAAACTCTAAGTCATCTAGTCAACCATTCTCAACAAGAACTCTATAGTTTGTGTTTATATAGGCATTATAGCCATCCTCAGAAGCTACAGAGTGGTGATTATGAACATACTTAAAGTAAATAGACAATCAACAGTTCTCTTTTTCTGATCTTCCTTGCCATTCTGCTGGTACAATAAGATACACGGTACCATGCTCTAACATAGCAGTGTGACCTCTATCTATAATCATCTTTACAAACTTATCTGCAGAATTATCTGTAATAGATTCTTCACTCTTATAACATGTACGAGACGCATATTCAATAGATTTATATATATCTTTAATAGTATAACCCGTTGGATTAAGTATCTGATAAGATGTTTTTATAAGTTTCATTATTAATATTTGATTTATATTTTTCGAAATATTTGATTTCTACTTTTAGTTTTGCTTTTATAGCATCTCCTTTATTAAATAACTATCTAAATTTACTTTTTGATTATTATATTAAATTTTAGTATATCCTTTATTTCAATCTTTTTATATCTTTCTTATAATATCAAATGTATTATTGTTTAGAAGTTAAACATATTTATTTATAATTATTTAATATCTATTATTTAAAATAATTTTAATTGTTTATATTTAAATATAGATATAATTTTTTGAGCGGCTGATATATAAAAAGAATAATTAATATTTGATGGTAATTCTGCTTTATTATCAATAGTATTCATAATAGTAACTCCAGAATCCGTTAATAACTTAATATATTTATAACGTCTTCCTTTACTATCTATTTTACATTTATATAACCATGGGCCGTCTATAGATACATAATATCTATTAATACGTTGTATTAATTTATTATCGTATTCAATAGAATATTCTTTACTAACTTTTTGATATGTTATAAATTTATTAATATCATTACAGTTATAAATTGTATCCGTAACTGGTATATTATCCGCTAAATATTTATTAATAGCTTCTGGTATAATAATAGCATCCATACCTTTACCTAACTTAACTTTATCTATAAACATACCCTTAGTTTTTAGAAAACTAGGGTTTTTAGTTTTAGAATAGCCTTCTTTAATTGCTAAATAATCATTAATAGCAAATTGATACATTGCTTCAAAACGATCTTCTTCTAAAACTAATTTAGTTAAAGATTCCCACTCTTTACATATATTTTTAAACTCAACATCTTTATCTTTAGGTCTTAATACAAATAGACCATCTGTATTAGCTTGTACAATTGTACATCCTAATTTAACAAAGCTTTCGGCTAGCATTAATAATAATAATTGTCCATTAATTCTAATTTGCATTACAGTTAATGGAGAATAACAAAAGTTATACTCATTTTGTAGATTTCCAGATAAACCGTTTAATGCTAATTTTAAAGTTTCGTTTTTAACTTTATTTCCTTTATGTTTAGCTTCAATACGTTCATCTTTAATTTGTCTATATACATCTAAGAATTCTCTTCCTAAATGTGGGGGATAAAATTTATATTCTATAATCATACTAGGATAAAGAGAGGCTACATCAACATCACTAAGTATTTGACTTTCAGTTGGTATTATTTCTTCAGGTTTGTTAACAGAGTGTATCTTTTTGTTATCGTAAAGGCTTTTTATCCTTTACTTCTTATGTTATTGTAGTTCACATAAGTTCGGCGTACCTTTTCAGTATTACTACTGTCGAGAACTCTTGGGAGAATTATATTTATTCATCTCCTACGCTCTACACTACTTTATAGCCTTTCGTAATCTATAAAGTTAGCACGGGGTTATAGTATTTTCTTTTTAGATAATACTTACAATTTAGATTATTCGTAAAATATTCTTCTATAAATCTTTTTCCACCATATAAAGTTAAACTATAGTACTTACAAGTCTTTCCTTGTATTTCTTTTAGTTTATACTTGGTAAAATATTTATAGGTTTTAAAGTTATATAGTATTTGTTTAGCAAAGTATTTAGAATTTAAACATATTTGAATATGACCTTTACCAATATAACCATCTCCATCAATTATTCCTCTTATAAGATGTTTAAATAAGTTATGTTGTACTACATATTTTGGTAATAAAAAGTAATTGTCATAAGTTTTTCTAGGTCTAATATTATATTTATTTAATATATCAAACATATGTTTAGAACTTCATCGTAAACGTACTTGCGGTTTTCTATATTTAACTCCATTTTGGTTATTATAGTATTCTAAAGGCTTATTGGGAGAAATTTCTTTCTGAAATAATTTTATAACATCTTCATCGTCAATAGATACATTAATCATAAATCTATAACTTTCAGAATATTTTTTATTGTTTTTAAATTTCTCTTCTAACTGTAAACATCCGTCTGCAATAAAATATCCTAACAGATAAAATTTAGATTCGGAATCTAAATTATCAAAAAAATTATCATTTATTAAATATTTAAAACGACGTTTAACGTTTAGACAATATTGTTTACATAGTTCTCCTAATCTTCTTTCAGGAATATTAATTATTTTACTAATTTCTTTTAAATTTAATCCGCTAGCATTAAGCTTTATTATTTGTTGTGGATTAAATTTTTCTAAATATTTTTTATTTCGCATAATTTTGTATTTTAGTTATTAAAATACAAATATACTAATAATTTTCTAAATATACAACTCCTTCCCCGTATTTTCTCGATTAGGAGGCATACATTTTACCTCCAACCCCAACAGTATATTCTAAATTATCAAATATAAAATGTTTTTCATATCCTTTACGCCCAGGAGAAACTGTTTGTTTTTTCATGTCTTCTAATACATTTTGTAGTATAGATGAATTAAATTTAACAAATGGAAGAATTATATCTTGTAATGAAATAAAATCGCAAGGAGATCGTAAGTCTTTAATTTGATTTCAAGTTTGTCTGGTTTTTTCAAGATATTTTTGAGTAATAATTTTCATACCAATATTAACACCATCTTTATTAAGTACTTTTGTATTATACTCGTCTTCAATGGCTATTCTTAAATCTATATCTTTTTTACATCTATTTAATAATTCTTCAGTAGAGTCAACATCGTTAATATTATATTTAATCATATTAGGAATCTCTGATGCAGATAAATATGCTTTAAAATCACCTTCGAATTCTTGAACTGTACGAAATTGCATTGTTACTTGCATTTCTTTTAGTCCAACACGAAGTTTTTGTGAATAAAGCATAGTTAATAAATCAAGAGTTTCAAAATATACTTTATACTTTCATTTTGTTCAAGAACTAAAATTAGTATCAGTAGACTGGATTATTTGATTACTTAAATTAAACAAAGATGTACATATATTTAAATATGACATCTTTAACATTTTTTTATGAAAATCAATTATATAATTAATAATAGGATTATCATAATGAATATTATTATATCCGCAAAATATTTTATCGGTTTGAAATTGTAAAGTAGTAGTATAATTTAGCTCTCCGATACCAGATTTATTTTGATGTTTAATAGTTCAAAATAAATCTACAAGTTCTTGAAGATTATTTTTACGTTCAGATATTTCAAAAAACAGACGCTCACCAGTCTCAGAATTTTTTACAGTACAGTGAAATACATTAGGAAAGATTTCAATATCATAAACATATACAATTTTATTTCTAATTAACATTATATTTCATCATATGTAACTTTAAATATATCAGGTTTGCATGAATAATAATCATTCAGTTCATCTCTTATGATATAATCTCCAATAGAAGCTTTTATTATACTATTAAAAGTTGGAATACCTAATGCATTATTATCTTCATAAGTATTAATATAATGCAGTAATGGCTGCCCCACAAAACTTGAAACCTCTTCAAAATTATTACCTATATATTGGATAGCTTCTATTATGATTGACTTTTTTTTATATTTCTTTATCATTATTTATAATATATATTTTATTAAAATTACTCTTATTAATTTAGATTTTATACTAATTTTAATAAAATAAACTACTAATTATTATAATTAAATATAATAAATTCTCTTGTATAACTAGATCGTTAAGCCTACATAAAATATTGTATATCTTTATATAAATTGTATATATTTTTATCATCTATAAGTTGTTTTAGTACAATATTCTTAATAAAATAAAATATTATATTATATTGATCTAATTAATTCTTATTGTTAATTAAGTATATATAATTTTCAAAATCAGTATACTTTATTAATTATTATATATAAGAATGTTTTACTATAAAATATTTAATATTAGATCTCATCTAATTCGCTAGCTAATATATCTGGATAATATTTTCTATAAAGCATTCTAATATTATCCTCACCAACATGTATCGCTCTGTTTTTATCTCTTTTAATAGCCTCTTTATATGGAATAATAAATTCTTTATATTGAAGCTTTATGTTGAGTTTATAAGCTAATGCTTCCCATTTAATTTTAGTTTTATGATTAAGATTAGTAGAGTCTATAATAACATTATAATTATTTACTAAAGCCTTCTCAATCATTAATTCTTCATAAGAATTAATTAACGCTTCTCTTGAGAGTGCCCAGTAATTTCCACACATTAATTTAATATCTTCACGACTAATTCTAATCCATGTACTTTTATCTTTTATAAATTCTTTTGCAAAAGTTGTTTTCCCACTTGCTGGGACTCCAATAAGTACTAATAATATATTATCTCTCATTTAAACTCATTTTATACATAGGCTCTATAGTTGTTAAAAAGGCATTAAGAATTTTTTTATGATCATATACTTTATGAAATACATCTGGTCTATTTACTTTATATTCCTTAATAAATTGCATAGCCCATAGACATTCTTGTATTATTTCAGAAGGGGTATCTATAGATAAAATAAACTTTCTAAATGTTAACAAGTTAGGTATATTATAGATATTTAAGTATTCTTTAATTTTATAAGCTCTAGATAGAGTAGAACAAACATAAGGAAGAAAACTTCCATTATTCATTCTTAGAAACCAATCATCTAAAGAAAACATTCTAATATTATTTTTATCTTGAGTTTGGATATCTCCAATTATTATATATTGAATATTATCTGGATATGCATAAAGAGAGCAAGGAATTTTATATATAAATTTAATATCCTGACTCTTTTTTAATTCTTGTAATTCTTTTTTAGTCATTATAAGTACATATTAAATTTACTAAGTTTACGATAAAGCGTAATCTGTTTCATATGAATCTTTTCGTAAACATTCTTAGCGCTCTCTAATTGTTTTTCTAATTCTAGTATTTTGGCTTTTTCCAATCTTATCTTAAACATAATTTAATACATATTTTCTATTTTAATAAATATATATAATATAAAGTTATTAAGTTCTATACTAAATATCGTACATAAAGTAATATATATATTATTACAAATAGTATAAATATTATAATGTAAGCAGTATAGTAATAAATTATTAATTATATCTAAAATATATTTATTTTTATTTATATATATTAAATAGATTCTATATCTAAAGTTCCTTTATCTAATTCTAAAGTCTCCTTTTGAAGGAATCTAGTAGATTTAAGTTTAAAGACATTAATGTTAGTAGTTTCTTTCCTAATAACTATGCCTTCTTCAGGAACATTATTATTACATAGTATAGAATCTCCTTCTAAATACGTATCTTTTAGTTTACTAATAAAATTTTCATGCCAGTTATTTATAGGGTCTAAATCAAAGAGAGCTTTGGCTTTACCATAATATAACTCTGTTACAGGATGTAAGTTGTTTTCAATACACCAATCATGTACTTGTTTAGCACTATATTCATGTACTTTACCATTTATATTTGTAGTAGTTATTCGATAAATTATAACATCAAATAAATGAGATTGGTACATCTCAGTTGCGGACATTTCAGTATACTTATATCTTTTAGGATCATATATACATTTATAATCCCAACCGCCTTGAATGGCTACTCCAGTTGGCATATATCCTACAATTTCTGCATAGATTGTCATTCCACTAGATAAGAAGTCCTTAACTGTTTCTAATCCTAAACTCCAAATATCATAGTTATAAAAACTTTTAATATCTTTAAGGTTTAATATTGGATCTTTAATAACTCTACGAGATGCACAAAATATAGCATATTCGGAATTAATAATATTAATTCCAAATTTATTTATAAGTTTTTCTTTCCAGTTAAGATTCTTTTTTGTTAATAAATTACAAAAAATAGCAGATGTGCCATATTGTTTAATACTAATTTGGATAAGATCATTTGGATTAATACTATAAATATTATTTTGTAATTTTGGAGTGTCAATATGAAATCTAAATTGGTCATCTAATATTTTATCATTTATAATAGATTTTTTAGATTTTCCATTAAGATTAACTCCTATATTTTTTATAGGAACATTATATTTCCAAACAAATTTAATATCATCAATAGTATCAAATGTAGTATTTACTAAACTTTTAGCTTCTTCGTAAATTTCAAGTATATTAGTAGGATTTGTACTTGGATTAACTGCAAATCTATAAAGCGCGATATAAGACATGATAAAACCTTCTGAGGCAATCCCTCTAAGTTTTACATATCGAACTCGTCCCGACTTTTCAAAAAATCCTTTTTCACTAATATTAGTATTAAGAGTTTGGTCTTTATAGAGATTATTAAATTTTAAAAATTCTGATGCTATAACACACTCAACTGGAAAATATATAAAATAGCCAGGCTGTGTATCAATTCCTGTTGAAATAATATTTCCATATAGATGTACTAATTTTAATTTATCTGCATTTGGATGTGTGCTAAAATTAGATTCTTCTAATTTTATAACTTTTGCTAAATAATTAATATTAGCATCTTTACTTATTGTAAGTTTCATATTTTTAATAAATTATAGTTAACGACTTAAAGGCATTTGCTTTAATATATTTACTACATTTTCTTGACTTATTGGCGTAAAATTATTATTATCAACTCCAACATCATAACTAGGAAGAGGACGCTTATCAATTAAAGTAATATCAGAGCTTGTGTTATTTTTACGAGTATGGCTATGGCCAAAAAGATGATAGAACCCATTCCATTGTCCAGGCCATGATGTCATACAATAATGACATAATGTAAATTTATCATATATTGAATGCTCTTCATCACTTGTTGTTGACCATATATATAACATCATAATATCGCATACTGATTCAAAATATTCATAAGGAATATTTTTCTCTTTATCATGATTTCCAATTATAAGATATTTCTTACCTTTAAGCTGTTTTAATATTTTAACCCATTGAGTTTTTTGATCAAAACAAAAATCACCTAATATAAATACAATATCATTATCATTTACAACAGAATTCCAGTTATTAATTAAAGAGTTATTCATCTCTTGTCTACTTTCAAAAGGTCTATTACAAAGACGACATATATTAAAATGATTATAATGTGGATCTGATGTAAACCAAATAGTTCTATTAATTAGATCTTCTTTATTAAGTGTTAATGTTAACATTTTTTATAGTTACTTTATTAAAATAATTAAACATTTCATCATTTGGAAAAAGTTTTAAAAGCTGTGAAAGAGTTAGTGCAGAGTCAAATTGAACCATATTAGAATATTTATCTGATACAAATCCATATAACTCATTAATAGTTTTAAATTTACTATTACCTGTAATAAATCTTCATATTTCATTAGAATTAGACTCTCCATAATATCCATCTAACATTATAGATAACGCTGGCTCTAAAAGATTAATATAAAATTGAGCTTCTTCACACGGTTTAATTGCTACAAATTTTTTATCAATAGCACATAGATTTCTAATTATACATTTAAATTGATCTAATGTTATTTTCATTATTATTATTTTTATATCCTTTATTTAGATAACTATTAATTAAATTATTAAATTGATAAATAGCTTGGTCTTTAATCGTTTTTTTTATTTTAGTTCTATCAATAATAACTAATGGTCTAGAATTTATTTTATGTTTATAACTTCCAGTTTTTCCAGTAATAGAATAAAATATAAGATTATCAATTGTATTATATTCATTTAAAAATAATTCTATATATTGAGTATTATTATTTACCTTTCTAAATAATTTTATATTATTAATTATCATTTTTTTGATATATAATTAAATCACTTGTAGTACGACTACAAGCAACATATTGTAATTGACGAAGCTCTTCTTTATTAGAACATCTCCATATATTTTCCATATCTATAAGAACTATAGAATACGAACTACTTTGACTTTTATGAGCTGAAATACAATATCCATAATCTAGAGATTTATTCTTTATTACTCTATTATCATATATTAAATCAATAGGAGTTAAGAAAGAATTATTTAAATTAAAGAAAGCTACTCAATCTTTTGATAGTTTAGACTTAACTGCCTTTTGACGTAGTTTCTCTAAAACGCAAGCTAACTCATTTAATATTTCTTGCGAATTATATTTAGAGAGAATAACATAATTTTGTTTATTATTATTAGTATCTTCAAGAGTTAAAGTATATGCGTATAAAGATAGTCCAAAACGAATTATTATACATTTATGAGAGTAAGTTACAACATAATCAGCAGAATTTTTTATCATATAAGAATTATATTCACAAGAGTCGTATCCTGTTAATAGCTCTCCAATATTATATTCATTATTATTAGAATATAAATTCTTTCTAATAAGTTGATTTAAAGCATTTATTCTATTATTAGTATAAGTTATTAATTTTACTAATTTAAAATCTTTAAAATTCTCTCCAACTTTAAATAGATATGAGTACTGTTCAATCATATTTACTATATTATTACAAATAGTAATATTACAAAAATCGTCATGAATCTCTTTAAAATAGTATAGAGGATTTGATCTTAAATAATTTAATACTTTATATAATTTACTCTCAGTTTGCCTATAGATCTTAGTTAATGTAAGCGTCTGAACTTGAAAGGTTTTAGATACTTTATCTTGTTTAATTGGCTTTAATTGACTGCTATCGCCAACGAAAACAATTTTAGATTTATGAAATTTTAAAACTAGTGTATTATAAAGCTCATCGTTAATCATACTACACTCATCAATCAATAACACTTCATGATATGATTCCTTTTGTTTAACTTTAGCAAATTCAAAGCATAGTTGTGAAGCATCAAATTCCATAATATTTAAATTAGGACGGAGGTTTAATAATGAATGTATTGTAGTGCAAATTCTATTAGAATCTCCTTTATCTACTAATACATTTTTAGCTTTATTTGTAGGAGCAACAAATATACAATCAATACCTTCTTCTTTTAGTATATCATATAATATACTTAGAATAAGAGTTTTGCCAGTACCAGCACTAGCTCTTAAGCAA
Source organism: Clostridium sp. (assembly GCF_036642255.1). Lineage (GTDB taxonomy): Bacteria > Bacillota > Clostridia > Clostridiales > Clostridiaceae > Clostridium_J. The sequence continues at coordinate 19,660 of NZ_JAVWDJ010000014.1, read as the reverse complement.
ATACACTGAGTATTTCCCTCTATAAAATTAGTTAAGCTTGATAATACTTCTTTTTGAGTATCATCAAGCTTAACTTCATATTTCTTTTCTAATTTAGATATGTTGTAGAACATTAGTTAATCTTTTTCTTTCTACTATTATTAGGTTTAGGCTTATCTGTTGAGCCAAAGCCATTAGTACCACGACTTGTTATTGGAAGTTCTTGCTCCTCTACAAGTTCAATTTCAGGAATTGGGAGTATAACTAATTGACCAATTTTATCTCCTACTTCATACTCTTTAAGTTCTATAGGAACCTTTTTTAATTTTGAAAACCACCAAAAGCTTTTAAATATAGTTTTAAAAGTTTTTGTAGTTCTTTTAAATCTAAAACGTAATGATCCTGTATAATCTTCATCTATAAGTCCCACAGAGTTACATAGTAATAAATCTTTATTAGAATTAGAAGATCTAGGTAATAATAATCCACAGTGTTTCTTAGGAAGTTTTATAGATATTCCTGTATCATATTCAATATAATCTTCTGTAACTTCTTTTGTAATAGCTGTCAAATCAAATCCAGCATCAGTTGGATGAGCCTTTACAGGAGCTACGGACTGTAAAGTTAATTTTTTAAAACTTACTTTAATCATTTAACTATAATTTATAATGTATATACTTTATCCACATGCGGAATATCCGCAACCTTTACATCCTTTGCAGCCTCCTTCATATATTAATTGTTCTCCACAATCAGGACATTTTTCTCCAGATATAGTACCATCTTCAATAAACATCTTAATGGCTCTTATAACTCCGCCTTTCCATGTATTTAGAGTATCTGACTCAAAATGCATACCATCAATAATCTTAACAATCTTATCAAGAGCAATTCCTCCTCTTAATAATGCAGAAATTAATTTAGCATAATTTCAATATTCTTGATTAAATATTCTTGATAATCCACCAAGTCTATTAGTATATCCATAAGTATCTGTATATTCAAAATCATATCTCTTCCCAAAGATATCATTAACTTTAATAATAGCTCCTTCTTTAATACTTGTTGGAATTGGGAACTCATCCATATCTACTTTACCAGTAAATATTTCATAAGGTTTATTATCTACGAGGCCAATAACTGCAATTCATCCTTCAGATCCATTTTTGAATCTGATAACTTTAGCTGGAATATTAATAGGTCTAGACACAACAGGAGTAGATTCTACTTTTGAGTCTTTAGTGACTAAAATTCCAGATCTACTGCCATCTCTGAATCATTTTTGTTATATTACTTTCGTAATAGGGTAGTCATTTCTGCTAACCTCTTATACTTTCGTATAAGATCAGACTATACCATAATCCATATAGGACTCTTCTATTATAGTCGTTGAACATCTCGAATTATTCATTTATATTTATAACATTCTACTGGGTATTCTCCAATATATTTTAGTAATTTTATTAAATTTTTATTATTAAAATAATAACTAAAGGAGACTTTATCGGAATAATATTTAATATTAAATTTAGAAAAAACTGATCTAAAATATAATTATTTTTATATTTACAAGTAATAGCTCCTCTATGATTAAGGTATTTACTTTGTTTAGAAAAACAACCATCATCTATATATCAATTTTTTAATATTATAGGAGTAAGATAAATGTTTGGTAGTATTTTTCATTTAAGTTATACTTAAACTTTATAGATAAACTAGATAACAATTCCATACGTAAATATTTATTTATTAAAATGTTATAATGTTCAGGTTTTATTGTTTTCCCTGAATAAATAATTTGATTTTGCTGCTGATTGTCCATGATAAATAATATTATTATAATTGTTTCGATACAAAGATGATATCTATTATTTAATTATCCAAATAATTTTCAAACATTCACGCTTATTATCTCTAATTACGTTGTAGTTTATTTGGTTTTAGGAGTTTCCAGCAATTTAAGAAGTTTTCACTATAGCATTACTACTATAGGCGACATGCATCTATCGTGAGTCCTTTGAGACCTTGCTGTCATGCATATAAATATAACTGTTCTACTTCCTCTATAGATATATTTTTACATAAATTTATAGTAGAGCTAATAGCTGTATCAATATGCTTCTGCATAACAGCTTGTAATTTAATTCTGTTATGTCAATTTATTTGTTGGGATTCTATGAAATATTCTTGTGTAGTATTGATTCCAAGAGCTTTAGCCTCATTAACTGTATCTACACATATTTCATAAGATTTCTCTTGATCTTTATGTAAAGACTTAGTATTACGAACATAGGATAGTCTAAAATGAGGCTCTACACCACTAGACACCCCGTTAAATAATAAAGCTATTGATCCAGTTGGAGCAATACTTAGTAAAGAGCAATTTCTTAATCCTTTTTTTTTAAGTATTTCAATTTCATCATTTGTAAAATGATTACATATTATACAAGAATCATAAACTTTAGTATTAAATTTAGGAAATGATCCTAATTTTTCTGCTAATAAAGCACTATTTTTAACAGTTTCTCTAAAAAGAGTATTAAAAACAGTATCTACAAATGTTAAAGATTTTGTACTGCCATATGTAATTCCTAATTTTATTAAGCAATCCGCTAACCCCATTACTCCAATACCTATATTTCTATAGTTTAAAACTGCTTCTATCTGGGATTGCAGTGGATGATTATATGCATTTTCGTCAATAATAGCATCCATAGCTTGTACTATATATGGTATATCTTCAATTAATTGTTTGATATTAAATTGAGCTTTTAAAGTATACGGATCAATTACATAGTTAGATAAATTAATTGACGATAAATTACATGAAAAATTTGCTGGCAAAGGTTGTTCTCCGCCGTAATTTGTTAATACTTAATTACTTAAGTATAAGAGATCATTTCTGTCTCTTTCTATATATTACTATATAGTCCAGACTATATCATCACCTTTTGTAAGGGATATTCGTTCAAAACTTTATAAGAAAAAGATGGTAAAATATATGGTTTAATATTTATTAAAAATTTAGGAATATCTTTAGTTCTAAGAGTTAAATAATAGTATTGATTTTGTTTATTTATATTTCACTCAAGATCTAAATTTTCTTTTAGTACTTTTTTTAATAAAAATTGATCTCCATATGAAAGTCGTTTTATATTTAAAGTTATACATTGACTTTTATATTTACCTTTAAAACAATTATTACCATCACTCATAAATAGTATTGCAAGACTTTCCCAATCTAATAATTTAAGAGTATGTGGGTCTAAACCTTTATATTTATCTATATAAATTCGGTCGTGGATAATTGTTAACATAGGATGTACTTTAGATTCTATACGTATTTGAGCTTTTTTATTACTCTCATCGGTATTATAATCTTTTCTATCATATTTTTTTACACTAACTATATTATTTAGAATATCTATACAATAATCAATATAATCTTCATTATCTTTTTTCATATTCATAATGAATTTATAATTTGTAGTATTGTCTCTATATAATCCTCCTTCACCCATAGAAATATATGAAAGTAATTTAGTTAGTTCTTTAATATTATATATTTTTCTCATTTTTTATTTTATAGTCGTTACACACCCAATAACTGGTTAGCACGGTATTGTCCTATTAGGATATTCACCGTTTTTAGAATATTTTTCATAATAAATTACTTTATTATGCCGCCCGATCAACCAACGGATTACTTGTATATATTTGATATTCAGGAATATACTCCATTAGATTATAATTCTGAAATTTGTTCATAAACATAACTCCTGGCTCTGCATTTTCTCAAGCCTGATGTATTACACGTTTATATAAATGTATAGGAACTATTTTATAACCTTTAGAATTACCTCCTTTAAAGGTATTTTCAACTGTATATGATATTTCTTTACCCGTGGTATAGTATTCTTCAACAGCCTTCATAAATTTATCTCCTATTTCAACTGATAAATTAGCATTATTAATCTTATTATGATCAGATTTTATAGTTATAAAATCTTCTGCTTGAGGATGTTCTATATCAATAGACATCATTAGAGCTCCTTTTCGAGAGTTAGATACATAAAATCCCTGACAATTAAATAAATGTTCCTCTTTTAACTCTATATCAAAAGTTTCAGATTTTCCCAAATACTCAATACTTTTAATAGTGTCTAAAATTAAAGCATCAAAATGATTACACTCCTTATAGTATGTGTATAGTCCAATATTACTAGACTTAGAGATCTTATTTAAATGCCCAGTTCTTTTATTAATTTTTAAAGAGTTTATTGTATAGGGAGTAGATTTTCTACTATTTTCACAGAAGTCTTTACAAAATTTATTAATTTTTAAACTTGGGATTTTTAAAGATTTTTTATATATTGAGGTATTTAATGAATATCGCGTATGTCTATTTCCTGTACGCAGCTCAAACGTTTTTGAAGAAAAAAACCCAAGACCATTTAGTAGAATAATTAGTTGATCTATAACTGTTTCTGAGATGGAACAAATTTTGAACGAATTATTATTTACAGATCCATTTGCGTCTATATATCCAGCAATAAGTGATGCCTGTTGATTTTTAGATGCTGTAAATACAAATTCTGGAAGCTTTGTATATAATGTTTTATACTTATAAACATTTTTATCATATAATCATAAAACTATACTTTTAGAAAGATGTACTCTGTAATATGTTGAATGGTCACTTATTCTTACTTTAAATCCCAAACTTTCTAAAAAAGACTTTATAATTGTCTTCCCGCCCAAATCGTTTTTTCCGAATGTAATTGTACCACTATTTTGTCTAGAACTTATATATCCATTTGCGGTTAACGATCCCACTAAATAATAAAAGGGATCTAGACAGGTACTAAGTGTTTCATTAGAATTAGTATGTATATTAATTATATCGCCAACATTTAATGTGTTTAAAGGAACATGATTAAAACCATTAGTGCTAAACTTATGACTAGACGTTGTAGTAATAGAATATCCCAATGAACTTGTAATTTTATATATATCTTGTATTCCTTTATTTCAAATATAAATTATCGGTGAATAACCTATTTTAGTTCTAACGTTTTGTCCTAATTTTAAGTTCTCAATATTAATCCATCCATCGGACGTTAAAACTTTCTGCCCCTTACTAATACATCCTCCTTGAGATATAGATGCTGTAATAGTATTAAAAATTTCCATAAATGGAATTATCCCCTCAGATTCAAAGTTTTCTCCAATCTTTGAACCTTTAGGTCTAATATTTGTTAAAGATAAACCTTGACCTCCTTGCGCTTTAAATGTCATAGCGAGATCTACAGAAGTCTGCATAATATCTTCAAGAGAGTCATTAACTCTACCACTACAATAACAATTTGAGAAACTTCCTTTATTGGTTCCTCTATTCGCAAGAGTACGACCTCCAAATAAAAACTTTTTATCAATAATAAGTTGTTTAATCTTATCGTTGCCCCCAGATACTCTATTAAATCAAGTATCTAAAGATTCATTATTATATCTATATTTATTTTTTCAAATAGTAATAGCCAATTCATTATTATTTAACCACTCTTCTACTATCATTACTATATGTTTGATAATTAAAATTATTCAAATCCTCTATATTTTCTTTTACTTATTCTCACATCACCTTCATCGACTGCAAATATAATATATTGTCCCATTTTAGTATTAATAGGTGGAGTATATTTTAATTCAAAGTCGATATCTGCTGAAGTATATATAGTTTTTCCATATACACTTTCTTTACATTTTTTTAATAGCTTTTTAGCTAAAACTATGGCTTTAGTTTTATTGCTAGCCGTACCTATAAGAGTATCATCTTTTTGAGTTCTAATTTCTAGAATTCTAGTAAGTTTGCAGCGACCTTTACGACGTTTGCTAGTAAGTATAGCTGGTTTCATACGACCTTCAGGAACTCCCTTATTAATCGTAATAACAATACCCGCATCTTTAAAATCAAACATATGTTTATGTTCTAAAAAATCTGCTGCGAAAATACTTATATCTCTTGTAAGTAATGGACATCCTGCTTTTTTTCAATCTTTAGTGACATCTTGAATTATAGTTATTCCTGATTGAAAAGCTATCATTTTAGCCTCGTCCATAGAACGAGCTTGTATTTCTAATTTACGCATTTAAATAAATATATTATCATCAGAATAATCATTCATTTCACAATATGCTACTGTTTTTAGTAATCTACAGAATTCTTTACGACCACGCTCTAGAAAGTTTTTATTAATCTGAAATGCGCAGGCGTTATTATTTGCTGTAGTTTCTACTACAATAACATTACATTTAACCGTCCACTCTTCTGAATTATATCCATATTCTTTTTCACAGTATCTTAAAAGTATTCATAAATACATACCAAATTGTCTAGAGTAATGAAAAGTTTCCATAGATCCTTTAGGAGACATAAAGTTATTAATAAAATGCCCTGTAGTTTTTAAGTCGTTAAGAACTATAATTTTATTAAATAGATCTATAGTCCAGTTATCGGCTTTCATCTTAAGTTTTAATGTACAATACTGCTCATTATATATAGCTTTTATATCTATAAAAAAAGCTTCTTCATTATACGAGGCTATTTTATCTCCAAATAAATCTATAGGGAACACTAAATTCATAATATGATGATTGTTTTTTAGATTTTTAATACAGTTTAATATAGTATTTCTACTACGAGTATCTACTAAAATTACATTCTCATCTAATATACTTTTGCAGCTCTGATAATATTTAAAACCTGCTTTAATAATAGATTTAATTTTAGATATATTTATACTATTTTCATAGTAATGGACTCTTTGACACGCTTCTGTTATAGAGTTATTAATTGTATAACCAAGACATCTAAGCTCTCTAATTATGTCAATAACTAATCCAAGTTTAGCACTTGGCTTTTTTAAATCAGGACCAAGAGTAAAGATATCGTGCTGAAGAAATAATTCATGTATAGCAGAGCCTAATGAAAATGATATACTAGTTTCTCCAGTGAATCCTGCTTTGTACTTACTAGGACTTCCGTTTTGATCTATATTAATTAATTTTAGTCTTGAGTTTGATATATAATCAGAGTATTTATGTGAGAAGTAATCTTGATCAGATAACTTCTTTCTCTGGATACTATCTAAATTAGGAGTTAGTTTAATATTATTTAGATTGATAGTCACTATTTTATAGGAATATTTAAATCATAGATTCTACGATGCCCGACAGAATAATATCGATTATTAGGAGCATCCATAAGATAACAAAAAATACCAGCATTATTAATTTCCTGATAATTTTTATATTTATCATCTATCATAACATTTATACCTTTTTCTTTTAGAACATCTACCTTACTGGCGTTCCACGTAACAGCAATTATAGGAGCACAAGGCAAACTATTTTTTTGTAAACTTTCCTCAATTCATTCTACAGGAATATTTCTAGCGGTAACATAATAATCTACTTCAAAAGATGGTTTATGTAGTACAGGCATATTAATCCAAAAATTCTTATCCTGCTCAAGCTCTTTTAGATGGTCATCCATCTGATAATTAGCTGCTCAATATGGACTCATCTTTACTCCAAATTTAGATTCATAAGCAAGAGTAAAGTTAAAGATTACATTATCTAGGTCACACCCAATAATAGGCTTATTAACAGGAGCAGTTATTCTATCATCTCCTTGAGGATATATATGATAGTATTCTGAGAGTATTAAGGCATTCATGGCAACTTCTCCAATCTGTAAAAGTCCATCTACAGTATAGTCGTTTCCTATCTCAAATTGAGCCAGATGCTTTTTAAGATTAGAAAGTACTTCAGACCATTTAATACCTTTTTTTCATTGATTTTCCTGATACTTAATTAGCTTATTAGTAAGCACTTTATTAACCTCCTCTATACCATATTGGGGAGTCAAGTCATATCTAACTTTTAAGTTTTCTTTTTTGTTTTCCATCTTTTATCGAAGTATTCTCTGATTTATCATATTTAGATAATGCCTCTAGAAGTATTTCACATAATTGTCCAGCTAATCCGAGATTTGTCTTTGGATCTACAATCTTAGGATCAAAAAATGGTTTATATTCTAAAGACCCATTATCTTCTAAATCAAAACAAATAATAATTTTTTGTCCATTTTCATGTGTAAATTCTACTTTACAAGTTTCCATATTTTTTAATTAATTCATAAAAAAATTCTTTAGAGAGCATAACAATCTCTCCTTCAGATCTAAATGTCTTTTTTGTAGGTTTTTGGCAATTTCAAAAGATTACAAAAGGCTTATCCTTTAAAGGGCACGACTTCTCTATCTCGAAATAGTTTGGGTATTTTATAGTTCTTTTTATTTGTGGATAGAAAAAAAGTTTATTTTCTATATCTACAAGATCTATTTTCATATCATCCATTGCTTTAGATTCAGATCTAGAAGTTTTTATTCCGAGAAATCCTAATTCTCGTAGCTCTTTAGCAATAACCTGTTCATATTCTATTCCGCGAGCTCTAGAGCGTTTTAGATTCCTAACCTTCTCTCCCTTTGCTTCTAATAAATTCTCTTGTGTCTTCAATTAATTTTAAAGTCTTATCATATTTATATTTGGCATAAAAGTCAGATATATCTTTAGCTTTATATTTTCAAGGTATTCATATTGGAATAACTTCAGGAAATTTCTTTTTAATTGAAACCATAGCTCTAAGTCCTGGACGATCATTATCATAAAATAAAAATATATGTTTAAATCTTTCTTTGAGTCTATTATACTGATGTTCAGATAAAAAACAATTTTCAGAGATTGGGGCAATAGCAGGTATTCCAAATTTATATAAAGTCATTACATCTTTTAAAGATTTAGTTAAAATTAAATATTCTCCAGTTTTTGGAAGCATATGATATCCTTGTAGTCTAAGAGACTTTCAATTCGATATAAATCTATACTTTGTTTTAGTAGGAAAATAAATTCTTCAACGCTCTATACCTTCTCTAATATCTCCATAATATCCAAATACAAGTTGTTTATCTTTATAAAGATAGAATATATTATTATTAAGGAACACATTCTTACAAGAAAAAACTTTAAACTTTTTTAAAGTTTGTAAATTAATACCAAATTTATCTCATCAGTCTAATTCGTATTGCTCAAAATTTTTTATTTCTATCTGAATAATAGCATCAGTAGTATCTTCAAATTTTGTATTAGAGTATTTAATTAGAGGCTCATTAACTATAAGATTCTTATTATGAATTATCCCAAAATCATTTGCTATAATTTGAAGCGCTCTAGAATATGTACAACTAAATTTATACATTACTACCGACATAAAATCTCCTATAAAAAATCCAGCAAAATCTTTAAATATTAAACGCCCACTCTTAGGATTACGAAAAAAAGCACATGTCGGTTTATTATCATTTCTTAATGGAGATTTTAGGAGCCCCTTACGAACAGGAGCTCCTAAATAATGTTCCATTAATGTTTCTTCGCTAACTCTATTAAGAATTAGTTCTTTAGTAATTGTTATAGGTTCTAATATATACTCCATCGCCTATAATATTAAGCTAATATACTAGAATGGTAAATCATCATCATTTGTGCTTGAATCTTCTTTAACTGTGAAATCTTCACGTAGATCATCAAGTTCCGTAGTTTTAGACTTCATATCAGTAGGAGTGGCCGATGCCGCTGTATCTATTGCATTTTTCTCTTTTGATGTAAGTGTAAGAGCATCGCCAATAACTTTTGTTCCCATATAGATTGCTCCATCTTTACTGATACGTGCAATAAATCCAGGGAAACCTGTATAGTTTCCAGTAGTTGGAACAAGCTTTATTTGAGTCTGCGTGCCTACTTTTTTATCAAGATACTTCTTAAGAAGCACAATAAATGCTTCAAAATTTGGCGATGTAAATTTATCACCTTCAGTTTCAATCTTACGCGATAATTCTGGATCAAGAGCGTCAATTATCTGCTTAATTTTGCACATAAATTGCTCTGCCTCAGAAGGATTAATTCCATACTGACTTTGTGTTCTTTCTTCAGATCGTGGTTCAAAAATACGCTCATTATGTATTCCACTACCATCTACAGCTTCAAACTTAAGTTCAATAGCATTATATTCTGTAGCTTTATCTATACTTTTAAAAATTACATCGTGGATACCAGCGCGAAGAAAATTACTAGATACTACCTTAGCGTCTTTAACGCTATTCATACTAAACATTCCCATGTATATTATTAAATTAAAGTTAATTTATTAGTTTTTTATTCTAAGTTCGACGTTGTTGGAATAAGATCAATTTTATTAATTGAACTCATTTTAAACATTCCAGGTTTATATTCTTCTATTCTAAATAAATTCCCATACTTAGTTAAAATTGTTTTTTGAGCCCCTTTAAAGGACACAGTATTATTTCTTAACACTTTATTACCAGCATTTTGATCTGCAAATATTTCCGCTTTCCCTATTATAGGAATAGTTAATTCATTATTTTTTTGAAGATAATTAACTGTTATTCTATCATTGTAACAAATTGACATAAGTTCTACGGCTTTTGGAGATATAATTAATTTATTATCTCCCACTTCTATAATTGGTATATCTATATTATCATATTTAGATGAAATACTAATTACTTTAATGTTAGAAACAGCTTGTGAATCTATATCAAAATCAAAAAATACTTTTAACATATATTTTTATTTCTTAAGACTTGGAAAAATTCTCTCCCAATGATATATAACATTACCATCTTCTTGCATCTCTCCAAGAACTATTTCTTTATTACGTAAATGCCCAGGACGTGCTCCAGCTTCTATAGATGTATCATTTGTATTAAATGATAAAATAGTATTAAAATTTTCATCTCTAGTCATAAATCCAATACCATCAGATTTAGAGGCAAGGATTCTTCCAGATTTTCCTAATAAATCTATTTGTTTAGTATTTAGTTCTGTAGCAGCTATTGCCGCATCTTTAGAATGACAAACAAGTATAATATTTGGTGTGCATTTTGCAACCATATCAATACACATTTCCATTCCTTTTCTAATATATTGATAACCCGCACCCATTGGAGCGTCAATAATATCGTCTCCAGTAAATTTATTTCCTGCAGTAGTATTTAGATATAATTTTAACGCTAATGGTTTAACCATTTCTTCTAAAATAGTAATTGTATCTAAAGCTATAAATTTATACGGATTTCCAGCATCCATAATTGCTTTACATAATTCTTTTAGTTCTTTTACAGTTGATATTTTTACTTTTAAAGCATCAATGTAATCATATCCACCAGATTCTAAATCAATACAAAGACAGTTTGGTAGATTAGCTAGTGCAGTACTCTTTCCTATTTTTGGTTTAGAAAAGATAATTAATCGTTTTGGATCTTGCGTTTCTGCAGGTATCTTACTTTTTGGTAATTCAATAGACATATTTAAAATTTATATTTAATTTTTTTACAGTCTAGTTCTACTGTATCTTTTACAGTTGTATCTTTTTCATTTGTATCTTCAAACTTTTCATCTTTTCAAGATTGATATATCTTATAATCTATAACTTCTGGTTTTGGTAATTCTATAAATTTACCAATACTTCCTTGAAATCCTGTACAAAATACTTTATTAGCATTTCCAAATCTATGTTTTAATAAGATAATACCTCTTATAGCTCCGCCTAAACCTAATTCTCCAGTATCTTTATTATCAACGATTCTATAGTTTCTATAGTTTTTAAGTTGATATTTTAAAGGAAAATATATAGCAATAGCTATGTTACACAATTTTATTATCTCTAAAGCTCTTTATCTTTAGATTCTATATGTTACCATATAGTTTAGACTATCTCTTCTATAACCGTTTAGTGTTGATACATAATAGGTTATAGCTCCGCACTCGTGGCACTTCATTTTCTTCAGCATCGCCTGTTAAGAAAGTATGTACTAGTCGTTGATCCTTTATGATATTTCTATCACACTTGGATTAGGGTTGTCCTCATTAAGGAGATTCCCAGATTCACGAAGTTTTAAAACAACTGTTTTATTTTATACTTACAATTTTCATGTATAAATAGCTCTATTAAAGAGTAAAAAATTTTAGAATATTTTGATGGAATATATATTATATGATTTTTATGAATATTAACTTTGATTTGATATTTATATAAAAAGAAATTTTGTATTTTATTTAAGTCTTCTATAGAGAAGTAATTTATAGCAAGAACTAAAGTGTTTTTTTCTCCCCCAGCCGTCATCCATAAACTATATGACTAGATCTAGAGGAGTGAGTTGTGATAAAATATCAGAATTAATATATTTTATTTTTTTACCATTTTCAATATGATAAAATTTATCTAAGCTCTCTAAAAATAATTTATTCTGATAACTTTTTACAGTAACTCCACTATATGTTTTATTAATCATAGTATTATACTATGAAGAGTATCACGGTCTAAAACAAAATTCTTTTAATTTTTTATATTTTCATAAACAATATTCTTCCTGAGTTAACGAATATCTAAACGTAAAATGTGCATTTTACTATCTTTAGGAATCGCTAAATGTGAATCTCCAAGAATTATACCTAAAAATATCTGTAGTGGTTCATCGATAAATTTAAAATTCTTCTTTAAATTACTTTGTAGTCCTAAAGAGACTCTATATTCTCAAATCTTTTTATGATCTACATCTAGTATATTTCAAATTTGGCAGTTATTATATCCTTGTTGATATAACTTATTAAAATTATCATTTTAGACTATCAAATCTATTAGTAGATATTAAAGATATTCTATATTCTTTACATTGTTTATATAAAACAGAATATGTTACTCCAAGCTCTTATATTATTTTAGAAACTGGATACCTTCTGTTTTTTTAATTCTAAAATTCTTTCTTTTTTAATTTCAACTTTTTTATATTTTTAATTTTGTTAATTTAATAAACTAAAGTTAAAAATAATATTTTAATTATACAAATAATATTGGTAAGTTTTCATAAAAGATATAGTTTATCGTTTGCTGGATTACCTGAGTCTTTAGCGTCATCTAATGTAGTTTCTGAGAGTTGCATTTTCTGTCTATCTATATTACCAGCATTTCTATTTTCCTGCATTATAAAATCAGTAGAAAGACCACAAACTTCTCTAAATCTTACAGTATATGCTGAACATAGGTCTATTTCCTGTTTTTTATCTCTACCTTTTGATGGAGTTAATAAACCAGCATGATCAATAACAGCATTAATAATAGCATTTGGATCATTAGGAATATATATAGTTTTTCTGTCATCTGGAGTTTTAGAAAAAGTTCCCTTTTCTTTAAATATTTCCATCATCGCTGCATAAAATCCATCTGCAGATAATTGTTTATCAAAAATAATTATCTTATTAGAAATAGAATTAAGTCATTCCTTAGCTTTTAATACTTTTTGATAAGAATCTTCGGATATAGGCGATCTAATAGACATTAAATCCATAAATGGGAGTTCTAAATTAAATTCTTCATATAAATATAATGATAAAATTTTTGATAATAAAATACTCTCGTTCATTTCTAAACTAAAATATACATATGTTATATTAATATCTGGATAATCTTTAAGTATACGATATATATCACTATATATTACATAACTTGATTTACCGCTTCCAGATATTCCATAAACTAATTTATATACTCCTTTTTGAAATCCACCAGTATATCAATCTAATTTAGGAAGCCCTGTCTTTAAACCGATATTTCTACCGTGTCTACCCTCATTAATTTTAGTATATAAAGTGTCTACATTTAACATTATACTGTACCATATATATCGTAAGTACTAGAGTTTCCCTTAACACCATTAACCTTTAATTCTTTAAATTCTTGCCATTTATAAGAGGCGACAAATTCAATAATAGGAATATGAATTAAATCATTAGACTTACTTCATTCTAGTATCTCTATTATTTCTGAATGCTTTGTAATACTATGATTTATAGATGAAGCATATCAAAAATAAAATTCTTGTAAATCTTTAAATTTCTTGGAGATATTTTTGAGACTTACATATTTACCATTAATATATAGAGTTGAAGGATAATGTTCCATTAAGTCTCGTCCTAACTCTCCAGTTAGTTTAAAATATTGTTTAATAAAGTTTTGATTAAACTCTATTTCATTAGGATCATAGCTATCTGGACTATAATTTTTTTTAATAATCCCCTTAGTTTTCAGAGAATTAAATAAATCTCTTAATCGTTCTTTGCCTCCTCCGTCGTATCATCTTTTAAAATATACACGATGTTCTTCAGGATCTCCATTTTCAGTTTGGGCAATGAATGTTAAGTATATGAGTAACAGCTCATCAGCTGTAAGCTCATATTTAGTCATAATATTTAGAGTAATATCTAACTCCATATAATACGATTAAAGGTAAGCATAACGTATTACGTTAGATCTATTTATTTAAAATCTATTTTCTATATCTACTATGCCTTTTTTAGGCCGTATAGATAGTGACTTTCCATTTAGAATTGTAGTAAGCTGCTCCTCAGAAATAGTTATATAACTTTGATCTTTAGTTGCATTATTATATCATTGTTCGTCAATACTATTTTTAATAACTAATGTAAAAAACTCTGCAACTTTATCATTCTCAAATCTAACAACTCTTCCTAAGGACTGTATACCTAATATTTTAGATGAATTACAGCTTAAAGCTATTCCTACAGACAATCCTTTTATATCAACTCCAGTACGTAAAGAAGATGGAGAGATAATATTTCCAGTAGATATAGTATTAAAATATTCTATAACTTGTTTATTATCATTTTTCTTTCTATGACTATGACATACTAAAGCTCTACTTTTAAAAAGCTCTGCCTCCTTTACTGTTGCTGTAAATAGAATACATTTTTTATCTGCTCTATAATCTAATATCTTATTAGCTATTTCTAACTTTTTAGGATGTGACATTACAAATGATTTTCTTAGACGTAAATAGCGCATAAATTGCGCTAAATACCCCCTAACAGCTCCGTCTTGTTTCCCATTAGCTTTAGCTCATATAGGAGCTTTAGATGGAAACTTAAGTAATTCCATTATTAACTTAAAATCATGGTTAAAATATGAAAATAACTGTTGAAATTTAGTATTATACTCTCAATATATTGTAAGATCTACATTTAATAAGACTTTATAATTTCTATAGTTAGATACTCATCTGTTTTCTAAAGCTTCCTCTAACGTTATAGTATCGCAAACGGTTAAGTAAGAAGTAAGTAACTTATGTCTTCCATCTAAACGCTCTAGCGTTGCAGTAAGACCTAAAACATATTTATATGTAATTACTTTAAAAAGTTCAATATTTTGTGGACTACAAAATTGATGAATTTCATCAAGAATTAATAAATCAACGTTATATATATTTTTTATAACTGTATTTATAATTTCAACTTTGGAGATGGTAAAAAGTTGATTTTTAGCTAACTCTCGATTCCATTGATCTTTTAGCACTTCTGTTGGGACCACAACTAACACCCTAAGCATAGAATTTCGTTTATATAGAGCTTGAATAAGCATTATTGCAATTCTAGTTTTTCCAAATCCAGTACAGCCTTCTACAATAGAATGTCCACCAGAATCTATCCATCTTTTTATACTTAATTTCTGTCGTTCAGTTCTATCCATTAGTATATAAAAAATAGTAATAGATTATGCTCTATTACTATTAAATATTGGTAATATAATGCTTCTTTCCTCAGCGACTCTTTTAATATTAGACATTAGTATATTTCATTTATCTATATGATAATTAAGATCATTATCTAGTAATAATAGAACTTTATCACGTAATGTTTTAAGAGCTATGGTAGAAAGTGTAGAAATCTTAGGTAAAGCACTTAGTTGTACTAATGAACGAAACTCAGAAAAAGATAATCCCGTTGGGCAAATTCTAAGTCTAATATCTGATCCTAAGCAAAGTCTCTCTTTAATAACTTCCATTCTATTTCTAGTATTTCCATTTTTATCTATTTCAGTGAGTTCGACTTTTTCTTCGTCTGTAAGTCAGATTCCTTGGGCTAAAATAAATTTATCGGTAATCATTTTTTTGTTAAGAACATCCAACTTATCAAAGCACGCATCCATAAGACGAGTTACTATTATTTGTTCAAAAACAGGATCTAGCCCATTAAATAATATAGAGATAGGCTCATTAAGAATATTTGTTTCACATACCTCTCTTTGTTTATTTATATAGTCTAAGATATCTCTTTTTGTTTTTATATCAGTGTCACACTCATGTAAAAGATGTCTTACAAATAATTCAGTATTGCAGTCAGCTCATGTTTTACGAATATTCTCACGAATAATGTATTTCCCTGGATATCAGATGCTTACATTAAATAACATTTCATGGCAATGAGTATATCATTTTTTAATATCTTCCTCGTTGGCAGTCATAAGTTTAATATTAGTCCCGTTTTTATCCTTTCATGTGAGTGATTCAAGGGACTCTATTGCGTTTTGTAATTTTTCACCAAATTCTGTATACATACTATTAAAATTCAAATTTATCTTGTTTACATATATCTTTTTGTTTAATGAAACTTATAAAATAATTATTAGAATAATTATAAGTTTCAAAATCTTTTGAATCTTTATTAAATCATTGAGTAATACCACCTTCTACATATTGAAATTGAAGATATCCAATATCTTCAATTTCAAATATAGAAAATGAATCTCAATTTGGTAATTGTACTATTGTAACATATTTTAAGTCATCTATAGCTATACGATTTAAATCTTCGACAACTATCTCTATGTATTGATTTATTTTAATAGCTACTATTTTACAGTATATTGTTATTATCTGTGCTAACATAATGTTTACAAATTTCTCCAATACTAAGTAACTTAAACTGTATAGTATTTATAATTTCAGTCTTACTTCTATGAAAATGGCCATAATACCAGTGGGTAATCTCATCTTTATAATCTTCATAAATATTATCTAAAGTATTACGCTCGTCATTAATATCTTTTATTAACTCCATATCATAAGCAGCAAAATCAGTAACTATATCACCTTTATCTGTAGGAAAACAAAACGAAGGGGCAGAATGAGTACATATAATATCTATATGTTCTTCTACTTTTGGGCGATATTTAACATATTCATCTGGCCAATAACTCTTAATACAGTTTTTATCAGCTATATTAAAATCACAATTATGCCATTTCATATAATTAACTATTTTAACAGAATCATTTTGTTTTCTATAAGATCTATCTATAGAAATTCCGCCACTAATACATAAAATATTTTTATCGCATACATTTACTATAGTATAATTTGGAACACATTTTACATAATCAGTATTAATTATTTGATTTTCAAAATATTTAGGATCATCATGATTTCCCGCAATCCAAATAAATATATTATTATGTTTTTTTAATATTTTATGTAATTCTGGAATAACATTATTAGTATAATGTTCTAACTTTTCAAATCCTATACCAATATCACCACAAAAAATAAATACGGAATTTCTAATATTATATTGACGTATTTGGTATGTTATTAAGTTCCACGACCCGTGTATATCGCCAACGAAAAATATATTTTTTATTGTATTATTTATTGTAATTATCATTTATGATTAATTTAGTCCACATCACCTTTATATGCGTTCATAATAGACTTTTCTTTACGTAGCCATGATCCATCTGTTTGTGCTATATCTCTAATCGTACGACTTATAGACTCTTCTTCTACCTGCTCGTCAACTAATTTACCAGTAGTATCATCATGACCATTTAATCAATTAAATGTTGCTCAATCTCCTTCATCAGCAGCTTGATCTACTATTTCATAAATCATTTTAGTCGTATCAATTTCAAGATCAACGGTAATAGTAAATGGAGATATCATATCTGAAATTACTTTATTGAATTGATCAATTATAGGATAAATATATTCAGCATCATTATCATTTAAATAATGTCTAATCCATGAATGATGTTTATATTCTTCCTCGGCTCTTTGTTTAAAATATTCTTCAAGTACAACAAATCCTCTAACTCCAAAATAATTAGAAAAATTCATATACGCATTATGATTTTGTAATTCATGCTTAAGTTGCCTAAGAAGAAGTTCTTGAATTTTTTTACTAAGCGTACATTCTTTTCTACTAAAATCATTTACTTTCTTAGGGTCTGCAGCCTCTTGTTTAATTATCATAATTAAAAAATTAAAATATAAAGCATTTCTGCTATCTAGTAAATATGAATCCTATAGCTAGTTTTACTAAAGTTAAAATTAAATTGATCTTCCAATAACCAATATAGATAGGAAGAAATAGTAAACTCATGATTATTAATTATAAATCTAAGATCAAAATCATCGTCTGTTGTAAGATATCTTACAATATCTTCCTCATTAAAGTAGATAATATTAATTCCTCCAAAGATTACTCCCAGCTCTTCAAACTCAATAGTCATTTCATTATATTTAGCTATGTCTATAATATTTAAATAACGATTAATCTTTTTACTAAATCCATCTATACATCCTAACTCATGCTTAATATTAGGATACCAATGGTTTCCTAAAAGTAATACTTTAAACTTTAACATCATCTTCTGGATTAATTACAGACGCCGCAATATTTGCATAGCAGTCTGCAAGTTCATTAAATTCATTATTATTATGACCTTTTACTCAAAAAAACTGTACATTATGAAAATGTAATAAACTATCTATTTTGACTCATAGATCCATATTTTTTTTTGAATTATCTTGTTCAATAATTCATTTATTTATATAATTATTATTAATACTATTAACAATATAGTTGGAATCTGAATATATTTCTAAATCTGTTGGTAATTTAAAATACTTTAAAGCGTATAATACCCCCATTAATTCTACTCTATTATTAGTAGTATGTATATAGCCTTTATATAAAGTTTTAATTACTTTATTATCTTTAGTAATTATTGAAGCATAGCCACCTTGATCTATTGCGGGTTTGTAACTCCCATCAGTATATATTTTAATCATTAATAATTTCAGCGTCCTCAAACTCAACAGTTCGTATAGTGCCAGTAAAAGTTACCTTTTGTACCTCTAAAAACTTATTGAAATCTTTTATGAATGCGTCCTTATTTTCAGTAGCTACCTCGACGGTTCCGTTAAAAATAAAATCAATCATTAGTTAATAAAATATTTAGAATTAAAAAGATGTGGGCAGCTTCGTTTAAGAAGTTTATACTCTGTAGAAGTCATTATATGCATAACCTCATCTGCATATTTATTTCTAGCTCCTGAGAAATTATGGATAATATGAAATGGATTCTCTAGAGCATTCTTTTCCGCAATTTTACGCCCCGTAGCTTTACAGAAGTTATCTATAGGTTGACAAGTTGCCAATCCAAATTTAATAGTGGCATCTTTATCATCAAATACAACTGCAATAGTATAACGTCTTTCCTGCTGTATATTATTAACAACAGTCTTATCTAAAATAGGATTAACTGTTATAGTACCCTTAATCACAGGAGTACTATAGTAATACTTAACTACTTTACTCATATCTTTATTTTTTTTAGTTTCTAAGATATACTTAAATGTTTTATAAATCTTAATATTAAATTTATTATTTTTATAAATAATTTTTAAGTGAC
>NZ_JAVWDJ010000013.1:0-103665 GCF_036642255.1 Clostridium sp. | reverse complement strand
TCAGCTATTTCCTTTGCGTGATTTTCAAAAACATACTTATCAATTTCATTTTGCTTTTCTAATAATACCTGATCATTAGTTGTAATTTCATTTTGTGTTGTTAATACTTTTGTTGTGTCATCGCTAGCAAAAGCCGTATTTGATGATACAAAAATTAAACAAAAACTTAATGCAAGGGCCTTGAAGAATTTAGATTTTTTTGCAAAAAAAGATTTTCTCATTAATGTTACCTCCTCATATTTTAAACTTCAAATTTTGAGATGTTTTAAGATTGCCTAGGTGTGATACAGTAATCTTAAAGTTATCTGCTTATTCTATTAGACGAGGGAGCTCATATTTACACTCCAAAAATTTTATTTAAATCAAATAAGAAATAATTTAAAAACAAAATCATACTGATTATGAAATTAAGTAAAGATTCCTATTTAAAAAGCTTATAAGGAAGGCTGATTTCGTTTACTTTATGTAGCTTTTAGGTTCATAGCTAATGGCATTTTTTTTATTCTATAGGGTATTATATATTTAAAAGTGAGGTGAATAGAATGGATAGAAATATTTTGATTTTCTTAAAAGAACCCATTAAGTTTTTTGTTGCATTTTTTATAATTTGGTTCTTGTATAAAGATAGTAATCGAATTTTCGAGGCTTTTTTTCTTCACTTAGAAAGAAAATTATTGATAGTCCATTCAGTGAAATTGGGAGTTTTTTTAGTGTTAATATATAAGTTTAATAGGTTTATCCCTTTTCATGAAACTATATTTGTATTTACATTTATATTGTTATTATTGTTTTTAGCCTTACTTACGCTGAAGCATGTAGAATTTAAAGTAAAGGGGACCTTAAATTCAAAATATAAAACCTTTAAATATGGAAGCAAGTTAGCACAATATCTATTATATCTATTTGCAGTTATAATGAATTTTTGGGAATTTAGAAAGTATAAACATGAGATTAAGGAAAAATCTAAAGAAGCCATGTATGTAGCAATATTCCCAGTTCAAAAATATGTAATGGTAAGCATCACTGGTATGGAATTTACCAAACGAAAGGGTAAGTTCATAACAGAAGTGGAGCTAAAAGAAATAAAAAGCAAATTAGAACCTGGAGATATCTTGTTAAAGAGAAATGATTGGCAGGCGACAAACTTAGGAATATCAGGATTTTGGACTCATACAGGACTTTATATTGGAAGCTTGGAGGAATTAGATAGTTATTTCAGAGATGTTAAAATGTTAAAGGGTAAAAGGTTTTCTGATAAATTAAAAGAAATGGATGAAAAGGTATATGAAGCTATGGAAAATAACAGCGATTTATCAGTTATAGAAGCAATAGAAGAAGGTGTAGTTGTAAAGCCCTTAAGTAACATTGCAAAAGTTGATTATTTCTCAGCAGTAAGGCCTAGAATATCAAAAGAAGAAAAGATGAAGGCAATATTAAAGGCATTTAGCTTTGTTGGTCGGCCATACGATTTCTATATTAATATGGAATCAAATGATGCGTTTATATGTACTGAAGTAATTTATAAATCCTTTGAAAAGAGTATTACCTTTGAGATAGAAAAAAAGCTGAATAGAAAAATAGTTTATCCCAATAGCGTTGTAAAAAAATTTGCTCATGAAAGAAATAAGGTCAACAGAGAATTGGACTTTGTGTTGTTTTATGACTTGAATCTTAAAACAAGAAAGGCCTATGAAAGTACTGAAGTTGAATTTGCAAAAAGCTACAAGAGAAGTATTGCAAATTATAGGAAGTGGGATATGCTAAGATATCTTTCAACTATAATTGATTTTAAATAAGAACTTCTAAAAACATCATTATTCATGCTTCTTATGTATTTTATAAGATGAAGGTAGCTGCCATCTTATTTAGAGGTATAATATTTACTGATAGAAATTATATTTAGTACCATGCATAGAAGTATTAAATAGTTTGATATTACAAGTTATATTCCAAAAATCTAAATTGGTAGCAAAACTTATAAATTTTTAATGTTGACTTGAACAGGTTTAGATAATAAATTATAGGTATGTAATTAATGTAAGAAGTTACAGATTTAACTGCACGAGAAGAGGAGAAAACATGAACAATGAGCAATTAAAAGTAAAATGCTATGGAATGGACGAAGAAGGAAAAGGAATAATAAAAATTGATGGGCAAGAAATCCATGTTCCTAATTTAATTCAAGGAGAAACAGCCCGTGTTGAGATAATGAAAAAGAGAAATTATATAACTGCCAAAGTGCTTCGGATTGAAGAAAAGTCGGAAAATAGGGTTACGCCTAAATGTTCATATTTTAATCAATGTGGTGGCTGTCAATTACAACATTTGTCCAATAAGGGACAGAAAGAATTAAAACAAAAAACTATAGAAAAATTGATGAAGCCTTATGGGAAAGTCAATGAAATACTAACCATGGAAGAACCATATTTCTATCGCAATAAAGTGCATTCTACTGTAGCACATGATGAAAAGCATAAAATTATTTCTGGAATATATAGAGAGAATACTCACAAGGTGATTCCTATTGAAAAGTGCATTATACAAGATAGCAAAGCCGATGAGATTATTGGGTCTATTCGTGAAATTATGAAGACATATAAAATGAAGCCCTATAATGAAGATACTGGAGAGGGATTTCTGCGCCACATTTTAGTGAAAACAGGATTTCAAAGTAAGCAAGTAATGGTGGTACTTGTAGTATCATCACAAGTATTTCCAGGAAAAAATAATTTTGTTAGTACACTAGTTAAGAAACATCCCGAAATCACAACTATTGTTATGAATGTAAATAATCGCAAAACCAGTGTAGTACTTGGCAATGAAGAAAAAGTACTCTTTGGAAAAGGATATATTGAAGATACTTTATGTGGTTGTATATTTCAAATTTCACCTAAGTCTTTTTATCAAATCAATCCTTTGCAAACTGAAATTCTATACGGCAAAGCAATGGAAATGGCAAAGTTAGATAGAAATCAAGTTGTTCTTGATGCTTATTGTGGAATTGGTACTATTTCATTAATTGTAAGCAATAAGGTGAAAAGTGTCATTGGAGTGGAATTAAATAAAGATGCAGTGAAAGATGCAATTAAGAATGCTAAAAGAAATAAAGTTACAAACACCTTCTTTTATAATGATGATGCAGGTAACTTCATGGTTGATCTTGCAGAGAAAAAACAAAGTGTTGATACAGTGTTTATGGACCCACCTCGTAGTGGTAGTGATGAAAAGTTCTTATCCTCATTGGTGAGCCTAGCACCAAAACAGGTAATATATATATCTTGTAACCCAACTACACAGGAGCGTGATCTTAGATACCTTACAAAACATGGGTACAAGGTTAAAGAAATACAACCAGTTGATATGTTTCCACAGACACACCACGTGGAGTGCGTAGTATTGATAACAAGGAAATAGAAATAAAGGGCTGAAAAGGCTCGAAGTAAGGGTTTTCGAGAGTTGAATTTAGTCAGGTGATGGTTCCAACTCTCGTTTTTTTTTATGTTTTATTGGTGACAGGAAACATATCAATGGAGTATAGTTGAGTGGATAGGATTATTATTGGGTAGGTTGAGAAGATAGAAATGTTAAAAATTTTTCAGCAAAAGCATTACAAGCGGCTGCTCCAATGGGGTGTTGTCGCTTGTAATGCTGCCCTTTTCTATATATCCCATGGCTGTAAACCTAACTGTTGAAAATTAATCGTCCACTTTCTATAATGATTAATTACAAATTATATCATAACTGAAAATGAGACTTCTTAGGTTAGCGGTCATGTTCTACCCTTGGATAAGCTTATATACTTTAGTTTTTATCTAATACTAAATCTACGCCAAGACTAAAGGCTTTTTCACAATCAATTGGAAAAACTTCATCTCTATATTTAATCATCATTTCCTTTAAATCAGAAGCCTCATATTTAGAATAATCGTCAACAAATGGATACGCACTATTTGAATATAATGTTTTAACTGGTAATCTAAAAATTTGTGATATATAATTCTCCATAGGTTTAAGTCTTTCTGTTAACATACCCTCTGGTGCGCCCATTGTGTATATAAAGGCTGTCTTTAATTTTTTAGGGAAATAGGTACCTTCAATTACATCTAGATCATATGGTAGAGATGGAAAAAGAAGTCTTTCTAAGAAAGAACGCATTTCTCCTGTAATATCATAAAAATAAACAGGTGAACCAAAAATAACAGCATCAGCATTTTTTATTTTTTCAAAAACTGATGTTAAATCATCTTTGATAGCACAATTATATAAGCTTTTACTACCCTTCCTCTTACATGAAAAACAACCAATACATCCCTTGTAATTAAGTTTATAAAGATTTATAATTTCAACTTCAGCACCTTTTGAAGTTGCACCTTCAACTGCCTTTTTTAATAATGTTGAAGTATTCCAATTAGCTCTTGGACTACCATTTATTACAATAATTTTCATATTTTATTTCCTTCCTTCTATTTAAAATTTGTATTTAATGCTACAATAGCATGACTCCGAGGACATCAAATTGTCGGTTTACTGTTTTTCTCATCTGTTATGGTGTGACCGACCGCTCTCAAACCGGACATCAATTGTGGCTACGGATATAAAGTTACAGAAGTCTCATGTTTATAATCCGCCATTCATCATGATTTTCTGATCCAGCAAACGATTCACAATCTTTCTTTCTGCTAATGTGTTTAGAACTTTCTCCTTGTCTTTCGGGAACGTTCCACGTATCATCCCCTCACCAGGCATAAAGCCGCCCGTCCATACTACAACCGGACGATCAAATTCCAATCCTTGCAGAATCGCCTTTTCTTCTCTTAAGATATCGCGGTATGTCGGAAGTTCAAACGTTCCGTTCATTGAGATTATTGGTGTTTGGTCAGCTTATAGCTTGCAAAGCTGACTAAAGATTTTTCAGCAAAAGCATTTCAAGCGGCTGCTCCAATGGAGTGTTTTCGAAGGAAAGGCTGCCCTTTTCTATATATCCCATGGCTGTAAACCTAACTGTTGAAAATTAATCGTCCACTTTCTATAATGATTAATTACAAATTATATCATAATTGAAAATAAGACTTCTTAGGTTAGCGGTCATGTTCTACCCCTGGATAAGATTATATACTTTAGCTTTTGTCTAATGCTAAATCTACTCCAAGACTAAAAGCTTTTTCACAATCAATTGGAAAAACTTCATCTCTCTGTTTAATCTTATCTTCTAAATCAAAAACAGATGCCTCATATTTAGAATAATCGTCAAATTGATACGCATTATTTGAATATAATGTTTTAACTGGTAATCTAAAAATTTGTGATATAAAATCCTCCATAGGTTTAATTTTTCCTAAGACCTCGTCTTTATATGTATCATCTGGTGCACCCATTGTATATATAAAGGCTGTCTTTAATTTTTTAGGGAAATAGGTACCTTCACTTATTGCATCTTTAGCATATGGTAGAGATGGAAAAAGAAGTCTTTCTAAGAAAGAACGCATTTCTCCTGTAATATCATAAAAATAAACAGGTGAACCAAAAATAACAGCATCAGCATTTTTTATTTTTTCAAAAACTGATGTTAAATCATCTTTGATAGCACAATTATATAAGCTTTTACTACCCTTCCTCTTACATGAAAAACAACCAATACATCCCTTGTAATTAAGTTTATAAAGATTTATAATTTCAACTTCAGCACCTTTTGAAGTTGCACCTTCAACTGCCTTTTTTAATAATGTTGAAGTATTCCAATTAGCTCTTGGACTACCATTTATTACAATAATTTTCATATTTTATTTCCTTCCTTCTATTTAAAATTTGTATTTAATGCTACAATAGCATGACTCCGAGGACATCAAATTGTCGGTTTACTGTTTTTCTCATCAGCCTTGTTGCATTGACACTGTCAGTGTTTAATGCTATAATATCACCGAAGCTTGACATAGTCAACGTTTTGGAATTAAGTTAGACATTGGGGAGGGTTTGTCAATGTATCAGGGAAATAATCCGGCTGCTCTTACTTCGCAGAAGATGTTGCTGGATTCACTAAATGAACTGTTAAAGGAAAAAGAGTTTAAAGATATATCTGTGAGCGAGATATGCTGCCATTCCGGCATCTCACGCCAGACATTTTATTCCCTCTTTGGGACAAAGGAAAACATACTCCTCTATCAGCTGGAGCACTCTCCCTACACGAAGCAGCCTCAAGATGAAGAGACATCCGGGATGACACTCATGGAGATGTGCGAGAGATACAGCAAATATGTTGCATCCAACTATAAGCAGCTGAAAATGCTTATGGATAACGAATTGATGGAGATAGTATATACGCAGTTCTATCGGGCAATGTCAACCTGCCGCCAGAGCTATGTGGACTTGGATAATGAAGAACGTGAATACGCATCACTGTATATGTCAGCGGGTTTGTGCTATCTGACACAGAAATATATAAAGAATCATAAAAAGCCTGATCAGGCAGAGCTGACCCGGATTTCATATAAAATCATGTCCGGCAGCATCTACCGGATATGATTTGTAAACTCTGATTGTCGATATGTTTCCGCGAACCGTGAAATCATTGACATGTTTCCAAATACCGCGAAAGGGCTAAAAAACGGTTGACATGTTCCCGAGAACCCTGACATCAATTCTGTCCTCTCGCCCCATGTGGAGACGATTGTCAGGATAGAGAGAAAGTAGCCTGATATCAAAGGCCTTAAAGGTTTTTAAGTAAAAATTGAAATGTATTATATGGTCTCTCTAACTGATGTTTGAGGGGCCTTTTTAGTATTTATTTCACTTTAAACTCTTCTTTTAAGGTATATTTCTAATTACTCTAATTCAAATAATAAATTTACATTCTACTTTTATTTAATTAAATATTATATAATATTCTTAAACTTTAAGCCGGATATTAATGAGTGATATTATAGGTCATCTAAGGGAGCAAGGACTTATAAGGAAAGGAAAATTACTTATGTTTAAAATATTGATAGTAGAAGACGATGAAAAAATGAGAGAAATAATATTAGAAAATATAGTGAGATGGGGATTTGATGGCACTTATGTGCAAGATTATAATAATGTATTCGATGATTTTGTTAAGTATGATCCTCATCTTGTGCTAATGGATATAAATCTAACTTCCTATGATGGCTTTTATTGGTGCGGCAAAATAAGAGAGGTATCAAAAGTTCCAATAATCTTTATATCCTCC
The DNA here is from genome assembly GCF_036642255.1 of Clostridium sp. Lineage (GTDB taxonomy): Bacteria > Bacillota > Clostridia > Clostridiales > Clostridiaceae > Clostridium_J. The sequence continues at coordinate 96,461 of NZ_JAVWDJ010000013.1, read as the reverse complement.
AGAAATACTAATATGGATATAATTATGGCTGTTAATATGGGGGGAGATGATTTTATTCAGAAGCCTTTTTCTCTAGAAGTGCTTATGGCAAAGGTAAATGCACTTTTAAGGAGGACTTATGATTATACAAATACTTTTTCAAATATAATTGAACATAACGGGGTAATGATTAATCTTAAAGATAGTTCAATTGCATTTAATGATAGAAAATTGGAACTTACTAAGAATGAAATTAAAATTCTATATACTCTTATGAAGGATAAGGGGAATATAGTAAATCGGGATAAAATAATGAGAGCACTTTGGGAAGATGAGAGTTTTGTAGACGATAATACATTAACTGTAAATATTAATAGACTTAGAAAAAAGCTAGAGGAGTTAGGACTTATTGATTTTATACAAACGAAGAAAGGCCAGGGGTATATAATTCTATGAAGTTTAACAAATTTTTAGCTGATAGAAAGTTTTCAATACTTTGTTACATATTGTTTATGATATTTATATCACTGGTAATCTATCTAGACGGTTCTGTGAAAGTAAGTATAGCAAATATATTATATATTAATTTAGTTTCCACTTCCTTTTTCATAATTTATTTAATATCAAGATATATTTATTATAGGAGTTATTATAAAAGTCTATATGATATTGTTGAACATAAAAGGGATGAAATAATAAATAGACTTCCCAAAGTTAAAAGCTATGAACATGTTCTTTTTCATGAGGTACTCTCTTCTTTATATAATGAAGGAAGTTCAAAAGTACAAAAGTTTTACGAGCAAAAAAAGGACTATGAAGAGTTTATAACCTCTTGGGTTCATCAAGTGAAGACACCTATAGCTGTGAGCAGATTATTAATTGAAAATGATTCAAATTCTCTAAATAAGGATACATTGAGAAGCCTTGAAGAAGAAATAGATAAAATTGAAAACTACATAGAACAAGCTCTTTATTATTCTAAAATAGACAATTTTTCAAAAGACTATCTAATAAATCAGGTTGATTTAGATAGATTGATTAAAGAGTCAGTAAAAAAGCAGGCAAAAACTTTTATCAATAAGAAAATAAATATAGAGATTGATAACATTGATTTAGAGGTTACAACGGATAAGAAGTGGATTTCTTTTATTGTAGATCAAGTGCTGTCTAATGCTTTAAAATACACTTCTCCTGGAGGGAAAATTAGAATTTATAGATTGGTCGAAGATAAATCCAAGAAGCTTATCATAGAGGATAATGGAATCGGAGTTAAAGAAGAAGATCTGCATAGGGTGTTTGATAAAGGTTTTACAGGGGCTAACGGAAGAGAAAATTATAGATCCACAGGTTTTGGGCTTTACCTTTCTAAAAGGCTCGCAAGAAAGCTTGGACATGACATAACCATGGAATCAAAATATGGAGAATACACAAAAGTTATAATTGCCTTTCCAAAGCTGTTAGATTATCTGCAAGTTTCAAAAGAATAATAGTCATAGGGTTCCTTAGTAAAAGTCAAACTTATGAAAGGAACAGTCAGGAAAAAGTATGATGTTAATTTTTGAGATAATAGCATTAGTGAATTTGATAAGTTTATAAAAAGGTTATTTTAGAATTTGAAATCCTTAATGAAAATACTAAATCAAAAGTGGCATTGCCACTTTTTTTGTTATATAGGAATTAAAGGTTTTTGTATGGAGAGGCAGGTGGAAGCATTGGTATTACTAAACTTCAAGATACATGTAAAAAAACTATGCGTAGCTTAGGGGGAAGAGTGTATACTTTTTTTTATGAAGGTGACAAAAATGTAAGAAATAAAGATATTTTTGTAAGTTAGAGAAATGGATTCTGAAATCTTAATTTTATACAATAGTACTGTAATTAAAAATAAGAACAGGAAACAAAGCAATTTATAGTTGTTTTATACTCTAGAGCAATACAGGAGGGAATCTAATGAGAATATTTGAAATAATACTAATTTTAATGAATTTGTTTAGTATATTTCTGAGCTTTAAAAGGCATTCAAAGATAATTAGGGTAAGGCTAGTAACGGCAAATATATTTGTGTTGTTAATCCATGGTGTATTGGAGGGTTTTCGTTACCAAATGACCTTTTCATATTTGTTTAGCATTTTGTTTGCTATATATACTTTACTAAAAATAAGGAATAAGTGCTTTGATGTTAACATACCAAGGTCATTAAAGATTATATCAGTAAGTTTATGTTGTATACTTCTTGGGGTTACATGCCTTCTAGCCTATGCCCTTCCTGTATTCAAGCTTCCAAAGCCAACAGGAAACTATGATGTAGGTATTGATTATCTTTATTTAGTTGATGAAAATCGAAATGATCCTTTCTTAGATAAATCAACTAAAAAGAGAGAGCTGATGATTAAGGTTTATTATCCTGCAAAGAATGATGACTCAAAACAATTTGATAGATATTTTCATAATTCCCGTGAACTTTTAAAAGCTTTTACTGCAGGTTATCAAATGCCAGAATTTATGTTTAGCCATCTACAATTAGTAAAGACTAATTCAAAAGAAGGCTTGCAGGTGTCAGAAAAGGAGCAAAATTATCCAGTTGTTTTGTTTTCCCATGGTGCAGGAACAACAATGGAAGTTCAAACTTCGCAGTGTGAAGATTTGGCAAGCCAAGGGTATATTGTAGCAGCTATAGACCATACTTATATATCTTGGGCAACTCTTTTTCCGGATAGAGTTGTTACAGCACAAGAGGCCACAACAGACTTTAATACAATAGATCCTGCTGAGACAATTAATCAAATTATGGTTGATGATTCTAAGTTTGTTATTGATAGTCTAAGTCGAATGAACCAAGGGAAAATTAATTCTAATTTTAAAGGAAAACTAAATCTTGATAAAATAGGTGCTATTGGTCACTCTGTTGGTGGTGCAGTGGCATATAATTTGGCAATTAATGATAGTAGAATTAAGGCCGCAATTGATTTAGATGGGATTGTTTTTGTCACTCCTAAGGAGAAACCTAAAGATATGGTACCTTTTTTAATGATAGCAAATGATAAATATCATGTTCAAGGGATTAAGAATCGGGAACCCTTAATGAAAAAGCTTGAAGACATGATGGAAGAGGAACGAAAAATAATGATTTCAATGTATGGCAGTGAGGAAACTTACAAGGAGGCTTATAAAAAAGCGTCTCAAAATATCACAGGACTTGTTGAGGTTCTTAAATTCTCTGGAAATTTATTCACCATTGAAGGCAGTGACCATATGAAGTTTACAGATTTAGGCCTTTTTATAGGTAGTAAACAATTTAGAGAAGTCATGGATATTAGGGGAAACACTGAGCCTGAAAGATGTCTGGAAATCACTAAATCAGTAACAGTGACGTTTTTTAATAAGCATTTGAAAAATCAAGCAAAAGATTTGTTAGAATCTCAGGTTAATAAATATCCTGAATTGAAAAAAGTTGACCTAAAATAAGCCTACATAGCTTACTTCAATAATAAAAGTTATTATGTATAAAATTAAGGAGGGTTAATATGAAGGAAGTTTTAAGCGCAAAAAATTTAAGAAAAGTTTATGGTTCAAGAGGAAATGTGTATACCGCACTTTATGATATAGATTTAAGTATTAGGGAAGGTGAATTTGTAGGTATAATGGGGCCTTCCGGTGCTGGCAAAACAACACTTTTAAATATTATTTCCACCATAGACAAACCAAGCAGTGGCACAGTTACCATTGGTGGTGATGACATTGTAAAAATGAATGAAGAGAAATTGTCTGTGTTCAGAAGAAACAAGCTAGGATTTATTTTTCAAGATTTTAATCTTTTAGATACGTTAACTGTGAAAGAAAATATAGTTCTGCCATTAACACTTTCTAAGGCGTCACTTAAGGACATAGAAAAAAGGCTTAAGGAGGTTTCAGTAGCCTTAGGTATAGATGATATTTTAAATAAATATCCTTATGAAATCTCAGGAGGACAAAAGCAAAGAACTGCAGCAGCTAGAGCAATTATTAATAAGCCCGCTTTGGTTCTGGCAGATGAACCTACAGGTGCATTGGATTCAAAGTCATCTACAGAATTGCTTCAGGCTTTAAGTGATTTAAATGAAAAAAATAAAGCTACAATCATGATGGTGACACATGATGCCTTTGCAGCCAGCTATTGCAAAAGAATAATCTTCATCAAAGATGGTTTATTATTTACAGAACTCGCTCGAGGAAGTTCTAGAAAAGAATTCTTCCAAAGAATACTTGATGTACTTAAGACCTTGGGCGGTGGTTTAACTGATATGTAATAAACTGACATGAAAGGAGAGAAAAACATGGGTTTATTTAATATTGCCTTTAAAAATATAAAAAGAAACTTTTATAATTATTTCTTATACTCTGTATCCATGGTATTTAGCATAATGGTTTATTTTACTTTTACCTCAATACAATATAATACGCAGATTCAACAGGTTGTTGGTGCTTCTATGCAGTTTTCTATTGTATTTAAAGCAGCAGCCATAGTCATTGCAGTATTTGTTGCTATTTTTATTTGGTATTCAAATTCCTTCTTCATAAGGAAAAGAAAAAAAGAGGTTGCTCTTTATTCTCTTCTTGGCATAAGAAAAAGGCAGATAGGAACAATGCTTTTCTATGAAAATATAGTTATGGGGATAGCAGCTCTTATTGCAGGGGTTGTTATGGGGAGTTTACTTTCAAAGCTTTTTATAATGCTATTAATAAGGCTCATGGGATTTTCAGCACATATCACATTTATGGTGCCTTTAAAAGCAATTTCAAACACTGTTGCTGTATTCACCATATTATTCTTTATAACCTCAATACACGGTTATAGTGTTATATATAGATTTAAGCTTATTGAACTTTTTAAAGCGGAAAATCAAGGGGAGGTAGCTCCAAAGGCTTCTGTAATTCTTTCCATATTATCTATATTACTAATTGGTGGAGGTTACTTTATATACACTAAGAGCTTATCAAGCTTTGGAGTTTTCACCATATTAATAACTTTAATAACTACTGTAATAGGAACCTTTATGCTATTTTCTTCTTTAACACTTTTAATTATTAAATTGTCAAAGAAGAATGAAAAGAGATATTACAGAGGAGTTAATATGATAGGAACTTCTCAATTGTTATACAGACTAAAAGCAAGTGCTAGAACCCTGGCAACAATTGCACTATTAAGTGCTGCAACTCTTACTGCAGTGGAAGTATCTGCAAGCTTTTATTATGATCTTTCAGTTAATTTACAAAAAAACTATGGCTTTAGCTATGCCTATGCTAGTAATGATAGTTCTTTAGATAAAAAGGTGGAAGCTATAATTGCAAAGTATCCTAAAAATAAGATTATTAATTCAGTAGATATGGATTTTGTAAAAGTAAATGGACTGTGGCCAGATTTAAATAATAAATCCTTAGAACAAGAAAGTTATGAGGCAGGCTTTTATATAATATCTGAAAGCAAATACAATGAAATTGCAAATGTTAGAGGATTAAAGGATAAGATAAACTTAAAGGATACTAAGGATGCAGTTGTATTTAGTCAAATTATAAATTTTACATCAGCTTATGATTATACAGGAAAAACAATAACAATGGGCAACAATAATGATAAGTTTTCATTAGAGGTTATGGATTTTAAAGGATATGCCCTTGCCAATTCAGGGATGATGAGACATGCTGTTGTTGTAAAAGATGAGATTTATAATAAATTCAAGAAAGAAGAAAATATTTATAGAATTAAGGGATATAACACGGATAATAAAAAGGATAGTGAAGAGTTGACTAATGAACTTATAATCCTATTATCAGAGCAACTTCCTAAAGATGGTGATGACTTTTTTAAATTTTCATCTTATTATTTAGACTATAGATCAGGACTTACCTATTCCGGGCTAATAATTTTTATCGGTGCTTTCTTAGGTCTGTTATTCTTAGTAGCTACAGGAAGTATAATATTCTTTAAGCAGTTATCCGAAGCTAATGACGATAAAAGGAGATATGAAATTCTTAGAAACATAGGGGTAACAAAGAAGGAAATTAAAAGTTCCATAAGTAAACAGATACTTACAGTGTTCGCTCTGCCTTTGGTAGTTGGAATAATGCACAGTTTGGTGGCATCTACGCTTTTATCAAAGCTTATGAAAGTAAACTTAACGCTGCCTATAATCCTGACTGTCACCGCTTATACTGTTATATACATGATTTATTATTTCCTAACAGTAAACTCATATTGTAATATTGTTAATTCAAATAATTAAATTGGTACCTAGGGGATTCTCTAGGTATTTTCATTTTTTAGATACAACATATTAAATTATCCTTACATTCTCATCACTAATATATTACAGCTTATTGCGCAAAATAATACTTGTTGATGTTACAACAAAATGATAGTTTTATTAATGTTTTGTTATATAATTCTTATATGGATTATGTTATTTATTATGTAGAAAACTTAAGGTAGCATAATAAAGGAGTAGAAGATTGAGAACATAGAGGAGAATTTGGTAGACTCATGGAATGTAATTATATAGTAAGAATCACCATTGTGATAAAGATATTAAAGAATGATTCACAGTTTGTTAGCTTAGACAACAGTGAACACAGGTAAAAGTATAAAAAAGGAGGTGAACTTTAGTAAGGGGGTGTTACTTATTGCACGTTCCCTTACTAAAAATAATTATGTTAAATATAGGGTGTCACTTATCGGTATCAAAAGGGTTTGAAGCTATGGGAAAAGAGGCTATTAATATAGGAGCAAATACCTTTCAGTTTTTCACGCGTAACCCAAGAGGTGGTAAAGCAAAGGAAATAGATCCTAAAGATGCAGAAGCTTTATTACAACTGATGAAAGAAAATAAATTTGCTACAATTTTGGCACATGCTCCATACACCCTAAATGCTTGTTCTGGTGATGAAAGTACAAGAGAATTTGCATTGGAAGTTATGGCAGATGATTTAAGAAGAATGGAGTACTTACCAAATAATTTATACAACTTTCATCCTGGAAGTCACGTAAAACAAGGCGTAGAAGTAGGGGTAGAATATATTGTACATATGCTTAATACGGTGCTAAAACCAGATCAAACTACTACAGTGTTACTTGAGACAATGTCTGGTAAAGGCACAGAAGTAGGCCGTAATTTTGAAGAGATAAAGCAAATTCTTGATGGTGTAACACTTTCACATAAAATGGGGGTGTGTCTTGATACTTGTCATGTTTATGATGCTGGTTATGATATAGTTAATAATTTGGATGGCGTGTTAGATGAATTTGATAGAATTATTGGGTTAAACAAACTATGTGCCATTCACTTAAATGATAGTAAAAACCCATTTGAAAGTCACAAGGATCGTCACGAAAAGATTGGAGAAGGTTCTATTGGGTTAGAGGCCATGTTTAGAATTATCAATCATCCAAAATTACGTCACTTGCCATTTTTTTTAGAAACACCAAATGAATTAGATGGTTATGCTGAAGAAATAAAGATATTAAGAGAAGCGTATCAAGATTAATAATATATAGTTTAAGTATGAAAAAGTTATTATTCTTTGAAAAGATTTGTGAAGAGCTAAGGCCCTTGTAAAAGGAAAAATAGCTAGATGGAAGAACAGGACAAATGGTTATCTTTCTTAGCTATTATGTATTTAAAAGGTTTAAGGAGAACAATATGAATACAGTTAAGGTGAAAAACATAACAATTGGGCAGGGTATGCCAAAAATATGCGTACCTATTGTAGAAGTAACTAAGAAAGAAATAATTGAGGAAGCACTAAGCTTATCTAATATCCATGTAGATATTGTTGAATGGCGGTCAGATGAGTTTGAGCATGTTGAAGATATTGAAAAAGTCAAAGAGGTTTTGAATGAGTTAATACCTGCTTTAAATAATATCCCTTTATTATTTACTTTTAGAACATCCAGTGAGGGTGGAGAAAAAGTAATGGATACCAAAGCCTATGTTGAACTTAATAAAGCTGTAATAGAAACTGGGCTGATTGATTTGATTGATGTGGAAGCATTTACAGGTGACGAAATTGTAAAAGATATCATTGAAAGAGCACATGAAGCAGGTGTAAAAGTTATTGCCTCAAATCATGATTTTCATAACACTCCACCTAAGGAGGAGATAATCTATCGATTAAGAAAGATGCAGGATTTGGGAGCAGATATTCTTAAAATTGCAGTAATGCCAAAATCTAAATTAGATGTTTTGGAATTATTAGAAGCAACCGTGATTATGTCAGAAAAATACTGCGATAGACCTATCATCACAATGTCTATGTCAAAAGTGGGTGTTGTTAGCCGTTTGGCAGGAGAAGTATTTGGATCTGCATTGACCTTCGGTGCAGTAAAAAAGACTTCAGCTCCTGGTCAGATAGGTGTAGAGCAATTATATGAGGTATTGCAGTTAATGCATGATAGCATGAGATAACTTACGGTTAAAAAACTGTAGAAAGTATTAGATTGCTGAAAAATGCCCTATAGCATAGGTGTTAAAAACTATGCTATAGGGTGTTTAATTTTTAATAGAAAAACCAAGAATTGCATGATTAGAAGATATTCAAGCTGAGAAGTAATGGTAAAATTGAAGTGACACCGATTAGTAAACTATAATAATTAGAATGTGTTTGTTTAGAATAGTTTACTTTCAATTAAACGAACTATTTTATTCACTACTTCTTGAAAATCTGTATCATTTAAAATTTCTATATCCGAATACTTTTTATATAAAGGGTATCTTTCTTCGTACAACTCATAAAGCTTTGTCATATCTTCGGTTAAAAGAGGCCTTGTAGATATATCGATATCCTGAATTATGTTCTCAATAGGCCTTTTTATAAAGAAAATTATAGAGTTTTGTTTTAAGGTTTCCATATTAGAAGAATCTTTCACTGAGCCACCACCAGTGGATATTACGCAGAGGTTATTTTCACTTATTTCATCAATAGCCTGGCTTTCTAATTTTCTAAAGTAAGGTTCTCCTTTGAAGAAAATCTCTTTAATTTGCTTTCCTTCTTTTTTTTCAATGTACTCATCTACATCATAAAAAGGAAGAGTAAGCTTTTCAGCCACTTTCTTTCCAATACTTGTCTTGCCACAACCAGGCAATCCAATAAATACGATATTTTTATCAAGATTTGATTTATTGTTCATTTCATAGCCTCACTTCAAAGTACTTCATATTATTTTGAGTTTATGTCAGTAAATTATTCATAAACAATATAAATGGTTTGCAATACTTCTACAAGGAGAGTATCTATCTTGTGAAATTCATTTCAGCAATTTTCTTTTGAATATCCTCAACTTTGGATCTATTGAGATTATATTTTACTAGGCTTAAAAGTGCTGCTATAAAGCTTATCCCCGATCCTATACTTAGCAATAAGCCTAGGATAATTACGGTACTTTCAGCCTGAAGAGGAAGGTTAGCATCGAATTTAACTAAATCCAATATAAAACCTATAAGTAACAAGGTTATGGATTGAGAAAGCTTATAAAACAGTGTTAAACACCCATAATAACTTCCTTCAGCTCTTTTACCCGTATTAAGCTCGTCTAAATCAATGACATCTGCAATCATTGAAAGAGGTAGAGTAAATAATCCTCCAGTTCCAAATCCAGCAAGAGCTGCAAAAGGGAAGAAGTAGAATACATTTCCAGCTACATAATCCTTCATAAACACTAGTATAAGAAAAATCAGGCTGCTTATGATACAAAGCAGGATACCTAAAATCATAGAGGGCTTTTTATCTAGCCTTTTAGATGCTATTGACCATATTGGCTGAGATAATATAGAAAATGAAAATTGTATTCCAACGATAAGGGCAATTTGCTGACTACTAAGGGAAAATGTATAGGTAAATACATGTAATCCTGTATTTGCAACAAGTGCAGAGGCTATATTAGTAAACATATATGCAAAAGCTACATATCTAAAACTTTTGTTAAGGAATATTTCCTTAAAGGCTAATAAGAGAGTTTTTAGTTTTGCATCACTACTTCCTTTCTGAACATGCTCATTGAGGATAGGTATATATTTTTTTGTAGAATAAAAACAAAAAAGTGCAAAGATAACAATTAGAATTGAGGAAAAGACCCCCATAGAGCTATAGGAAGCAGGATTTAGTTGTCCAGAAGGAAACTCTGGAGTGGAACGGAAAAAAACAAACATTCCAAAAACTGACACAAAGGCTAGTCCAAGAAGAAAAAAGATAGTTTTAACCCCTTGAATAGTAGTTCTTTCATTATAATCATTAGATAATTCTGCACCAAGAGCAGTATACGGAGTCACATAGATTGTGCTAAAAGTTTTGATCACCAAAATAAGAAAAAATATAATAAAGAACTTTAAGTAATCTGAGATGCCAGAGTTTATATTCCATAAAAGATAATTTGATATTCCAAGGCCTATACCACCTAGAAGAATGTATTGATGTCTTCTACCAAAAGTTTTAGAATTGGACATGTCCGAAATATATCCCATTATAGGATCAGTAATTGCATCCCAAATGATACTTAGGCTTACAGCCAATCCAACGAGGCTACCAGGTATATTGAGAATTGCAGTACAGTAAAAAACCAAATAGGTTCCAATAACCTGATTGGCAATACCAGTACTGAAATTTCCAGACCCATAGCCTATTTTATCTAAAAGAGGAATTTTTCTGTAGCTGTTGTTTAATGATTTGCTCAAGATAACACTCCTTATTTTATAATATTATTTTAGACATCTGAAATAAAATATTTTGTCAAAGTTATGGAGAATATTTTGTGTTGAAAAAGTGTGCATGCTTGTAGGCATAAATGATATGATGGGTCTAGTTACTAAGTAGTACACAAAATATAATAGTATAATGACTAGTAATTTTTGAAAGTGTCTAACTCTATTTATGAATTAATTTTAACATATTTAAATGTGCTAGTAAAACAGATTTGTTTATTTTTGTAAATTACTTAAATGTTGTAATTAAAACTATATATTATGTTGTTAAAGATATTAAAATTATATAAAATAAGTGTTGATATATAGTTTCTAAAGTAACTTTGAGGAGGTGTAGAAATTGGAATATTTACCTGCAAAACAGATATTATCGGCCAGAGCAACTAGTGACAATTGGTTTGGAATAAACTATAACATGAATATTTATAGAGGTTGTTGCCATGGATGTATTTATTGCGATTCAAGAAGTGATTGTTATCAAATTAAAGATTTCGATGTTGTTGGCGTGAAAGAAAATGCAATTGATATATTAAATAATGAACTTAAGTCAAAGAGAAAAAAGGGAGTAGTAGGAACTGGGGCCATGTCTGATCCATATAATCCTTTGGAAAATGAATATAAGCTTACTAGAAGTGCTTTAGAACTTGTAAATAAATACAATTTCGGTGCAGCAATAGCAACAAAAAGTGACCTAGTTATAAGAGATATAGATATATTGAAGGAGATAAAAAGTCATTCTCCAGTAATTGTTAAAATAACAATTACAGCATCTGACGATGAAGTTTGTAAAGCTATTGAACCATATGTTGCTCCATCCTCAAGACGATTTGAAGCAATAAATCAGCTTTCAAAGAATGGGATTTTTGCTGGCATACTGCTGATGCCTATACTACCTTTTATCGAAGATAGTAATGAGAATATATTAAAGATTATAAACCTTGCAGCGCAAAATGGTGCTAAATTTATTTATCCAGCCTTTGGTGTAACACTTAGGCAAAATCAGAGGGAGTATTTCCATGGAAAACTTGATGAAAGTTTTAAAGGTATTAAACAGAAATACATAAAAGAATATGGATTTTCCTATTGGTGTCCATCACTTCGTGCAAAGGAATTATGGCAGTTGTTTAAATCAGAATGTGACAGGCTAGGAATACTATATAAAATGAAAGATATAATAAGAGCCTACACGGCAGAATATGAGAAAGAGCAACTGAGTTTGTTTTAGAATTTCTAGAAATAGGAGCGTGAATTTTATCCCTTAAATAAGATCTAAAATAAATTAAAGTGAAATATAGTGGAGGTATTAATATGAGTAAAGTATATGAATTTGAAGCTGAAATTAAAAAGGTGCCAGATATTGATGGTGCATATATAGAAATTCCATTTGATGTTAAAGCAGAGTTTGGAAAAGGAAGAGTTCCTGTTTCTGCGACTTTTGACGGTGAGCCTTATGATGGGAGTTTAGTTAAAATGAAAACCCCTTGTCATATTATTGGAATAAGAAAAGAGATTAGAGCTAAAATCGGTAAACAACCTGGAGATACTATTAAAGTGACACTAGTAGAAAGATTGGTTAGTAAATAGTTACTTGAATATGATTTTATTTTTAAGAGATTGTTTTTATTAATAATTATATAATTTATGTAAGGCAAAAAAGAATTTTACTTTTGGGGTAAAATTCTTTTTTTGTTCTTAATAAGGAAAAAGATGAAAAGTTTATTTGAATTTTAGCAAGCAACAATGCTAGTTGTGATCATAGGTATTCTTACATACATATAATAAATTTTAATATTTAAGGAAAGCGGTAAAGAATAAAAAGTTTTACTTATAAAACATACAGGATAATGACAAAATAATATTGCATGTTGTTACACAAGCAAATTATTGATCTTAAAATAAGATAAAAATTGCTTATTTAGCTTTACGTGCAAAGACGGTGAGATATAAATTAGAAAATAAACTAAAATACAATATTAAGAAAAGGATGATGATGTAAGATGTTACCAGAAAAAATGAAACAAATATTAACCCACGAAGGTGTTGTTGCAATTGTGACTCAAGGCAAGGATGAACCACATGTAGTCAATACTTGGAATACCTACATTCAAATTACTGGTGATGAAAGATTACTAGTTCCAGTGGGAGGAATGGAGGATACTGAAGCTAATCTAGAAAGAAATAATAAAGTTCAACTTACAATGGGAAGCAGAGAAGTTAAGGGACTACATGGTGAGGGTTCAGGATTCTTAGTTGTTGGAACTATGACTTTTCTAAAAGAAGGAAGAGAATTTGATTTAGTTAAAGATAAACATCCGTGGGCAAGAGCAGCAGGAGAAATAAAGATTAATAATGTAATTGAGACTTTATAGCAGTATTTTGGAACATTAATGACATTTACAATAACTACTATATGCAGTATACTAATTCAGGAGATATACTACATATGGTAGTTATTTTATTTTGCAATAAAGTATACATAGTTCTATACGAAGATAAAAGGGGAAACAGGTTAGAATCCTGTGCGGTGTCGCCGCTGTGAAAGCCTAATCACACTTGCTATTCCACTAGCAATATATTGCTAAAGGAATAAATAAAATGATAAGGTTTGAGCCAGAATACCTATCTATACTTATCACCAATTTTATAACTCTACGGTACATAGAGGGGTGTTAATTTTAAAATATATTTTTAAATATGTACCTCTACGCCTAAAGTGTAGAAGTTTTTTTAATTATAAGTTTAAAGGAGCAAAAATATGGCAGTTAAAAGCATGGAAGTTCATAAAGCCTACAAAATTACAAAAAGGGATGGTCGTATTGTAGATTTTCAAATAGAAAAAATCGCTAATGCAATAAAAAAATCCTTTGCAGCCACAAAAGGAAATGTTACATTTGATTACTGTTTATCAATGGCAGAAGAAGTTTTTGAAGTATTTACTTTAAATGGAGAAAAATGGCCAACTGTAGAAGAAATACAGGATGAAGTTGAAGATTTACTCATTAAGAAGGGGTATTCAAAAACAGCAAAAGCTTATATTTTATATAGAGCTGAACGAAATAAAGCGCGTGAAATGAATTCACGTTTGATGAAAACTTATGAAGATATAACATTTACAGCTGCAAAAGATAGTGACTTAAAGAGAGAAAATGCAAATGTCAATGGTGACACTGCAATGGGAGCTATGCTTAAATATGGTTCAGAAGGATCAAAGTACTTTTCTGAAATGTTTATATTAAAGCCTGAGCATTCTAAAGCTCATAAAAGTGGGGATATTCACATCCACGATTTAGATTTTCTAACTTTGACAACTACTTGTTGTCAAATAGATTTAATAAAGTTATTTAAAGATGGATTTAGTACAGGCCATGGTATATTAAGAGAACCAAATGATATTGCCAGCTATTCAGCACTAGCTTGTATAGCAATTCAATCAAATCAAAATGATCAACATGGAGGCCAAAGCATTCCTAACTTTGATTATGCTCTTGCTTTAGGAGTTAGGAAAACCTATGTTAAAAACTATATGAAAAATATGTGTAAGGCTCTAAACATGCTTTTAGATATAGAAAACCCTAAAGAGATAATTGATGAAATTAATGTAGTGTTAAATAACGAAGGACATGAACTTAGAATTGGCTACCATGATGCATATTGTAAAAGAGAAAAAGAAATATTGGCTTCAAAGGGTTATAGTGAAGCTATGCTTGAAAAAGCTCAAAGCTTTGCATTGAAGGAAGCTTGGAATGAAACTGATAAAACCACATATCAAGCAATGGAAGCTTTAATCCACAATCTTAACACTATGAACTCAAGAGCAGGTGCACAGACACCATTTTCATCTATAAATTATGGTATGGATACTTCTGAAGAAGGGCGAATGGTGGTAAAGAATTTATTATTATCTTTAGAAGAAGGTTTAGGAAATGGTGAAACTCCTATTTTCCCAATACATATTTTCAAAGTTAAGGAAGGCATAAATGTAAATTCAAATGAACCTAATTATGATTTGTTTAAATTAGCTTGCAGAGTAAGTTCTAAAAGATTATTTCCAAACTTTGCTTTCCAAGATGCACCTTTTAATGCTCAGTATTATAAACCAGGGAAGCCTGAAACTGAGATAGCTTATATGGGTTGTAGAACTAGAGTTATTGCAAATGTGTATGATCCAGAAAATGAAATTACTTATGGAAGAGGAAATTTAAGTTTTACATCAATTAACTTACCTAGAATTGCCTTATTGTCAAAGGGTGATACTAATATTTTCTTTAAAAAGTTGGACAACTTAATTGATCTTTGTATTGATCAGCTTCTTGAAAGATTTAGAATACAATGCTCTAAAAAGGTGAAAAACTATCCTTTCTTAATGGGACAAGGTATTTGGCTTAATAGTGATAAATTAAACTTTGAAGATGAAGTTTCTGAGGTTCTAAAGCACGGTACTTTAACTGTAGGTTTTATTGGGCTTGCAGAATGCTTAGTAGCTTTAGTAGGCAAGCATCATGGTGAAGATGAAGAAGCTAGAAACCTTGGATTTGAAATCATAAAACATATGAGAAACAGAATGGATGAAGAAGCTGCGAAAAGAAAGTTAAACTTTTCATTAATAGCAACTCCAGCAGAAGGACTATCAGGTAGATTTATAAAAATTGATAGAGAAATGTTTGGTGAGATTAAAGGAGTTACAGATAGAGAATACTACACAAATAGTTTCCACATTCCTGTTTATCACAAAATAAATGCTTATGATAAAATACAAATTGAAGCACCATATCATGCATTAACTAATGCAGGACACATTACATATGTGGAGTTAGATGGAGATGTTTCAAAAAACCTGGATGCCTTTGAAAAAATTATTAAAACTATGCACAAGTCAGGTATTGGTTATGGATCAATTAATCATCCGGTGGATAGGGATCCTGTGTGTGGATATAGTGGTATAATTAACGATAATTGTCCTAAGTGTGGAAGAAATGATGAAGCTATGCCATTTGAAAGAATTAGACGTATTACTGGATATTTAGTGGGTACTCTTGATAGATTCAATAATGCTAAGTTATCAGAAGTAAGAGATAGAGTAAAACACAACTAAAAAAGGGTGAGTGTTATGAAAGTAAAAATTTCAAACATAGTAAATGATTCCGTTGTAGATGGACCAGGGATAAGACTTGCAATTTTCACACAAGGCTGTGTTCATAATTGTAACCAGTGTCACAACCCTCAAACCCATGATATAAATGGTGGATACGACATGGAGATTAAAGAAATAGTGGAAATCATTAATAAGAATCCACTACTAGACGGTGTGACTATTACAGGTGGGGAACCATTTTTACAAAGTGGTGTGCTTTCTAATCTAGCTAAAGAAGTGAAAAAGTTAGGATTAGATGTAATGGTATATACAGGTTATACATGGGAAGAGCTTATAAAGGACAATGATGCTCATAAAAATTTCATAGAGCACATTGATGTTTTAGTTGATGGAAGATTTGTATCGGGATTAAAGTCCTTAGATTTAAAATTTAGAGGTTCATCAAATCAGAGAATTATCAATGTGAAAAAAACCATGGAATTAAAAAAAGTTCAAAGTTTGGAGTTATAAAGCATTTTCTTCCTTAAGAAAGTTACAAAGTTCTTAATAAACTAACCATAGCTTCTTAAGATAAAGACTTTGAAAAAGCTACGAAAAAATACCATGAAGAAGTGAAAAGCTTGGAAAAGAAATATATTCTGTAGAAATAATGTAAAACAAAAGTCACATTTGGAACAGACCTTATGTGATTTTGTTTTTACCTTGAATGAAGAAGTAAAATCATTATAAAACTCTATCAATGTCGCATTTATAAAGTTTACTTATTGTTTATATATTTAATTTACTTGTTAATTTCCTCTAAAAACCCGTGATATTTAAAATATCATAGGTTTTTTTCATTATATAAAAAACTATAGACAACTTTCAATGTATATATAAAACCTCCCAAAGTAAACAAGTTGACTAAGGAAAATCAGAGGAGTATGCTTTTATGTGGACAATATAAAACATAGGAGTGATAGTGATGAAACCAAAATTATTACGAATGAAAGAAAGGAAGGAGATAACTAAGGAAAAAATTTTAAAAGATATAATTGCAGGGATAATAGTTGCAATTATTGCACTACCACTATCCGTAGCTCTAGGGATTTCATCAGGAGTATCCCCAGAAAAAGGCTTAATTACGGCTATTATAGCAGGATTTTTTATTTCTCTTTTAGGTGGGAGTAGGGTTCAAATAGGGGGACCTACAGGAGCCTTTGTTGTAATAGTTTATGGAATAATACAAAACTACGGTATCGATGGTCTTATTATATCTACAATTATGGCAGGAATTATTTTAATAGTCCTGGGATTATTGAAGTTTGGAAGTGTGATTAAATTTGTGCCACATCCGATTACTGTTGGATTTACTTCAGGTATAGCTATAACCTTACTTTCTACTCAGGTTAAGGATTTTCTTGGACTAACTATAGATAATGTACCAGCAGAATTTATTGGGAAGTGGGAAGCATATTTTAGTCACATGAACACCTTTAATATAACAGCTTTTTTAGTAGGAGCAGGGTCATTAGTTGTTATGATTTTATGGCCTAAAATTAATAAAACAATACCAGGTTCCTTGGTAGCTTTAGTTTTAGCTACTTTGGTGGTTAATGTGTTTAACTTACCAGTGGAGACCATTGGCAGTCGTTTTAACAATATTTCTTCTGCTATACCAATGCCAATGATTCCAAAGGTGGATCTTGGAACTATAAAAAGCTTGTTAAGTCCAGCTTTCACTATTGCAATACTTGCTGCCATAGAATCACTACTTTCCGCAGTGGTAGCTGATGGAATGATTGGTGGGAAGCATGACTCTAATATGGAACTTATAGCTCAAGGTGTAGGGAATGTTGCTTCTGGATTATTCGGGGGAATACCAGCTACAGGAGCTATTGCAAGAACAGCAGCAAATGTAAAAAATGGTGGTAGAAGCCCAATTTCAGGAATTGTCCATGCTGTAACCTTGCTTTTGATAATGGTGATTTTTATGCCATTAGCCAAGCTTATACCAATGACAACTTTAGGCGCTATATTAATACTAGTT
Organism: Clostridium sp.; assembly: GCF_036642255.1. Lineage (GTDB taxonomy): Bacteria > Bacillota > Clostridia > Clostridiales > Clostridiaceae > Clostridium_J. The sequence goes on along the minus strand of NZ_JAVWDJ010000013.1, from coordinate 78,634 downwards.
TCCTATAATATGGGAGAATGGAAGACCTTTTATTCTCTATTAAAGGCACCAAAAAGTGATGTAGTTATACTTTTATTAACCTTCTTTTTAACTGTAGTATTCGATTTAGTAGTTGCTATCGAAATTGGTATGATACTTGCAATGTTCCTCTTTATGAAAAGAATTGCAGATACTACAAAGATAGAAACTATGGTGTTATGCAGTAATGGAGAAGAGGATGATGTAAGAAGCGAAACATCTAAAGATAATATATTAGTATATGAAATAAATGGACCTTTGTTCTTTGGAGTAGTTCATAGTTTTATGAATGTGATGAAGGAGATTAATTCATCTTATGAAGTTTTAATACTGGATATGAAAAATGCAAATGCCATTGACTCAACAGCAATAAATGCATTGGAGACCCTTTATGAAAGATGTGAAAAGCATAATATTAAATTACTCCTTGCAAATATTAAAGAGCAACCACACAAAGTACTAAAAGGAATGGGCTTTTTAGAACTAGTTGGGGAAGAAGCTGTATTTAGCGATAGAGAAGAAGCAGTAAAATCAGTAGCTTAGTGAAATAGAAGTAGTTAATGTATACTTATGAATACTATTAATAACAGGAAATATAAGGTCAAAGATGTGATATTAAAAGCACATTTTTGACCTTTTTTATGAGATAAATTTGGTAGGATTTACACCACATAGGTAATTCACTTGGAATAAAGGAATAAAGATATAATAATTATTATTTAGTAAAGCATCTTAGGAAATGGATTTTTATATGAATGATAAATAATAAGACTTAATATCTTATTTAAACAAATATTCCTTATGTAACACCCAGGTAAAGTTTTCCCATTTATAAATGCCAATATTATTGAACTCACTTTCAAAGTCACAGGGAAGTTTATTTACATATTCCCACAAATCATTAAACATATCAGCAATCCTCTTGGAACTAACAGTTATGTGGAAAACTTTATCCTTATCATCTTTTTTATCAAAAGCTATGTAGGGTACTTTACTCATTGCATCAATAAGCCTGTCATGAACTTCTTTACCCTCTTTTGACATATTCACTTTCATAAAAATCACTCTATCACCAAAATGGTCAAATCCATGAATTCTTAAGGAAGCTTTTTTTTCCTTCATAGAAAATTCCTCTAAAATTTTTTCAAGGTCACGAATATCTTCACTATGCTCAAAAGGTGCCTTAATTGTGAAGTGTGCAGGGAGTTTTGAAGATTTTGCCCCAAACTTCTTAAAAACTTCTTTTCTTAAATTATTGTTAAAATCTCCAGCTTCACCTTTTATTGTTGAAACTATAACGTATCGCATTATATCCTCCTAATTTTCTACAAATATTATAATAAGCTAATATGGAAAAACATTAGTACTATATTATGTATTTTAACTACTTTTAAACCGTAGATTTAGTAAAATGCAAAGACAGTGGCATTTTAATTTATCTATGAATGCAATTATTTATTTTCTAAAAAGTTATTGTGTATAAAGTTTATTAATCAAAATTTTTATGAACATAACTAATACAAAGCTAGAACATTATTTACATGAAAAAGTATAATGGATATATATGGCATTTTCAAACTAAAAGTAGTTATATGCCCAACAATTAAAATAAGGAGAAAATATGGTATCAGGAGAAACGCAATTAGCGCCAAGAAGATTTGTTAATCAATCCTTACAATTAAATCTATTTTTTTTAAGAATCATGAAGGAACACTTAATCTTTTTAAAAGCATCTTTAACTCCAAAGGATGCAAATTATGGACGCCAAGCTGATCTGTTAAGGGGAGAATTGGATAGACTACTTTATGAAACAATACGACTTTCCAATGGTGTTTTGAGACCTGCAGCTCTTAATTCAGGAGAATTCGTAACTAAGTACACATTGGATGCTGAACAGGCTACACAATTTTACACTGGCATTGAAATAGAAACAAACATAACAGAAATGGAATTATCCTTAGGAGGAAACGATATAACTAATACTGACGCCATCCTTCCTGAAAATATTCCTGATGATGCACCTTTTACACCAGGGATTGATGAAAGAGTAACAGCACAAAGTGTTTTCAATTTAAATAGAAGAATTATTCCTGTGATACGAGAGGTGGCAAACTTTAAAGAAAATCTGAAAAATAGGGTAGAGGCTTGTCAGATGGTTACTCATGCTTATCCTCATTTAATCGAGCATGTTCTAGAAGAAGCTTTATTTTACTTAGACATGTTAAGAAGATTACAGAGAATGACAGAGATTGATATTGATAGAGAAACTGTAGAACAGGAATCCTTCTGGAATGAAATTATGGGAGAACATGGTGAATTTATAAGAGGAATGCTAGATCCTACTGAAAAGGCTTTAATAGATATGGCAAATGAATTTGCAGAAAGATATGAAGAACTTACATCTGAAGCTGAAGATTTAAATAACAACATGAACAATATAGCTGGTATCACGGAACAGAGTTTACGAACCACAAGACAATTTAGAAATTTCAAAACCCAAGGTGTGGAAGGAATCTTAGGCTGTAAGGTTAAATCAATTATTTTACCATTACTTGCTGACCATGTTCTAAGAGAAGCAAACCATTATTTAAGAATTCTCAGAAGGCTAAATAGACCTAATAGAATGTAGGTTTAAAAGTGTCCTTAGAAATAAGATTATTTTCTGGAAACACTGATATTACTTGAAAAACTCAATTTTAAAGGTATGCTAAAAAATAAAATTAGCATACCTTTTTATTGTGTTTGCAGTTTAAAAAGGATTATAACCTTGCAACTATGGTATAATGTAATTTATATGTAATTTAGTTTGATTAAGATATATCAAATGTTATCACAAAGATGTTATGGTTATAATTTAGAGGTAATAGAGATTAATTGAGGTGTGGCTTATGAATTTTAATATTAGTGAGGAAAATATAAAAGCCTCCTTTGGAGATATAGTGTATAATCGTGGTCGTGATATGTATCTAAGAAACAAAATAAGAAAAGTAGATGTAATAGAAAATAGTAAGAGTGTATTTTCTATTGCATCTACTGTGGAATCAGCTGATGATTTAAAGGATTATAAGGTTAAGATCATAGTGAATGGAAACAATGGAGCTACTTACTATTCTTGTACATGTCATGCTTTTTCAGATTTTAAAAAATGTAAGCATATATCTGCTTTATTTATAAAATTAAGTAGAGAAGGGATTAATGGAGTTGGAGGAAATAAATCTATATTAAATTATGGAGACCAATTACTGGACTATTACAAGAATGCTGTAATGCAAAACTATAGTCCAAATCACATTGTAAATATGAGTACCACTTTAGAGTTTGCTAAAAGTTATCATAGAGGATATCCATTAGAACTAAAGGTAGGGTTAGATAGATTATATGTAGTAAAAAATATAAGGGAATTTATAGAAAGTATTTTTATAAATAAGAAAAATATTCAATTTGGGAAGGGATTTACTTTTGAGCCTGAAGCTCATTATTTTTCAAAAGAAGATTATGAAATTCTTAATTTTATTAAGGAAATATATGACATCAATGAAGAAATAAATAATAACATTTACGTTGATAGGTCAATCTTAATAAGTGGGAAAAGAGTTTACCTAACAAATACTCAATTGGTTAAGTTTTTAAACTTACGAAATAAAAAGTACATAAGTGCAAAGATTCATAACGAAGATTATAATGCTGTAGAGGTATCCATTGAAGATATGCCTCTTAACTTTAATATTTCCCTTCAGAAGGAGAAAATTAGGTTAACTCTTGAAGAGGAGGTTCCTAAAGCAATAGATAATAGTAATAGAGTTTATCTATATGAAAATAAAATTTATGTACCTTCTGAAAAGCAAGTTAATGCACTTCTCCCAATGTTGAGATTTTTAACTAAGAAAAGTAATAATTCAGTGGATTTCTCAAAAGAACAAATCCAAGAAGTAGCTACCTATGTACTTCCCAACCTTAAGGCAATTAGTAAGAACTTAAATCAAGACAAAAGTATAAGTAGTCTTGTAAAGGAAGAACCTCTAAAAATTAAATACTATTTAGATAAAGAAACTCATGGAGTTAGCTGTGATGTAGTATTTAATTATGGAGAAGTAGATTTTAACTTAGAACACAGCAAGGGGAGCAAAGAAGACGTAGTAATAATAAGAAATCTAGAAGAAGAAAAAATTAGTTTGAGAGCCCTAGAAGACTTTGGATTCCATCAGGAGAAGGGGAAATTCCAATTGAAGGATGAAGAAGGTGTAATGGAATTTATCACAGAAGGGCTAGAAAATCTAAATAAATTAGGAGAAGTATATTACTCTGATAGCTTTAAAGGTATAAAAGTTATTCATTCCAAGAGTTTTAAATCTTCTATATCACTAAATGATTCTAATTTGTTAGAGTTTGAATTCAACATTGAAGGGGTAGATAAAGAGGAGTTAAAGGGGTTATTTATCTCATTAAAACAGAAAAAAAAGTATCACAAATTAAAGAATGGATCTATCGTGCCATTACAAAGTGAAGAAGTGGAAAGTTTCCAGTCCCTTATAGAGAGCTTAGATATTGATGCAGCTAAGTTTTCAAAGGGTAATATAACTCTTCCTAAGTATGCTTCACTTTATATAAATGATAAAATTAAGAATAATAATCTTGAATTTATAGGAAGAAATAAGGCCTTTAGAGAATTAATTAATACAATAAAAGATGTTAAGGATGCGGATTATGAATTACCAGAACATATTACTGGAACTCTTAGGGACTACCAAAAGATTGGCTTTAGGTGGTTCAAAACATTAGCTTTTTGCGACTTTGGAGGTATCCTAGGAGATGAAATGGGCCTTGGAAAAACCTTTCAAGCTATCACATACATTGTTTCAGAGAAGGAAGAAGGAAAACTAAAAAACCCGGCCCTTATAGTTTGTCCTACCTCTTTAGTATACAATTGGCTCAGTGAGTTTGAAAAGTTTGCGCCTAACATGAAGGTGTTAGTGATATCTGGAAGTAAGAGTGAAAGAGATTTGCAAAGGGAAGAGCTGTTAAATCACGATGTAGTTATAACTTCTTATCCCCTTATAAGAAGAGATATAGATGATTATAAGGATATTAAATTTAGTATGACTATATTAGACGAAGCTCAACATATTAAAAATCCTGCATCTTTAAATGCTCAATCAGTTAAAGAGATAAAATCAGCTAAACGGTTTGCATTAACAGGTACGCCTATGGAAAACTCCCTCACGGAGTTATGGTCAATTTTTGATTTCATAATGCCAGGATATTTAAAAACTCATGGTAGATTCATTAAAACCTTTGAAACTCCAATTGTAAAAGATAAAAATGAAAAGTCATTACAAGAGCTTTTAAAACTTATAAGGCCATTTATTTTAAGAAGGTTCAAAAGGGATGTGGCATTAGAGCTTCCACCAAAGATTGAACATAAAGTGGTGGTAGAAATGACAGAAGAACAGAAAAAACTTTATGCTTCCTACGTAACATCCTTTAAAGAGGAAGTTAAAGAAGAAATTAAAGAAAAAGGTTTTAATAGAAGTAAGCTTAAAATACTTTCGCTTTTAACAAGATTAAGACAAATTTGTTGTGATCCATCTAGTTTTTTAGATAACTATAAAGGAGACAGTGGAAAATATACTGCATTAGATGATATCTTAGAGGAAAGTATTGCTAATAACCATAGAATATTATTATTTTCACAGTTCACCTCAATCTTAAACAATATAAAAGCTAGAATTAGTAAAACTGGAATAAAATCCATGTATTTAGATGGATCTACTCCTTCTAAGGATAGAATGGCTATGGTAAAGGAATTTAACGAAGGAAATGCAGATGTGTTTTTAATTTCTTTGAAAGCAGGGGGAACAGGTCTTAATCTCACAGGAGCAGATTTAGTTATTCATTTTGACCCTTGGTGGAATCCGGCAGTAGAGGATCAAGCAGTAGATAGAGCACACAGAATAGGACAGACAAAAACTGTAGAAGTAATAAAATTAATAACTAAGGGAACTATTGAAGAAAAGATTTATGCTCTTCAAGAAAAGAAAAAGGAAATCATCGAAAGTGTATTAGATGGAGAAAATCATAATGATGTAGTTTTAAGTGCCATGACAGAAGAAGAGGTAGAGGATTTATTTAAAATATAAGGAGCTCTCTAAGAATGAATACATTATAAAAAAATTGAAATACTCCTAATACTATATAAAAATAATAGTTTCATATAATTTTCTAGTGAGGTAAGATTATAGCTTTAAATATGTGATGAAAAGGGGCTGCACAGAATGTTTATCAAATCATTCTGTGCAGCCTCTTTTTGTATATTTTGAATATCATATAAAAATATAATTATTTTAAAATCTTTTACCTAGTTATTCTAGGACTAGTTTCGTTTTGTAAGTTTTTAATTATAAAAATTATTAGTTATGAATCTCTTTGTAAAAGTTAGTAATTTTAGTTGCAGTGAGCATTAAATAACCAATGACGCTTCCACCTAGGGTACTTACAAGGAAAGGAATAACAAAAAAGAAAGCAGCTACATCCTTACCTAAAATTAATTTTGCTATGGGAAAGGCTAAAAGTGCACCAAGAATACCAGTACCTATAACTTCACCTACTAAAGCACTAATATTGTTCTTAAATTTTTTATAAAGAAATCCAGCTAAAAAAGCACCAATCATGCTTCCAGGAAAGGCAAGTAGGGAGCCTGTACCTAAAATATTTCTAAAAAGAGATATGGTGAAGGCATTTCCTACAGCATACCAAGGTCCTAATAATACTGCTGAAAGTACGTTAATTGTATGCTGAACAGGGAAACATTTTGATACTCCAATAGGAATAAAAATTACATGTCCAGATATAACTCCCAGGGCAATAAACAGTGCAGATAAAGTTATTTTTTTTGTTTTCATAAAAATAAACCTCCTAGTAAATTATTGTACTAGGAGGTTTTTAAAGCCAGCATAAAAATATCAAGCATAAAAACAGGTAACTTCCCTACGCTGGCATTATCCAGATCAGGTAAAGGGTCAAAGATATTATAGGATCTTAATCTCAGCTGGCCTATCCAGCACCCCTAGCACAACTTATTTTTTCTTTCATATTAACATTTTTTCCATTGTTTATCAAGAAATAAAGCTTTTGAAATGAAATGTTAATTAAGAGTTCTTAAAATATGATAGTCTTTTTACAACCTTTTCTTTGCCAAGAATTCTCATAACATCATACAGGTTTGGTGTATTAGTTTTTTTCGTTAGTATAACTCTAAGCACCATAGTCACATCTCCAACATGACCTTTAAATAATTCAGGGTTTTTCTTGAAGGATTTCATATCCTTAGCAAAACCTAAAGTGTCGCACATGATTTTAATTTTATTAAACCATGTATCCATATCATCTAAAGGATCAAATACATTAATATATTCATTTGAAATTATATTAATATCATCTATAGATATATTTTTCGGATATAAGGTTAAATCAGAGTTTATATTATTAAAAACATCATCGTAGAAGTATCCTATAAGTTCTTTTACATCACTCCACTTAGCAATGTCTTTTCTAGGCTTTGGAACATCTCTATCAATATTAAAAATGCTAACTAAGTAATTAGTATCTAATGAAATTAGTTTCCAAAATTCTTTATCATAATTTTTTGCCCAAGCTAAATACAATTCACAGATTTCGTTAGCTTTTATTGAAGCTATTACATTTTTACTAATATCATCTAATTTGTTTTTATCAAATAGTGGACTGCTTGCACTCATTTTATCAATAGAAATTTTAAATTCATTTATATCCGTAGTTGGGTTATCTAACCGCCACTGCTCAAAATTAGAATTAACTAAAGTTAGAAGATATTCAAGGATTGAAGCTTTAGGATACCCTAATTCTTGATAGTAATTAAAGGATATTTCAGGATCCTTTCTTTTACTTAATTTACGCTTTGAATTTCCATCCATCTTCATTATGGTTGAAATATGAGCATATTGTGGAAGTGCAAAGCCCAAAACTTTAAAAAGCTGCAAATGTATTGGAGTGGAAGATAGCCATTCTTCACCTCTAATAACATGAGTGGTTTTCATAAGATGATCATCTATGGCATGAGCAAAATGGTAAGTTGGAAGTCCATCTGATTTTAATATTACTATATCTTGATCATTCTCAGGTATTTCAATATTACCCTTTATTAAATCTTTAAAAGATATTTTATTCTCAGAAGAACCAGGGCTTTTTAGTCTGATAACATAACTTTTACCTAGGTCTAAATTTTCTTTAATGTCTTTTAAAGAAATATCTCTACATTTAGCCCAATGTCCATAGTATCCTGTATTAATTTTTAGATTTTCTTGATTTTTTCTTATAAGATTTAACTCATCATGGCTACAAAAGCAAGGGTAAGCAAGTCCTCTCTCAATTAAGGCTTTCACGTAAGTTTTGTATATATTAGCCCTCTCGCTTTGTTTATAAGGCCCATAACTACCCTTTGAATCCACATTGTTTATCATCCCTTCATCAAAGGAAATATTATATATTTTTAATGCATTAATAGTATCTACAATGGCATTTTCAACTTCTCGTTTTGTGTCTGTATCTTCAACTCTAAGATAAAATATACCATTACTTTGGTGAGCAAGTTTTTCAGGTATCATTGCGGCATATAAGCTTCCAAGATGTAAAAAACCTGTAGGACTTGGTGCAAATCTTGTTATTATAGCATCCTTCGGTAAGTTCCTTTCAACATAGATATTCTCAATGTTATTTGCTTCTGAATTTACATCAGGCAAAAGTAAATCTGCAATAATTTTGTTATTATTCATGTTAATCATCCTTCCAAAAATATTTTTAGTATAAATTATTTGCTAATTATTAAATATGCACAAAAAAATAAAACCCTTCGTCCTATAATAGGACGAAAGGTAAACTTCCGCGGTACCACCTAATTTGATATGCTCCACTCAATCATGACTCAAGAATTTAATCTTTTTATCACTACCTTAAATAACGTTAAGGATTCCGTAGAACCTACTCAAGTATTTCAGTTCTCAGCTCCAGAGTTTCTTTCAAAAGATTCAAATACTGAATTTCCACCATCATCAGCTCTCTTTAATTGTATACTCTTTTTACTATTCTCTTTCAATGCTTTTAAATTATAATATTAAGAATATTATAAACCAAATATTTTTTTAGTCAATAGTAAATTTTAGAAAAGTATTTGTTACGCTAATAGGGGAGATACTGCTGAAACCCGCATAGACACTATATATTGTTATGTTTTTTTAAATATAACAATATATATTCTAGTATTTATAACAATATGTATTCTTGTATTTATAACAAGTTTTGTTGTGGAAAAAACATAATTGAATAATAAATAAGTTCATTTTGGTAAAGGTCTTTAGAAAGAGTTTCGAAAGGGGATAAGACTCTCAACCCAAAGAGGGTGGGAGCCTTATACCTCTAAAATATTATTAAACTTTCAGGAAAAAGTTATTTTAACACTCTTCTTACTAAATTAACCTTATCTTTATAAGGAGGAAATACCAAATTAATATTAAGTTTTGTGCTTTTCTTTAAAATGCTTTTTCTATGAGAAAAGGTTTTAAAGCTTTCTTCACCATGGTAACCACCAATTCCAGAGTTACCCACTCCACCAAAAGGCATAAAGGGAGTGGCTACGTGAGAAATTGTGTCATTTACACATCCGCCACCGAAGGAAACAGAGGTTAACACTTTAGTTTCTACAATTTTATTTTCAGTAAAAATATATAAGGCTAGGGGCTTAGGTCTTTCATTAATGGCATTTATAGCTTCTTCAATATAATTAAACTCCAATATAGGCAAAATTGGTCCAAAGATTTCTTCTTCCATGGAGGCATCTTCCCATGTAACATTGTTAATTAAAGTTGGCTCAATATATAAATCATCGTTTTTTATGTTGCCACCATATATTATTTTACTCCTATCCTTTTCGATTATGGAAGAAAGTCTTTTATGTTGTGTTGTGCTTACTATGCGACCATAATCTGGACCTTTTGAAGCATCAGTTCCATAAAAATTGATAATGGTTTCTTTAAGCTTCATAATAAGTTTTTCCTTAACATTTTTATGAACAAGTAAGTAATCTGGAGCTATACAGGTTTGCCCAACGTTTATGAGTTTTCCCCAAATAATTCTTTTCGCTGCCAACTCTAGATTTGCACTTTCATCTACAATTACAGGGCTTTTTCCACCCAGTTCTAGAGTAACAGGTACAAGATTCTTTGCTGCAGCTTCCATTACAATCCTTCCCACAGGAACACTACCAGTGAAGAAAATATAATCAAAGGGTGAGTTGATAAGTGCTGAAGTAGTTTCTTTTTCCCCTTCAATAACTCTTATATAATTTATTTCAAAGGTTTCCTCACAAATTTTTTTAATTAATGAAGATATATTAGGGGTACTCTCTGAAGGCTTTAATATTGCACAATTACCTGCTGCTATGGCACCAACTAATGGCTCAATAAGAAGCTGGAAAGGATAATTAAAGGGTCCAATAATAAGTACTGTTCCATAAGGTTCATACATTACATAGCTTTTGGAAGGAATTTGATGAATTGGAGTCTTAACTTTTTTAGGTCTTGACCACTTTTTAAGATTCTTTGTGATATAACCAATGCTATCAAGTACAAATCCTATTTCTGTACTATAGGCCTCAAACTCACTTTTTCTTAAATCTTTATATAGGGATTCTAAGATTTCTTTTTCGTATTTTCTTATTGATGATTTTAATTTGTTAAGCTGATTTATTCTAAAGTTAGTATCCTTTGTTTTTCCAGTATGAAAAAATTCTTTGTGATATTTTAGAATTTCTAATGCTTCTGATTTATCTACTAAACTCATTTTAATTCTCCTTATTTACTTAAAATTGATATACTTATCTACAGAGTTTATAAATTAACATTGAATAATAAATTCTGCAGAAAAAAACTTATAAAAATAGTATTATAAAGGTTGTAGAATTCTAACTAAACTCACGGTTATGGTGTTTATATAATGGAATTTCTTTTAAAGAAATTAAGTTTTATTGATTTATAGTCATATTAATTTATGCACATTAAGTTTATAAATTAATCATATCATAGTAAAGATAAAGTGGTAAGTATTGCCTATTTACACTTTAACAATAAATTGCAATATGATAAACTTAGTTAAATAAGAATTTTTGAATATACTTTATATTTTCCATATTAGTATAGAAAGTATGATATATGATGATTGTTGAAATTTGAAAAGAAGTTTCTAATTAGATATTAATATGGTGTTTGTGATATTATTAAAAAATATTTTAGTTAATAAAAGTGACAAAATTGAGGGGGATACTTTAAATGCACATGGCGGATGCTTTGATTTCACCTATTGTTGGGGGAACTATGTGGGTAGCTACAGCAGGGATAACTACTTATTCTATAAAGAAGCTTCAGACAGATTTTCAAGAGGAAAAGATTCCTCTAATGGGAGTCATGGGAGCTTTCGTTTTTGCAAGCCAAATGATTAATTTCACTATACCAGGTACTGGATCTAGCGGACACTTAGGTGGTGGGATGCTCCTTGCAGCAATGCTTGGACCTTATGCAGGATTTATAGTTATGGCCTCTATCTTAGCCATTCAAGCATTATTTTTTGCAGATGGAGGGCTTATAGCTTTAGGATGTAACATTTTTAATCTTGGTTTTTACACTTGCTTTATAGCATATCCACTGGTATATAAAAATATTTTGAAAAAAGGTTGTTCTAAAAAGAGAATTATAACAGCGTCTATGTTAGCAGCCATTATTGGGCTTCAACTTGGAGCCTTTAGTGTAGTATTACAAACGTTTTTCTCGGGAAAAACAGAACTACCTTTTTCAAGCTTTGTGACTTTAATGCAACCAATTCATCTTGCAATCGGCATAGTTGAAGGTGTAGTTACTGCAGCAGTAATCTCCTTTGTTTGGAAAGCAAGACCTAATACCGTAGATAGTTTTTCAAAAGAAGCGGGGAGTAAGGTTCCAGTAAAAAAAATTATATTACCACTTGCAATTGCCACAATAATTGTTGGTGCAGTATTATCTTGGTTTGCATCATCAAATCCTGATGGATTGGAATGGGCGATGTTTAAATCTTCAGGAAAGGAAGAAATTGAAACTAATTATGATGCTCATAAAAAAGCAGCAACTATACAAGAAAATACAGCAATTCTTCCAGACTATGGATTCAAAACATCTTTAGATGAAGTTGTGAACAGTGGTGAAAGTAAAACCTCATGGCCAGCTGTAGATCCAGGCACAAGTGTTTCTGGACTAGTTGGTGGAGCAATGACTTTAACAATAGGAATTGCTACTGGCATAATAATTAATATTTTTAAGAAGAGAAGAAAGGCACAGAGAAAAGAGAGTTTAAATTAGGTCTCTGAAATAAAATAACAAGTGAAAGATGCGATGGATATTTTCCGTGCACAAACAAGTTTGTGCACAAGGAAATACGTTGTATTGATAGTTGTGCTATCAATAGGTTCTGTTGACGCAGTATGACGCAAAATAGACTAACATACTGACTAGTTATTTTTTGAAGATGCCTTAAAAGAAAAGGATAAATATATGTCAAATAAGTTGAATTCTTTTTACAATATAAGAACCTTAGAAGAACTTTCAGAACAAAAAACAAGTATTCACAATATAAATGCTACAGTAAAGGTGTTACTCACCTTAGTTTTCTTAATTATCACTATATCTTTTGATAAATATAATCTTAGTGCTATAGTACCATTAATATTTTATCCAATAATAATTATGACCCTTGGAGACATACCGTTATTGGAACTAGCAAAGAAGACTATTATTGCTATGCCACTTATTATTGGAGTTGGTATTTTTAATCCTATTATTGATACGGCACCTTTAATAAGCTTATCGTGGATTAATATTTCAGGTGGTTGGATATCTTTTATTTCAATTATAATGAAAGGAATTCTCACTATCGTAGGTGCTCAATTACTTATTGCCACTACAGGAATTGCAAAAATAGCACTTTCACTTAGAGCTTTAAAAGTTCCTAAAATATTTGTAGTGCAATTACTTTTTACCTATAGATATATCTTTATTTTCCTTGAAGAGATAGGACGAAGTATACGAGCTTATTCACTTCGTTCCTACAAGAGTAAAGGAATAAGAATTAATGAATTGGGATCTTTACTGGGAGGATTGCTCATGAGGACTCTAGACAGAGCAGAGCGGATATATGGAGCTATGAGTGCTAGGGGGTTTACAGGAGAGTATTATATCGGTAAGGAAAATAAATTGAACACCCAAGATGTTATTTATTTTCTAGGGTGGACTGCATATTTTTTATTTGTTAGATACTATAATGTAGCAGAATTTATGGGAGGTCTCATAAATAAATAAATAAATAAATAAATAAATAAATAAATAAATATATACAAGTTTTAGTGGGGAGTTTAGATAAAATTATAGATAATCCGTAATAGAGGTAATTATGAATAAAGTAATAAACATTAAAAATTTGAAATATAAGTATAGTGATGAAAGACAAGCACTGAAAGGCCTTGATTTAGCTATAAGTAAAGGCGAGTCAGTAGGGATAATAGGGGCCAATGGAGCAGGGAAATCCACTTTGCTTTTAAATATTATGGGGATTCTATTTCCTAGTGAGGGGGAGATTTTAGTAAAAGATATTCCCCTCACTAAAAAGAATTTACCTAAAATAAGAGAAGCTATTGGAATGGTATTTCAAAATCCAGATGACCAACTATTTATGACCACTGTATATGAGGATGTGGCCTTTGGACCTAGAAACTATAAGGTGCCTGAGGAAGAAGTAGATAAAAGGGTTAAGAAAGCTCTAGAAACTGTAGGAATAAGCCATCTGATGGATAGACCACCCTATAAGCTTTCAGGGGGAGAAAAAGGAAGAGCAGCTATTGCTACTGTACTAGCTATGGAACCAGAAATTTTAATAATGGATGAGCCTACTGCAGCACTGGACCCTAAATCTAGAAGACGGTTAATTAATTTATTGAGAGATCTAGGCTATACAAAAATAATCACTACCCATGATCTAGATATGGTGTTGGACCTTTGTGAAAGAACCATAGTTTTAAGTGATGGCAAAGTGGTTGCTGACGGCAAAACAGAAGAAATCCTTAGAGATTCTAAATTACTGGATAGCTGTGATTTAGAATTACCACTGGTACTGCAGAGTTGTCCTATATGTAATAAGAAATAGAAGTTGGGTAGATAACATAGTTAGAAAGTAAAAGGTTAATAAAAAAATACGGGTGACATGTGAGAGTAAAGACAAAAAGGTAGATGCACTTAAGAAAGCTGGAAGAAAGATATATGTAAACTGAATTTCTAAGTGAGATAGTATTGTCTCTGAAATATCCATAGAACAAAATTAAAGTAATGATAAAAATTTTAAAGGTACTGTCTAAAAAGCTTATTTTTAGACAGTACCTTTTACATTAAGTGAGTAAAGTTCCATGATATTTAAGAAGCTTAGATATCACCACTATATTGTTTTTTCCTTTTCAGATAGAACTTCATTCATACTTCCAGTTCTATAACCTATTATGTCTAAGGTTACGTATTTAAAACCTATAGTTTTAAATTCTTCCCCAACCTTGTCCATGATTTCTATATCAAAGAATTTTGATCTATCTTCTGGAGCAACCTCTATTCTTGCAATTTCATCATGATGTCTAACTCTTAATTGCTTAAATCCCATATCCATCAAAAATTGCTCGGCTTTATCCACCATGCTTAGTTTTTCTACTGTTATTTCTTTTCCGTATGGAAATCTAGAAGATAAACAAGCAAAGGAAGGTTTGTTCCAAGTTGGTATATTGAGCATTTTGGAAAGTTCACGAATATCAGCTTTGGTAAGTTCAGCAAGCTTCAAAGGGCTTATTACTCCTTGCTCTTTAGCAGCTTTCATCCCAGGTCTAAAGTCTCCAATATCATCGAAATTGGAACCATCAAAAACATGTTCAAAGCCAAATTTATTTGCTTCTACTCTAACTTTTGAAAAAAGCTCTGTTTTACAAAAATAACATCTATTTACTGGATTCTTAGAAAAGCCTTCAATTTCTAATTCTTCAGAAATGATAGTTATATGCTTTGCACCAAATTCCGCTACATATTTTTTGGCTTCATTATATTCTCTTTCAGGATAAGTTGATGATCTTGCGGTAACGGCTACAACCTTGTCACCAAGAACATCATGTGCAACTTTTAATAAAAATGTACTATCAACCCCACCAGAAAAGGCTACTGCTCCACTTCCTGCATCTTTTAGTATTTCTTTTAATCTCTCAAATTTTTGTTGTAGTTCCATAAGTTCCCCCTGTTTTTGTTAGTAATATATAAATTTATTGTTATTATTATACAAAATACTTATGAAAAATATATGAACACTGAAAATAATCATGGAGCTAAATATGTAGGGTATATGTTTTAAGTTTAACTTTATAACTTATTTAATAATTCTGAGGAAATAAGTTAAAAATAGAAATGAAATACTATAGAAACAATAAATTTATATTTAATATTAGTTATAACAACCTTAGAACATATTAAATATACTTTGATTACAAGCTGAATAAAAGGGAGTGAATTTTGTGGGATTTAAAATAACTGATACTGTAACTTGGGTAGGGAAAATCCATTGGGAGTTAAAGACTTTTCATGGAGAAGAGTACTCAACTCATAAAGGAAGTTCGTACAATTCTTATTTAATTCGTGATGAAAAGACGGTACTTATAGATACAGTATGGCAGCCTTTCGGAAGGGAATTTATAGAAAACTTAAAAAAAGAAATTGATCTAAAAGAAATTGATTATATAATTTTAAATCATGCAGAGCCAGATCATAGTGGAGCATTACCAGAACTAATGAGAGAAATACCGAACACCCCAATTTACTGCACAAAAAATGGGGTTAAGACTATAAAAGGACATTATCATGAGAATTGGAATTTTGTTGAAGTTAAAACTGGAGATACCCTAGATATAGGTAAAAATAAATTAATATTTGTAGAAGCAAGAATGCTTCATTGGCCTGATACAATGTTTACATATCTAACTAATGAAAATATATTATTTAGTAATGATGCATTTGGGCAACATTATGCTTCAGAGCTTATGTACAATGATTTAGTAGATCAATGTGAATTATTTGCAGAGGCAACAAAATATTATGCCAATATTTTAACTCCATTCAGTCAACTTGTACTCAAAAAGATTGAAGAAGTGTTAAGTTTTAATTTACCAGTGAATATGATTTGCCCAAGTCATGGAATAGTTTGGAGAGAAAACCCAACACAAATCATTCATAAGTATTTGGAATGGGCAAAAGCATATCAAGAAAACCAAATTACTATTATTTATGATTCCATGTGGGGTGGAACAAGAAGAATGGCAGAGGGAATTGCAGAAGGGATAAATGCTCGGGACAGCGGAATTACAGTAAAGATATTTAATTCAGCTAAAAGTGATAAGAATGACATTATTACAGAAGTATTTAAATCAAAAGCTATATTAGTAGGTTCATCTACCATAAACAAAGGAATTCTTCACTCTGTAGCAGGAATATTAGAAATGATAAAAGGGCTTGAGTTTAAAAATAAGAAAGCCGTAGCATTTGGAAGCTATGGCTGGAGTGGTGAATCACCTAAAATTATAAAAATGGAATTAGAAAAATCAGGTTTTCAAGTAGTGGGTGATGGATTAAGAGAACTATGGAATCCTGATGAGGATGCTTATAATAGATGTGTCGAATTTGGAAAAGAGCTAATAAAAAATATTTAAATTTTCCAGTAAAATTTATTTGGAGTTTCAAAATGTCATTGTTTTTACTAAGTGAAACTTATCCATAACATATTGCACCATATATTTAGTTTTTCTTAAAGAAATCATAAGGATTAAAAAGGTTAAAATCACTAAACTCATTAAAATAATTAAATTTATTAATTAAAGCTAAAAAGTAAGTCAGAGTATTTCTGACTTACTTTTTAATTTAACTATTCCATACTGTTTTGACTTTCAGAGTTTTTCTTTTCGCCCATTCCAAACATACTATACATTTCTTGATAAGTTGGATCATTTTTACGAGATTCAGCATTTTTTCTTCTAACTTCTTGCAAGTAACCCTGGTCAGAAGAGCTTGTAAAGTTACTTGATACATTGTAGCTGTCCATTGAGTTACTAGAATACTTAGGCATATTACTAGAGCTATTTAGTGAGTTATTTGAATAACTACTAGAGCTGCTGTTAGATTTAGAATGAGCGTTTTGGCTTCGTGTTTCATTTAAATAAAATTGATTACTTAAATTGCCGAAGTTGTTTAATTCTGTACTGCTAGACATAGGACTGTTTGAGTAGCTGCTTCCATTACTATTAGATTTAGATTCAGCGTTTTGACTTCGTACTTCATTCAAATAGGATTGATTACTTGAATTACTAAAGTTATTTAATTCGCTGCTACTAGACATGGAACTATTTGAATAATTACCTGAACTACTATTAGATCTTGATTTTTCATTTTGTTTTTTTACTTCATTTAAATAATTGTTGTTCATTCGAATCTCTCCCTTCGATTTTAAGTTTTATAAGTTGCAATAGAATTTATCAACTTATTTGAAGTGATGATTATCACTACAGTTAATATTTTGTCCTAGAGAGGATTTAATATTAGAGAACATAATGTAACTGTTGGATTCAATTGGAGTAATATCATTGAATTACAATACTATTAATGAGAAAAATCTACATAAAAATATATCTGTAAGTTTATTGGCAAAATACATTTGATATTTAAAGGGTTTACTATAGCTTAAATAAGCAAAATAATGAAGTTTAAGAAGTGAATTCATAATACATAAATTTATGGAAAATTACGTGGGCCTCGGAAAGCTGTAAGTGATATAATAGTTATATCTTATTGATTTGAGTGGTGATAATATGAAGATAGGTAAATTCGCAGAGGTTAATAAAGTTACAGTAGATTCAGTTAGACATTACATGGATTTAGGCTTAATTTTACCTAATAAACAAGGTGGACAATATTTTTTTGATGAGAAATGTGTAAAGGATTTAAAAGATATTTTAAATCTAAAAGCAATGGGATTTTCATTAAATGAAATAAAGGCTATGTTTATGTTTAAAAGTTTCGGAAAACTAACGCCTTACCAAGAGAATGAATACTACAAAGCTTTTTTTATAGATAAGCAAAAATATGTAGAAGAAAAAATTCATGAATTAGTATCTGTCGAAAAAACATTAAAGGAAAAGATTAGAGAGTTATCTGAAAAATCTTCTATAGTAACTAAAAAAATAGGTATTAATTTTAAAAATTTAGATTTATTAAAATGTCTAAAATGCAAGAATGAATTGGTACTTTCAAATGGTATAGTTACTAATAATCAAGTTATTGAAGGAATACTTAAATGTAGTTGTGGTGAAGAATATATTATAGAAGATGGAATTTTAGTAGTTAATAAAATTAATAATGAAGAATTACATGGTAAATATAATCTTAATTATATTAAAGAATATGTAAGTGATACGGATATTTCTTATTTAGATAGTTTTTATAAAGGATTAGAATGGATAAATAAGAAGATTAATTTTGGAGATTTTAAAGGTAAAACATTATTAGAGCTAGGATCAGGAATTGGATTTTTTTTAAGATATGTATGTGATGAATTGCCAAAAGACTGTGTTTATATAGCAGTAGATCATGATATTGAAAGACATAAATTTTTAAAAAATGTTTTTCAGCAGGTTCAAGGTGACAGGAATATACTTTTCATTTGCTCAGATTTTTTGCAGATACCCATTGAGGATAAGTCTATAGATATAATGTTAGATTTCTCTGGTACAAGTAATTATAGTTTTAAGCATGAAGAGTTTTTATTAGAGCTTATAGATAAATATGCAAAATCTGATGCAAGGCTAATAGGAACATATTTATTGTTTAAAAACTTTTCTTTAGAAAGTTTAATTGAGCAAAAGTATAGAAAAAACTTTAATTTGAAAACTGTAAAAGATAAGATTAAGGAACTTAAATATAATGCCATAGATGAAAAAACTTCTGGTTACATTGATAAAGGTGGAAAATATGAAAGTTACTTTGTAGAGGGCGAAAAGATATTTACATATACATTTATAGGAAAAAGGTAGGGTTAACCCTACCTTTTAATAATTTTAGCTGCAATATTTTAAAAATAAGGTATTGCAATAGGCTAATCACCATTATTTATAATTTAGTTATGGAGGTGGTGATATGATAACCACAAAAATTACTTTTAATAAATCTTATAATAAAAGAGAGACTAGCAATTTTATATTGTTTTCCTTGGGGAAACTTGTATCTATATTTGGTAATGCTATATATACCTTTGCTATGGGATTGTTTGTTCTTCAAAGTACAGGATCAGGATTAAGCTTTGCAACCACATTAATAGTTGGGACAATACCAATTCTGCTAGTTAATCCTATTGCAGGAGTTATGGCGGATAGATTTGATAAAAAGAAACTAGTAATATGGACGGACATTTTCAGTGGACTAGTACTTTTAGCAGTATATTTGTTAAGTTTGATTTATGGATTATCACTAATGATGATTTATATCAGTACTTTTATAATTACATCCTTCACCTGTATTTTTGGTATTAGCATAGAAGCAGCAAAGCCCAATATGGTGTCTGATAAAATGCTTTTAAATATCAACTCAGTAAGCAAGATAATTGATTCCATATCTTCTATTTTGGGGCCAATGATTGGAGGCATGGTATTTGCTTTTATGGATATAAAGGTGTTTATTCTTATTAATGGGTTATCTTATATAATGTCTGGAATTTCAGAAATGTTTATAGATTTTAAATTTAATGTTCAACTAGACAATAAGAATAATGAAGAAAGCTATGTAGATAAAAAACTAAATTACATGATTAATATATTTATTAAAGATATAAAAGATGGATTTAAATATATTATCATGAGAAAAGGCTTAACTCGTATAATAAGTATTTTTGTAAGCTTAAACTTTTTTCTTGGATTGTCCATCACAGTTCCGCTACCTTATATTATAAATAATGTATTGAGATTAAGTTCAAGGGAATTTGGTTTTATAGAAGGTGCCTTCCCAGTGGGACTCATAGTAGGGGCTTTATTAATAAAGAAAATTATTGAAAATGTCTCTTATAATAGGCTTTTAGTTAATTCGAGTAAGGGTATAGCAGTTTCTATGATTTTAATGGGTTTACCTGTATTATTTATTAATACAGCCTTTAACAGTACTGTATATTTAATTTATTACTGCGTTACAATGATTTTATTAGGAATTTTTATTGCTTTTGTGGATATACCTTTGATGTATATATTACAAAAGTTTATACCTAATGAATATAGGGGACGAGTTATTAGCTTAGGAATAACCATAGCTAAAACTATATTACCCTTAGCATTGATTATTTCTGGGGTATTAGTTAATTTAATATCTTCATATATTCTTCCTGTGACGGGTGGTGTATTGCTTTTAATCTTTAGTTTAGTTGTATTGAGAGGTTCAAAGGAAATAACCAAAGAATTAAACTAGAAAGAATTTAAATTTTATAAGTTATTGAAATAGTAAAGGTATAACACATTCAGTGTTATACCTTTTTGCATTTTATATATTAAAATTCTTTTGAGTAAATTTGAGAAGGATTTGGTGTTAGAACTACAAAGCAACTCATATTTTCTTTACCTGTATTTGTCATGCTGAACATTTCTTTACCTTCGCAGTGGAACACGTCTCCTTGAGTTACAATAGTAGTAGTTCCGTCAGTCACTACTTCACCTTGATCTCCAGATACCACGTGAATTATCATATCACTGTTTTCATGGTTATGTGGCGGAACTCCTTGACCTGGTTTTAAGTTAAGCATAAAGTTAAGAACTTTACCTGTGTTAAAAAGCATTCTTTTTGATATAGTACTTTCGTTATAAACAATTTTATCAGATATTTTTTCTAATTTCATGATATAGCCTCCTAAAATTTATTATATTTAATACATCTAAAATATATTTTTATAGCATTTACTTATTGATTAGAAGATGAGACTCGCACCTAAGTGGGTGAGGGGGTAACTTTTATAAATTACACTTTGATGAGAGTCAATTCACTTCTACTAGTTGATGAACAAAATAGAATTGTTCATTATTTATCTGGTTTTATTAGTAAGTTTTGAACCGCTGGGGGGAGGTTCTTATCTTTAATCTTATTATGAGCTATTTTCTATATAAAATATGTGATTGAAATCAAAAAGTAATAAGTCTTTATACAAATTAGGAATATTGTGGATTAATTAAACTTATATTGTTAATAATCATAAAGAATTATGTGGACAAAATTTAATTTTAACTTAGGCATTCTAAATAAAGTAAAAACACAAATAGACTAGCATAATAACTAGTTAGTTTTCTCAAGATGCCTAAGATATGTTTTTATTTAATTTAATGATTTATGATTATTTTTTAGAAATGGTGGTGACATTAATGTCTCATATTGTTGGAAAATCAGCATATAAGAATTTAGAAGATAGAATAAATAGATTCCCCCAGGGAGCCCCTCCTTCAAAAACCCTATATAAAATATTAGGGTTATTATTTAGCGAAAAGGAAGCGGCGTTGGTAGCACAACTACCTATAAAGCCTTTCACGGTGAAGACCGCTAGTAAGATTTGGAATATGGATGAAGTTGAAACTCATAATATTTTAAATGAATTAGCAAGCAGAGCAATTCTTTTAGATATGGATCATGATGGATTACAAAAATATATACTTCCACCGCCTATGGCAGGATTTTTTGAGTTTTCTATGATGAGAACAAGGCATGATATAGATCAAAAACTTTTAGGAGAGCTTTATTATCAATACCTTAATATAGAAGAAGATTTCATAAAGGAACTGTTTTTTGGTACAGAAACAAAGCTCGGTAGAGTGTATGTACAAGAAGAAGTACTTTCTAAGGATAATGAAGTTCAGATACTGGACTTTGAAAGAGCTAGTCACATTATAAAAACTTCTTCCCACATGGGGATAAGTACCTGCTATTGTCGTCATAAAATGCATCATGTAGGTAAAGCATGCGATGCACCAATGGATATTTGTATGACCTTTGGAAATACTGCAGCTTCTTTAATTAAGCATAATTTTGCAAGAAGAGTAGAGGTATCAGAGGGGGTAGAGCTTTTACATAAAGCCTATGAACGCAACTTAGTTCAATGTGGTGAAAATGTAAGAGAAGATGTAACCTTTATATGTAATTGCTGCGGCTGCTGCTGCGAAGCTATGGTGGCGGCAAGAAAGTTCGGTAATCTACATCCTGTTCAAACTACAGCCTTTATTCCAAAAATAAATGAGGCGAGTTGTGTTCATTGTGGAAGATGCGAAAAAGCATGTCCAATAGGTGCAATTGAAACTATTACAGTGGAAGATGCTTGGAGTAACAAGGAAAAGAAGATGAGAATAAATGAAGAGGTGTGCCTTGGATGTGGGGTTTGTGTAAGATCATGTAAGAAGAACAGCATACTTTTAGAAAGACGTAAAGAAAAGATCATAACTCCTGTTAATTCAGTGCACAGATTGGTTTTGATGGCTATTGAAAAGGGTACACTACAAAATTTAATCTTTGATAATGAAGCCTTCGGCAGCCATAGAGCTATGGCTGCAGTTTTATCTGCCATACTTAAACTTTCACCACTAAAACAAGCTATGGCAAGCAAACAAATGAAATCTGTGTATCTTGATAAACTAATTACTAAGTTTAAGGTATAGGCTCAATATTTGAAAAACATAATAATCAAATATTAAATTGTGGTAAAATACAAGTAAAAAATATTATTTAAAAGAGCGTGGAAAAACACGCTCTTATTTTATAAAAAAAATTTTTTCACTTAATAAAAATGTACAAGCACATGCACAATTTTTACATGTTGCTAATATTATATTAGTAGGACAAGTAATCATAACAAAAATAATTATTTTGGATGGTGGTGAAGATATGAAGAACTTGCCCCGCCCAGATGAAGATTGCAAAGAAAGCTTAACTCCACTTAAGGAGCTAGCTGAACTTCAAGGCGTGAAAAATTTATCAGAACTAAAAGAAATTTTATCTCCGTTAAAGGATCTTAAGGAAATTAAAGGATTTGCCGAACTCCCTGAGTACAAAGATCTGTTCACACCTATTAAAGATTGTGAACTTTTTGAACCAGTAATTGGAAAGCCTCATAAAGATAAAGACGATAAAGATTGCAAAGACGACAACAAAGATAAAAAAGATAAAGATAATAAAGATTGCAAAGACGACAACAAAGATGAAAAAGATAAAGATAATAAAGATTGCAAAGACGACAACAAAGATAAAAAAGATAAAGATAATAAAGATTGCAAAGATGACAACAAGGATAAAAAAGATAAAGATTGCAAAGATGGCAATAAGGTTAAAAAAGATAGAAATTGCAAAGATGATAGAAATGATAAAGATTACGAAAAATGTGATGATGGTGAACCTTGTAAAAAGGACAAGCAGTACAACTATCCTAAATACTTTAGACGCGGTTATTAGTTTTAATTAAAATCCCAATAAATCTACAATAATAAAATTATAATAGGATTATAATAATTTGGAGGATGTTCTTATGTGTGAATTTATTAGAGATAATTACAAAGGTGCGACAATCACTTTAGCTATAACAGGACTACCTATTCTTATAACTGGTGAAGTTCTCAGTACTAGAGAGGATAGAGTAATAGGCCTTAGGCTTAAAGATGGTACAAAAATCTATATAAATGCCGAATTAATAGCATTTATATTCTAATTTTGAAAATATCGGCATGGGGAAGTCCTCATGCCGTTTTGTGAATGTATAAAAAATTTGTAAAGGTAGGTATTGAATTTGTACAATTTTAATTATAAATCAAAAGAACAAGAAAGTTATGATAATCTCTTGAATTGCGAAATTCCCCCAAAAGAATCTCCCTATGTAGGTTTGTTTCTTTTAATCAAACTTCTTATGTCTGCAGTAAAATCTAAAAAGAGGGAAGGGAAAGATAATTTTCAAAAAGATTTTAATAGAGATAGTATAAATAATGACAATATAAATTTTGTAAGTTTAATTAATAATGTAGATTTAAATGATATTTTATCATTTAATCCCAATATTAGTGAACCAGTGGAAACTAAAGAATATAATAAGGAGGAAGAAGTTATAATTCCTGTAAAAACTGAGGAGGATCCATTACCAATGTCTGATTTAGGACAAGTTGATTGTGATAGTCCTGATGGTGAGGTAGAAAATAATGATTATAATAGCACTAACACTCAGGTAGAAAATTATAATAATGATAGTACTGATACTGAAATAGAGTTTGAAAATAATTCTTGTGAAGAAGCACCACTATCAACACTTCTTAGAGAGGATTACACTGGTGTCAAGGTTTGTGCAATTCTTCCAACAGGTGTTGTAGTTTCAGGTGAAGTATTAAGCAAACACTATAATGTTATTTCATTAAAGCATGATAACACTACTATTTTTGTGAATGAAAAAGATATCTTATATTTTTACTAATTTATTAACTGTTTGAATCATAAAAAAATAAAATAGAAAATATAAAACAAAAAACCTTCGAGATATATTTTCGAAGGTTTTATTTTGATTTGAATTAATTTTACATTTAGCTTTAAAAGAGATGAGGATGTTTGTGAAACTATTTGAAATTTAAAGTTGTTATAATAAGCCATACTTAAATAAATGTTATTGCAACATACATCTTCTTCTCCAAAATTATAAAATATGCTTGTCCATTATTATGGTATTTAGTTTTACTGGAAATATAGATAAACAATTAGAAACATAGCGCTCAAAATAAGAATTACTAGCGAAAAAGGAATTGAGAATGCTAAATAGTATTTAAGATTAAAAACTCTAGAAATATTCTTATTATCGTTTTCGCTTACATTTCTTTCACTTAAAAATCTACTTACTTCACTGAGCATCATAGGTCCTCCAGTTGCTGACCAGGGAAGCATACTACTTCCAGCTAAAATTCCTAAGGCTAGTGCTGCATAAACTAATCTATCACCAACCAGTGGGGATAGTTGCAGACATATTGGAAGCAGGGTAGCAGCAGCCGGTCCCGCAGAGAGGAAGGTAGCTATGACAAAAGCACAAAGCAGAATAGCCATCTCTATTAAATATTTATCTCCATTAGTAAATGCAAGGATATAGTTTACTGCTTCAGTTAATACTCCACTGTATTCTAAAACACCTGCAATTAAAAATAAAGCTGAAATAAACATCAGTGAATCTAAGATAGAAAGTGAATTTAGGATTTCTTCTGGCTTAATTTTAGTAAAGAACAACAGCAAACCCATAAATATAAGGGATACATAAGCTATAGATATATTTAAAAAAGGAGCTATACAAATAAAGAATATTAATAGAATAAATAAAATTATTGGTATTGCAATTGGTTGACGAGTAGCTTCTTCGATAATATTTTCAGGTTTTTCTTTATTTTTTATTTTGTTTTTAAGCATAGAGGGTATTTTAGAAGTAGATTTATTTCCCCAGTAGAGAAACCTACATCCATCTAAAAAGTGATGGAAAGGTTTCTTTCCACCAACATGAGGTGGAATTTCTAAAAAGTCTTTATTTTTGTGATGATGAGGTGGTGGTGGAGGTTTTGGGAAATCATTTTGAGATAATTTTTGTAACTTTTGCGGTACAGAATCCTCAAGATAACTTTCTCTTGCTTCTTCACGTTTAAACCACCACTTGGTATATTGTACCAATAGACCAATATAAATACCACAGGGTACAAAAAGTCTGGTTAAAAAGTCAACTAAATTAAAATCAGAATACAGTGTTAAAACTACAGCAGGTGTATCTGCCCAGGGAAGTGGTGCTCCCCCTATATTAGATGCAATTATTGCCGATACCAGTAAGGGGGCAACAGGTAATTTAAGCTTTACAGCGAGTTCTAGACAAATAAAGGTACACAGCAAAATTGCACTTAAATTATTCATAAATAAAGAGATTCCATATATTATTAATGGTGCAATTATTGAAATTAATATCTTTCTACCTTTTGTTGCTTCTGAAAGCATATTACCTACATATTCAAAGAATCCCATATTTTCGAATACTTTTGTAAAAAGGCTCAGTACCACAATTAGTATAAAGATTTCAGTAGGAAATTTTTGAAAGGCCAGGGTAGCAGGAAAACTATCAGTTAGAGTACCATATAAAAGCAAAACTCCTGACCCTAATATAGCAAATGCAGTCCTATATTTAGTGAAAAATACCATACCTGCATAAACAATCAAAGCAATTATCAGTGTTATAATCAACGGCGACGCCTCCATTTTTTATTAACTTTTGATCATTCAATAAAAGATAAAGTAATAGTTATTAATAATCTTGTAGATTTTATTTTCTATATTTTTTAAGTGTTAGCAATGAGAAAATACTGAGTCTATTATATATTATGAAGTAGAAGGAAACTTGTACACATTTTAACAGTGCTTGTCCTGAAAATTTACTTACTTTAAGTAAATTTATAAGATACTTAAAGTTAAGCAAAATTAAATAATTATGAATAAATTTATCAAAGATTGTCTAAAATAATAGATTTTTGTAAAAAGTTCCTCTTGATTATTTATTCTTATGTTGCTATAATAACTTTAAATTAATAGCCATCCATATAGGTCTGACAATAGGGGTCAGGCGTTTCTACAAAGAAGCCGTAAACTTCTTAACTATGGGTGAATCCAAGTTTTATATTTGGTGTTCTTTCTTGAAGTTAGAACTACCATTGGATTTACTCATAATCCGGTGGTAGTTTTTTGTTATTTCAAAGGAGGAGATTGTATGCAAATTACAAATAAAATGCAAAATACAAACACGAAAAATAGAAATGGATTATTAGAAAGAGTTTTTAAGCTAGCTAAGTATGGAACAAATGTAAAGACTGAGGTACTTGCTGGATTAACAACTTTTGTAACTTTAGGCTATGCTCTTTTAGTTATACCTAATGTTTTAAAGGCTTCAGGAATGAACTCACAAGGGTTACTTGGTGATGCTGCAAATGGATTATCAGTTTTAAATGATCCTGTAGTAGGATCTATATTCACAGCTACTTGTGTGATATTCTTATTAGCTACACTATTTATGGGTTTATATGCAAACCTGCCTTATGCTTTAGGACCAGGAATGGGATTAGTAGCCTTCTTTACTTATGGTGTTTGCCTTACTATGGGCTTCACATGGCAAGAAGCTTCAGCCGCAGTGTTTATTTCAGGAATTGTATTTATAATATGTACAGTAACTTCCCTTAGACAATTAATAGTGGATGCACTTCCACAAAATATAAAGGTTGCAATTACTTCGGGAATTGGACTCTTCATAGCTCTTATAGGATTAAAAAGTGGTGGACTAGTTGTTTCTAATCCAGGAACCCTAGTATCGTTTGGGAATTTCACAAATCCAAGTGTTTTATTAACAATAATAGGTATTTTAATAACAGGTATTCTTATGGCAAGAAGAACAAAAGGTGCAATGCTTATAGGAATTGTTGCTACAACACTAATTGGAATTCCAATGGGAATAACAAATGTTCAAGATGTTCAGATATTTTCAATGCCACCTTCTATGATGCCAACCTTTGGTAAAATGGATTTTATGGGTCTTTTAACTCATAATGGGACAGGCATCATTGCTGCGATTACTTCTGTAATAATGGTTATATTAACTTTCTCCTTAGTAGATATGTTTGATACTATAGGAACTTTAGTGGGAACAGCTCAAAAGGCAAACTTATATGATGATGAAGGAAAACCAAGAAGCTTAAATAAAGCATTGTTAGTGGACTCTATTGCTACTACAGTAGGTGCCATGTTTGGACTTCCAACCATTTCTACTTATCTTGAATCTGCATCAGGGATTTCAGAAGGTGGAAAAACCGGTTTAACAGCAGTGGTAACAGCAATACTTTGTGGGTTAACACTATTCTTTGCAGGTCTTGTTGGTATGGTTCCATCACAAGCTACAGCACCAGCCCTTATAATTATCGGTGCATTAATGTTAGAGACTATAAAAGAAGTTGATTTCTCAAGCTTTGATGAGGCACTTCCAGCATTCTTTACTATAGCAATAATGCCTTTCAGCTACTCTATAGCAAATGGAATAGCATTTGGAATAATTACTTATCCAATAATGAAAGTTGCTGTAGGCAAAGGAAAGAAAGTTCATCCATTAATGTATATATTAGCAGCATTATTTATTCTAAGATATATATTAATACCACAATAGAGGTTTAAATAAGTATTTATATGAATGAATTATTTATAGTTAACTTAACTTAATTTGAAAATTAGTTAATCGTAAATTATATAGATAAAACACCTGTAAATTTCTAAGAAATTCACAGGTGTTTTTAGCATTTTCATAAGAAATCTAATTTCATGCTAATAATAAGTTTGCATAAAATTAGATTAATATTCCAAGATTATAGGGCTAAAGCATATAGTAAGATAAAAACTTTAGATATTAATCTTCATATATAAAGTAGTAATCATCACCCCAATATTGAACTATAAACTCGTCTCTTCCAGAGATAGAGCGATCTTTCTTATATTCCACAGGATCTTTCTTATAAAAGTCTTGATGATATTCCTCTGCATCATAAAAAGTGGAAGCAGGTAATATTCTTGTTATAACTGGTTCAGGGAATCTACCTGAATCGTTTAACTCTTTTTTAGATTTTTCTGCTACCTCTTTTTGTTCTTCATTAGTGAAAAATATTGCGCCTCTGTAGGAAGGTCCTCTATCTTGGAACTGACCTTCATCGTCCATTGGATTGATTTGTCTCCAAAAGGCTTGCAGTAATTTTTCGTAAGTTATTACCTCAGGGTCATAAGTAATCTTAACCACTTCGTAATGACCAGAAGTTTGGGATTTTACATCCTTATATGTAGGATTTTCAAGGTGTCCACCCATATAACCAGATTTAACTTCAATAATTCCATCAAGAATATCAAAAGGGGAAACCATGCACCAAAAGCAACCGCCAGCAAAGTATGCTAAGCTGTAGGATTTACTTGTATTTTCTGAACTCATTTTAAACACTCCTTTGCACTAATTAAAACTTATAAATTAAAAATTCATTGAGAATAAGTATATTTATAGGGTAAGAAATTTAATAAGTTTATTATATAATACTTTACATTTAATATACAGTTTTTGTTATTTATCCATAGGTAAAAGTATTGCATCCTTATTTTACCTATGCTATAATTATGCCGTAGAGTGAAGAAAAAGTCACTCTGATGGAGATTTAACTTGATTAACAACATTCCCATTTTTCGGAATATATGTCAATCAGTTTTTAAATCTTAATACAAAGAAAAGGGGAATGTTTAAATGGCAGATAAAACTTTAACATGTAAAGACTGTGGAAAAGAATTCATATTCACTGAGGGAGAGCAAGCTTTCTACAAAGAAAAAGGATTCGAAAATGAGCCACAAAGATGTGCTGATTGCAGAAGAGCAAGAAAGCAACAAAACAACGGATTCAGAAGATAATATTATTTGAATTAATAACTCTATGAGAAGAAATTCTTGTAGAGTTTTTTTATTTTCTTCGTCAAATCTCCGTCCAAAGCCGCTTATCAAAATAAAACTGTCCATTATTTAATGATATAAGGAAGGAAGATATTTGGTTAGCTTAAGTGAGCGGATTTTATCCCTGAAAAGTTTATCTGAAATTCTAAATTTATTGCTATGATACTTATGAAAAAGAATTTGTTAATGATTTAGAGATAAAAATCAAGACAATAATGATATAATAAGTTGGACAATAATTTTGAGGTGAAGTCAATGATTAATAAAGCATTAGAAGTATTAAATAAATATTATGGCTATGCTTCCTTTCGAAAAGGACAGGAAAAAATAATAACAGAAATTTTGAATGGAAATGATACTGTAGCAATAATGCCCACAGGTGGAGGAAAGTCTATCTGCTACCAAGTACCAGCACTACTGTTAGAGGGGATAACTATAGTAATATCACCTCTTATTTCTTTAATGAAGGATCAAGTGGATAGTATCAAAGAATTAGGAATAGAAGCAGCATACATAAATAGTTCATTGAGTAATAATGAAATATTAAACATATTAGAAAGATTAAAAAATGGTAACTTAAAGATAATATATATAGCACCAGAGAGACTGGAGTCTAATGGCTTCCTTTCACTTATGAGAGATATAAATATTTCACAGGTAGCTGTAGATGAGGCGCACTGTGTTTCCCAATGGGGCCATGATTTTAGGACTAGTTACAGGCATATTAAAGGATTTATAAAGTCTTTAAATAAGAGACCAATTGTCACTGCCTTTACAGCTACAGCTACGGAAGAAGTAAGGGAAGATATTGTTACCTTACTTAATTTATCGAAGCCTAAGGTTTTTATTCATGGCTTTGATAGGGAAAATCTAAAGATTGATGTGTTAAAAGGAGTAAATAAAAAGGATTTCTTACTTAATTATATAAAAGAAAACAGTGAAGTAGCGGGAATTATTTACACTGCTACAAGGAACGAAACAGATAATGTATGTGAGGCTTTGGCTTCTCGAGGTTATTCTGTAGGTAGATATCACGCTGGATTAGCAGAAAGTGAGAGAACTGAAAATCAGGAAGCTTTCGTTTATGACAGAGTAAATATTATGGTAGCAACAAATGCTTTTGGTATGGGAATAGATAAACCTAATATAAGATATGTAATTCATTATAATATGCCTAAAAACATAGAAAGCTATTATCAGGAAATCGGTAGAGCAGGAAGGGACGGAGAGGATAGCGAATGTATACTTTTATTCTCTCCTTCAGATGTGCATACTCAAAAATTTATTATAGACGTAGGAACAAATAATCCAGAGAGAAAACTAAATGAATATAAGAAGTTAAAGCAGATGATGGATTTTGTTCATTGTAATTCTTGTCTCAGAAATTACATATTAACTTACTTTGGAGAAGAAGCAATTAAAGATTGTGATAATTGTAGTAGCTGTAACCTTGAGGGAGACCTTATTGATAAGACTATAGACGCTCAAAAAGTTCTATCCTGCGTGTATAGAATGAATAGGCCTTATGGAGCTAACATGATAATTGATGTACTTAGAGGGTCACAGAATAAAAAACTAATGGACTTAAGACTAAATGAATTATCCACCTATGGAATAATGAAAGATTACTCCAAGGAAGCATTGAAGGAATTTATAAATACATTAATCGCCCACTCCTTTTTAGATTCTGTGGAAGGAGAATATCCAGTTATTAAACTGAATCAAATGTCTGTTGATGTACTCAAGAGTAAAGAAAAGGTTGTGTTCAAAGAACCTAAGAAAGTGGAAAAGATATTTGTAAATAATAGTTTATTCGAAAACTTAAGAATTCTAAGAAGAGAGCTTGCAACAAATGAAGGGGTTCCTCCTTATGTGATCTTTGGAGATAGTGCCCTAAAGGAAATGAGCACTAGATACCCTCAAAGTATAGAGCAGTTCTTAGATATCAGCGGAGTTGGAGAAGTAAAGGCCAAGAAATATGCAGAAGTTTTTATTACTGAAATTACAAAATATGTTGAAGAAAATAAAGTTGAAGTTTCTTGGAGTTTTAATAAGGAAGAGAAAGTAGCTAGGGGAAGTGTTGGAAAGAACTTGAAAGTTAAAGAAAATAATAATGTTGATGAGAAAAGTGAAATCCTTGTAGCTAGTTTTGATGATAACGATGCAAACACTGGAGCAGAGAAAAAAACTAGAGCAAAGGTTTCAAATATTAATAAAGAAAAATCTTTCGAAGTTACAATGAAAATGATTAAAGATAGTAAACCACTAGCTCAAGTTGCAATAGAAAGAGAAATAGCCCTAACCACAGTTTTTACTCATGTGACAGAGTTTCTAAATGAAGGAAATAGTATAGATTTTCACATGGATTTTACAGGAGTTTTTAATTATGAAATAGAAAGTTTAGTGATGAAGGTAGTAAAAGAAGTTGGAGCTGATAAGCTAAGACCAATTAAGGAAAAGTTGCCAGCACATATCACTTATGATGAAATAAAGGGTGTAATATTAAAAAACTTTCATAATATGCAATAAAACAAGTTTATTTTGCTAATATCCATTTTAATATACCATAAATAGTACCTAGATTTTTAATCCTAAGTTATTCAAATAAATATTCTGACAGAAAGTCAAAAGTAAACTAAACAAAATATAAAACTACATACATAAAGAATATACTTAGTGAACCATATTTTATGAGGCAACATATAATGTACTAGGAATATTATATTCTTAATGTATAGGAGGAATAGATATGGATATCGGTAAATTTATAATGGAACAAGCACTTATTCTAGTTCCTGTGTTATATGTTATAGGTATGTTTCTTAAAAATACGCCAGTTGTAAAGGATTGGACAATACCATATATAATATTAGGATGTGGAATTTTAGGAGCCGTAGCTATTATGGGATTAAGTGCAGCAGCTGTAATCCAAGGAATTTTAGTAGCAGGAACAACTGTATTTACTAATCAATTAATAAAACAGACAACAAGTAAAGAGTAAATCAAGGTAGCCTTAGTAAAAAGGCTACCTTTTTTCATTTCTTACTAAATTGTAAGATAGCTCTTTTACTTGTAAGATAACTGAAATGGTGTAAGAAAATTTAAGAGGATATAATAAGAATATAGTTAATGAGAATTATATAAATAAAGTATAAGAATTTCATTAAAGAATAAAAAGTTAAAATATTTAATATTGAAAATGCATTAGTATGGAATATTTAGTATAACTGTTAGAAACCTATTAAATTTTAATACTAAATATTAGAATAAAGGTTCTAAGTAAGTTAGTGTGTGAAATTAACAAAATGGAAATTAAAAACAAATAAAGGGAGGAAGGAATAAATATGGAAATTTTAAGGGTAGAAAATTTAAGTAAGATATATGGCAAGGGAAATAATAAAGTGGAGGCACTTAAAAATATTAATTTATCAATAAACAAGGGAGAATTCGTAGCTGTAGTAGGGGCTTCAGGTTCAGGGAAAAGCACACTTTTACATCTGTTAGGAGGATTGGATAATCCAACTAGTGGCAAAATTGTAATTGATGGAGAAAGTATTTATGATTACAAGGAAGAAAAGCTTGCTGTGTTTAGAAGAAGAAAAATTGGATTTGTATTTCAATTTTTCAACTTAATACCTGTATTAGATGTAGAGGAAAACATATCACTTCCAGCACTTCTTGATAATGACAAAGTAGATAAAGCCTACTTAAAGGAATTGATTCAATTATTAGGACTAGAAGATAGGAAAAGTCACCTTCCTTCAGAACTATCAGGGGGACAACAGCAAAGGGTGTCCATCGGTAGAGCACTTCTAAATAAACCTGCAATTATCTTAGCTGATGAACCCACAGGTAATCTTGATAGTAAAAACTCTAAAGAAGTTATTGAGCTGTTAAAGATAACTGCTAGAAAATATAACCAAACTTTGATATTGATTACTCATGATGTAAATATAGCAACTATGGCGGATAGGGTTATCACTATTGAAGATGGGGAAATAACTTCAGATAAATATTTGAGAAATTCAGCAGTATAGGAATTAAAACAGTTAGGAGGCAAGGATATGATTACAGAGTTTAATCAACTTTCAAATAGATATTTAAAAGCTAACAAGAAAAGAACTATTTTAACCATAATTGGGATAGTCTTATCTGTAGCATTAATATGTTCAATAGGACTTTTCCTTAAAAGTTTGCAGCATACTGAAATAGAAGAAGCGAAAGGAAAATATGGTTCCTTTCATGTAGCTTATACAAACATTAATGACGAATTATTAGTAAAGATAACAAAAAATCCTAAGGTGGGGAAAAGTGGATTATATAGTGTGGGGGAAGAAATACAAATTTCAGATAAATTAACAATTCGTGAAGTGCTGGCAAGCGATAAGGCCTTAGAGATTTCACCCTTTAAAGCAGCAGAGGGAAGGCTTCCACAGAAAGAAAATGAAATAGCGATTGAAAAATGGGCAGTTAAATATATTAATGAAAATGCCAAAGTTGGAGAAATTATAAAAATTAAGAATAAAGAATACGAGCTGGTAGGGTTATTACATAATAGCATAGAAAATCAATCAAATAACTTATCAACAGTTCTATTTAATGATAATAATATTAAACTAGAAAATGCAACTCTAATAGTTGAAATAAATTCAAAAACAAACCTTAAAAAAGCAGTATCGGAACTTGTGGCCATTGGGGAAAAGGGCAATGTAATAAAGAATGATACTCTTTTAGGATTACAAGGAGCTGGAGAAAGTGGATCAGACTTTCAAGGTCTTTACTTTACAGTTGGAATAATAGTTTTAATAGTGGTGATTTGTACTATAGCTGTTATATATAATTCCTTTCAGATAAGTGTAGTTGAGAGAGTTAAACAATTTGGACTTTTAAGGGCAGTAGGAGCAACCCCTAAACAAATTAGAAAGTTAGTGTTTAAGGAAGCAACCATTGTGGCACTTATTTCCATACCCATAGGGTTACTATTTGGTATTGTAGCAATATTAGGTATAAAGCTAATGTTTAACATTATAGGTGCAGACTCAGTTATAGATCTTAAAATTTATATTTCTTATGTTATTTTAGGTATAGGCGCAGTAGTGGGTGTAATTTTTATTTACATTTCGGCACTGCTTCCAGCAAGATTTGCAGGTAAAATTTCACCGCTGGTGGCTATTAGTAGTAGGGCAACAATAACAAAAGAGAAAATTAAAAAAAGAAAATCAGGAATTGCTGGAAATATATTTGGTTTTGAAGGTGCACTAGCATCAAAAAACATGAAAAGAAACAGAAGAAGATATAGAATTACTGTATTTTCAATAGTGATAAGCGTAGTTTTATTTATAACCTTCAAATCTTTTATGGATATGTCCATGAACGTCACAGATGATCTTAGTGAATCACAAGATATTCATTTTTCTATAATAAGGGATTATGGATCAGTTGAAGAAGCATCTATAGATGATAAATTAATTGAAGAAATAGAATCATTAAGTGTTGTAGATAAAGTTTATGAGGAGTTTGATACTAATTACTTTAATTCAGCTATTAGTAAAGAAAAAGAGATTAAAGAGATCCAAGATATAGGTGATATATATAAGCCTACAAACTTAGGAAATGAGAAAACAGGATTAGACAGTTCTATGGTTATTTACGATGATGATGCCTTAGAAGCTGCTAAAAAATACTTACAAAGTGGAACTATAGATATAGAGAATATGAATAAGGAAAATGGTGTTTTGCTAATAAAAGAAAATAGAATTTTAAATGGTAAAACTAAAAATATTTACTATGGTCCTTCAGCAGATTTAAGGGTTGGAGACGAAGTAGAAGTGCAGTATTATGACCCAGCTGAAATAGAGGATGATGCAATAAGCACTATTAACTTTGATAATAATAACTTAAAAAAAGTGAAAATTATAGGAATATTAGAAAGCGAACCTTTTAATTTTATGGGAAGGCAGGATGCCTTAAAGTTTATTTCTACTAAGGAAGTTATTGAGGGATTAGTGGGTAAAGGAGAACATAAAACTACTAGTTTAAACATTAAGATTAAAGATATAAACCAAGAACTACAAGCAAAGGTACAAATAGAAGAAAAGATAAAGGGTAACCCTGAATTAACTATAATAAATAACATAGATGAAAATAGAAAATCAAAATCAATTATCTTAATGATACAAATCTTACTCTATGGTTTTGTTGTAGTAGTATCCTTAATTGGAAGTGTAAATATCGTAAACACCTTGACTACTAATATAATCCTAAGAAAAAAAGAGTTCTCTACTTTAAAATCCATAGGATTAACACAAAGGGGTTTAAAGAAAATCATAGTGCTAGAGGGACTTCTATATGGAATAGTGGGCACAATATATGGCTCAATAATTGGAACTGTGTTATCCTTCTTAATGAGCACCGGTATTAATGAAGTAAGAGAATTTAGCTGGAATATACCTTGGGATTCTATAGGAATTGCAGGAGTTGCAGCTTTAGTTATTGGATATCTTTCAGTATTGGCACCACTTAAGAGAATTGGTAAAGAGAATTTAATCGAGAGTATAAGGGAAGATTTTTAAAAGATAAACAATATTGATTTATATTAAAGCTAATGCAAATAGAATAGAGAACTTAAAGAGCCTGAAAGGGCTCTTTTTTATTTTTAAGGAATTTTTAATAAATAAACCTCATATATTTTATAAGCAATATGGATGTTTAAGCATAGTATGAAAATGTAAGAAAAGACGAAAGGTCTTTATATAATGGGGAGATTTCTTAGTAAAGGTAAGTTTCATGTGATAATGTAGGGGGGCTAGTTATTATGGATGAACAAAAAGGCAATATGGGAGATCAAATCAATAAATTAACAGAACAAAACAGTAATCTAAAGGAAGAAATTAGCAGCATTGAAGAACAAAATATTAATGCAACGGGCGAAGAAAATAATATTGAAGATCCAAATAGTAATATGATAGAAGAAAATAACATGAAAGAAAATGTTAAAAGAAGAAAATTAATAAAATGGGGTATAATTTCTCTTAGTAGTTTGCTTATTATATATTTAAGCATTTCAGTTTATTTTATGAGCCATTTCTATTTTGGGTCTGCAATTAATTCAATTAGTGTTGCTGGTAAAACTGTAGAGGAAGTTAATGAGGAAATGGCAGCTGAGGTGGAGAACTATACTCTTGTATTAGAAGAGAGAGGCGGGCAAAAAGAAGAGATTTCAAGTGCTGATATTGGCTTAATGTATAATTCACATGATAAGGTTCAGGAATTTAAAAATAATCAGCATCCACTTGGATGGATTTCTGGGTTATTTAGCAAAACTGAATTTGAAATGTCTGAATTAGTTTTATATAATGATGAATTATTGAGAGAAAGTCTTAATAAACTTTCTTGTTTTAATAGTAATAACATAATTGAACCTAAAAATGCCAGCATAAAATATACAAATAAGGGTTATGAAATTGTAGAAGAAGTTGAAGGGAATAAAATTAATAAGGATATTTTATACGATCATGTTGTAAAAGCAGTTCTTAATGAAGAGACAACTATAAATTTAGACTCAATTAATTGCTATGAAAGACCACAATATACCTCGGATTCAAATGAAATCATTAATGCTAAAAATCTACTTAATAAATATGTGTCTGCAACAATTACCTATACCTTTAGTCAAGGTGAAGAAGTTCTAGACCGCTCAGCAATTAATACTTGGCTTAAAGTAGATGAAAAGTTCCAAGTTACATTTAATGAAGAAAAAGTAAGAAATTATATAAATTCTTTAGCGCGTAATTATGATACCTTGGGGAGTTCGATAAATTTTGTTACCTCCTTAGGAAAAACAGTAAAAGTTAGTGGAGGGGACTATGGCTTATCAATAAATAAATCAAAAGAAGTACAAGATTTAATTAGAGTTATAAAAGAAGGAAAAGCCACAACAAAAAAACCAATATATACACAAACTGCACCACCTACTGGAATTAATGACATTGGGAGTACTTATGTAGAAATTGATTTAACCAATCAATATATATGGTTTTATAAAAATGGAACTCTTATTGTAGAGGGAAATGTAGTGACAGGAAATGTAAGTAGTAATCATACAACACCTGCTGGTGCTTATAAGTTAGCTTATAAACAAAAAAACGCTATCTTAAGAGGACCTGGCTATGCTGCGCCTGTAAGTTATTGGATGCCTTTTAATGGGGATATTGGAATTCATGATGCAACTTGGAGATCAGCCTTCGGAGGAAATATATACAAAACTGATGGATCCCATGGCTGTATAAATACTCCATACAAAGTGGCAGAGGCAATCTTTAATAATATTGAAGCGGGAATGCCAGTTATTTGTTATAACTAATTAACACTAGGAAGGAAGAGTATCCTATGTTCTTTAGTTTTGAGTCCTAGCTATGGAGCAATATTTTATACAGTTAACTATTTCTCCAAAGTTATTGAATGGTCTTCCAGGATGTTAGTGTCGAATTCCAAAAGGAAGTTTCTGTTTTCATAATTAAAAGTATTTACACTCATATTGAATAATATGAGTGTAAATACTTTTAATAATACACTCTTGTTTAAAGAAATAACTAATTGTAGTTATAATTCAGCATTTGCAATTGTCAATAAAAACCATAGAGTAAGGGGACAAAATTTAATTGGAATGATATGATTATAAATGAAAGGGTAAAATATTATGAAATAGATTAGCATGCTGAAATCCTACAGACATGTAGTTGATTTTAGGGGGAAATTTATATGAGGTGAAACTATGAATAAATTATTATTAGTTGAAGATGATGAAGCTCTAGCTTTAGGTATAGAATTTACTCTTAAGGATGAGGGGTATGACGTGTTAAGGGTAGATACCTTATCTCAAGGAAGAGATTTGTTTCAGAAAGAAAAGTTTGATTTAATCTTATTAGATATCAACCTGCCTGATGGAAATGGTTATGATTTGTGCAAATATATAAGGACTAAAAGTCAAGTTCCCATAATATTTCTAACTGCTTTGGATGATGAAGTTAATGTTGTGTTAGGTCTTGAGATAGGGGGAGACGACTACATCACAAAACCTTTTAGAGTGAGAGAACTTTTATCAAGAATAAAGGCATTAATTAGAAGAAGTGTCAGCGCCACAATTAGTGGGGAGAAATTTAAAAGTGGAGATATTTC
Source organism: Clostridium sp. (assembly GCF_036642255.1). Classification (GTDB taxonomy): domain Bacteria; phylum Bacillota; class Clostridia; order Clostridiales; family Clostridiaceae; genus Clostridium_J. The sequence goes on along the minus strand of NZ_JAVWDJ010000013.1, from coordinate 39,748 downwards.
GGTAAATACCTTAAGTACTAATGTAAAGAAAGTAGAAGAGGATATAATTTTAACAGCCCAAGAATATAAACTTCTACTTATCTTTATGAATAATCCTCAAGTATTGATGAAAAGAGATGACATTTTAGGGAAGCTAATTGAAGGAGATGAGGTTTTCTTTGATGAAAATACCTTGTCTGTTTACATTAAAAGAATAAGAGAAAAGATAGAGGATAATCCTAAGGAACCACAGTACATTGTGACGCAAAGGGGACTAGGATACAAATGGAATAAAGCTGTGATTAAGGAGTAACAAAGTATTTCAAAGAATCACTGCATGATAAGGAAAATAAATTATAAAGATTATGTAAAATTGGAGTGTACCACATATGAAAAATTACTTTATTAATCCAGAGCTAAAAAGAAGCTCTATTACGCTATTGATTTTAATGAGTATATTTTTAGGTATTACATCTTTTTCATTAAAGATACATCATGATAATTTAAAAGTTTCTTATATAAAAACTTTGGGGGCAGTAGCTACAAGAGTTGTTGAAAAAGAACCGAAACTTGAGAAGGAGATTCTTCCCTTAATTGTGAAAGAAATATCAAGAGATGAGGAAATTAAAGGTGTAGAGCTTTTAAAGCAATATGGAGTTACCATGGAACTCGAAAGTAGCCTTTTTCCATACATAAGGGAGGCAACTACAAAGAATTGGTATTCCATGCTATTTATATTTTCAGGTATTACTGTAATATTCTTTATTCTTAATTATGTTCAGTATATTTTTTTCTATAGAAGAATAAGAAGAATAACTAAAGCAGCTAAAAAGGTAGTGGAAGGTGAATATGACATATCAATCAGTGAAGATAGGGAGGGAGATTTTTCTAAATTAGCAATTTCCTTTAATTCCATGAGAGAAATCATAAGAAATAACCTTGAAGAACTAAAAAGGGAAAAACAGTTTTTAGTTGATTTACTGTCAGATATATCTCATCAATTAAAAACCCCACTGTCGTCAATGATATTATACAACGATATCATGCTCAGTAAGGAATTATCCCTAGAGCAAAGAACAACCTTTTTAGTAAACAATCAAAGTCAGCTACATAGAATGGAATGGCTTATAAAAAGCATGTTAAAGCTTGCGAAAGTAGATGCAAAAGCAGTGAATTTTCATAAAGAAAATTTCAGTTTAAACGAAACTGTATATGAAGCTATGGAAGCTTTGGAAAGCATGGCGGTAGAAAAAGGAGTCAACGTTACTTTCAATGAAAGTGAGGAAGTTGTATTTAATCATGATAGATTATGGATGCAGGAGGCTTTCATTAATATTATTAAAAATGGTATAGAACATAATAAGTGTGGTGGCAAAATAAATATCTTACTTTTTGAAAATCCAATCTATATAAGGGGCGTAATTGAAGATAATGGAGAGGGAATAACACAAGAGGATCTTCCCAACATTTTTAAAAGATTTTATAGGGCCAAGACATCTCTAAAAACCACATCGGTTGGAATAGGCTTAGCTCTATCAAAATCTATAGTGGAAGCCCATAATGGAATGATTGAAGTGGAAAGTAAGTTAGAAGAATACACAAAATTTACTATTACATTTCTAAAATATTAAGAAATAGAGAATTTCAAAGTAAAAAGGTAAGTATTTACAAATAACTATATTTTTTGAAGGTATACCATTAAAAGATAGCTAATAAAACTTTTTTAAAAGTGGTATAATAAGCTGTGCCAAATATATTAGCATAATAATTCATAACATTTGTTAATTATGCTTTAAAATGGAGGGATTAAAACTGAAGAAGAAGATTTCATTATTTTTACTTTCGCTAGTAGTGGCAGTTGGTTGTATTCCAATTACAGCTTTAGCTAGTAGTGAAGGAATAGGTGAAGTACCTAAATTACAAATACCTGTGTTTAGTGATGTTCATTTATATAATGATGCAACTGAACAAAGGTTTAGAGATGTATTAAAAGATTATAAAACTTTAGCTCCTAATTATAAGGCGATGGCTATAGTAGGGGATATAACCAACTATGGATTTGAAGAACAATATGATAGCTTTAATAAAATTTTGAATGAAAATATAAACCCAGAAGCTGAAAAAATTATTACCATGGGTAATCATGAATTCTTTGAAGGAAGATTTTGGCCAAGACCTGAGCTAACAGATGAAGTACTTATAAATAGATTTATAAAAAAGACAGAGATGCCAGGGCTTTATTACGATAAGTGGGTGGAAGGATATCATTTTATTACTATTAGTAGTGAAAAATCTCCAGTTTCAGATGTTAATATTGGAGATTATGCAATAATTTCAGATGAACAATATGAATGGCTAGAAAAGAAATTAGATGATAACGCTGATCCTAAAAAACCTATCTTTGTATTTTTACACCAGCCTATTGATGACACAGTTTATGGCAGTGAGGATTGGGGTGGAGGCTTAAGAGATGGGCGATTAACCAATTTATTGAAACAGCATCCACAAGTTATATTTTTTTCAGGTCATTTACACTATATGTTAAGTCACCCAAGAACTGTTTATCAAGATGGGTTTACTATGGTTAATACAGGGGCGGTAGCTTATTCTTTATATGAAGGTGGTAATGGACCAAGAGAATATATTGAAGGGCTATTAGTTAATGTTTATGATGATAGGGTTGAAATTAAAGCAAGGGAATTTAATAGTGATACTTGGGTAAATAATTATACAATAAAATTTCCTTTTGAAGAAACAATAAATGACAATGAAAATCCATATTTTGAAGAAGATGGTAAAGCAAATATAGATAATATTAATAAAAATCAAGTAGTTATTACTTTTGATGCTGCTAAAGATAACACTCTAGTTGATAAGTATTATATTAAAAATAATGATAAAATTATTCAAACAGAGTATATAAAATTTTGGGAGAATAAACAAAATAATAAAGTAACTGTTACAATAGATAATTTATTCTCCAATACCGAATATAACCTGAAAATAGTTGGAGTGGATGCATGGAGGAATCAAACTGTTAAACCATTGGAAATAAAGTTTTCAACGCCTAAGTTTCAAGGTTGGGTAAAAGAGAGAGGTTTATGGTATTATTATGATACAAAAACTGGTGCAAAGAGAACCGGTTGGATTTATGATAGTGGGTCATGGTATTATTTAGATAATAATGGAGCTATGAAAACGGGCTGGGTAGACGTAAGTGGATCAAAATACTATATGTCAAGTAATGGAACAATGCAAGTAGGATGGATAAATTCAGATGACAACTGGTATTACATGTCTTCTAGCGGAGCGATGCAAAAGGGATGGCTTAATTATCAAGGAGCTTGGTATTATTTAAATAGTATTGGACAAATGGAAACTGGCTGGATTAAAGATGGAACTCAAAAGTACTTTCTTAAAGATACTGGGATAATGGCAAGTGGCTGGATGGTTTATGAAGGTCATTGGTACTATTTGAGAAGCAATGGAACATTGGCAACAGGATGGGTACAATCGGGAAGCACTTGGTACTATATGAAATCTGATGGAACAATGGTTACAGGTTGGATTCAGCTAGGAAATAAGTGGTATTATTTTAATGGAAATGGAACAATGGCATCTAACGTTACTATTGACGGATATAAATTAGGTAAAGATGGTGCGTGGGTACGTTAAAAATAAAATCTAATAAGATGTGAAAGGGGTAGTAGAAAATCATAAAAAGTTTTCTACTACCCTTTGATTTTTTATTTAAAAAAATGCAAAGTTTGTTTTTTATCCTTATTACAATTTAAAGCGAGTAATACTGAAAATTTAGTAGCTTTATTTCAATTATATTTATTCTTACTAAATGAATTTACAGCTTTGAAGTTCCATAAGTTATAAAATTAAATGAGGGTAAGGAATATCAAGATGTAATATTATATTTAAAAAGTAGTCTTAAGATAAAACTTATGTATAGTCTCTAAAATCTGTTAAGGGCAATTTAATCAGTTTTTGTAGCTATTAACAATAGTATATTTTGGGTAATTATACTATTAAGATTATAGGTATTAGATTATAATATAAAATGTGAAAGGAGTGATTTCATTGAAAAATATAGTTGATGTAAAATGGTTAGATGAACACATAAATGATGATAATTTAGTTATAATTGATTGTAGATTTAGTCTTCAGGATCCCACTTATGGGGAAAAGGCGTTCAAAGAAGCTCATATTCCAAAGGCAATATCAGTAAATCTCGATAAAGACTTAGCTGGAAAGTCAGGAGAGCATGGTGGGAGACATCCTCTTCCTAACATGAAGGAATTTATTAAGTTTATCGAAAGCCTAGGAATTTCAAATAATACTATGATTTTAATCTATGATGATGGCGATTTAGCAGCTCCCTCAAGACTTTGGTGGATGCTTAAATATATTGGATTAGATAACGTGTACCTATTAGAAGGTGGAATTAAGTCTTGGATTGATTATGGTGGAGTAATTACTAGCCAGGAGCGCAAAGAAAATGGAAAAGGAAAAATAGAGGCAAATTTAAGAGAATATATGCAATGTTCAATAGACCATGTGAAACAAGCTTTAGGTAATAAAGATGTGGTGATTATTGACTCTAGAGCAAGAGATAGATACCTTGGTGTTGTGGAGCCAATGGATAAAAAAGCTGGCCACATACCAGGTGCTAAAAATTATGATTGGACTGGAAATTTTAAAGAAGGCAAGGTATTATCAATAGGGGAACTTGAAAAAAGGTTTGAAGAAATAAAGAATTATGATGAAGTAATAGTTCACTGTGGATCAGGAGTAACAGGTTGTGCCAATGTGCTTATTTTAGAAGAAATAGGAATTCCCTCAAAACTTTATGTAGGTAGTTGGAGTGATTGGTGTAGTTATGAAGAAAACCCAGTAGTTACTGAGGAAGAATAAAAAGGTATGCTGAATTTTAATTTCAGCATACCTTTCATACTTTAAATCATTTTTAGATAGGGAGATAAAGCAATGTACCTTTGATTCATTATTTTTAAACTTACGAGAAATGTGCTTCTATATAATACAAAAACTTTCTACTATGTAAAAACAATTTAATGGACAATCTCCATGAAACAAAATAAAATATACTTATGCAATAAATACTGTAATTAAAATATATAATCAAAATATCATTATTATAGGAGCAAAAATATAAGAATAGTGAAAAATATGCCATATTATGAAAAAGAAGCATTATCTGAATTACTTAACAGTTAAAACATCTAGAAGGTTAAACACTGGTTATGTTTTTCTTGAATATATGTGAATAATGGCAATTTAAGAACAAAGGAGATGAAACATGGAAAAAAGAATAAATTTAGTTGAAGGAAACATAGCTACAAGTCTTATTAAACTTGCAATTCCAATTATGGGAACTTCCTTTATACAAATGGCATACAACATGACAGATATGATCTGGATTGGAAGAATTGGTAGTAAGGCGGTGGCGGCTGTAGGGACTGCTGGTTTTTTCACCTGGCTTGCTATGGCTTTTATTATGATTTCTAAAATCGGAGCAGAGGTGAAGGTTGCTCAAAGCTTAGGAAGGAAGGATTATGATAAAACTAGAAGTTATATTGTGAGTTCACTACAGATAAACATAGTATTAGCTTTAGCTTATGGAATAGTAATATTTATATTTAGAAAGCCACTGTTGGACTTTTTCAAACTAGGGGATCCGGCTATAGTTAATATGGCAGAAATATACTTAGTAGTAATGATTTTAGGCATGGTATTTTACTTTATAAATCCAGTGTTTACATCAATTTTCAATGGTGCAGGAAATAGCAGAACACCCTTTATAATTAATTCTGTAGGTTTAGTTTTTAATATAGTTTTTGATCCAATATTGATATTAGGATATGGACCTTTTCCACGTATGGAAGTATTAGGTGCGGCTATTGCTACTGTTCTTGCACAAATGGTAGTAACCCTATGCTTTATTATTGTGATATTAAGAAGTAAAGAAGAATATTTAAAGTTTAATATATTTAGTAAGCCTAATAAGGAAGATATTATAACTATTTGCAAACTAGGACTTCCAGTTGGAGGACAAAGTGGGTTGTTTACCATATTCTCTATATTAATTGCTAGGGCAATTGCAAACTTTGGACCTATACCTATTGCAGTTCAAAAGGTAGGTTCTCAGATTGAGGCAATTTCTTGGATGACAGCAGGTGGATTTTCTACGGCGTTAGGTACATTTGTAGGACAAAATTATGGAGCTAAAAAATATCATAGAGTTATAGAGGGCTATAAGGCCACTATGGCAATGGCGATAATAGTTGGAATTTTGGCTACCTTACTTTTAACTTTAGGGGGAAGAGCAGTTTTCTCATTGTTTATACCAGAAGAAGAAGCTATTAAATATGGAATAGTATATTTAAAAATATTAGGTTATTCTCAATTATTTATGTGTATTGAAATTACTACTAGTGGAGCTTTCAATGGACTCGGAAGAACTATGACACCGTCTATCATAAGTATACTGTTTACAGGACTTAGAGTTCCAGCAGCATATCTTTTGGCTTCTGAAAGTCTCCTAGGGTTAAATGGAGTGTGGTGGAGCATTAGTATGAGCAGTGTTATTAAAGGAATTTTGCTAGTTGGAATTTTCGTTATACTTTTAAAAAGAAATAAACTATTTCAAGAAGACATAAACTTAGTAGCTTAATACTAGTGAGGGAAGTATAAGTGGAAATTTAAAACTATAGTGGTGGGTGGATTATCCTTTAAAAATGTGATAAAAATTGGGGGACTTTAAATTATGGAAAATAAAAAAATATATATGTTAATGGTTTTAGCCACATTTTTCTGGGCAGGTGCATTTATAGCAGGGAAGCTTTCAGTACCTTACATTCCACCTTTTACATTAACCTTTCTAAGATTTGTTTTTGCAACTATTATTCTTTTCTTTGTATTAAAAAAGCAAGGGAATGAATTTAAACTAAAGAAAGAGCACTATCCTACCTTTCTTTTTACTGGGATAGTAGGAATGTTTGGATACCATGTACTTTTCTTCTTAGCACTAAAATACACAACAGCTATAAATTCATCTATAATTGGTGCAACAAACCCAATAATAACAACAATTTTATCTATAATTTTTCTTAAGGATAAATTAACTAAAAAGCAAATAGCGGGAATTATACTATCCTTTACAGGAGTATTTCTTACTATAACAAATGCAGACATGGCTACAATAAGAAGTTTTACCTTTAATCAGGGAGATTTAATAATGATTGTTGCAGTGATAATGTGGGCATCGTACTCAGTTTATAGCAAAAAAGTTACAGGTAAGTTTTCACCAATGATATTAACTTATTATAGCTTTCTTTTCTGCACAATTTTTATAATACCTTTTGTTATTTATGAGAGGCCTTGGACTTTCCTAGGAAATGTTCCTTATTACTCTTTTATAGCTATAATGTATATGAGTATTTTTGCCTCTGTTATGGGATATTTAATTCAACAGATGGCTATTAAACAAATAGGTCCAAGCAAGACTTCTATATTTATAAATTTAGTACCCATATTTTCAATAATACTATCTGTACTAATACTAAATGAAGTATTACAACCAATAAAATTAGTAACAGCATTGTTGATAGTTTTAGGTGTTTATATATGTCAGAGATGCTAGGAAAACAAGTAAAAAACTCATATTATTTTGAAATGTGAAGTTGCAAAGGTAATCATAGCAAGAGTATATTTAAAAAAATATAAATTTAGAAAAGAACTCTGAAACTTGTTGATTAAATAAACTACGTGTTTACACAATTATACAGGAAGATTCAATAATGAATTTACAAATAACATGGTAACAAGATGTTGAAGCCACTATGCTCAGCATCTTATTTTTTTATAAGTTGATAAATTCTCATGGAAAAGTCTCTTATGATAATATGCAAGAGTTTTGTGAGAAATAGGTTCCATTTTCTTTATTAATGAATAATATGGTACTGTATAACATAACATTGACAGGAATTTGTTTTCATCTTAGGTATAGTTTGTAGTTAGTTAAAAGGAGGAACCGTGTATGTCACAGGAAAAGAAAATTAGTATTAACAATGAAAACAACCAACGCAACACAAACTGTGACTCAAAGGAATTAAATCACAGCATGGCAATAGAAAGAAGTAATGAGGTTGAAACTATCAAAGAAAGAGCAAATTCACTGATAACTAAAATTCCTATAGTATTATCAGAAGTTGAAATAGAGATAAGTATTGAAAAAGAATTTAAGTTAAAGAAGTCAGCAACATATGTAAAAACTATAGATAAACATACTGTTATAACCCAGTGTGATCTAATTCCACATACAGATAAACTCTTCGTTGAAGGATACGTTCAAAAGAGTATATGGTTCTATCATAATGAAATTTCAGATAAATCTACAACGGAAGGCAAATTAAAACATATTACATTAAACATTCCTTTTAAAGCTATTAATAGAGTTAAATTTCAAAATGAGCCAATCTATGGAGAAAATTATAAAAAGTCAATTACGGAAGGTTGCATAGGGGATAAAAAAAACCATATTACAGAAAATTCTTGGGTTTATTACAATAAGCCAGATGAAAGAATATATTGTGAATTAGAGGATATAAAGATTATGGAAACGGATACTTTTAATACTGAAGGTGATGACACAAAAGATTTACAAAGAGAACATCAGTTTAGAAATCTAGTGATAAAAATGGTAATTCAGATAGGGTTAAAGGTTTTCCAAAAGCAGTCAATAAATATCTCACAGTCAAGTGAATTTATGAAACTAGTACAAAGTATAATTGAAAATAATATGGAACATAAAGAATCAGAAATGAAATAGTAAAATATACTGGCTAATTATTTTCAAGTGATATAAAGAAAAAAGCTAATAAAAATATAAAGGAAGCTATAATAATTGTATTAGCTTCTTTTTCATTTTGTCGAAAAGAATTTTTCTAAAGTTGTTCTAAAATTTTATGACAAGCTGTAGCAATTCCTATCTAGTTGAATAAGATATTATTAGATATGAAACTTAAAATTAGAAAAACTCATAGATTAATAAATCAAATAACAAAGATTATCTTTAAGTTTCATGTACTTGAGATTAGAAAATGGAGATGAAATCGTGTTTAAGAATCATGCAACTTTTAATAATAGGAATTTTAATTGGGACGATTGCCCACCTGGAGTAGTTGACCCAGAAACCTTAAGTGAATGCAGTAACGAATACAATCATCCACTAGGCCAACCAGGACCATTGGTAGTTAAGGTTCCAGTAGTATTATCAGATGTAAAAGTTCAAGTAGATCTTGAAACTAATATTAGATTAGAACAACCTGCATTTGATATTAAGACTATTGACAAGAAAGTATGTATTACTCAATGTCATTTAGTACCATACACAAACAAACTATTCTTAGCAGGATATGTGCAAAAAAATATACAATATTCTACTGTAGAGGACACAGAAAATGGTACTAGCGTTAGTGGTCCAATAAGACACACAACTTTAAATGTTCCTTTTAGATGTGTAACAGCTGTTAAATTTGCTAGAAAACCAATATTCGGTAAGTATAACAAGATGAAATCAAATGTTATGGATGCCAACATGGTTTGTGGAGACACAGGAGAAGATTCATGGATGCACTTTAATGACTACTATGAGCCAATTTTCTGTGAAGTAGAATGGACCAAAATATTAGAAACAGACATTTACAACAGAAATATTGAAACTGAAGGAAACTTTAGCAATGAAAATCTATTCCAAGACTTTGTTGAAAAAATGGTAGTTTATATACGTCTTAAAGTATTACAAACACAACAAGTATTTGTTCCAGAGCCTGAATGTGAAGTTTATATGAAAAAAGAAGATGAAAATGAAGACTTTTGTGAAGAAATCGAAGTTGGATATATCCCTGGAAAAGGACTAGTAGGAAAAAGAGAAAAAAAATATGACTATTAGTTAGCCCTTAAATAATTTAAGACTTTGTACAATTTGATTAAATCTAGTTAATTAAGAAAGTAAGAGTTTACTCATTGAAATATATAGATTAAATAAATTAAATTTAAAAGGAGAGTTTTTTTAAATGAAACTAAACTATAATGGACCAGAAAAATATGAAGACAAAAAATATGATTGTTACAAATGTGAAGATAGACATGAAGATAAAAAATATGAAGATAAAAAATATGAAGAGAAAAAATGTGATTATCATCAACCATGCTGCGAAGAGCACAAGTATGCAAAATGCTATCCAATGAGTCCATGTCCATATGGAATTTTATTTGAATGTGCTCAAGGTACAATGGCTAAAATACAAGGTACTCCAGGAGTAACCATTCCTTTTACGCCAAGATCACTTGGTTGTGTATCTATAGACACAAGCTGCTTAAAAATGCCAGTAATAAAATTTGACTTTAATTGCGTAATACAGTTTAGATGGATTGCTGCACCAACAGTTCCAGCATTCATAACTTTTGGGTTATTCAAAGTTTGTGAAAATACTGGTGAAGAAATTCCTTGCGGAACATGGGATTATAGAATTAACTTTGTTGCGGCAGCAGAAGTTACAAATTCCTTCTGTTTCAGTCACTGTGAATGCAACAGCTGCCCAAGTTGCTGCACTTACTATGTAAAAATAGTTAATGCCGTTAATGCAAGTACTGACAATATACTTGATGTAATGAGCCCATCACTTTCAGTTATGGCTAAATCAAGCTGCTAATCAGTTTTAAATATATTAGGAAACCTTTAGGGGTTTCCTAATTAAATAGTGAATAGATTTAGTGCATTTAATGACTTTGGAAGGAAGTTTAACTCCTACCAAAGTTTATTTTATTCCTATGTAAAATTCTTTTGGTTTTTAATTTTTTATGGGTTAGTTCTGAAAAATTGAATAAACAGTTGAAAATTTTGCTGACAAGCAGTAGCAACTTTGATTTAACTGAATAATATAATATTAGATATGAAACTTCAAGATTTGATAAGTATCAACTTAAAGTTTCATGTACTGTAGATTAGAAAATGGAGATGAAATCGTGTTTAAGAATCATTCGACTTTTAATAATAGGAATTTTAATTGGGACGATTGCCCACCTGGAGTAGTTGATCCAGAAACCTTAAGTGAATGCAGTAACGAATATAATCATCCACTAGGCCAACCAGGACCATTGGTAGTTAAGGTTCCAGTTGTATTATCAGACGTAAAAGTTCAAGTAGATCTTGAAACAAATATTAGATTGGACCAAAATGCATTTGATATTAAAACTATTGATAAGAAAGTATGTATCACTCAATGTCATTTAGTACCATACACAAACAAATTATTCTTAGCAGGATATGTTCAAAAAAATATACAATATTCTACTGTAGAAGATACTGACAATGGTACAAGTGTTAGTGGTGCTATAAGACACACAACCCTAAATGTTCCTTTTAGATGCGTAACAGCTGTTAAATTTGCTAGAAAACCAATATTCGGTAAGTATAACAAGATAAAATCAAATGTTATAGATGCTAACATGGTTTGTGGAGACACAGGAGAAGATTCATGGATGCACTTTAATGACTATTATGAGCCAATCTTCTGTGAAGTAGAATGGACTAAGATTTATGAAACAGACATTTACAATAGAAATTATGAAACTGAAGGAAACTTTAGCAATGAAAATCTATTCCAAGACTTTGTTGAAAAAATGGTAGTTTATATACGTCTTAAAGTATTACAAACTCAACAAGTATTTATTGCAGAGCCTGAATGTGAAGTTTATATGAAAAAAGAAGATGAATATGAAGACTATTGTGAAGAAATCCAAGTTGGATATATCCCTGGAAAAGGATTAGTTGGAAAAAGAGAAAAAAAATATGACTATTAACTATTAGTTTAAAACTTTAAGACTTTGAAAAATTAAAATCATAAAAATTAAAACTAGTAAATTAGGATTGAAATTCAGTTAGTTAATGAATTCAGAGTTAACGGATAGAAATATATGAATCTAAATAAATTAAATTTTAAAAGGAGAGTTTTTTAGATGAAATTAAACTACAATGGACCAGAAAGACATGAAGACAAAAAATATGACTGTTACAAATGTGAAGATAGATATGAAGATAAAAAATATGACGATAGAAAATGCGATTATCATCAACCATGCTGTGAAGAGCATAAATACGCTAAATGCTATCCAATGAGCCCATGCCCATATGGGATATTATTTGAATGTGCTCAAGGTACAATGGCTAAGATACAAGGAACATCTGGAACACCAACAATTCCATTTATTCCAAGATCACTTGGTTGTGTATCTATAGACACAAGCTGCTTAAAAAGTCCAATAATAAAATTTGACTTTAATTGTATAATTGAGTTCAGATTGATTGGAACACCACCTGCAATTCCTGCATTCATAACCTTTGGATTATTTAAAGTTTGTGATAATAATGGTGAAGAAATACCATGTGGCACATGGGACTATAGAATTAACTTTGCAACTTTAGCAGAAATTACTAATTCCTTCTGTTTTAGTCACTGTGAATGCAATAGTTGCCCAGGTTGCTGCACTTACTATGTAAAAATCCTTAATGCTTTTAATGCAACTGCTGGTAATATATTAGACGTATTAAGTCCATCATTTTCAGTTATGGCTAAATCAAGCTGTTAATAGATTTAAATATACTCAGGGAACCCTTCGGGGTTTCCTTCTTAAGCAAATAAATTACACTATGTGCTTAAATGACTTTGGAAGGGGACTTTTCTCTAACCAAAGTTTATTTTATATAGTAGAACTTTCACATTAAAACACCTTAATTGTCTGAAGAATCTAAGTTAACTTATGAGTTTTTAACTATTAAAAGAAAATCAGACATGATACAAAGAGTTTTTTCAACTATTTCACCCTTTTAATATTTATAAAAAGCAATTATAAGGAGGACATGGTATGGCTGAAAATATTAATGTTATTTTAGAAAAGATACTAGAAAAAGTAGAGCCAGAAAAGCGAAACATTGCATTTCCAATTATTCTAAACATGTTAAGAAAAAAACTACAAAGTGATAAAAATATAGAGAAGAATATTTATGAAGAAGGTGAAGCAAAGGTAGATTTACAAGGCACCATTGATAAGGATACAACAGAATTATTGGAACAGGATATAAGTAATGAAGAACTACAAGAAAGTGATGAAATAAAAAACGGTCATAGCAATATCATTAGTGAAGATCAAGGTGTTATTCAGGAGGATATTATCGAAGAAGATATTAAATATTCCTTGAGTTATAATAACATAGTGGAAAATAAGGAAGAAAGAATTCCCTCACCAGTAGCAGAAATAAATGCAATTGTGGAAAAAAGTGATAGTTTAGATAACGAGAAAATCATAAAAGCAAGTGAGACAAAAAAGAATTCAGCTACTATAAAGCCAACAGTGCTTAGTTGCAAGGTAAATGCATATAATGTGACTTCCCTTCAAAATTGTATAAGTGAAGATATTGAAGATCCAATGACTATGGAGGCTGCAAAAGAACCAGCTATGATTAATGCTCCAGTGGTGTTATCTCAAGTAAACATGGAGGTGTTTATTGAAGCTATCACTAGGTTTCCAGAACCTATTTTTAGTATAGATGATTTAGATAAGAGTATGACTTTAACTTCATGTAAATTAATTCCAAAATCTAATAGATTATTTTTAGAAGGATTTATAGAGAAAAAAATAGAGTATTCTAATGTAGTAGATATAACTAAGAAAGAAATCAATGGAGATATTAAAAATTTAACTGTAAAGATTCCATTTAAATGTGCTACAGAAGTAACTTTTGCAAGAAAACCCCATAATACAAATTATTCATTAACACAGAGGATTGAAATTTTCAATTCTCAACACAAATTTGAGGTGGGAAATAAAACTGAGGAAAAAAGTTCTATAGAAACACAAGAGCTAGAAAATCAAGTTTATTGCAAATTAGAAGATATTGCGATATCAGAAAAAAGTAAAAAACTTGGAATTATAAAATTAGACAACACATTACCTAACGCATTCACCTTTAAAAAGATTAAAGAAAAAACTGTAGTAAGTTTTACTCTTAGCTTGTTACAAAATCAAGATGTTTTTATAGCTAATAAAGACCATATTGTTAAGAAAAATTGTGAGGATGGAAATATGGCATCAGAAACCCAAGGCCATGACAATAAATAAGAGTTAATAGAATATAATAAAAAAAGCTTAAGGGGGAAATTTAATTTTCCCTTAAGCTTTTTTTTATAAATTACAGTTAATTTATAATGATATCATCATATCTATAAGCACCCGTAACACTTTGTCTTAATCCAAGCACATTCTTTTTATGAACAAACGCTTTTTGTGGGTGATATAGGAATACCCATGGAGCTTCGTCAACAACTATATTTTGAATATCCTTATAAACTTCTTTTCTCTTCTCAGGATTAATAATTTCTCTAGCCTTATCTAATAAGTCCATAACTTTTTCATTATTGTATCTTACAAAGTTTGTAACATTTTCATATTTGAAAAGAGGTTGAAGGAAGTTATCTAAATCTCCAGTGTCTGCAATCCATCTACTGAAGAAAGCATCACATGTTTTTACTGCATTAGGAGTAAGATAATCACTAGCTGGACAAACTTTTATTTCACATTTGATACCTATAGCATTCAAATCCTCTATAATCATGTTAACAATTTTACCATTAGTTACATCTTTATCTGTATCACGGAAATTAACTTTAAGAGTTCTAGTTGAGATGCCAGCTTTTTGCAATAAAGATTTTGCTGCAGTTGGATTATATTCATAACCTTTTCCAGTAGCTCCGTTTAACATAGCTGGTGGAATAGGTCCCTTTGCAACTGCTCCAAGTCTTCCAATGAGTTCCTTTACAATTTTGTCTTTATTAATGGCTAAGTTAATTGCTCTTCTACCATCTATAGTATTTACAAGAGGGGAAGAGGATTCTAGATTTAAGCCAAAATAGTAAGTTCCTAATAGTCCTGCAATGTTAGTATCAAGTCCTGTTTTAGTTTTTATATTATCGATATCACTATTATTATCCACAATAATAAAATCATAAATTCCTTCAATAAATTTTTCAACTGAATTTGGATCATTGAAAGTTATATGAATTCTATCTATATAAGGTGAGCCTCCGTAATAGTCTTTAAAGGCATCTAGTATGCATTCATCATTATCAAATTTATTGATACTAAAAGCTCCACAACCTGTAATAGTGCCCTTTAATCCATCTTCCTTTGAGATTACCGAAGTAGCTGATTGACCTAGATTTAACAAGAAACCCATATAAGGGGATTCCAATTTTAAACTAACTCTATATCTGTCTAAAGCCTTAAGGCCTACAACAGAATTAGTTTTTCTTGACATAAATTCTTTTGCTCCATCAATAAAGTCAAGGTACCATGCGTTGCCGGCATTCAAAGCTGGACTTAAAAGTCTTTCAAAAGAATACACAACATCCTCTGCTGTAACTTCTTTACCACTATGAAACTTTGCTCCTTTTCTTAAGTTAAATATCCAAGTTAAACCATCTTCTTCAACGTACCAGCTTTTAGCTAGTCCAGGAAGTATTTCAGCCTCAGGAGTGAGGTTAATTAACCCGCTATGAACATTTGTAAGGACTTGATTTCCATCCATGTCAAAGCAATTAGCAGGATCTAAATTAAGTGGTTTACCAAGACTTGTACGTATAATTATATCTTCCTTTTGAGCACCATTATCTAACTCATTTAATAGTTCAGTAGTAAGGTCATCCATATTCATGGATATATTATGTAGTGCAGTTAAAGAAGCTTTTGTATAAGTAGTATTTAGTGAGGCATATTGAGCCATTTGCTCTAAATTGTCTGCAACCTTCGTCATGTCCTCAGTGGCACCCATAATTTTTTCTAGAATATTAGTTTGAGACGATGTGGCGTTACTTATTTCTTTTACCACTTCAGTAGTACTAGTTACAGCTTCTGTAATTTCGTTGAAAACTTCAAGGGTATTATAAGCAATTTCTCTACCCTCATTAACCTTATTGGAACTTGTATTCATTGCTTCTATTGTTTTAGCAACACTTTTATTAATCTCAAGTATATTTTTAGAAATGTGATCTGCAGATTCAGCACTCATTTCAGCTAGCTTTTTTACTTCTGTTGCAACTACTGTGAAACCTCTTCCAGCTTCTCCAGCCCTTGCAGCCTCAATTGCAGCATTTAAGGCTAAAAGATTAGTTTGTTTTGATATACTTTTAATGATTTCTAGCATATCATTAATTTGTGTAGCCTTTTGACTTAAATCGTTTACTAAATCACTAACATCTCCCACAGATTCTTTAATTTCATCCATAGCGTTTATGGATTTATGTACAGCTTCTGTTCCTTTTTTAGCAGTTGAAAGTGTATCTTCCGCAATAGTTCTAGTATTATCTGTGTTAGCCATTACCTCTTCTGCAAAGGCACTATACTCTCTAACACCATCAGATACTTCTTCTATAGAAGTCATTTGAACTTCTACTTGCTTTGCAATATCATTTATCATATTAATTAGATTTTCAGTAACACTTGTAGCATCTCCAACCTTTGTGACTATTTTTTTAGAAATGCAATGCTGATTATATTTTAATATTGCTAACTTATCACTTTTTGGATTAGTGGAAGTGACAGCAATACTAGGTGTAGGTTCTAAAGAACTTAAATTTTCAAGGGAATTAGATTTTTTCTTTTTTCCAAACATATTATACCTCCATAGAGCATTTATATATTTAAACAAAACATAATTGTTATAATTCATTTATGTTATCGACAAAATTTTCAATAACTGAATAGTAATGTATAAATATTAATTCTGAAATTCGTTGCCTTTTTTAGGCTTATTAAAGGGAATGCATTAAAATAGAATTATTTAACCATATAATAATGGAAACATTAAGTAGTACTAAAGATGATCTTTCTTGTTTGTTTTTCTTGTAAAATATTTAATTAATTAAGGATTAATCATGGTATAATATAGAAAAAGAGTTTAGGTATCTAAATTTAAATAGCAAGTTAGAAAATTAGGAATATTTTAACTGGAAAAGTAAACTGTGTGGCAAGTAAACTGGTGTATAGGTAGTCCAATGACCAATAGTTTCTGGTGGTATTGTAGGTCACAAAAGAAAGTAGAATACTAACAAGTTATTTGTTGAAGATATCTTAGGGGAGGGGAGAAAATGGAAGGTTTTACGGTAGACAACATTACAATGTTAATAGTAGCTATTGGGTTACTTCTTTTGGCTATTAAATTTGTAAAGGGCATAATTAAAACCATAATATCATTGGTGCTAATTGTAACTTTAGGTGTTAGTGCTTATAACATTTTTATTGCAAAAAAGCCTATAACCTATGAAGTAGAAAGATATAAAACAGATTATGCTTATGTAAAAGAGATGAAAAGCATAACTTCAGAAGCTTCAAAGGCTATAGATGAAATTAAAGAAAATAAGAATGTTAGCGAAAATGTGAACAAGCTTATGTCTTTAAGAGAGGAAGCTAATGGAATAAAACATAGTGAGGAAGCAAACTTTATTCATGGCAGATATATGAATGGATTTGATGCTGTAATCGCTGGAACAAAGGGTTATGAAATTGCTAAGGGAGCAGAGGAACAAGTAGCAAAGCTTGAAGAATTATCAAAGGAACTTAATGTAAGTTTTATTGATGTTTTTTTTCGGAAAAAATAGGTTGAATTTTAGTGCATAAGTATCAAAGATATAGATGAAAATGCAATTGGTTGAAAGTAAAGTTATATATTATTTAATAACTAAGTAACCTTTTGCATTTACATTAATTTATTTGATTATACAGTTTAGATGAAACGTGCTAATAAAAAAATAAAACAAAATAAATAAATAAATAAATAAATAAATAAATAAATAAAACGAAGCTGAGTGAAAATAATTTTATATTTTCATTCAGCTTCATTTTTAAAAAATAACATGAGACAATTATTGTTATTTTTTATAATATCAATAATTAGCACATACTAGCTTGTACCACCCTTGAGGATAGTTGTCCACTGGGCACACAAAAGGAGCCTCTTTTCCTTCATGTAAATATCCACAATTTAAGCATTGCCAAATTTCAATAGTAGGGCGGTTATATAAGGTTCCATTTGATACATGACCAAATAAGTCTTCGAATTGTCTTCTATGAAAGTCTAATACAACTCTAGCTTCTCTATAAAAAACAGCAATTTCATCAAAACCTTCTTCTGTAGCAGTTTGTTCATATTCTAAGAATTTAGTCAATGCACTGGCCTCGGTGAGCATAGAGTATTCAAGGTTTTCTTGCAAGGACTTGATTTGGCCAAGAAATCTACCATAGACTTGCCTTGAGAGTCCAAGTTGATGATTAGCAGATTCTTCGAAAATCCTTGCAATAAACTCGTTACCTTCTCTTCTAGCTTGTTCAGCAAATAATTGGTATTGAGTAACAGTTCTTGAGTCAAGAGCAAAGGTTTTTTTCAAATTTTCTTCAGTTTTAGATCTAGAAAGTTCCATAGCATATCCTCCTAAAACGTTTTGATACAATATATTAAGTTGTACAGAGTAATATTACAAATTGATGTTACAGATTTAAATACTCTGAAGGAAATTAGTTAGGCAATTTATATGCACTATTTTTTTATTTAATTGTGAATATTAAGATGAATAATGGAACTCATAATTAAAAAATGATAGAATAGATATATAATACTGAAAATTCAGTTTATTAAAAAGATAATATGGATCAATTGCTGTGCATATACATTATTGTTGTAAAATATTTCAATAGTACAGTTAACTTAATTATCCATAAAGAAGGGGGTTTAACATGGAACTAAAATACAGTAGTTTTCTTGCGGAAACTAAAGAAAACTTAAGAACATTGATTGAGAACCTTTCCAAAGATTTTGGATCTGTATCTATATTGGCTACAGATTGTACAGGAAAGGTTTATTCTGTGAGCAAAAGAACTTCAGGCATATCAGGAAGTGGAAGTAATGAAAGAGGGTTTGTGATAAGAGTTCACAATGGGAAAAATTACTCAGAGTATTCATTTAATGATATATCTGAGGGTACGGTAGAGGAAATTGCTTCTATCATAAGGAAGGATATGTATAGTTTTACAGGTGAAGCTAAAGAAATCTTGACCTTTATTGAATATGAAAAAGTTCAAGAAGAAGAAATGAAAAAATCCTTCGATAAGCAGGTTAAGATTAATCCAAGTACAATAAGTGATGAAGAAGTGATTAAGAGACTTCAAGGTATTATGGATAGAGGGCTTAATAATTCTGAGAATGTAATAGATTTTAGAGTTAGATATGAATATTTACACGTGAATAAGCTATACCTTTCTCAAAATAAGGATTTAGAACAGAGCTATATGTGGAGTAATGGAGCAAATATTTGCATTGTATCCAAAGATAACAACACAAAATATTCTTACAAGGGTTTTTCAGGAATAAAGGGTGGAGAACTATTAGAGGAAATGGAAGCTTCTGTTGAAGTAGTTGTGGAGAATACGCTTATTTTGCTAGATTCACAACCTATGCCACCGGGAGAGTATGAAGTTATTTGTGATCCAGATGTTACTGGACTTATTGCACATGAAGCTTTTGGCCATGGGGTTGAAATGGACATGTTCCTTAAGGATAGAGCTAAGTCAAAGGAATTCCTAGGAGATTATGTAGCTTCTGAATTAGTAGTAATGCATGATGGTGCTAAGGGGATAGAAGAAACATCATCCTATGAATTTGATGATGAAGGAGTTTTAGCTCAAGATACAATAATTATTCAAAAGGGTATATTAAATCAAGGTATTTCTGATAGTATTTCAGCTTTAGGCTTAGGGGTATCACCTACTGGAAACGGTAAAAGGCAATCCTTTGAAAGAAAAGCCTATACTAGAATGACTAACACATACTTTGCTCCAGGTAAAGATAAGTTGGAAGATATGATAGCATCTATTAATTATGGTTTCTTATTAGAACAATCTGCTAGTGGAATGGAAGATCCTAAGAACTGGGGAATTCAGTGCATGGTTAATGTAGCTAAGGAAATAAAAGATGGTAAGCTTACAGGCAAAGTTTATTCTCCTGTAATATTAACTGGATACGTGCCAGATCTTTTAAAATCTATATCTATGGTATCAGGTGACTTAGAAATGGGTGGAGCAGGATTCTGTGGTAAAGGATATAAGGAATGGGTAAAAGTATCTTGCGGTGGGCCATACATTAAGGCGAGAGTGAGGTTAGGCTAATGATTGAAAGAATTATAAATCAACTAGGTAAAGCTAATATTAGTGTATATAAGGTAAACATGGAAACTGTTGAGAGTGTAGAGTTGTTTTTTATAAAAAAAGCTTTAGACATGAATAGAAAAAAGAAGGTTACTCATTATAAGGTAACTGTTTATAAAGACTTTGAAGAAAATGAAGAAACTTATAGGGGTTCTTCAGAAGTAGATATTTATCCAACAATGAAAGATGAAGAAATAGAAAAAATATTAAAAGATGGTTTATATGCAGCAGGATTTGTTAAGAACAAATTCTATCCATTAGTAAAGGGAGAAAAGGCTTTGGAAGTAACCATACCTTCAAAGTTCAGTGGTTTTTCCTTAGAAGAAGGAGCCATGGTAATACAAAAGGCATTATATAAAAATGATGTATTCCAGCAAGGTGGCATCAACTCTTCAGAAATATTCTTAAATAAAAGTACAAAGAGAATAGTTAACTCTGAAGGGGTAGATGTTTCCTTTGTGAAGTTTTCTTCAGAAATAGAGTGTATTACTCAGTGGATAGAAGACCAGGATGTGGAACTTTTCAATGTATTTAGTTATGGGGATCTCGATGAAGAACTCATAGCAGAAAGTGTTAAAGATGCTATAGAACTTACAAAGTGGAGAGTTAGAGCTAAAGGCGCCGTAAAAACAGGAAGCTATAAAGTATTGCTTAGGAAATTAGCCCTTAAGGAAATGTTCTCTTATTATACAGAGAAGGCTAGTGTAGGTGCTGTTTATAATAAACTTTCTAACTTTAAACCAGGAGAAATAGTGCAAGGTGAGAATATATCAGGTGACAAGGTAACTATCACTTTAAAAGGTTCATCTCCTTATGATAATGATGGACTTAAGCTTGAAGAAGTAGTTATTATGGAAGAGGGAATTTTAAGAACTTACCATGGTAACACTAGATTTTCTCATTATTTAGGTATAGAGCCTACAGGAAACTTAGATGAAGTTATTGTGGCATGTGGTGAAAAGTCTATGGAAAAAATGAAGCAGGAGCCTTATTTAGAACTACTTGCTTTCTCAGATTTCCAGATGGATTCTTTAACCGGTAATTTTGCAGGTGAAATCAGGTTAGGTTTTTATTATGATGGAGAAAACCTTTCTCCAGTAACAGGAGGCTCCATGTCAGGAAATATAAAAAATGTACAGAACAAAATGTTCTTATCAAAAGAAGTCTATAAGGATGGAAGATTTACAGGTCCTAAGATGTTAGAGCTATTTAATATAAATATTGCAGGGGATACTAATAACTAGAAAGAGCTTTTAGAGTACTAATTGTCTTATTTTATCTCATTTGAAGGATATTAATTAGAGAAAATTATAGTTTTGCTGAATTTTTTCTGCTCCTGTCTTTAATAAAGAAGAATTATTAGAAGTTTATAAATATGAGTAAAGTGAAAAGGAAGGTAAATAATTTGAGTTAATTTCAAATATTTACAGTCCTTTTACTTATTTATAACATTACTTAAGATTGAGCTATATAAAACTATTTATATAGCAACATTTGATTTAAAACACTTAACAGAATTTAAAAATTTGGATTCTAAATAAAACTATCTCAATGAATTGAAAGCTACAATTCAAAAGTGAAAGTTCTAAACCATAGGACTCATATAGGTTCTTCCTTTAGATTTATCTAAAAGCTTAATAATAGAATCTGTTACTACCTTCATTCCAGAGGTTATTTGCTCCATATTTGTAGATGCATAACTTATACGTATGGTATTATCAGTGTTTCTGTAGTTATTTACATAAAAAATCTTGCAGGGAACTATAAGTACATCTTTTTTAGCACACTCTAAATAAAGCTTTGTAGCTTTCACTCCTTGAGGAAGTGTTATCCAAAAGTTTAGGCCACCTTTTGGCTCCACAAAATTAACTCCGTATTTTTTAAGTTTATTTAATTCCTTAAGCATCACTTCATATTTTTCTTTGTAAATATCCTTCATATAATTTATATGGCTTTCCCAATGACCTTTTTCGAAGTATAAATGAAGCGCTCGCTGAATAAGTCCTGAGGAGGAAATATCAGTAGAATGCTTTGCTTTTAAAAGTTCACTGGATAATTTATAAGGAGAAACAAGAAAACCAATTCTAAGTCCTGGCATTAAAAGCTTAGAAAAACTTTTTATATAAATTACCTTATCCATAGTGTCTAAAGCTTTTAAAGTAAGATTCTCTTTAACGCTATGAAAGGAAAGTCCAGACAAAGAATCATCTTCTACAAGATATACTCCGTATTTTTCTGAAAGAGCAAGTAATCCCTGCAACTTTTCCATAGAATAGGAAATAGTAGTAGGATTCTGAAACTTAGTCATTACATAAATTAATTTTGGATTGTAACGTAATATTTGTCTTTCTAGAACCTCTAAATCAATACCGTCTTCATTAATAGGAACTCCAATAACCTGAGCCCCTCTAGATTTAAATACAGATACAGCACCTGTGTAAGTTGGATTTTCAGTGATAACAAAATCTCCAGGACTTAATAGGGCTTTTCCTATGATGTCTATACCTTGTTGTGCTCCAGAAACAATTTGAATATCATCTTTATCAGCACTTATAGAGTTGTGGAATCTAAGAAAGTCACATAAGGACGCTCTCAGAGGTTCAAAACCATTACTCTCTTGATAACCAAAAGCATAACCCTTATCTCTATCCAGAACCTCATTTATAGAGTTCTTAAATGCTTCTACAGGAAAAATACTAGGGTCGGGTGTGGCACTTGCAAAATTAATGGTATTAGCAGAAAGTTCAATTTGTCCGCTAGTCATTAATTTAATATCTTCTTGAGCATAAAATTCATCTTCATTTAGCTTAGTGATCACTGAGCCTTTTTCAAGAGATTCATCTGATATTTTTAGTACATAGTATCCACTACCTTTAATTGCCTTAATGTATCCATTGGATTCTAATTGCTTATAAGCATTTACCACAGTAACATTATTTACATCAAGTTGAAGTGATAGCTTTCTAATAGGGGGAAGTTTTGCATCTACCTTTAGTTCTCCACTCTTTATTAGCTCTCCAAGAAGACTTGAAAGTTGCATATACATTGGAGTGTTTATATCTTTGTTCAATTGTATCGATACGATATCCATATTTTTCTTTTTCCTCTCAAATTGTATTGACTTAACAAAAATTGTATGCAATAATCTGGTTGAATTTAGGGATGTATACAATAATTGTAACGATACGATTATTATATATTGTCATTATATATTTGTAAAGGAGTGTATATCATGAGTGAAAGAAATGAGCTGAATAAAAATCTTGCCCAAATGTTAAAGGGTGGAGTAATTATGGATGTAGTTAATGCTAAGGAGGCAGAAATTGCACAGAAGGCTGGAGCAGTGGCAGTAATGGCTCTTGAGCGTGTACCTTCAGATATAAGAAAGCAAGGCGGAGTGGCAAGAATGTCTGATCCAAAGATGATTAAAGAAATACAAAAGGCTGTTACAATACCAGTAATGGCAAAGGTTAGAATAGGACATTTTGTGGAAGCTCAAATCCTAGAAAGTCTCAATATAGATTATATAGATGAAAGTGAAGTCTTAACTCCTGCTGATGAGGTTTTCCATATTGACAAAAAAGTCTTTAGGGCACCTTTTGTATGTGGAGCTAGAAATTTAGGGGAGGCACTAAGAAGAATTGGGGAAGGTGCTTCTATGATAAGAACAAAGGGAGAAGCTGGTACTGGAAATGTGGTGGAAGCAGTAAGGCATATGAGAACTATGCTTACAGATATAAGAAGAGTTCAACTTGCATCCCAAGAAGAATTGATGAATATTGCAAAGGAAATGGGAGCACCTTATGATTTAATTTTATATATAAAAGAACAGGGGAAACTACCTGTGGTAAATTTTGCAGCGGGTGGAATCGCAACTCCTGCTGATGCGGCCCTAATGATGCAACTTGGATGTGACGGAGTTTTTGTAGGTTCAGGTATATTTAAGTCCTCAAATCCAGAAAAAAGAGCACAAGCTATAGTTAAGGCTACTACTTACTATAATAACCCAGAGATCCTTGCAGAAGTTTCAGAAGAACTTGGACAGCCAATGGATAGCTTAGACATTAGAGAAATACCAGAAGCTAACTTATATGCAAATAGAGGTTGGTAAGGAGAAAATTATGGTTACAGTAGGTGTACTGAGTATTCAAGGAGCTGTAAGAGAACACTTAGAAAAACTTCAAAGAATTTCTAAGGTGAAGGCAATAGAAGTTAAAACTAAAGAAGAATTAGATATGGTGGAAGGATTAATAATACCAGGAGGCGAAAGCACTGCCATTGGTAAGTTGTTACAAGATTTCTCTCTTATTGAGCCTCTAAGAAAAAGAATAGAGCAAGGACTTCCTGTTTGGGGCACTTGTGCAGGAATGATACTTCTTGCAAAAAAAATTAATAATGATTCAAAGACTCATTTAAATATGATGAATATAGAAGTTAAAAGAAATGCATATGGAAGTCAGTTAAATAGCTTTAAAACTATAAAGTTTATAAAAGAAGTTTCAGAGAACCCAATACCACTAGTGTTTATTCGTGCTCCTTATGTAGAAAATATTTGGGGGAACGTAGAAGTTTTATGTGAGATTGAAGGTAATATAGTGGCTTGTAAGGAATATAACATGCTTGCTACCTCTTTTCATCCAGAACTTACTGAGGATTTAAGTTTTCATAAATATTTTGTGGAGATGATTAAATTTAAAGAGTAAATAGTACAACAGCAATATGGATTTAATAACTTTTTCAAAGTATATATGTTAAATTTTCTTTCGATGGTAGTTAAATCTTTTTCTAAGTCTTAGGTAAATAAGATGAATTTATTTAAATGAAGAACTTTAAAATTTTAAGGAAAATAATCATAAGAACTTTGTAAATTAAAGTGCCTAGTAAAGAAGTAAATGCTAATTATTTGCATTTACTTCTTTTTTTATTAAGTTATTATTATCCTAAATAGAGTTAAGTTTATGAATAAATTTAGTTTTGCTGAAATATAAATTTAAATGAGCATAAATTGCTTTTTTATAGGTCATTGACTCCATTTAGTAGTTAGCAAGCAATGAATTTATTTATATGAACTTAAGAATATAACAATACAAGAATATGGGGGGAGAGAGACATTGAAAACAAAGATAGATATTTTTTCAGGGTTCTTAGGAGCGGGAAAAACCATGCTCATTAAGAAGTTATTAAGTGAAAAACTGCAAAATGAAAATATAGTAATAATTGAAAATGAATTTGGAGAAGTAGGAATTGATGGTAGCATTTTAAGAAAGTCCAATATTGAAGTTAAGGAAATAAATGCAGGCTGTATATGTTGTACAGTATCTTCAGATTTTAATGAAGCTATTAAAGAAGTAATAGAAAAGTATAAGCCTAGCAGAATTATCATTGAGCCTTCAGGGGTAGGAAAATTATCGGATGTTATAAATGTATGTAAGGGGGAACAGATAAAGAAGTTTGCAGAATTAAACATGATTATTACAGTTGTTGATGGATTAAAATATGATGCCTATATTAAAAACTTCAGTGAATTTTATAAAAACCAAATTCAAAATGCAAATACTTTAGTTATAAGTAGGAGTCAAAAACTATCCTTAGAAAAACTTGTAAATCTTGTGGAAAAGTTGCAGAAAATTAACCATAAGGCAAAAATAATAACCACACCTTGGGATAGTATAAATGGGGCAAAAATAGTGACCATAGGAGAGAGTAAGAATAAAGAAGATAATCTTGAAGGGATTAATCTTGTAAAAAAGCCAATTGGAACAGCAAGAGTTAATACTACTTTGAATCATAAGGCAAATGAAGTGTTTCAAACTGTTGGAATAGAAACTCCTAAGGTTTTCGATAGAATATCGTTACAAAATTTCTTGGAAAGAATGGAAAAGAATAAAGCTTATGGAACTGTGATTAGAGCAAAGGGAATTGTGGAAACAGAAGAAAATAAATGGATACAATTTGACTATGTGCCAGAGGAATTTCAAATAAGAGACAGTCACGCCGAATATACAGGAAGAGTTTGTATCATTGGAAGCGGATTAAATAAGGAAGCTATTAGAAACTTGTTCCTAAGTTCGAAGTAGAGGTGCAATTTATGATGAAATCAGATGTTGAAATTGTTACAGGGTTTATTGGCTCTGGAAAAACTACCTTTATCAATGCTCTTTTGGAAGATACCTTAGTAAAAGGGGAAAGAGTGGTTATTCTTCAGTTCGAAAGTGGCGAAACAGAAATAGAGAAGGACCTTCAAAATGATGAAAGAGTTACCCTATTAGATGTTAACTATGAAGAGCTTATAGAGAATAATTTTAGTGCAATTTTGCAAAGAAGTAATCCTCATAGAATAATTATTGAATTTAATGGTACAAAGGAGATTCAAAAGCTACTAGATTTAATCCATAGCAAACATTTAAAATCACATTGCAAATTAACCACCACCTATTACCTTTCAGAAGGGGCAACTTTCCATATGTACTTAAATAACATGGGTAGATTTTTACTTCCTTGTGTTGAAATTAGTAATTTAATAATTCTTAATAATACTGAAGATATCTCTAAGGATATCTTAAAATCCATAGAAAAAACCTTGAATCAACAAAATAGGTTTATTCCAATTTTAGAGGTGAAAGAACACAGTGATATGAAACAGGTGCTTAAAGATAGTAATTTATTTCATAAGGGATTCTTAAAAAAATGCGACTTGCTATTGAAGGACTTTTTAAATTCGCCGCAAACATATCAAAAGGAGAAGAACAGTGGAAAATAGAGTTAGTTATAATAGGAATCTTATAATATTTCTTTATATTGTGGTGGTAGTATTCATCGCAGTTAATATGATTAAGTTGATAGACATGCAGAGTATAAATTTTTCCGTACTAGAAAATTTTTCTGTTATATTTATTAGCATAGTTCTCGAGGCAACCCCTTTCATTTTATTGGGAGCGTTGGTTTCTGCATTAATTCAAGTATTTATATCAGAAGAAACCATAGCTAAAATAATACCTAAAAATAAGGTTTTAGGGTTTGTGGCAGCATCACTAATGGGATTTATCTTTCCAGTATGTGAGTGTGCAATTATTCCAATTGCAAAAAGACTTATAAAAAAGGGACTTCCTTTGGGCTTTGGGGTAACCTTTATGTTAGCAGTACCCATTGTGAATCCAGTGGTGCTTTTATCAACTTATTATGCCTTTTATGACAAACCCTCAGTAGTGCTAATGAGAGGTGGCTTTGGAATTTTAGCAGCCATAACTGTAGGGGTATTGATATCAATAGTAGAAGAAGGCAATTCATCACCTCTTAAAAATAAGGATTATTCCTTAAATAGCGGATGTTACTGTGGTTGTGATAGTAACAATGGTTTATACAAGTATCAATCAAAATTTAGAGTAATTCTCGACCACACTACTAAAGAATTTTTATCTATAAGTAAGTATTTAATCCTTGGAGCTTTTATATCAGGAATTTTCCAAACTTTAATTTCAAGGAGCTTAATTTCATCAGTAGGAAATAAACCTATAGCATCCATTGCTGTTATGATGATGCTAGCCTTTACTCTATCAATATGTTCGGAAGCAGATGCCTTTATTGCAAGTTCCTTTATGTCACAGTTTACCATAGGTTCAATTTTAGGTTTTCTACTTCTAGGTCCAATGCTTGATATAAAAAATGCATTTATGATTTTTGGAAACTTTAAAGGTAAGGTAGCAGCTAAGTTCATTATTTATATAGTTTTAGTAATTTTCGTCATAACTTCTTATACCAATGTAATGTCACTGTTAGGGGTGATTTAAATGAGAAAGTTTAATGTGGAAGAGTTTTTAACCTTTATTGTACTCTTAGGTTTCTCTACCTTTACTTTTTATCTACTTGCCACTGGAAAAGTTAATAGCTTTATTAGTCCTAAAATGGTTAAATATATAATTTTTTCACTTGTTGTTTTCATTGTCCTCACCTTATATCAAGGGAATAAAATATTTTCTCCTAAAACTAATAGGCCAGTAAGTAAAAGTCATATGATACTAATATTGACTTTATTTATTGGTTTTACAGCTGCTGAAGGAGGTTTAAACTTATCTATTATCACAAATAAGGGTGTAAATTTACCTAACTATGTGAAGAATGATAAGCTTAAAGTGCCTAGTTCCAATAATTCAAAAGATGAGGTTATTAAAGATGATGCTAGTATAAAAGAGCATCAGTATGGCGCTTCCATAGAAAAGGATGGTGTTGTAGTAATAGGAGATGAAAATTTCTATAAAGCAGTTAATGAGTTAGGAACAAACTTAAATAAATATAAAGGAAAAAAAATCGCCATAAGTGGGTTTGTATTAAGAAAAAAAGAGTTCAAAGAGGATGAATTTGTTATTGCAAGAATGTCCATGGATTGTTGTGCAGCTGATGCACAGGTAATAGGGATAATGGCAAAGTTGGACAGGGCTTTTGAATTTAAAAAAGATGCTTGGGTTAGTGTAGAAGGTATAATTGAAGAAATAGAATATAGAGACACTGTAACTAATACAGATTTAATACTACCAATAATTAAGGTAAGCAAAATTGAAAACATCAAAACTCCTGAAAATATATATGTTTATCCTGAATAAGGCATTTGGAATGAAATAATTATGTAAAGATAACACTGGGATTTTGTTTTCTTTAAAAAAATAGAGGTATTTAAGATTTTCTATTGATAAGGTTTATGGGAAAAATATAATACAAATACAGTAGTATATTCACAGGTTGATATATTAGATCCTTAGAATTAATGGACTGAATATAGGTGTATAAATATCTATATTCAGTCCATTTTTATAATTTAATTAATAATAGTTAGAAAATTCTTTATATTTTGCCCAGGGGCTTAATTAAAGATAGTACTTTTTTCTATTTACTTTTGAAGATTATACATGACTTAAGGTTATAATACGAATTTTAAAAAAATACCTAACAAAAAAGGATTTACAAATTAAGTAAATCCTTTTAGCTTGAATGAGATTTGTACAATATAAGAACTCTAACCCCAGAACTCAGGTTTTTCTTGATGGTCTGCACGAATTGCCTTTTGTAAAATTGTAAGAGTTATTTTATTATTGTCTTTATCAACTGAGCAGGGGAAAGTAGAATTACATTCCTTACAAATTAAATACTCTTTTTCATTAATTTGCTCTCTATTATCAAAAAGGTAAGGAACCTCTTTTGAGTCCTTCATATCGGAAGCCATATCTGGGGGATTTACTTCATAGGTATACACGTAAGTTGCTTCACGTTTCATTTCGAAATGACTAGAGTTACATTTTGGACAAACTAATGATTCATCTATATTTAAATTCATTTCTATAACTTCCTTTCATTCATTAGGCATTTGAGATAAAGTAACATGTCAAAGATGCCAAGGATATTTTGAGTTCATAAAAAACCTTATATTGGCAAGAAAATAGGGTGTATTGCTAGTTATATTATCAATAAATGCTTCTAAACCAGTATGACACAAAATAAACTAAGCATATTCAATAGTTATATTTAAAGATGCCTTATATATAAATTTATTATTTCATAAGAGCAGTAGTTATATTCTAAAGGTATAAACTATTTTCGATGAAGTACTATAATATGGCTTTTTACTATGTTTCAAATTTAGGCTATAATTAAAGAATAGTAAGAAACTCAAAGGATGGTGATTACATGAAAATATTACATACAGGAGATTGGCACCTTGGAAAATACTTAGAAGGCTCTAGTAGACTGGAAGAACAGGAACAATTTATAGAAGATTTTATAGGTATAGTAGAAGAAAATAATGTCCAACTGGTGATAATTTCTGGAGATATATATGATAATAGTAATCCTCCAGCAGGAGCAGAGAAATTATTTTATAGAGCAGCGAAAAGAATTAGCAATAATGGTGAGAGAATAGTTCTAATAATTGCAGGAAATCATGATAATCCAGATAGGTTAGTAGCATCAAGCCCACTGGCTTTTGAAGATGGAATAATTATTGTAGATAAACCAAAAAGCAAAATAGAAATTGGTAAATGTGGAAATCATGGTGTTATTGATAGCGGAGAGGGATACTTTGAAGTGGAAATTAACGGAGAAAAAGCTGTAGTAATAACCCTGCCTTATCCAAGTGAAAAAAGACTTAATGAAGTTTTATCTATCAGTATGGAGGAAGATGAGGCTTTTAAGGGATATAGTGATAGAATAAAACAGTTTTTTGATGAAAGAAAAAATAAGTTTAGAGAAGATACTATAAATATAGTTGCATCTCACCTTTTTGTAATTGGAGGAGAAGAAAGTGGGTCTGAAAGAGCTATTCAATTAGGTGGAACTTTAGCTGTAAGAGCTTCAAGTTTTCCAGATAACGCACACTATGTAGCTCTTGGGCATTTACATGGATCCCAACAAATAAAAAGCAGTGGACAAGTTTTCTACGCTGGCTCACCTCTTCAATACAGCAAAAGTGAAGCTAACCAAAGTAAGGGATGCTATATTGCGGATATAAAAGTGGGAAAAGTTTCAGAGATAAGAAAGGTGTTATTTAAAAATTATAAACCTATAGATATTTGGAAGTGTAAAAACATAGAAGAGGCTATAGAAATGTGTATGAAAAATACACAGCGGGAATCCTGGGTATATCTAGAAATAGAAACAGATAGAATTATTGAGCAAGAAGAAATAAAACTTATGAAAACTTATAAAAAAGATATTTTGGAAATTAAACCTAAGATAAAGGGTTGCAATGATGAAGAAGAGGAAGAGTTCTCCCTCCAGGATGAATCTATAGAGAGCTTGTTTTTAGAATTCTTCAAAAATAGGAATGGGGTAGAACCTCAGGAAGAACTAATGGACACCTTCATGGAAATCATATATGGAGAGGAGGAGCAGAGTAATGAAACCGAAATTACTGAAAATTAAAGGATTAAACAGTTTTTTAGATGAGCAGAAAATAGAATTCTCTAAGCTTACAGAGAAGGGCCTTTTTGGAATCTTTGGGCCAACAGGTAGTGGGAAATCAAGTATTTTAGATGCTATTACTTTAGCTCTTTATGGAGAAATAAGCAGAGCCTCTAAGAATGATCAAGGATTTATAAATACTAATACAAATTTTACTACTGTAAGTATAGAATTTGAAATTGGCGAGGGAGATAAGAGAAAAACCTATATTGCTGAAAGAAACATAACTAGAGATAAACACGGTTCCTATAAAACTAAGGCCGCAAGATTACTCTCTTTGGATGGTGAAATCAGTAATGTTATTGCTGAAAAAGGTACTGAGGTAAAAAAGCAGGTTGAAGATATCTTAGGCCTAAGTTTAGATGACTTTACCCGCTCTGTTGTGCTACCTCAAGGTAAGTTTAGTGAATTTTTAAAGCTTACGGGATTAGAAAGAAGAAATATGCTTGAGCGGATTTTCAACCTCGAAAAGTATGGAAGAGAACTTATAGATAAAGTTCGAAGAGAAAGAAATAAAAATTTAACTGAAGAAACAAAACTAGAAGGTGAATTAAAAAACTTTGAAGGCATAAGTGAAGATGCTTATGAAGCTTTAGCACAAGAAATAAATATATTAACACTTAAAGAGGAAGAGCTAAAGAATCAAAAGGCTGAAGGCGAAGAAAAGTTTAATAAATATAAAGAACTTTGGAATCTTCAAAGGGAAGTAACTAAATATAAACTGGCTTTAGATGCACTTGAAAGCAAAAGGGAAGAATATGAGATAAATAAAATAGCCTTAGATAAGGGTGAAAAAGCAAATAAGATAAAAGATAATATAGATAACTTAAATTCTACTGAGGAAAAATTAAAGATAAATAGTGATACCCTAGAAAAAACAGCAAAGGATATCTCATCTTTAGAGGACAGTGTAAAAATTTCAAAGGAAGATTTTGTTATTAAAGAAGAAGAGAGAAATAATAAAATCCCTGTGATTATTAAGAAACAAGAAGAACTTAAAGTGATTATAGACATAATAAAACAAATGGATAAGCTAAAGGAAGATAGAAAAGTCCCTGCAAAGAAATGGAATGATTTAAGAGATTTAATAAGCTTAAAGGAAAAAACTTATGCTGAGATTAAATTTTCTTTAGATCAATGCAAGGAATCCTTAGAAAAAAATGAAATAGTCTTAAATGAAAACAAAGTGGATGCAGAGTTTAGAAGTAGACTCCAAATGGCAATTGATGTAGAAAAAGAATATGAAATACTAGTGAAGGAAATAAAAGAGCTTAATTTAGACTTAGAAAAAAGAGATAAGCTTATCGAAGATAAACATCAGGAGCTTTTACATAAAGAGAAAGACTTTGAAAAAAAATCAAAAGCACTAAATCAAGAAAACTCGAAGTTAGATGCTTTAAGGTGTCCTGGTGATATAAGCATAGTCAATGATATGCAAAAGAAAATAATTGAAGAAAAAAATAAGTTTTCTAACCTCCAGGAAAAAGTGAAAGAGAAGAAGAGTCTTATTAATGAATTAGAAGAAAATTCACTACAAAAGGAAATAAAATTACAAGGAGAAAAAGCTCTATTAGATAAGATTTCTATTCTAAAAGAGAAATACGAAAGTACAAAGGTAGAAATTAATAAAATCCTTGAAAACAATCGAGCTAGTGTCCTTGCTAAAGAATTACAAGAAGGAAACCCTTGTCCAGTATGTGGTTCTACTCACCATGTCAATTTAGCAACAGAGATGGATAATGCACTTTTGCAAGATAAGGAAGAGGAATTTAAAAATCTAGAAATCGAAATAGAAAAACATAAAAATGAGTTAAATGATGAAAAAATTAATATTGCAAAAACCCTAACTAAAGAAGAAAATCTTATGCAAAGATTAATGGGTTACAAGGATATTGATGAGAACATTGATATAAATGCATTAATTGAAGAATTAGGAATTAAAGAAGAAGAGCTAAACAATCTTAGTAAAAATATAAAACTATATGAAGAAGATAAAAATAAATTGAATTTAGAAATCTTAAGTTTAACCACAACCTTAGGACAGCTAGGCATTGTAGCTTCATCTTTAAAATCATTAGTTGAAACAGAAAAGAAAAACAGATTTGAAAGAGAAGAAGTTAAGCTAAAAAAACAACAACAACTTTTACTTGTGGAAAAAGAATATATAAATTTAAAAGAAGAGTTGCAACTTAAAGATTTAAAAGAAGAAATGAAGAAAATACAATTAAGAGAAAAAATTGCACAAGAAGTGGAAAAGAAAAATAAGGAATTAAGAGAAGAAAAAGAGGAAAAAGATAAGATTTTAGAAAACCTAAACAAGGAAATTAATGATTGTAAAATTAAAAGACAAGAAGTAGAAACTCAAGGAAAGGCTATAAAAGATCAAATTGAAGAAAAGGAAAAAGAGTTAAAGGAAAGATATCAGGGAGAAAATCCTATAGCTGATTTAGAGGCTTTAAACACAAAGGTCATTGCTATTAGTAAAGCATATGAAGATGCTAAAATAAAATACGAAAAGATAAATAATGATTTAATTGAAGCTGCAAAGTATAAAGAAGCCTTGCTTAGAGAAAAACTTACCTTAGAAAATTTAAGGCACGAGCAAATGTACAAACTAAATATATCCTTAGAAGAAAATGGCTTTATAAATAAACAGGAAGCAGTTACTTTTATAATGGATATTGATGTACTTCAAAAAATGAAAACATGGATAAGAACCTTTGAAGATGAATTATCCATAACAAAAAGTAATATCAAATCTGTTCAAGAGAAGCTAAAGGGAGAGGAAATAAGTGAAGAACAATATAGAGAAGTAGAAAAAATGCTATTAGAAATAATTACTTCCCTAGAAGAAAATCACGATAACCTTATTAAAAAATCTCATAGTTATAAAGAAATGAATGTTGCCTTAGAAAAATGTAAAGAGTTATTTGAAAAGAAGAAAAAAGTCAGCAAAAAATTAGAACTAATAAATCAAATTGATAAAGCTATTCAAGGTAATAAGTTTGTGGAGTATGTAGCTAAACATCAGCTTAAATATATTGCAAAGGAAGCTTCAAAGCAATTAAGAGGTATAAGTAGAGATCGATATGCTATTGAGATTGATGAGGAAGGAAACTTCATAATAGTAGATGATTTTAATGGAGGAGAAAGAAGAAGTACCACTACTTTATCAGGGGGGGAAACCTTCTTAGCTTCCTTAGCATTAGCACTAGCTCTTTCTTCACAAATTCAACTTAAAGGAAGTGCGCCACTGGAGTTCTTTTTCTTAGATGAAGGATTTGGAACCTTAGATTCAGAGCTTTTAGATGTTGTGATGTCTTCACTTGAAAGACTTCATCATGGAAAGTTGTCCGTTGGAATTATAAGCCATGTAGAGGAGCTAAAACAAAGAATACCTATAAAGCTTATTGTGACTCCAGCGAAGCCAGGTGAAGGTGGAAGTAAGGTACAAATAGAATATTAAAGAAGTAGTTACACCTCAAATAGGATAAACCTAGTAACTCATGGATTTTACTAGGTTTATCTATAGTTTAGATAACACATTAATTGATTAATTTTTTTAATTATGGTATTAATATATATTATATAGTATAATAAAAGGATTATAAGATATGTAGTTAATATAAGTAGGTGGTTGTTTTAAGAAAGAAATATCTTTATTACTACTTATATAATTGATGTTGAGGAGGGAATTTTGATTTTATAAAGTTTATAAAGCTTTTTAAGGTCAAGGAGTAAAATGAGGAATTATAAATTTAATGCTTACGATACTTGTGATGAAATTGAATTGGATATTATCGCCAAACATTTTAATGTTAATAAGAAATTTAAGTGGGAAGATACCCTTATTTTAAAGGAAAATAATTTAAGCGGAATAGTGGCGAACACTGAAAATAAATATATATTTTTATATCACTTCGGTAGTGTAGTTTTTGTTAATTTTGAATACCATGAGGCTATGGATGCAATTAAGTACTTACATAATATAAATAGCAAGGGCTTCAAAAATATGAACAAAAACTTTTCTACAGAAGACTTTATACTTCAGGTTATTGAAGGACATGAACTAGAAATCAATTTTAATTACATGATAATAGGAGAGTTAAAAGAATCCTATATGTCTACCCTAGCTTTAGTATTAGCTAAATCCACATCACTAGATAAGATTGAAAAAGATGTAGAAATATTATCTGACGATGTAGAGTATATCATGGATTATTTAGATAAAGGTGTATTTCAGTTAAAGGATAAAAGCCTAGCAAAATTAGCATCAAGAATACTTCGTTCAAAATACGAAATTGTAGCTTATGTAATGCTACTTGATAAACCTGATATAGCTTGGAAAGATGAGTATGTAGAAGATCTTTACATGCAGCTAATTGATTTATTTGATCTGTCTGAAAGATTTGAGAAGATTAAAAATAAGACAGAAGTATTACTAGATGTTATAGAAGTATTTTCTACCCTTATGCATTCAAAAAAGGGAAACACATTAGAATGGATAGTTATATTACTCATAGGTTTTGAAATTGTGTTTGCTCTAGTAGAAAAAATGTTATAACAAAATATATTATAAAAACTATAGTAAATATAAAATGCAAATATCTAAGAGATATTTGCATTTTTTTATATACAAGAAATTTATATGGTGCATATCAAGGCTTTAAAGAATAATTAGTGAAATAACTTTATGTTTGTAAAAAAGTATTATAAAAGATTACAGTTGAGTAAAGAAACTCAGGTTTAAGCTGTTATTTCTTCAATTTTTATATAAATTATAAAAATCTCAGCAAAAAATAAATAATAGGAACAAAAATAACTAACCCAATTAAGTTATATGCTGTAAAAGTTTTTATGTATCTACTATTTTCATAGGAATATTCATTTGCATAAAGTTTATAGGAAATTACACTGGCAAGGGAAGCTATGAGAGTTCCCATACCACCTATATTTGCTCCAAGCAGTAGATCCTTATAAAAGGTTGTAAATTTAGAAAGTAGCATAGTAGCAGGCACATTACTGATTACCTGACTAAGGAGGATTCCACTAAAGTAAGTAGAAGTTTCACTTCCTAAAAAAGTTGACATAACAGACTTTACTCCGTGCAGGTTTGATATATTTCCTATAAAAATAAAGAAACCTATAAAGGTAATAAGCAAACTATAATCCACATGGAGAAATAACTTTTTATTTAATATAAATACAGTAATTATAGTTAATATAAAAGTTATTTTATAATCTATTACATGAAATACCGATAGAATAATTATAAAAAACAAAACTGAGAAAATAATAGTTTGAGTTTTATCCTTCATATTAATAGCTTCTAATTCAAAGGCATGTACACTATTTTTCTCCGTATTAATTAATACAAATAAAAATACAATCCCTAAAACCATTAAAGGGGCAGTGATTTTGAAAAACTCCCAGGGATGAATATTATAGAAGGAATAAATATAAAGATTTTGTGGATTTCCCATAGGGGTTAAACTACTACCTAAATTCGCAGCCAAGGTTTGAAATATTACTAGCTTTAATACATTAACATTGACTTTTTTACCAATAATGAGAGTTAAAGGCACAAAGGTTATAAGAGCAACATCATTAGTTACCAGCATTGAGGCAAAGAAAGTTAAACCTACTAATGCTAGGCTAAGCTTTTTATAACTTGTACTTCTTTTTAGCATTGAAATAGCAATGGTATCAAGAACCTGTAAATCATTATAAGCTGCTACTACAATCATTAAATTGAAAAGTAGTATTAATACTTTAAAGTCAATATATTCCAACTTAGGAGTTGTCCAAAAGGAAGAGAATATTCCTAGAGATAAAGCAAGAATCAAAACTATTTCTTTTTTCAAAAACTCTATAAAGGGTTTATTATTATTTAATACATCTATATTAATGTTCATAATACACGCTCCTTTTAAGGATATTTTCTGAGGATAAGGATTACATCTCATCAAAAGAGGATAGTTAGTTCCACATAAACTTTGGAATAAACTAAATCTTTTTTAGAAGTAGTAGAACAAAATGAACTTGTTCTTTATTAGAAAATCCCTTAAGTATTATAAAACAAATTAAGTTGAATTGCTATAAAATTGATTTTACGATTCTGCCAGAAGTTATTTATTAATTGGTTAGAAAACATAGATAATAGTGTTAGTATGATTTAATGAAAACAAGTACAGATAAAATGTTAATATAATGATGTTGTAGTAAAAGTGTAAGTTAGCTTCTACTAGAACTTGTTTTTATTTTCTATATACTGTAAATAACACTATTATAGGGGTATAATTTAAATATTATAGTATGGATTTTTAAGGTGAAAACATAATTTAGTTAAAATAAAAAGGGTTATAGAAACCAATATAGAGTTATGAATAAGTAAATCATAAATTTGGTTACCTTATAAATAAGGGAAAATCAGAAGAATAATTTCAAATTTTTATTAGGAGGACACACATGGGAAACATAAGTTTTAAAGAACTTCATCAAAAAATATCTCGAAAACTATTAAACTCAAGATATTTAAGAATTAATAATATTCCTAAGGCCATTATTTCAAAGCATTTAAGCACAACTTCATATAAAGACAATTTAAATAAGATCATAGAAAACGGGGATTTTAGCTGTAAAAGAACTTTTTTTATGTGTCAATGGCTTATGAATGACACCTTTGAAACAATTAAAAAGCAAAACAACCTAAATGAAAATCATGATTTTCTATTAAGAGAATTAAATGAAGATGATACGGGAAAAAAGTGGTTGGAGTATTTGTATAACTATGCGCTAAGCAAGTCTTTTCCTGAGGCAGTAACCATAGAACTTAGTCCCTATTTAAATATAGCCTGTGAGGTTTATCTTAAAGTATTAAGAATTATTTCTGACTTTCAAAAGAATTCAGAGGATAGCACATGGCAAAGTCAATATCCAATGAAGTTCCTGGCAGAAGGTGAAGTTTCAGCATTAGAAAGTGATGAGGAATATACAAAGTTTCTCAAAGCTTTTAAAAAAGATTATATATATGAAATGATGAAGCTTAATGGAGAAGTTTTTGGATACAACACCTTAGATCACATTTGTGGAGTGCATCATCTTTCTTTATATATTGGAAGACAATTAAAGCTAAAGAACCTTCCTATAGATTTAGGAAGAGTCTCAGGAGCAGCAGCAGGTCATGATATTGGAAAATATGGTTGTAAAGGTGAAGAACTTAAGAGAGTTCCACATTTACATTACTATTACACAGATCTTTGGTTTAAAAAACATAATATAAATTATATAAGAAATGTAGCCATAAACCACTCTACTTGGGATTTGGAATTGGAAAACCTATCCTTAGAAAACTTAGTTTTAATATATTCAGATTTTAGAGTGAAAAATATTCAAAGTAGTGAAGGCTTTAAAATGCACATCTTCTCCCTAGAAGATTCCTTTCAAGTAATTCTTGAAAAACTAGAAAATGTGGATGAGGCAAAGGAAAAAAGGTATAGAAGAGTTTATGCAAAGCTTAAAGACTTTGAAGATTATTTAAGAAGTCTTGGTGTTAACACTACTTTAGAAGAAAATCAAAATCTAACACTCATAGAAAAACCTATTTATTCATTAATGCAGGGAAAAACTATAGTTCGAAATTTAAAATTTCTTTCAATAAACCATAACATTAAGCTGATGTACGCCCTTCGTGATGAATACTCTATAGAGGAAATCTTTGAACAGGCAAGAAGTGAAAGTCATTGGAAAAATCTAAGACAATATATAAGAGTTTTTCAGGAATACTCTACTTACTTAACTCAAAAACAAAAACTTCAAACTATAAACTTTTTATATGATTATCTTATGCATCCAGAAGATGATATAAGACGGCATTGTGCAGAGTTAATTGGAGCCTTAATTGCTATTTATGATGAGGACTATAATAAGGAAATACCTAAAAATGTAGTTTTAGAAAAACCTATGGTAACTAGCGTGGGATTATTTAAAGAGTACTTACAGCTATTACTTTATCCAAGTCATAAAATAATACCAGGACATAAAACTTGGATAGGCTATAGCACAAGAATCATGGTGAACTCGTTGTTTGAAAATGGAAGAAAAGCTCTTATTCCTGCGTATAGGAACGTACTAATGGAGTATTATGGGGCATTAAATCTAGGCAGCAATGAGTCACAATTATTTCTGCTAGAAACTGCAAAGTATATTCCTCTAGAACCTTATTATGATAATCTCAGTATATTATCTAATTATATTCTCTCCATGGCTAAAAAAAGGAGTACAACTTTGAGATTATCAGCTTTAGAAGTTATTAGTGCAATATTAAGAAAAGCACCTGAAAATAGTGAATTTACAGAACCAATTAGAAAGTATTTTAAAGATAATCATGGAAGAAGTAAAATTCCTATAGAAAATTTGCTTAAGTTAGAAATTGCAAAAACTCTGGAACTAAATGATATTGTTGTGAATTTTGAAAAGTTTT
>NZ_JAVWDJ010000012.1:70924-107849 GCF_036642255.1 Clostridium sp. | reverse complement strand
ATGAGCACCGAAGAGACTGAAGCTGACGAGGTAATGCGAAGATTATATGAAATTTACATCTGGTGATGATGCTCCTATTGGATACACCCGTTCCCATACCGAACACGAAGGTTAAGCAATAGGAGGCCAAGAGTACTGCAAGGGAAGCCTTGTGGGAGGGTAGGTGGTCGCCAGGTATTAATCCAAAAGATGAAAAACATCAAGCAAATGCTTGATGTTTTATTTTTTTATACTATATTATATATTTTAATCTACTAAAATTAATAAGTAGGCTTTGGTATACAATGATAATTCATCAATAACTCTAAAAACCTCTAGCTTCTTTAAGTTTTGTATCGATTTCTGCAACTTGTTGTTGTTTTTCAATCCAATAGTTTTGACTCTTTTGAGCATTTAATTCTTCCACTGTTTTACCTTGCTGTTCTACCCAAGTGTAATATTTTAGGTTATGCCATCTCTTTTTGTTCATCATAGTTCCTTCTTCAATATAGTCGAGCTTAACGCCCTTAAATATGGAATTAAATCTTACTGCAGCTTCAGTAGTTGTTAATGGGCCAAACATTTCAGTAATCTGATCCATTACGGAGTAATATCTATCAAAGTTATCGGTAGCCATAGTAAATATATTATCCTTTTCAGTTAACTCGTAATATTTAGCAGTTTTAATTGCACCAAGTATATTACAGATTCCAGAGATACCAAAAATCTTTGAAAGCTGTTCAACAACTTCACTACTTAGTCCCACTTCATTTAATAAATAATCCTTACCTACATCATCAGTTAATACTTGGAGAGCTTTTTTACAATCCATATCATCAATACATATCATGGCATCCATATTCATAACATTGTGAATCCAAGTTACATGTTTGTCACCAATACCTTGAATGTCATGATCACCA
This sequence comes from Clostridium sp., assembly GCF_036642255.1. Lineage (GTDB taxonomy): Bacteria > Bacillota > Clostridia > Clostridiales > Clostridiaceae > Clostridium_J. The sequence continues at coordinate 106,947 of NZ_JAVWDJ010000012.1, read as the reverse complement.
TATCCATTATTATATAGTGTAGGACATTGTATTGGTTCAAGTCCAATTATTTTAGCTTCAGGGAATAATTGCTTTACTTTATCTCCAGATGCAATTGTTCCTGAAGAACCCATAGAAGAAACTACAGCAGCGGCTCTTCCATTACCAATTCCTTTTTCTTTTAAATCTTCACATATTTTTCCGATAGTATTTCCGGTAACAAAATAATGGAACATGTAATTTCCAAAACTTTCGAATTGGTTTAGAATATAATTCTTTTCACTTGCACCTTTTAATTCCCAACATTTATCATAGATTTCTTTTACAGAGCTTTCACAACCAGGAGTTTTTATATAACTTGCACCATAGTATTCAATTTTATCAAATCTTTCTTGACTCATTAACTCAGGTAGAATTACCTTTGTATCGTATCCCATACGCGGACCTGTCCAAGAACCACCTATACCGTAATTACCTGTAGAAGGATAAACAATAGTATGTTCTCCAGGAATTATTTCTCCACTTAATTGTTTTTCCATAGTCACTGAGTAAGTTGCTCCAACCTTATGACTTCCTGTAGGGAAATTCATTCCTAATAAACAGACTATGTTAGCTTTCACACCAGTAATTTCTTTTGGAACCACAAAATAGCTTAAGTTTCCTTTGTGATCCGTAAAGTTTACGTTAAAAAGATTGATAGGATTAAGTGGATCTTCTTCTAAAGCTTTAAGTGCTTTCTCTCTGATATCAGGCCTTATAGTTTCAGGATTTAACATTTCGTTGAAAGTTGGTCCCCAAATTAAATTTTTCATCTAAGTTACCCCCATTTTTATATATTGATTTGTTTGTCTACGGTAAATAAATATGATGAAATTCTTATATTATGACTCCTTAGAGGTAGGTTTGTATTTCAAATTTCAATATAAAGATATCAATATAAAGCTTTTATCATAAACATTATTCACGCAAATATAATTATTAATAAAATAGTAAAGTGAATTATTAAGTTTGTGAATTGTTTTTATGAATAAACCTATATAAAAAGCATATGTATTAATTAGTTGATTTCATAAAAGAAGATGGAGATGAGCAAATGTCAGAAGTAATGAATAACATTGAATTTATTTTAAACAAAAGACACAATCCTTTAAAAGATAATTGTCCAGAATTTCTATCTGGAGAACAACTAAAAAAGGTAAGACAGATTCATGATAGTATACCTCATTGTAAAGCCACTCCCTTAGTTCACTTAACATATCTATCTGAACATTTAGGAATAAAATCAATATTTGTAAAGAATGAAGCAAAAAGAGGAGATATAAATTCGTTTAAGATATTAGGTGCTACCTATGCAGTTTCAAAGCTAATTTGTAATCAATTAGAGATTGAAGTGGACAAGATTACTTTTGACTATCTGAAATCCGAAAGTGTACAAGAAAAAATTAAAGATATGATATTAGTAACTTGTTCTGATGGAAACCATGGCAGAGGTATAGCTTGGACAGCAAATGAACTAGGGCTTAAAGCATTCATATATATGCCAAAGGGAACAGTTAAAAGTAGGATTAGAAATATTGAAGCTTTGGGAGCTGAAGTTATAGTTACAGATCTCAACTATGATGATACTGTGAGATATGCAAATAAAATGGCTAATAAGAATGGATGGTATATAGTTCAAGATACATCTTGGGAAGGCTATGAGGAAGTTCCTAAGACTATTCTTCAAGGGTATTCTACTATGGGTATAGAAGCCATCGAGCAATTATTAGATTTAAATGTGGAAAGACCAACTCATATTTTTGTTCAAGCGGGGGTAGGAGCTATGGCTGGAGGTGTTATAGGGGCAATAGCAAACTTTTATAGTGGAGAAATGCCAATTACAACTATAATGGAACCAACCAATGCGGCATGTTATTTTAAATCTGTTGAGATTAATGATGGAAAACCTCATAAAGTAGATGGAGATTTAGAAAGTATTATGGCAGGACTTGCATGTGGGGAACCAGTAAGAATTGGATGGGAAATAATAAGAGATTTTGCCTATGGAGTTTGTAAGTGTCCAGACTATGTAACTGCTCATGGTATGAGAGTTCTTGGTAATCCTATAGGAGAAGATGAAAGAATAATTGCTGGTGAGTCAGCAGGTGTGGGTGTGGGATTACTTTCAATTATAATGAATAATCCTAGATACAAGTATATAAAAGAGATGTTAAATCTAGATAAAAATTCTGTAGTATTAATTTTTAGTACTGAAGGAGACACTGATCCAATTAATTATCGCAAAATAGTTTGGGATGGAGAATTTTCATTTCAGTAAAGTTTTGTAACTACGTGGATTTTCCACTTAAAATAAGTTCTTAAAGGAGAGATAAGAAAGATGAAAATTGATTTTCAAAAGGTATTAGAAAAGGCTGATTATTACAAAGAGGATATGACTAAATTTTTGAGGGACATGATAAGAATACCAAGTGAAAGTTGTAATGAGAAGGATGTAGTGCTTAGAATAAAAGAAGAGATGGAAAAAGTAGGATTTGACAAGGTAGAAATTGATCCAATGGGAAATATTTTGGGTTATATTGGACATGGAGAGCATATTATTGCAATGGATGCTCATATTGATACAGTTGGAGTAGGGGATATAAATTTATGGGAAATTGACCCATATGAAGGGGACGAAAATGAAAATGAAATTTTCGGCAGAGGTGGAAGTGATCAAGAAGGTGGTATGGCTTCCATGGTATATGCAGGTAAAATTATTAAAGATCTAGGGTTAGAGAATGATTTTACATTGATAGTTACCGGTACTGTACAAGAAGAAGATTGTGATGGGCTCTGTTGGCAATATATAATAAAAGAAGACAAAATAAAACCAGAATTTGTTGTGATTACTGAACCTACTTCATGCAATATATATAGAGGCCACAGAGGTAGAATGGAGATAAAAGTTACAACCAATGGATTAAGTTGTCATGGTTCAGCACCTGAAAGAGGAGATAATGCTATATTTAAAATGGCTCCAATACTTAATGAATTAAGAGCACTTCATGAGAATCTTATAGACAACATATTCTTAGGCAAAGGTTCTCTCACAGTATCAGAGATATTTTTTACATCACCTTCAAGGTGTGCAGTGGCTGATAGCTGTAGAATTTCAATAGATAGAAGACTTACTGATGGAGAAACTTTTGAGTATGCTTTAGAACAAATAAGAAGATTGCCTGCGGTTAAGGCAGCAAAAGCTCGAGTGGAAATGTATACTTACGAAAGACCAGCCTATACTGGGTTAGTTTACCCTACAGAAAGCTACTTCCCAACATGGGTTATTCCAGAAGATCACTCAATTTGCAAGAATGCAATAGATTGCTATGAAGGTTTGTTCAATAAAAAGCCGTTGGTTGATAAGTGGACATTCTCAACTAACGGAGTATCGATAATGGGACGTTATGGAATTCCATGTATTGGTTTTGGACCAGGGCACGAAGACCAAGCGCATGCTCCAAATGAAAAGACTTTCAAAGATGAACTAGTACAATGCGCTGCTATGTATGCAGTAATTCCATTTATGTATGTAGAAAACCACGTAAAATAATTCAAAGCTTTCTCAACTATAAGATTATAAAAGTCATTGTGTACACCTTAGGTAATTAGATACATCTAATTACCTAAGGTGTACTTTTAAATGGTTTAATAATTTATAATTTTATTTTAAAGTAAAATTTAAGTGTTTGCAGTTATATGCAAAATATAATATATCTTATTCATTTAAATAGTAATAGATTATTTTACTGATTGAGAGTTAACAAAAGTTTCTTCACTATAAACAAGTATTCAATTATAATAATCTTAAGATAATGGTTAAAATATGTAGTATTTTTTCAGGTCATAAGTATTTATAGTTTAATAATATTTTGGAAAGATAATTCTTCTATCCTCATGAGTCCATTAACAAGTTTAAGCGCTTAAACAAGCTTATGCTGAGAAGCTTGTGCTAAAAGTTAGATTTTAGTGTAGCAAATGGACTTTGTTATAACAAAGAATACTTGATTGGTCAAATCTCCATCAAAAACCAATTACCAAAATGAACTTGTTTATAGTCAAAATTACTTAAAATAATGAAAATAAATGAAATGGGTGAAATATGAAAAGGTATATTAGGTTTGAAATAATAACAGAAGATAAAATAGGAGTAACTTTAAAAATTCTAGAAAAAATATATAAGGCAAATATTAGCTTAACTTCTGTAGAAGTATTTCCAACAAAGGTTTGCGTAAAGATAGAAGATACCCACAGAAGTAAGAAAGAATACCTAATTAATGAGTTCTACACCTTAGAAGAAGTTATAGAAGTAAAAGAGCTTGAATTGCTATATTATGAACAAAATGAAAGAAAATTGATCGCAGTTCTAGATTCTGTCGATGATGGTATTATTGCAGTTGATAAAAAAGGGAAAATTGAAATTTTTAATAGATATAGTGAGGGAATTTTCGAATATAGTAGAGAAAATGCAATAGGCAAAGAAATCAATTCTATTCTAAAGCAAGATGAAGGAATTTTAAACTTAATTAAGCAAGGCAAGAACTATAAAAACATCGAGATTTCTGTTAAAAATTCCAATACTGAAAAACACTATATGATAAGCGGGATGCCTATAATGGACGATGATAATAATGTGTTAGGGGGAGTATCTTCGTTAAGAGATGTAAATAAAGCTATAGAGATGGTTAAAGTTATTTCATCTACAGAAGAAGGGGCTTTTAAAGAAATTATTGGGAATAGCAAAGCCATAAAAAAGGTTAAAAACTTAGCAATTACTGTAGCTAAAATAAATTCCACAGTTTTAATAAGAGGTGAAAGTGGTACAGGAAAAGAACTTTTTGCAAGGGCAATACATAATTTAAGTGAGAGAAGAAATAAGGAGTTTGTAGCAATAAATTGTGCAGCATTACCAGATAGTTTAATTGAGAGCGAATTATTTGGATATGAAAAGGGAAGTTTTACTGGAGCCTTAAGTAATGGAAAGGAAGGTTTATTTAAGCAAGCTAATGAAGGTACTATATTTCTTGACGAAATTGGAGAGATATCATTACAACTACAAGCAAAGCTTTTACGAACTTTACAAGAAGGTATTATAAGAAAGATAGGTTCTAATAAAGAAGAAAAAGTAAATGTAAGAATTATCGCAGCAACAAATAGAAATTTAGAAGAAATGATAAAAGAAAAATCTTTTAGAGAAGATTTATACTATAGATTAAATGTAATACCGCTGTACATACCATCTCTTAGAGAACGCTTAGAGGACTTACCAACATTAGTAATGTACTTTATTGAAAAACTCAACATTTCATTGAAAAAGAATATAAAAGGAGCAGAAATTGAATTCATAAATAAACTTTTGGAGTATTCTTGGCAAGGAAATATAAGAGAGTTACAAAATGTTATGGAAAGAGCTATGATTATCTGTGAAGGTGATAGTTTAACACTAGAGAATTTAATTTTTGATATAAGGGAATGTATAACTATCAGAACACCTGAAATATGTGATAATGAACCTTTAAAAATTGTAGTTGAAAGAGCTGAACTATCAGAAATTAAAAAAGCATTGAAAAATCACAAAAGTATAAGATCTGCAGCTAAGTCTCTTGGTATTTCACACACTTCATTACTAAATAAGATTGAAAAATATAAACTAAAGCAGAAATACTAGTTCGAATTTCTTAGAATATGGCAAGCTATCTAACCACTTGGTAGTATAACTTGCCATGAAAACTTCATTAATGGTAAATATTATTGCCATTAACAAGTTTATAGTGAGAACTATGGAGTGATTATTCTGTGAATTCTAAATATTTAAACTGATGCAAATCACTAAATAAGCATACTAATTAAGTTTTTGGCAATTTAATGATATGGTCTTAAATCTTTGGCATGTAAATTGCTATGTTATATAGTAAAAATATCTATAAATTTAATAGAATCAATCAGTATTAGGAAGCAAGGTAATGAGGTGTGGAGGTTATATATATGTAAATGAACACCGCAGAGCCTGAAGATGGTTATGTATTACTAAGATTTTATAAAATTTATAACTATAGGGGGAATTAATATGGATAAAAATATATTAAAAGATATGGGATTTTCTACAAGAGCTGTTCATGGTGGCACTGTTAAGGATCAATATGGAGCTTTAGCAACACCAATACATCAAACATCTACTTTCGTATTTGACTCAGCTGAACAAGGTGGAAATAGATTCGCTTTACAAGAAGAAGGTTATATTTATTCAAGATTAGGAAACCCTACAAATACTGTGTTAGAAGAGAAACTTGCTTTACTTGAAGGTGGAGAAGCAGCAATGTCTATGAGCTCAGGTATGGGGGCAGTTTCCTCAGCTTTATGGACAGCACTAAAAGCTGGTGATCATATTGTTGCAGCAAAAACACTATATGGATGTACTTTTGCGTATTTAAGTCATGGATTAACAAGATTTGGAGTAGAAGTAACCTTTGTTGATACTAGGGAGCCAGAAAATGTTAGAAATGCAATGAGACCTAATACTAGAGTTGTATATTTAGAGAGTCCTGCAAATCCTAATTTGGATATAGCAGATATTGAAGCCATAAGCAAAATTGCTCATGAAAATAAAAATTGTTTAGTAATGGTAGATAATACATTCTGTACACCATATATTACAAGACCGTTATCATTAGGGGCAGATGTGGTAATTCACTCTGGAACTAAATTTTTAAATGGTCATGGTGATGTAGTATGTGGATTTGTAGTTGGAAATAAGGAATTCTTAACTCAGGTGAGATTATTTGGAGTTAAAGATATGACTGGTTCCGTAATGAGTCCTTTTGATGCATTCCTTGTAATTAGAGGAATGAAAACTCTTGAAGTAAGAATGGAAAGACATTGTGCTAATGCTATGAAAGTAGCTGAGTTCTTAGAAAAGCATCCTGCAGTAGAGAAAGTTTACTATCCAGGACTTAAAAGCTTCCCACAATATGACTTAGCTAATAAGCAAATGAGTCTTCCAGGAGCAGTAATTGCTTTCGAAATAAAAGGTGGAGTGGAAGAAGGAAAGAAAGTTATTAATAATACTCACCTTTGTAGATTAGCAGTAAGTCTTGGAGATTGTGAGAGTTTAATTCAACATCCAGCATCAATGACTCATTCACCATATACACAAGAGGAGAGATTAGAAGCAGGAATTAAGGACAATCTTGTAAGATTAGCTGTAGGGTTAGAAAATGCAGAGGATATAATTAGTGATTTAACTCAGGCACTAAATGTAATACTATAAATAATAATTAACCAAAACAAGGATAGATAAGTTTCTTTTCATCAATGTATGGGTGTATTCTGCAGAAGGATTTAATTTAGGTGAAGTAAATATACTTTTTAGGCGGCGGAATATAGTGAGCTTATTTATTGTATAATTGTTTTATTTCGTAATTGGAAGTAAAAAATTAATATAAATTCATTTTTTAAAATTAAATACTCATGTAATAGAAGTGTTTATAGAATAAATTTATAAATACTTCTATTTTTTTCTTACTGAATATTTATTTTAGTTAGGATGTACAATATATATTAAAAACATAATGTAGGAGTATACGTAAAGATGAAGCTAAATAAAGAATTTTACAAAAGAGATACTTTAATAGTAGCTCAAGAACTTTTAGGTAAAAAATTAGTACATAACATTAATGGTAAAATTTTATCAGGAATAATAGTTGAAACTGAAGCCTATATGGGACCTGAGGATAAAGCAGCCCATTCTTATGGAGGGAGAAAAACCGAAAGAACTAAGGTAATGTTTGAGGAAGGTGGAATAAGCTATATATATTTTATTTATGGTTTATATTACTGCTTTAATGTGGTGACTTCAGTTCAAGGTACGCCTCAAGCTGTACTCATTAGAGCATTAGAGCCTGTTGAAGGATTAGAAGATATGGCAATTATAAGATATAAGAAAAACTATAATGAATTAAATAAAAAACAAATTATAAATCTTACTAGTGGACCTTCTAAATTATGCTCTGCCTTAAAACTAGATAAAAGTTTGAATGCAGTGGATCTAGCATCTGACGTACTATATCTCGAAGAAGCTATTGATCCAGAGTTTGAAATCATACAAACTACAAGAATTGGTATTGACTATGCAGAAGAAGCAAAAGAATACCACTGGAGATTTTATATAAAAGATAATCCATACATTTCTAAAAAATAAGAATGCATTAAAGCAAGTGATAAATAAATTTAGAAGTTATATGGTAAAAACTGTATATAAATCCTCATCTGTGTGTAATATATTTACTAGGAGCTATTTTATAGCTTCTTATAAAAATGCAATATAGAGGTGTTTAATACATGACCGATGACTTATTTCTTTTAGAGGGCAGAATAAATAGAAAGAAATACTTTCTGTATAATGCTATTTTTCTCATGACCTTTTTTATACTAAATTATTCACTTAATTTAATTGGAGGCATAGTAGCTGAAGCAGGATATGAACTTATTGGTATCATAATGATATCTGCAAAACTTACATTACAAGTTGTGATAACACTACTTGTAATGATTGTTACTTATAAAAGGCTTCATGATATAAATTTTAATGGAGCATTTGCCATATTATCTGCATTGCCTTATATTCAAATAGGAGTGGTTCTAATTTTATTAACCATTACAGGAACAGTAGGAACAAATAAATATGGTGCAATTTCATTAAGAAAACAAGGTATGAATAAAAATAAATAGATATAATCTACTTAGTGCAAATTAGTATTTGCACTATAATTTTTTGTTAATAATTAAATAGTGTCATGTAAAACAATGGTTATTGTGATAAAATTGTATTTAATATTCTTTATTACAAATATTGATTTTATATTTTTGGGAAAGGAGAACATTCATGATTGATATTTTAAATCTTAATAAAAGTTTTAAGAACGTTCATGCTGTTGATGATATCAGCTTTTCAGTTAAAGATGGGGAAATTGTTGGATTATTGGGGGAAAATGGGGCAGGAAAGACTACAACCTTAAGAATGTTAGCAACCATGCTAAAGCCATCAAGTGGTAACGCTAAAATTAATGGTTATGATATTGTTAACGAAGCTAATAAAGTGAGATCTGAAATAGGTATACTGTTTGGTGGGGAAGTAGGACTTTATGATAGGTTAAGTGCAAGAGAAAACATTACATACTTTGCAATGCTTAACGGAATGTCTAAGGAGGAAGCAAAACGCAGTGTTGATAATTTAAGCAAACTTTTGGACATGGAAGAGTATCTTGATAGGAGAGTTGGGAAGTTTTCAAGAGGTATGAAGCAAAAGGTAGCTATTGCAAGATCTATCGTACATAATCCAAAGGTAATGTTGTTTGATGAACCAACTATCGGATTAGATGTCACTGCATCTAGAGTTGTGCAAAATTTTATCTTTAAGTGTAAAGAGGATAAAAAAGCCATTATTTTTTCTAGTCATAGCATGACAGAGGTTGAAAAACTTTGTGATAGGGTAATTATAATAAATAAAGGAAGAATAATAGATAGTGGAACTATAAGCGAACTTAAGGAAAAACATAATAATCAAGACTTAGAAGAAGTTTTTGTTTCCTTAATCGGAGGTGGAGCTCATGAATAATAATATAGTAGGACTTGTATTCAAAAAAGAGCTGATGGATATTTTTAGGGACAGGAAAACTATACTTGTAAGTATCCTGATACCATTGATAATATTTCCTATTATGTTTTCAGTGCTGGGTAAAGGCATATCTAAGACTACAGAAGATGCTATGAGAGATATGAAAATCGCCTTGGTAGATTCAGGAAGCAGCTCCTTGACAGAATTTATAAGGACTCAAAAGGACGTAGTTTTAATTGAATCTCAGGATGTTCAAAAGGATGTAAAAGATGGAAACATCTCTGTAGCCATTGAAATTCCTAAGGATTTTGATGAGAAAATTAAAAATGAGCAACAAGTAGGAGTAACTTTAATACTAGATAATGCAAGTCAAACATCTTCTATTGTAGCAGCAAATGTACAAAGCTTTATCCAAGAATATTCGCAGATGGTAGTTTCAAATAGATTAAACTTAAGAAATATTGATGTGAACTTGCTAACACCTATTAGTGTAGAGCAGAAAACTATAACGGGAGAGGAAAATGGAGCTTCAACGATGATGCTATCAATGATGTTACCTCTTCTCTTAGTAATGTATTGCATTACAGGTCCAATACCTGCAGCCACAGATTTAGGTGCCGGTGAAAAGGAAAGAGGAACTTTAGAGCCACTTTTAACTACTCAAGCAGGAAGAATGGCTCTATTATATGGTAAGTTTTTAGCTATTACTTTACTTGGAATAATTACAGCCTTAGCATCATTAATAGGACTATACATTTCCTTTATGATGGACTCCTCATTATTTACAGGCGGTGGTTCCACAACTGCAGCCTTGACAATAGATTATAAGACTTTTGTGTTTATATTTATTATTGCAGTGTTAACCACTATGGTTTTTGGTGCGCTTGAACTTGCTATAAGTATTTATGCACGATCATTCAAAGAAGCACAAACATATATAACACCTCTAACTGTTATTGGAATAATTCCTATATACGCAACCTATATGTTGGATGTTAAAAACATTTCAACTATGTACTTCCATATACCCCTAGCAAATGTAGTTTGCCTTCTTAAGGAACTGATAATAGGAATCTACAACTATACGCATATAGGAATTACTTTGGGTTGGACAATTGTTTATATAGTTATATCACTATTAATAGCAAGGGCCATGTTTAATAAGGAAGAAGTTATATTTAGAACATAGGTATATGTATTATTATGGGATATTAAATGTAGTAGTTTTTTAAATTAGAATCTAACTTTTTATTTTAATACTATTATAATGAGTAACTATAATAATACATCTTTGAGCTAAATAAGTTAACACAATTTAATATTTAAAGTTATATTCGGCATCACTTATTTTTAATGTGATGTCTTTTTAATATTTTTAAATTTAAAAAGGGATTTTTATTGTAATGTGGAATATAAATAATATTATGTTTTATAAGTAAATTGAAAGGAGGAGATTAGTGTGGTTAAGGTTGTCGATAAGAGAAAGATATTAAGTTTTCTTAAGAAAAGTGAATTGGAAAATAGTGCGATAATAAGCATTATTCATAACGAGCCACAATGTAGTATTTTTACTGATAATGAAGAAAGTCCTACAGGAGTAATAGTAAAAGATGATCATTTTAGTTATATCTATTACATAGAAAAAACTTTTTTAGATAAACTTGATCAGTGTGACTTTTGTAACCAACATCAGAGTTTTGCTGTAGTAAGCGAAGGGATTTATAAAGAATTAAAGGAAAAATATAAGCTTCAATGGGTAAGCAAGAGCTTTGTTTATTATTTACCAAAGAAGTGCATATCAAATAATGATTCTGGAACCCTTGATAAAATACATATAAAAGATGCCGAAAAAATTAATGAATATTACACCTATAAGGAGCAGGAGGGATTAAGCTATATTATAAATAGTATAGAAAAAAGGCCTAGTTCTGCATTATATGCAAATGACACTTTAATAAGCTCTGCCATGGTTCATAATAATAATTCTATAGGAATGCTATATACATCAAAGGAATATCGTAATAGAGGTTATGGTAAAAAGGTAACTTTAGATTTATGTAGAAAGCTTGTGAGTGAGGATATTACTCCAATAGCTTATATAACAGAGGAAAATATACCAGCTATTAAGTTGTTTCAAGGTTGCGGCTTTAAAGAGTTAGGAACAGCTTATTGGTTTGGAATTTTGAATGTTAAACACTCTTAAAAATAAAATATTACTTAAGAGTAATTTTAATGACCCTATTACTAAAGATGTAGTAAATATAGCATGGCCAGTTCTTTTAGAATCACTTTTAGGATCTTTATTTTCAATGGTAGATATGATAATGTTAGGAAGAATAAATGACTCATTTGAAGCAGCAGCTTCAGTAGCAGCAGTAGGGATTACAAATCAACCATTATTTATAGGACTAGCCGTAGTGCAAGCCTTAAATATAGGTGGTACTGCAATTGTAGCTAGATATATGGGAAGAAAGGAAGAAGCCCGTGTTGAAAGCACAGTAAAGCATATAGTTCTCATAAACTTAGTATTTTTAGTAATTCCATTATGTATTCTTGCTCAAGTTTTTGCAGGTGAAATAATGGCGTTTATGGGTGCGGAACCTGAGACAATAGAGATAGGTATCTGGTACTTTAGAATAATTATGTTTGGATTTTTATTTCAAGGTGTAAATAATTCACTTTTTGCTGTTTTAAGGGGTGTAGGTGATACTAAAACTCCAATGAAAATAAATATTAAAGTAAATGCACTAAATGTTGTAGGTAATGCATTGTTAATTTACGGTATGTTTTTCTTCCCAGCATTAGGAGTTACAGGAGCAGCAATTTCAACTTGCTTTTCCCAAATAGTAGCAACAATTATGATAGTAAGTTTATTCCTTAGAGGTAAAACAGGAATTAAACTGAATTTAAAAAAGAAGTTTGAATTTGATAAAGATATAGTGAAAAACTTTATTAGAATAGGAGTTCCTTCCTCAATTGAAATGATGATGCTTAGGCTAGGAATAATGTTATTTACTAAAACTGTTGCAGGTTTAGGCACAGTAATCCTTGCTGCTCATCAGATTTGTTTAAATATCTTAAGTCTTTCTTTTACTACAGGGCAATCTTTTTCAATTGCATCTGCTTCACTAACAGGAAGAATTCTTGGAGAAGGAGACTCAAATCGAGCAGAAGCTTATGTATCAAAGGCACGAGAAATAGGATCTATCCTAGCAACATTAATAGGGGTAGGATTTTTCTTTTTTGCACCGCAGATACTTGGACTATATTCAAGAGATGAAGTATTGATAAAAGCTGGTACTGATGCTTTAAGAGTTATTGCTATAATGCAACCGTTTCAATCTTCAGCTTTTATAATTGTAGGATCATTAAGAGGAGCAGGAGATACAACTTTTCCACTGTTATCTACGGGCATTGGAATTTTAGGAATAAGAGTTGTTCTTGCTTATTTATTAATTAATATTTTTAATATGGGATTAATAGGTGCATGGATAGCAGTATTTTTAGATCAATTATTTAGATGGGTAATGGTATATTGGAGATTTAAAACAGGAAAATGGAAACATGTAAAAATTAAATAGCTAAAGAAAAAAATCCTATTCAACCATAAAAAGTCTAATAGGATTTTTTTATGTTAGAAAAAGATAAGGCAAAACCATTGTAATATCATGTTAAGTACACAATTAATAATCTGGTCGTAATAATTTATACCAACCTTGAGGAAAAAAGCATAAAGGACAAAAGGTAGGTGCTTCCTTTCCTTCATGAAGATATCCACAGTTCATGCACTGCCAAATTTGTATTACATTACGACTATAAAGTGTGCCATTAGCCAACCTAGTGTAAATGTCATTAAATTGCCTATAATGTAAATCCGTAACTACTCTTGCTTCTCTATAGAAATTTGCAATATCAGTTAACCCTTCTTCAGTGGCAATTCTTTCATAATCTAGATAAACATTAAGCTCAGCATTTTCTAAATCAGCAGAAGATTTAAGATTTTCTTGAAGTGATTCTATCCTTCCAAGAAAGCGACCATAAACTTGTCTTGCTTGAGCTAAATTTTGTGATGCCGTCTCTTCAAATACTCTAGCTATAAATTCATAGCCTTCTGTTCTGGCATTTTCCGCAAAAAGTTGGTATCTAGTTACCGCTCTTGCTTCAGAAGCAAAGGTTTTTTTCAAGTTCACTTCAGTTTGAGAACCTTCAAGTGCCATTTATTAACCTCCACAAAGAAATATCTATTATAATATACTTGTAAGTAGTGGTTAATGTTACAAAATTTACATAAATTGTTGACATTGTGGTTACTTTAACATATTATACAAATAGTATTACTAATAGTATTACTAATAGTATTATGAATATAGTATATAATATAATTAACAATTAATAGTGAGGTATAAGTATGGATTCAAATTACAATAAATATAATGATGAAGCAGAGATTCTCAAAGCTCTAGCCCATCCAGTAAGATTGTGTATTGTTAATGGATTACTTAACAAGGGCACTTGCAATGTTTCTTTTATGCAAAACTGCTTAGGAATGCCACAATCTACAGTGTCTCAACACTTACAAAAGTTAAGAGTTGCAGGGATTGTAAAAGGTGAGAGAGTTGGCACTGAAATCTCTTATTCTGTATGCAATTCTAAAGTAGAAAAAATAATAGAAATTCTTAATGCATAAACTCAGATAAATCGTTATCTGGGTTCTTTATAATTTAAAACAAAGGACCTTTAACTATTGATGAAGTTAAAGGTCTAAGGTGTAAAATAATTAATGCATTCTTGATTTTTCATAATTATTCGTTGTTGCTAGTTTTCATCATAATAGCTATAGCAATACCATAGACAATCCTTGCAATAAGGTAAATCACTTTCAATGATTACATGACCATTGTCAGGCATTTTATTATAGAACTTTTTAGTTCCATCATCAAATCTACACTCTACAGTTCTAAGTCGTTTAAAAAGATTATTAGCTAATTCATAGGGAATTGGCTTTACAACTCTCCATCTATCACTTAAACTTACATGTTTATCTTTTGCTAATTTTATACGGCGATGAATAATAAACTTTTCAGGACCCCTCAATTCTAAAGTATGACCTTCAGGATTAACAGCTCTAAAGGTTGGATTTTCATCCAAAATTTGAAAAGCTTCAATAGTTGACAAATTAAATTCTGCCATAAAAACAACTCCCTTCTTTTTTCACTATATAATAAAAGTAGCTTATCTAATATTAAATAAGTTACTTTTAATAAACATATAAAAAAACGCTTTTATAAAATAGTATACGTATATAATAACACATTAGCTTGCTAAATTGTATAAATATTTAGAAAATTTTATAAATATAATTATTACTGAACAATAATTATTATATTCAATTTAGTGATAATAAACTTAATCCTTAAATGTAGGTTTAATTATAAAGCATTTGCTTACCTATTATTAATATATTATATAAGCAAACTTATGTGACATATGCGTAAAATGTATAAATATTTATTATTGTTGTCATTAAATTTATGAAGCTTACATAATATTAAGTATCTTAAATCACCTTTGTTGGGAGGAATATCTTTGGCTACTATTTTATTTAAAGAAATATCTTATCTTATTACAATGAATGACAACAATGATATATTAAAAAATGTGGACTTACTCACAGAGAATAATAAAATTATTGGTATTGGAAAAAATCTAAGTATCCCAGAAAATGCAGAAGTAATTAAATGTAATAACTTGGTGGTTATGCCTGGTTTCGTTAACACTCACCATCATTTATATCAAACATTATTTAGGGGAATAAGGGAAGTTCAAGACATGCCATTATTTCCATGGCTAATAGGGCTCTATGAATTTTGGAAACATTTAACCCCAGAAGCAATATATCATGGAGCAATGGTAGGATTTAGTGAATTATTAAGGACTGGATGTACAACTACAATGGATCATCATTATGTATTTCCTCAATTTACTTCCAGTAAATTAATTGATGAACAGATTAATGCAGCTAAGGAAATTGGAATTAGATTTCATGCTACAAGGGGATCTATGTCCTTAGGAAAAAGTGGCGGAGGACTACCACCGGATTGTGTAGTGCAAAAGGAAGAGGATATATTAGAGGATTCTGAGAGATTAATAGATTCATATCATGATTATAATGATTATGCCATGACAAGAGTTTCCTTAGCACCATGTTCACCCTTTTCTGTTAGCGCCAGATTAATGAGAGAAACAAAAGATTTAGCTCGTAAAAAGGGCGTAATGATGCACACTCATCTATGTGAAACCTTGGATGAAGAAAAGTTTTGTATTGAGAAATATGGAAGAAGACCAGTGGAGTTAATGGAGGATTTGGAGTGGGTTGGTCCAGATGTATGGTTTGCCCATGGAATACATTTAAATGATAGAGAAATTCAAGCCATTAAAGGTGCTGGTATTGCACATTGTCCAAGCTCTAATATGAAGCTTGGAAGCGGCATTTGTAGAACTACAGAATTAGTAAATGCTAAAGTACCAGTAGGTATTGCAGTTGATGGTAGCGCTTCTAATGATGGGTCGAATATGTGGGAAGAAGTTCGACGAGGATATTTACTTAACCATTTAAAATATGGAGATAAAGGACTTACAGCTTATGAAGTTTTAAAAATGGCTACTAGAGGAGGAGCTGAAGTTTTAGGAAGAAAAGATACAGGTTACTTAGATATAAACAAAGCAGCAGATATTATTGTTTTAGACTTAAATGACATTGCATATGCTGGATGTCATGATCCACTGGTTTCAATTGTTTGTTGTGGAAATTCAAGCTTTGTTAAGCATACAATAGTGAATGGAAAAATTGTTGTTAAAGATGGAATTCTCTTAACTATAGATACAGAAAAAGTGAGAAAAGATGCACATGAAATTGCAAAAAATATAGTTAAAAAAGAAAGATTCATAAAAAAATATTTAGGTTAAAATTGGCTTCGTATTAATTGAATAAAAGAAATTTAAGTGGATACTCTAATTTTAGAGAGGAGAGTGTTCATATGACAAAAATGAAGGATACAAAGGAAAATAGAAAACATGATGGTCATTTTAAAAAGAAAAATATAAAACATGATCCGCAAGCTGAAAGCGCTAGAGCTGTATTCGGAGAGCCTAGAGTAAATGATGATGATCCAAGAGATTTTAAAATATAACAAACTTTAATTGAATCCGAAAGCTTATACTTCTCTTGAATGTGGATAAAAACTTAAACTCACACCCTAAGATTATTGAATATAATCAAATTATTAATTTTTTAATATAAACCCTTAGCACATTAATTTAAGCTAAGGGTTTATGTTTTAGGTGGAAATAATGAAACGTTAACTAATACAGCAATTACAATTCCCAGCAAAGTTTGAAGAAGTCTTTCTATGCCATTCTGAAGAGGAGAAGTAACCGTTGGCTCAACCATAATGGCAATTAACACAATACATGAAATATTAACAGCACCTTTACTGTTTAATAAAGTGGTAGTATATATTACACAAAGTAGTCCAAGAGCAGTAAAGAATGAACTATTTTGACCAAAATAAGAAAAAGTTACTCCATAAACCGCGCCAATGGCACTGCCAAGCATTCTATCACGACCAATTAAAAATGAGGACTGAATAGAACTTTGTGTAGTAGAAACTGCTGCAATGCAAGCGTAAAATGGGTCAATGCCAAGCATGAAACTTATAACCATACAGAAGAAAACAGAGATGGAAGTTTTAATGGTTCTTAATCCTAATCTAGGCATAAAAATCCTCCTTAAATTTAATATAAAATTGAGTATATAGGTTTTTCTTATGTTATAAATAGAACATGTTACTACAACTTCCGTATTATTTTAGGATTTATAACGTGTTGGATTTATTTATAGTTTATTATGATTATATCTTTGCTAAATTATAAGGAGTGCAGAAGTACAGGAGTATAAAAATTGTCTTTAGGAAAAATATACTGGAAAATAAAAAAGTTTAGTAATGGAAGTGAGTTGAAAAAAATTGTGTGAAATAGGTGTAGTTGTTTTTTTCGTGGGTAAACTAATTGTAAAATAGAAGGGGTGATACCATGAGGAAAATAAAGGTCTTATTATTAATTATTATTTTTATTATTAACATTTCCTTCCCAGTATATGGAATTAATCAATCTTCATGCATCTTTGTAACTTCAGAAGATGTTATAAAGACAATGAAGAATAACGCCAACATAACTTCCAATATAACTGAGTATAAAAATGATTATATTTCTGTAAAAGTTGACATTCCAGTGATTTCTGGATTAGGAAATGATGAGGTTCAAAAATCTATCAACGATAAAATTCAAAGTACTATTTTATCTATAAGAGACTCTATAGAAAAAATGGCAAAAGAAGATGCTGAGATGAATAAAAAAAGTGGTTATGATGTTAGACAATATGTAGTTACATCTAACTATATGGAAACATATAAGGATAATAATATTTTAAGCCTTACCTTAATAATTTATCAATATACTGGAGGAGCCCATGGTAGCACAACCCAATTAACATATAATTTTGATTTAAATACTGGGAAGGTTGGAGTTTTAAAAGATTTTTTTGATAACAATGAAAATTATAGAGATATAATTTTAAAACAGATAAGAAAAGAAATTGAAACAGAGCCAGAAAACTATTTCCCTGAAACAATAAAGAATTTTAATGGTATCCCCTATGATCAAAGCTTCTATTTAGATCATGATAATTTAGTAGTATATTTTAGTGAGTATGAAATTGCACCCTATGCCGCTGGAATACCACAGTTTAAGATACCGTATAGTGTTTTCCAAAATGGACTGAAAAAGAATATTAACATAAAAAAAGACCCTATAAGCATTAAAACTGAATCATATATTAAAGATGAGGGTAACTTCCAGGCTTATCTTTTATATCCTTTCATAGCCAATATGGAAAACAAGGTGATTATGGACAAAATTAATACAAGAATAAAGGAAGACGTTTTTAAATTTAATGATGAAATTAAAAAAACTTCCAACGAAAATAAAAATGAAAAAAATGAGTATGGAGAACCTAAAAACTGGGGTGCCTCCACTTATTTTAAAAACTATCATGTTAATGAGAACCTAATGAGTATTGTTATCACATATTCGGCTAATAACGGCACTACAGAAAATTATGTTTTATTTCATAAAGGTTATAATCTTAATTTACTTACTGGAGATAATTATAAGCTGAAAGACTTATTTAAGCCAGGTACAGATTATATTTCAATTATAAATAATGAAATAAAATTACAAATTGAAGATATTAAGAAAAAAATGGGATACAAGAATATTTATAAATTTCAAAGCATTAATGAAAATACGGAATTTTATATTGAGAATGGAAACTTAATAATAACTTTCCCTCTTGGTGAAATTGCGGCTAAGGAATACTATACACCTGAATTTACAATACCCTTTTATAAAATAAGCAAATATGTTAATGAAGGATTTTTAGAAAAATAAAAATTAAAGGTAGCTAATTTAGCTACCTTTAATTTATGAATAAGTTCAATTTTAGTTTTATCACAATATTTCTAACAGAATTCACCTCGTCTACAAGTTCACTTGTACCTGGTGAAAGATTTGATTTTAAGATATCTCTTAAGGTGTCATCACCAACATTTGCCCAATGGTTATAGTTTTTTTGAAGAGAATCAAAGTGATACATTAAATCTATAATTTGGCGAAGTTCTCCTTCTGTTAAACTTTTTCGCAATATCAATATGTGGTCAAACCATTCGTTGTTAATAATTATATTACTGGTGGAAATTTTTAAATTGTTGTTTAAATATAAAAACATTTGTTGAATTATTTCTGTGGATTCCAATACTTGAATTTCTAAGAGTTTAACTATTCTAATAGATTCTTCAGTTTCTTTGAATCTTTTTAATTTCAGGAAAATCCATAATGTAAATAATACTACAGCGGCTAAAGAAAAGAATATAGACAAAGCTAGGTTCAAATTCATTTTAAATAATAGCAATGCAATAAAACT
The DNA here is from genome assembly GCF_036642255.1 of Clostridium sp. Classification (GTDB taxonomy): domain Bacteria; phylum Bacillota; class Clostridia; order Clostridiales; family Clostridiaceae; genus Clostridium_J. Next base: position 87,280 of record NZ_JAVWDJ010000012.1, on the reverse strand, counting down.
AACTAAAAATAATAAAATATCCTGGGGAAAATAAAAAAACTTTATATTACTCATAATATCTCACCTCATAGAATAAACTTATTACTTAATATTCTACAAAAATACAAAAAATCCTCTTAATTGGTAAAAATTAGAAAATAGTAATATGAAATTAGAAGAATATATTTCAAAAGAATCTATGCCACAAAAATTCATTGTAATTAATTTATGAAGGGTTTAAGATATTATTAGGATTTTGGTGAAAATAAATTTTTTCAATATTATTAAGAATTTTAAATTGTTAAGTAATGGAATTTAAGATTGGTATAATAAAAATTATAAAACCACATATAAAAATAACTTAGATTTAAAGAGGGGATTTTATGGATGTAATTTTAGGCTTAGTGCTGTCAGCCAGTATTTTAATTTTTAGCGTGGCCAAGGGGATTGATATTCTTATACCCTTAAGTATAGTCCTTACTATTTTTGTACTATTAGGAATTAAAAGAGGGTTAACTCTAAAAGAAACTTTGTCAATGGCTTATAAAGGTGGGAAAAAATCTTTTATAGTGCTTCAAATTTTTATTCTTATTGGAGCAATAATTTCCTCATGGATGGCTTCAGGAACGGTACCAGCTATTGTGTATTATGGTGTAAATTTAATTAATTCCAGCTATTTTGTAATCAGTGCCTTTATACTTTCATCACTTGTATCAATGTTAATTGGAACTTCCTTTGGAACTATTGGAACTGTAGGGATATCCTTAATGGTGATGGCAAGAGCTGGAGGGGGAGATTTATTTGTAATAGCTGGTGCTATATTATCAGGTGCATATTTTGGAGATAGATGTTCTCCAATGTCCTCAAGTGCAAATTTAGTTGCAAATATTACTGATACAGAAATATACAAGAATATTAAGAATATGATAGTTTCATCAGTGATTCCATTTATAGTAGCAAGTCTAATATACACTTTATTATCCTTGAAACAACCATTAGATTACAGCAATTCAAATATAATAAAGGAAATTACATATTATTTTAAAATAGATATCATAGTACTCATTCCAGCTATAATTATTATGGTATTATCAATTTTTAAAGTGACGGTTAAAACTTCAATGCTAATAAGCATGATCACTGCCTCAGTTATTGCTTTTTTTGTACAGGATTATAGCATAGGCAATATTATCAAAACCTTAATCATAGGATTTGAGTTGCCAGAAAATAATCCACTATTTAGTATTATCAGGGGTGGTGGTATATTATCTATGCTGAAGCTTTCCTTAATAGTATTTATGTCCTCTGCACTTACAGGAATTTTTGAAGGTGCTAATATGTTAAAGTTTATTGAAGAGCCATTGAAGAAAATAAAAAGAAGAGATGTATTATTTTTAGCTACTACCTTAACCAGCATAGTCAGCTCAATGGTTGGATGTACTCAAGTATTAGCTGTGATGCTTACAAACATAACTATGAAAAATATCTATAATGATAACAATGTAGATAAATACAAATTAGCTATGGATTTAGAGAATACAGCTATAGTTATTGCACCACTTATTCCTTGGAATGTTGCAGTATTAGTTCCATTGACAAATCTTCAAATTGGACCTAAGGCAATTCTATTTTCTTTTTATTGCATACTATTGCCAATAACTAATTTTATTGTTTTGTACTTTAAGAGTAAAAAGAATATAAAGAAGTCTTCAAGCAACATAATTGAAGGATAAATAATATAAGATGAGTACGAAGAGTAGTTAAAAAATTCTTCGTATTTTTTGTTTTATATAAATTTGGCCGTGGTTTACAAGTACTAGTACCCCACATACATCAGTGGGTAAATATGAAAATACATTATTTAGTAGAAATTATTGAAGAATTGAAAGATTATTTTTGAAAAAGTATAAAAGTCACCATAATTGTGTAACAAATTAACTTAAGCAACAATATTATATTAAGTGAAATACTGCTATATTGGAGGATAATATGCAAAACGCGACTTTTGCTAATATAATAGGCCCAGACGTAAATCAGTTTAGAGGGCAGGTTAATTATGCCTTAGTAGCATCTAGGACAAATTACTGTTACTTACGTGGATCTAGTTCAGGTACAGGAAGATTCAGAGTAGATACCATGTTCTACGAATATGTAAGAGGATTTAGAGAAGTAGGAGTACTTACAGGAGCATATCATTATGCCGTTCCTTCTGCAGATTTAACAACTGCGGATGTTCAATGTGATGAGTTTATTAGAGTTCTTCAAGAGGCCTATGGGCCAGGGAATTATGGAGATTTATTCCCAGTAGTTGACATAGAAACACCACAAGATAAATCCATTTCTACTGATACTCTATTAGATTGGACAGATAGATTTAGAAAGAGATTCGAACGCAGAACAAGAAGAAGACTTATGATTTATACTGGAATATTTTTCATTGAATTATACAATAACTTCCGTCACTCAACAAAAGGATATATTCTTGCAAACATGCCACTTTGGATTGCAATGTATAAAGAAATTCCAAGTAACCCACCATTCCCACCAGACGCAGGTGGATGGACTAGATGGAGATTATGGCAATATACTGAAAGTGGAACATTCCCAGGGGTTAACCCACCAGTAGATCTAAACTATGGGCCAACAAGTATAGATTGGTTAAAACCACCAGCAATTGTTACTAACTTCAGAGGGGTACCTTCAGGGGATCAAATTTACTTAACTTGGAATGCAAATAGAGATGAGGACTTAAATGGTTACAATATTTTCATAAATTCTAATTATGTTACAACGCTACCTAAAACTGCTACTTCCTATACTTTTAAGTTTGCAAAAACTCCTAGACCTAACGAAAGGTACGAAATGACTATTGAAGCCTTTGATCTTGATGGAGATTTTTCCCCAAGAAGAGCTGTTGCACAGGTTACTTTTAGAAACACTGATATAAAAAATGATTTTGGAGAAGATAGTATGATGAATAATAATGTAAAGAAAGATAATACTGTTAGAAAATCAACATCCATCAAACCAATTTCAACAAGTGAATATAAGGACCCAGTAGATTATTTAGATGATAAATTTATTAAAAAATCCTATTCTACTGAATATAATGCTAGGGAAGAAGAACTACAGTTCCACAATTTTGATATTGAGGACTCCGATTTTATTGATTTCTTTGACCTTAATGAGGATGAATTAGTTTCACAGAATGATGATTTTGATGTAAATAATAACATTGAGTATAGGAATGTTGAAAATAACTTTAAAAGCTTTAATGGTAGACCTGTATTTAAATATTACTTAGAAGAGGAATTCGAAGATGATTACTTTGAAGATTTTGATGGCTTTAAAGACTTTGAGATAGAAGAAAAGTATCCTTCTAGATATCATCAAAACTCCTATGATTTTGATGATGATGCATATGATTTAGATTTCTATAGTAATGAATACAACAGTGAAACCAATAGTGATCCAAATAGAAATAACTTTAAATATCAATACTATGACAATAATATAAGCAGTACACCAAGCTTTGGAGATTATGATCTAAGCTTTGAGGATTTTGATTTAACCTTTGAAGATTATAACTATGAAGAGAACTGGAAGTATAGAAATAATAAAGATTTAGATGAAAATTTATTTAGTAATGATGAAGATAAGAAAGAAGAATCAAGTTCTATAAACTTGGATTACTACATGGATGAGAAGGTAAATGCACCAGTACCTGAACTAAATCAAGATTTAGAGGATAATTTTGATTATGAGAAGGAAGATAGAGATGGTAAATTTAGCTCAAATGAGATAAGTGAGAATTATATAGAAGAAATCCAATATCGTCGCCAAGCAGAAAATCAATTTGATAATAGACATAAGAAGTGTAAAAAATGTAAGAAGCATAAAAAGAGCAAAAAGATTCAAAAAGAATGTTTTGGCTGCAAGTATGATACAAAAGAATATGAAATAAGTCCTTATGATCATGATTATAAAGAATATGGTCACCATGGAAAACATGATAAACACGACAAGCACGAGAAATATCATGATAATCACAAGTATCATGAAGAAAATCAAAACTATTTATATCATCCTAATTATCATTCTGACAGCAAAAAGAAAAAGAAACATGATAGATTCTAGAAAAAGAAATGTAAGGTAAAATAAAGAACCTAGGGTTAGTTAAAGGTTAACTCTAGGTTCTTACATGTATAAAATATGCTATTTTTTACTAAGGGAGTTGTGAACATCCTTTAAAAGCTTTCTTATAGGCAAGTTCTGCGGACATTCATCTTCGCACTTTCCACACTCAACACAATTTGCTGCAGTTTTATTTTTAGGCATTAGGTTATTATATACATGGGTGGAATTTTCTAAGGTGTTAAAGATATGCCCTTCATTATATATCTCAAAGTTTCTCGGAATATCAACTTCAAATGGACAAGGTTGGCAGTAGTTACAGCCAGTACAATTAACCTTAGTTAATGTTAAATAAGCGTTTTTAGCTTTATTCATAATTTCCAATTCTTCATTATTCATTGAGTTTTCAGTGCACTGAGATGCTATTATAAGATTTTCTTTCAATTGCTCCATGGTGGACATTCCACTAAGTACTGTGGTAACTTCAGGGAAATTGTATAACCATTTTAGAGCCCAATGTGCAGGGGTTCGATTGCTATCATAACCTTCAAATAGCTCCTTGACTTCTGTAGGAGGAGTTCCAGCTAGCTTTCCACCTTTAAGGGGTTCCATGATAACAACAGCCATACCTTTTTCCGCTGCGTATTTAAGTCCTCTTAATCCTGCTTGATATTCTACATCCATATAATTTAGTTGAATTTGACAGAAGGTCCAAGGATAACTATTTGCTATTTCATAGAAAACATCTTCTTCATCATGAAATGAAAATCCTGCATATTTAATTTTTCCACTAACAATTGCTTCATCTAAAAATTTAAAAACATTATTGTTTTTTAAACTTTCGAAACGTTCTTTATTTAGTGCATGTAACAAATAAAAATCTATGTAATTGGTTTGAAGTTTTGTTAGTTGTTCATTTAAATATTTTTCAAAATCAGCATATTCTTTAATAAGCCAAACAGGAGATTTTGTAGCAAGTCTTACTTTTTTTCGGTAACCATCTTGTAAAGCTTTTCCTACCAAGATCTCAGAATTACCACTGTGATATGGGTAAGCAGTATCTATATAATTAACCCCATTATCCACTGCATGCCTAATCATTGAAATAGCTTCTTCCTCATTTATTTTTGATGAATCATTATCTATAACAGGGAATCTCATAGAGCCGAAGCCTAAGGTTGAAACTGTAAAATCACATTGACCAAATTTTCTATATTGCATTTTTTATCCTCCTTAAAATTTATAAAATTAAGTTTATTTGCATATACTCTTAAATAGAGTTTAGAAATTCATTTTATATTTCATATAATGAACGACTTCGAATTTATTGAGTACTTCTGTTAGGAATTCTAAAGCGCTACCAAAGTGTATTTTTTAGAAAATGAATTAATGTTTGAATATATTCATTTTCTAAAACAATGGAGAGTAAAATTCATGAGAAAATGATTTTAATATAAATCTCTCCTATATTATAACAGAAATTATATAGAAATAAATGCATCTAATTCATTAATATGGTAAAATATATCTAAATTTACAAATATTAAGGAGGCTATCATGAGTGAAGTTAAAAGATTAAGAACTAGGGGAGAAGTTCCAAATAAATATAAATGGAATGTTGCAAAGATGTATTCTAGTGATGAACTTTGGGAGGAAGACTTTAAAAAACTTCAAGGACTTGTACCAATGTTAGATGAATATAAAGGCCAATTAAATATAAGTAACTCACTTTTAGAATATTTAAATAAATATATAGAAGCTTCTAATTTATTTGAAGATTTAGCTGTTTATGCTCACCTAAGAAGTGATGAAGATACGGCAAATTCAAAATATCAGGTTATGCAAGATAAAATTTCTACTTATGGAGCTGAATTTAGTGCTATAACTTCTTTCTTTTTACCAGAGATTTTAAAAATGGATACAGCTGAAATTAAAAAACTTATTTCAGAAGAACAAGGACTTAAGCTTTATGAATTTTTCCTTGAGCAAATTATGGAGAAAAAACCTCATGTTTTATCAGAAGCAGAAGAAAAAATTCTTGCCTCTGTTAGTGATTGCTTAAGTGCTCCAAGAAATATGTTTAATATGTTAACTAATGCAGATCTGACCTTCCCTGTTATTAAGGATGAAGAAGGAAATGAGGTAGAGCTCACTGAGGGTAATTATGCAGTGTTTATTAGAAGTAAAAATGGAGAAGTTAGAAAAGCAGCTTTTGAAGCTCTATTTGGAACCTACGAAAAGTTTAAAAATACAGTGGCAACCTCCTACACTGCTTCACATAAAAATTTCATTTTTAAGTCTAAAACAAGAAAATATAATTCTGCAGTGGAGAGCTCATTAAAACCAGATAAGATACCAGTAGAGGTTTATCACAATGTAGTAAATACCATTAATAATAATTTAAGTTCTCTACATAGATATGTAGACTTAAAGAAAAGATTGCTTGGGCTTGAAGAAATTCATATGTATGATTTATATGTGTCTTTGATAGATGCAGCAGAATTTAATGTAGAGTATGAAGAAGGAGTAAAGCTATGTGAAGAGGCATTAAACCCTCTTGGTAAGGAGTATCTAAAGATTTTTAGAGAAGGTATTGAAGAAGGCTGGATAGATGTATATGAAAACAAAGGAAAACGTGGAGGGGCATACTCAAGTGGAAGCTATAATTCCATGCCTTACGTACTTTTAAACTATAAGAATCAAATCAATGACGTTTCAACCCTCGCTCATGAAATGGGGCATAGTATTCATTCTTATTATTCAAGAAAGTACCAACCTTATATCTATGCTGATTATGTACTTTTCTGTGCAGAAGTAGCATCAACCACTAATGAGTGTTTATTAATGGACTATCTAATAAAGAATGAAAAAGACAAGGATAGAAGATTATTCTTAATTAATCAGCAACTTGAAGGAATTAGAACTACAGTGTTTAGACAAACCATGTTTGCAGAGTTTGAACTTATAACTCATGAAAAGATGGAAAAAGGTGAATCCTTATCCAGTGAAGAACTTTGCAAGATATATCATGAGTTAAATGAAAAATATTTTGGAAAGTCCATGATTGTAGATAAGGGAATTGACATGGAATGGTCACGAATTCCACATTTCTACAGAGATTTTTATGTTTATCAGTATGTAACAGGTTTTGCAGCTGCAAACTCTTTCTCTCAAATAATTTTAAATGGTACAGAGGAAGATGTAGAAAGATATAAAGGATTCTTAAAAGCTGGTGGAAGCGATTATCCAATAAACATTCTAAAAAATGCAGGGGTAGATATGACTACACCAAAGCCATTGGAGGATACTATAAGAAGATTTGATGAGCTAATAGATATGTTAGAAAGAGAAATTTAATTTAAGTTTATATCACCGTATAAGTATTAAAAATGTTACTTATACGGTGTTTTTTATGAATGGAAAATTAAAATTTTCATTACAGAAAGTCGTTGTAAGGCATAGTATAACAAGGGTCTATATTCAACGTCTAAATCACATATAGCTAACTGCCTTTTTAAATGGTGTGTAAATATATGCTTTTTTCTTTAAATAAAGTAACTCTTTTTAAAACTACAATTAAAAAAACTCAAGGGAAACGTAGCTGTACTTAAAAGCTAATCATCTAGCATGAAATATACGAAGAAATTATAGCTAAAGAATTTAATATTTCTATAAATAAAGTATTAAAACAAATTTATCATTATAAAGTAAGTACAAAATTAAAGAAATTTCGTATATTAATATGAAAGTATTTTTAGGTAGAGGTAATAAAATGGCTTATGTTTCAAGCAAAAAAGATATTATAAACCAATCGGTGGTGGTATACAATACCTTTGGGGTGGTAAGAGAAGAAAGACAATTAAATTTGTGTAGTGGAGAAAGAGTAATTTATTATTTGGATGTATCGAGGGTTATAGAAGTTGATTCAATCATAACAGAAAATATCGAGCCATATGAGATAAATTATGATTTTGACACTTTAGAACCGGGGAAGTTACTTGAGAAATTCCTTGGCAAAGAAGTAGTATTTTATGATCCAGATAGCAATAAAAAATTTCGTGGAATACTCTTATCTAATTATGGCGGTTATATAATAAAAGACATAAAAACTCATGAAGTTTACGTTAGTCCAAAAGGAGAGATAATACTACCTTGTTTACCAGAAGGTTTTGTTTTAAGATCAACATTAATTTTAAAAATCCTTCCTACTGCGTGTAGAAAATTTTCACTCTCATATATCACAGGAGCATTAAATTGGAGTGCAAATTATACAGTTGAACTTCATAGTGAACAATACTTAGATTTAAAATGTTGGGGAAAGGTAACTAATAATACTGGGATAGATTTTAAAAATACTAATTTAAGCTTAGTAGCAGGAGATATAAAAAGAGTTAGAAATGGCCCAATTATACCTTATGAAGCTAAAGGCGCTATGGCATTAAAATCATCAGCTGTTCAAGCAGATATTGCTCCAGCGAGCCTTGGTGATTATTATATTTACAATCATGATACTCCCACTGATTTAAATAATGAAACTTCAAAGCAGATTAGATTATTTTCTAGTAGAAGTGTTAGGTACATTAAATATTACACTAATCCCTACGGTAGTGATGAATTAGTTACAGTGATAGAGTTTAAAAACTCCAAGGAAAATAATCTAGGAATGCCCCTTCCAAGTGGTATTGCCAAGGTTTATGACAGAGTAAGAGGAGAGGGGTCTTTAGAGTTTATCGGAGAAGATTTGTTAGAGTCAACTCCTGAAGAAGAATTAGTTAAATTGGAGCTAGGGAGGCCTTTCAATATTGTATTTGAGAAGAAGCAGGTAGATTATAAGAGGTTTACTGACTACGAAGAATATGAATATGAAATATTAATAAAAAATACAGGAAATGAGAATGCTGTTGTAAAGGCTATTCATTACATTGGTGGCGACTGGAGAATGTTGAGTTCTACAGACAGGTTTATTAAAAAAGATGCTAACAATATTGAGTTTTTAGTGAATGTAGCACCAAAAACAGAAAAGAGAATAGTTTTTAGATATGCTGTAAACACTACTTCAAGCTTAAATAGATTTATCTAAGAGCATCTTTTTCTCTATTTAATTACCTTTAAAGAACAGGGAATTAATATACGATAATAAAATCAATTAAATAAATTTAAAAATCACTATGGAATCAAAGTTCTATAGTGATTTTTATTTTCAGATATGAAATACCTAATTAACCTGAAGCACTTAAAGTTTTATTCAAAATTTATCCTAACTATTTAAAGTATTAACATGGTTTTGCTTTTCACTTTTCACCATATTTATGAAAAAGAAGGCTAGAATAAAAAATACACTGCCATAATAGAACATAAATTTGTAACCTATAGTATCCATAATTGCCCCTAAAAGTGGAGGCGAAATAATTGCAGCTATAGATGAAAATAAATAATAAAGTCCTGTATAGGTGCCAATATAACCTGCTGGGGCCATTTCTGCAACAAAAGGATAGGAATTTATATTAATCATAGCCCAGAAGAACCCTGCAAATAAGAAGGCAATTCTAATAAACAAAATAGATCTTAGATTAGCTAGCACTAAGAATACTAAAATTAATCCAGATATACCAAGGGTAATGGCTTTCTTCTTCCCAATTTTTGTGCCCACGATTCCAGCAGGAATTGCAAAGGCTAAAAAGCTAAGTGACATAAAACTAAAGGACATTGAGGCTACATTTGGCAGAACACCTAAGAACTTTTCACCATAACGGGTAAAGAAAGTTTCTATGCCATTATATCCAATAAACCAAGAGCAAACTGCAAAAAGTAAGAGTCTTGTATTTTTGTTTTTTAGTCCATTAGAAAGTCCTTTAAAAATGTGTATTTTTTCCTCAGATGTTTTGTATTGAAGCACATCTCTTTTTTCCTTTATAAAGATAAATAAAATAACAAAAGAAACTAGCATCAAAAAGGAAGCTAAATAAAAGGGATAGGAACTGCTAAAACCCCAAAGGATAGAACCAATGAAGAATGCAATAAGAGAACCGATACCTCCCATAAAATTAATTATGCTATTAGCCTTACTTCTGTTTTTCTCATGGGTTAAATCGGGCATTAAAGCGATTACAGGTGATCTAAATAGGCTCATAGATAGATTCATAAGTAATAAAAATAAAATCAAAGTTGCAAGACTTGTGTGTTTGCTTATTAAGAATGTAAAAACTATAGCCAAAGGCATACCAACCATTAAAAAAGGCATACGCTTTCCAAACTTCGTGTCTATTCTATCACTAAAAATTCCTACGGCAGGCTGAATAAAAAGGGCTAAATAGTTATCTACTGTCATAATGAAACCTATTAGAGCTGAACTCACAATGTACTTACCTAGTAGAATGGGCATAAAGGCATTGTAAACAGACCAAGTTATGGCAATGGCAAAAAAACCAAAACCCAAAAGAAAAGTTTTCTTGTAATTAAGCTTTTCCATAAAAATCCTCCATGATTTTATTTAATTTATCAGGATAGTTAGTAATAATTCCATCAACCCCTATGGATAATAGCACTTTCATGGTATTTTCATCATTAACAGTAAAAGGGTTTACCATAAGACCCTCTTTATGAGCACTTTCGAGTATATCTTTATTAACAGCGTAATAGTATGGATGAAGACCATCAGCACCTACTTGTTTGCAGTATTCCTCAGGCCTATAAAGGGCTTCCATATATAAAATTCCTGTTCTTATTTCTTTAGAGATTTCTTTACACTTTACAATAGAATAGTGATTAAAGTTCGAAAGAATAACCTGTTTTTCAAAGTCTTCTTTATATATTAAATTAATAAGTTTTTCTTCTATTTGTGGATAAAGAATAACACCACTTTTGATTTCAAAATTAACGGTTATATTTTTTTCTTTTGCAAAGGTAATAAATTCTTCTACGGTAGGAATTTCAGTTCTATTAGAATAGTTTTTCATATAGTTTGAAGCATTAAGTTTTTTTAATTCCTTATAGGTAAAGTCCTTAACAAGCCCCACATCATGCGTTGTCCTATTAACATTCTCATCATGAATTAAAACTAATATGCCATCCTTTGTCATTTGTACATCGGTTTCTATTCCAGTAGCACCCATTTCTACAGCTTTTTCGAAAGCAACCATAGTATTTTCAGGTAAATATCCACTGGCTCCTCTATGACCATAATTTATTGTCACTTTATATCAGCTCCTTTTGTTAATTTTACTAGGTTCATACCTCTTTTATTCAACAACCTTTAATAAAATCCTTGTTTTGGTTTGCAACATTTTGGTACATAATAAAAAGGCATCTAACAAGCAGTTTGGCTTTATTAGATGCCTTTTTATATAGTATTTAGATGGACATTTTTGATACTTATTATATGTTAATTTTATTTATACTACTTCTAGAAAATGGGGAAATGTTTTTAGTGCAATAAAATTATTTTATATAGTGCCTAAGGATGCATCACCTATTATATCTTCATTTATACTCTCATCTGATAATTCATCATCAATATTAACTTTGGTTGTATCCTTTTCACCATGCTCCATAGTTGATGCGTAACTGTTCATTTCATTGTACATTGATTCTTCAAAAGGCTTTACTTTAATACTGTACTGGAAAGTAAAGTTTTCTTTTTCATTTGATGCATAAGGATTCATATATTTCTTTATATCAGGAAAAATCTTGTGAAGACTATATTTACTTTCCCTAGGTTTTTTAATTTCAACTGTACCGCTACAACAACAGTCATCATCAATATCACTTGAAATTCCACTAGCATTTATATCTAGATTACTTAAACATTTGCTAATTTGCTTTCTGTGCGCTGTAGAAACAAGATCTGCAAGCCTATCCATAATCACAACAGCACCAACTATAGAGAGAGAAGTTGATAATACCTTACATAATTTCATAATACCACTCCTTATCTAAATTTAATATTGAATAAGTTTATTTTGGGTAATTTGTTATAGAAATAAACTATACATACCAAAAGCACATTCTGAAGAAGGATACCTTTAAATTGGGAAAAAGGTACAATGTCCTTCTTAAACATAGCTAAACTATAGAAATAGTTTGCCTTTTTTTCTAATTTTTATGTTCAATAACAGAAATAAAATAATTTAGCCCTTTTTTATCCATATTCTCCATAGCTTTCAACTCTAATTTTTTTCCTTTTAATTGAGCTGCAGCTACTAAATGACAAAGAGCGATGCCAAGATCAATTTTATTAATATATTCTAAAGTTTGAGCTACTTTTGTTCTCTTTATGCCATAAATGTGTATTTCGTTATTTATTTTATGAAATCTCCAAGGTTGACTATTTATCGCAGAGGGTGCATGCCTTACTGCATCCATTATGCTCAGCCATACTTCATCTAAATCCCCACAAACTATTTCATCAATTTCTTTACGTTTAGTTGCTGCCACCAACTTCTCAGTAGGATCAGAGTATTTATCCGGTATAGCCTCAATTTCATCTAATAAATTCAACCTTAAATTTCTATTAGTAAGTTTATCAGGATTTAAAGGATAACCAAAAGCAATAACTATTATAGGTACATGATTTTCAGGCATTTCTATAATATCGTTTAATAAACTTTTTTTAACAAAGCCGCCTATCCAACAAGTACCCAAGTTTAAAGTGGTAAGTTTTAAAACTAAATATTCTAAGGAAAAACCTACATTTTCCATATACCAAGGTTTTTCCTCAGAGCTAACTATAAAGTAATGAGGTGCATTAAATTTCCCATAACTTCCTATAATGCCTCTTGAGATATTATGAAGTTTAGCTCCATTTTCTATAAGGTGGACTTTCATTGAAATTGAGGAATCAAGTCTAGGCATAGAGTGGGTAAGTTCCTCTACCTGTTTAAGTAACCCATGTGCTAAAGGTTCACTTTGATACTTTCTTACAGAACAACGTTTATAAATTGATTGGAACAAAGAATTGTATTCCATGGCTGACACCTCACTAAAAAATTCAATTAACCTTAGTATGTGTAGAAAATCATATATTATTTTTGTTAAATATTATATAATTGTAAATATATTAAAAAGTAATTATAAAAATTAACAATTATATAATGTGAATTTCAAGCAATTTAAATACATAAATAACAATAAAAATAAGAATATATTTATATTGTTTGAATACAAGGATTAATGTTTTTTGCAATTAAACAGTGAGAATTTAATTAAATTTAATAAACATTAAATAAAATTCAATCTGATAAACAATGAATTTTTTTACATTTATAAATAGGAGGGAAATAAAAATGTTTAAAAGTATGAGGAGAAGAGATAAGGCTACTGACGAAAAAGAAGCACTAGAACTATTGCAAAAGGGTGAATATGGAATTTTATCTACTGTAGGTGAAAATGGATATGCTTACGGTGTTCCATTAAGCTATGGATATAAAGATGGAAACCTTTATTTTCACGGGGCTACAGAAGGACATAAAATAAATAACATACTATTTAATAATAAGGTTTGCTTTACTGTAGTTGGTACCACGAAATTATTGCCAAGTGACTTTAGCACTAACTTTGAAAGTGTTGTAGTATTTGGTTCTGCATCCTTAATTGAAGGTGAGGAAAAAATAGAGGGATTAAAGATTCTATTAGAAAAATATTCTCCTGACTTTATGGAAAGCGGATTGCAATATATTAAGAATGACCAGAAGTTAACTAAGGTGGTAAAGATAAAAATTGACCAAGTAACTGGTAAAGCAGCTAGAAGATAATGAATAATAAATAGAATATCTCTAAATTAATACTGTATACAAAAGTTTTAATGGTGCCGAGTACTCTAAAGATAAAGTATTTAGATATAATGTTTTAGAAGATTACTTGAAGTTTAATTAAATAACGGAAAAGGTCTGTGTTGCAATGAATAGTTTCCATTGTAACACAGACCTTTTACTTTCCATTAATAATAGCAGTTGTTTTGAAATAACAGGATCAAGGTGTTTAGACCTATACCTTTTTACTAATTAAATGGAAAATTTAATTAGTTATGCTTTTTAATTTTTTCATTATTTCTTCCATAACGAGCATGGAGCCTTGAAGATTATTTATATTGGCATTATTTTCATAACTATTATTTAATAAGTTATTTAACACTATAGTTTCTTTTGAAGTTAGACACTCTTTAAAGATGCTATGCTGTGACTCATTCAAACTATAATAGATTCTAATAATTTCGTGACCAAATTCTAGTAAATTTTTATTAATGGTGCTAGCTCTAGTTTTATAGTTATTTTTAGAAATATAAAAACCTATTACAATGATTATAATAAAAAATAAAATATTATACATTGTGAACTCCTCTACTTATAAGTATTTTCTATAGTATAAACCATAAAATTAGTACAAACAATAGAATTACCTTATTATCAGGAGGAAAATACATATGGAAAAGGGTAGTGTGAGACCAAAAATAGTTATTAGCAAATGCTTAGGTTTTGAGCCATGCAGATATAATGGTGGTATACAAAATGATGAGTTTATTAAGAAGTTAGATAAATATGTAGATTTTATTTCTGTGTGTCCTGAAACTGCTATAGGGCTTAAAACTCCAAGAGATCCTATTAGAATTATACAAAATAAAGAAGGAGTAGCTCTTATTCAACCTAAAACGGGACTAGATGTATCAAAAGCTATGTATGAATTTTCTTCAGATTTTTTGTCTTCATTAGAAGAAATAGATGGATTCATTTTAAAAAGCAGATCTCCTTCCTGTGGAATGAAGGATGTTAAGATTTATCCAAGCGGCGAAAAGGGAAGGAGCTCAAACAAGGGAAAAGGCTTTTTTGCTGTAGCAGCACAAGAAAAGCTACCTCATCTAGCCATGGAAGATGAAGGTAGACTTAAGGATTTCAAAATTAGAGAGCATTTTTTAACAAAAATATATATTTTATCAGAATTTAGGAATTTAAAAAGTGAAAAATCTTTGAAAAATCTCATGGATTTTCACAATAGAAATAAATTATTATTTATGGCATATAGCCAAAAATATTTAAAATATTTAGGAAATATCCTTGGGAACAATGACAAAAAAAATGATGATGAAGTGTTAAAGCTTTATGGCGAAGGGCTTCATCAATTGCTTTCTAGAGCTCCTAGATATACCTCTAACATAAATGTACTTATGAAGGCTATGGGATATTTTAGTGATAAGCTTTCCCATAGTGAAAAAATCTTCATTTTGGATACTATTGATAAATATAGAAATGGTAACTTGACTTTCAGTGTGCCACTATATGTTATTAAGTCCTATGTAGTTAGGTTCAATGAACACCGGTTATTAAATCAAAGCTTTTTTTCGCCATATCCAGAGGAATTGATAGAGTTAAGAGATTCAGGTAAGGTAACTCATTAAAGTCGCAGCAAGTTGATCTAGACTAACAACTTTTGAAACATATTTAGGTTACCACAAAAGCAACTTTCCTAAGCTGAGTAGATGAAGGGTATAGAAGCTACAGACTTAAACTTCCATAATGCTATTATAAAAGCAAATGTTAACAAAGTGTAAACAATATCAAATAAAAGAAAAAACTAGTTGTCCCTGAATAAAATTATAAGGACTTAGGATTCATATAATTCATTTATTTAGGGGGCGATGTTAATATGAATAAAATTTATTATTGTGTAGATTGCAAAAGAATAATGAGTGACAATGAAAAGTGCTGCTATTGCAATGGAAACTATTTAAAAGAAATAGTTCAAGGTTCTCCAGTTAATGTCATTGGTACAAAGCAAAAGGGCAAAGTTTTAAAGGTAGAAGAAGATAAAGTTAAACTTATTGTGATAGACGAAGCTAAAAATAAGCTTATAAAAGAATATAGGTTTGAAGAACTAAAAAAAGTTTTATAGCAATCATTATCTCATGAAAAAAAGAGCATTTACCGTTTTAAGTGGATGCTCTTTTTTTCATTTAAATAATGAATTAGGTTTTTATTACAGCAATTACATGAGAATATAGACATTCCATTTAATTTACTTTAGAAAAAAGCTCCTCTCTTAAAAAGAGAGGAGCTTTTTTGTATCTGAAATCACACTAAAAAATACTCAATAACATTTTTAAGGCTACTGCGAGAGACATGGTTACAAATATAGGTTTTATAATTTTAGCACCCTTATTTATAGCCAACTTTGTACCAGCTCTTGCTCCAATTATCATGAACACAGCCACCATTAATCCGATTTTATAGTTAATTGAACCACTAAAAGCAAAAG